>NZ_CAMFJF010000002.1 GCF_945956895.1 uncultured Allobosea sp. | reverse complement strand
TGTCGCAACGCCGTTTCAGGTGCTCTAAAGTCCCAACCCCCTTTGCCGCCCCAACCGCCACAACACCGATCCGCCCTGCACGACGCCCATGACCTCGCGGCCGAACTGGCGGTCGATGACCGGCCGCCAGCGGCTAGATTCAGTCGGTGCGGGCGATCTGCCCCATGTGGCTGGCAAGGCAGAGCAGATTTTTCAGCGTGGCGCTGCGGTTGGACGGCGACCAGATGGCCGAGAACGTAATCGGTTCCGGCTCGTCGGCGAACGGCAGGAAGACGACGCCGGACGTTGGCAGCAGCGCCGTGGCTGCCCCGACGATGGTGATGCCGAACCCCTGTCCGACCATGGACAATAGGGTGCCGCGCCCCACGTCGAAACGCAGAATCGACGGCGCGGGCCAGCGCCCGGCGAGGCGCAAAACGATATGGTCATGCGCTTGCGGGCCGGTGCCGCCATGCCGGACTAGGAACGTCTCGCCGACCAGATCGGCCCATGTGACGCTTGCCTGCCCGGCGAGACGGTGCCGCTCCGACAGAACGGCGACCCGCGGTTCCGTCCAGATGCGGCGGGAATTGCAGTCGGGCAGTTCGGGCGTGCCGGCCACAAAAACTATGTCGAGCATGTCGGCGCGAAGCTGCATGACGGTATCGCGGGCCGTGCCCTCGGCGATTTCGACCTCGATGCCGGGGTGGTCTTCGCGGTATTGGTCGATCAAGTTTGCGAGGAAGCTGTGTGGAATCAGGGCATGGATACCGATGCGAAGCCGACCGCTTTCGCCGGCTGCCGCCATGCCGGCGGTCTTCACGGCATGGTCAAGTTGGTCGATGCCGGCCGCGATCCGCTCGACAAAATGGCGTCCGGCTTCTGTCAGGCGAACGCCGCGCGCATGGCGCTCGAACACGAGGATGCCAAGATCGTCCTCCAGCGCCTTCACGCGGGCGCTGACGCTGGATTGCGCCACACCGAGCGCATTGGCGGCGTGTCGAAAGTTGAGATATTCGGCGACGGCAATCGTCTGGATGAGCGAGGCAAGGGGAATACGCGATCCAAGCGCGGTCGGCATCCCCCATTGGCGGTCGGTCAGTGATGTTGACTGTTTCCGCCGTCGCATATTCGCCACCCTATGAGGTAGCGAAGGAACGGATTATCCAGCCTAACCCACGCGAAAAGCTCTCACCCCAATCATCGGGTTCGCTCTCGATCTGCGAGGAAAGGGCTGGATATTCGGCCGCGTGATCCCGAAGGAAAGTGGCGACGCGCGCACGGGTTGCAGCTTCGTCGCCGGCTTGCCATGCTACTTGCGTCGCGACCGATCCGAGCATGAAGTTCGATAATGTGTATCCCGCATGGATAATGTCGGCCTTCGGCAATCCCGCCCTTGCGAGGGTTGCGCGAAGATGTTCGGATCGGACCAAGGCATTGGGACCGAGCAGCGGCCGGAAGCCGAACAGGCTGGTTGACCAAGGATGCCGTAGAAGCGTCTGCCGCCATTCTGTTAGGAAGCGGATCAACTCCTTGTCCCATTTCAACGGTTCTGTTGGCAGAGGGATTTCACCGAGAACGCTATCCAGTGCCAGTTCAAGCACATCGTCGCGTGTCTCGACATGCCAGTAGAGGGATGCGGCACCGGCGTTCAGATGTTCCGCCAGTTTGCGGATCGTCAGGCCGTCTTGGCCCCGCATGTCTAGAATCTCGACAGCGGCTTGGACGATGCGGTCCCGCGTCAGCGCGGGAACGTCGCGCACTCGCTTGGCTGGTTTCAGCCAAATCGTCGAGGAACCGCGCTCCGTCTGCGATGGTCCGTTCTTAGTCATTCCTACTCCCGCAAACTTGACAGTCGAGCGTGTCCTAGTGCATCACTCTATCAATCGAACATTGTTCGAGTCAACGATCATCGATCTATCGCACTGTGTGGCGAGTCCATCGGAACGCCGCGCACGGATAGCGGGCGCTGCATTGCGCCGAAGATGGAAACAATCGAGACAAGAGCGGAAGCAAGAATGAGCAATCAAAACGATACCCATGGCGGCTTGGCAGATCGAAATTTCCTCGCCGTCTTGCCGATCTCAGATGGCGTGGTAACGATCAGAGCCATGTCGGATGCAGATGCGGAAGCATATGCCGCCGGGACGAACGATGCTTCGGTCAAGCACTTCGCTCACCTGCCGTTGGACGAATATACGCCGCAGATCGTTCGTGACATGATCCGGGGTACGATTGCAGACGGATTGCGCGATGGAACCTTGGCCGTCCTGACAATCTCGGATGCTCCCTCGGATTCGTTTCTCGGAAGTCTGGTGATCTTTGACGTGAAACCGGATGACGCGGAGATTGGCTATTGGGTCGCGCCGGAGCATCGTGGCCGAAAGGTATCGGGTCGCGCGCTCGCGCTGGCCGTGGAAATGGCCCGCAAGTTGGGCCTGAGAAAGCTCCGCGCTCGAACGGTTCAAGAAAACCCTGCATCGGAGCGGGTTCTTCTCAACGCGGGATTTGAACAGGTGGGTGAAGTCCGGCCAGAGATTGTTCCCTCCGGCAAGACCGAAATGAGCGTGAACTATCTCGTCGAGGTTTGAGGCATAAGGGCGGCACCTAGATGCTTAGCCCTCTTTGCCGCCCCAACTGCCACGAAACCGATCCGCCCTGCACGACGCCCATGACCTCGCGGCCGAGCTGGCGGTCGATGATGGGCCGCCACGGGACTAGCGTAAACTCGTGGGACTTCTCAACCACGGCGAACTTGCCGCTCGATAGCTGCACGGTGCCGGTGAACTTGCCGCTGACGTTCTCTCCGTCCGTGGCGGTTCGGAACGGTAGGCCCTTGCTCTCGGCCATCTCCGCGCCAACGCGGGCAACCTCCCGCTCGCGCAGCGTGGCGAGAAGGCTACGCCGATAGAAGATGCGGCCGTTCCGTGCTCGGGTGGCGTCGCCCTGTTCGATATGATGCTCGCGGCGCTGGTCCATCGCCTCGCGCACCTGCTGGCCGAAGCCGGCCGGCGCAAGGTCGGCCGTCTCGCCATGGATCAGCCGCCGGTCCAGCCAGGTCGCGCCATCCGAACCGATCTGCTTGCCTAGATCGACCGGGGAAAGGACGCGAACGCTGGCCTGCCGGTCACGGCCGGCGTCATAGGCGGCGGCACGGCTGACCAGATCATCGGGGATGCGCCATTGGTCGGTGTCGATCCGCTCGACGATCCCGGCCCGGCGTAGCGCCTCCAGCCGCCGGACATGGGCATCGACATAGCCCTCATAGTCGCCGCCGGGAACGCGGCCCTCGAACTTCGCCTGCTCCAGATGGCGGCTCGGCCGATAGATGCCGTCCTCGGCGATGGCGGTGATGGTGCGGTCGGACGGCCGGGCTGCCGCCTCGGCCGGGCCGATCTCGATGATGCTGCCGATGCGGGCATCCTCCAGCCGCTCGGGCGCAATGCCGGCAATGTGGTGCGTGCGGCCTTCGATCCCGTCCACCACGATTGTCAGGTTCTCGCCCAGCTCGTCGGATAGATGCTTGTCCACGACGCGGCCAAAGATCGGCGTCTCGGGCACTCCGTCATGGATTTGGAAACTCATGGGATCGCGCTCGCCGCCCTGCGGGCCGAGCGCCTTCTGCATGGTGCGGATAATGTCGCCGCGCTCGCCCAACTCGCGCAGGGCCGGTTCCATGTCCTTGCTCAATTCCCAAACGGCGGGCGCGTGTTCGGTCGCCAGCCCCATCTTCTCCAGCTTGCCGAGACGGCGCAAACGCAGCGTCCGCTCGAACTGCCGCCTCGGCTCTGCCGGTTCATGGCGCAGGTCGAGGAAACGGGCATCGGCTTCCTCGGCCATGGCGCGGTCGATCCGGGTGAAACGGTCTTGGTCGATTTCGGCCGACAGCTTGCGGGTCTGCTCGATCTCGGTGACGGGGCCGAGTTCCAGACTGGCAAGCTCGCTGGCGCGTTCGCGCAGGCCGGCCGAAAGATAGTCGCCATTGATGACTAGATCCCCGCCGCTATCGTCGCGGCCGTTGACGACGATATGCACATGGGGATGGCCGGTGTTGTAGTGATTGACGGCAACCCAATCGAGTTTCGTGCCAAGGTCCGCTTCCACCTGTTGCATGAAATCGCGGGTGTAGGCCGTGAGGTCCGCCAGCTCCGCGCCGTCCTCGGGCGAGACGATGAATCTGAATTGATGTCGGTCGTCCTTGCCGCGATCAAGGAAGGCGTCGCCATCGGTGCGGTCCTCGGTCGCCGAATAGAGCCGCCCGCGCTCGCCATCGCGTGACGTGCCGTCGCGCTGGACATAGCGCAGATGCGCGCGGGCGCGTCCGCCCTTCCACGCGGCCCTGACGCTAAGCGGCTTGACCATCACGCGGCGGCTGCCGGGCTGGCGATGATGCCATTGACCGGAGATGTTGCGGGCGCGCACGAAGCTCGCGCCCCGGCCGCGCTTCACGCCCTTGCCGCTGGCGACCACGGCGCGGGACCGGCCCGGCGATGACGGGCGGGCGGATGACGGCATGGAAGGATCGCGGGAGGCCGCTGCCTGATGCTGCCGGGTGATCTTCTTGACCTGCGTGAAAAAGCTCTTGGTCTTACCGGCCTTCGGCGTGTCGGATCGGATGCGGCCGGGCTTCGGACGGAAGCGGTTTTCGTCGTCGGCGCTCATGGGCGCGACTCCAGCGAAAACCGCTGAAAACAGGCTGATATGGGCCTATGGTGCCGCTCGAAACCGTGCAAAGCCAAGGCTTTGCACGAAATCGCGGCACGCGGCCCCTCAAAACCATGGTGCCGGAACCGGCAACCTAACCAGTGTGCAGACAACAACAATTTCCAGAAGCGGCCCGATATGGTGCCGTCTTCTTTAATCTTGCCCTCCGCCCTTTCTGCCTTTTCTGCCCCTCCTGCCTTCATGGTCCTGCTCCATCCGCTGCACGATCCTGCACACCGCGAGGCGCTGCGGAGCGCGCCGCCGGCTCGTCCGGCAAAGCGAATTTGAGCCGCCATGTGCGCCATGCTTCGGCAACCGCCCCGGTGCCGGGAAACAGGTCGTCGAGCGTATCGTCGGGACGCGCGGCGACCATCTCGAAAGCCCAATGGCAGACCGCTTCGGGCTTTGCGCCAGTGAGGCCACGGCGAAGCGTGATGCTCTCCTGAATCCAGTCCCGCATCACCAGCCGTTTGCTGACGACAGGCTTTCGCGCCGCCTTCACGATGACCGGCTCCCACGCAAAGGCGACCGGGATATTGCGTTTGAACGCCGCAAATCCCTTCACCCATGCCATCCATCGCGCGCCCGTCCTCTCGACCAGCGGGGCAAGCGTTGCGATAGAGCGCGGCGTCGCGGCGGCGTGCAATATCCAGCCGTCATAGTTGCGATCCAGCCGCTCGATCAGGCGCACATGATCGACCTCGCCCGCGTAATCGGGATGGTCCCGATAGAGGTGCGCGCAGCCGATATAGGGCGGGTCGGCATAGGCGATCTTCATCGGCGATCCGGCTCCGAAACGGCAGCAAACAGATCGCCGGATTGCGCCTCGGACGGCAGCGCGGGCGCAGTTCGGGCGTCGGTCGAGCGTGTGACAAACATCGGTGATTCACGCCAATCTGGCGGCGGTGGCGGTGCCGATGACGGCGGTTCGGTTGCAGCCGCGCCGCCGAGGATCGGCGCGAGCGCGGCAACATAGGCCCGCGTTTCGGCCGGCAGCGTGCGGCCGGTCGCAAGGTATTCGTCATAGCGGCCGGGACCGGCATTGTAGGCCGCCAGCATCGCCGCGACATTGCCATAGCGGTCGAACATTTCGCGCAGGTATGCCGTGCCTGCGAGGATGTTGTCGCGCTGGTCGTAGGGATCGCGTCCGAGGCTGTAGCGGACGCGCAGGCCCGCCCATGTGTCGGGCATCACCTGCATCAATCCCATCGCGCCGGCCGACGAAATCGCGCGCACATCGCCCGCGCTCTCGGCACGTAGCACCGCGACGATCCAATGCTGCGGTATGCCGAAACGCTGCGACGCCTCGGCGATGTGAGCCGCATAAGGATGGGCGGCGGCCGGGCGCTCGACGGGCGCGGATTGCGCGACCGCGCCGCCCGGTCCGGCGCAGACGGAAAGCGCGCCGGCCAGTATCAGGACGGCATAATGCCATGCAGTCCTGTCTCCGCTTCGCCACCAGCCTGCCAGCGTGCTCGCGGCGGTCAAGGGCAAGGCGCAAGCGCCGGCCGATGGCCGCCCCTGACCTTTGCTGCGCGCGCCGGCCGTCCGGTGGCCGAGCGGGACGGAGGGATGAGACGGCTTTTCCGCGAACAAAGGGATGACGATCTTGGACCGGATGGCGGGCCGGACGCGCGCGGCCGTCATTCCTCGTCCTCGACTTTCCGGGGGTGCTTCCAACGCAGCGTCCAGACCGAAGGATCGTCGTTGGACTGGAACAGTTTGGCGCGGATCGGGAACGGGAAGATCGGTCCCTCCAGCCTCATCGACACGAAGTCGCCGGCATTTTCGCTGGCGTCCTTCCATGCCGGGCCGGCGTCCGGGCCGTCCTCCCTATCGAGGCGCACGCGATAGTCGGGCGCGTTCTTCACGTCGCTCGGCTTGGCCGGAACGATGAACAGCTTATCGCGGAGGCCGAACGAATGTAGCTTCCCGGCATAGCCGGTTTCGGTGCGGGTGAAGGTGCCTATTTCTGCCATGGGAAATCTCCTGTGATTGGCTTTCGGGGATGGTTTCAGTGCGTCGGCGCGCGCCACTCGTAGCGGCCGACGCCTTCCTCATCGGTCCAGAGCGGGACCGCTCGGCCGATGACGGAAGCTGCGGGGATGGGTCCGAAATAGCGGCCGTCGAGGCTGTCGCGGACTTCCCAATTCATGAGGAAAAGCTGGTCGTCGCCGATGACGCGGCAGCCCTGCCAGACGGGCAGATCGCGGCCGAGGCTGTCGCGCTCCAGCGCCTCGCCCATCTCGATCCCGTTCACCGTGATCGTAGATCGCAAGCGGCAAACCCGCTGTCCCGGAAGGCCCAAGACGCGCTTCAACAGCGGGACGCCGCGCGCGATATAGCCGCGCTCGACCATGAAGGCGGCGAGCGGTTCGGGCGGCATGACGGCGACCAGCTCGGGCACGTCGAGCGCGTCGGCCGGCTCGACGGTGTAGAAGCCGATGGGCGCGCTGGCTGTGGCGTTCCAGATGAGTTTCACGGGCCACTCGACGGCGCTGGCGGCGGCGATGCCGATGATGGCGAGCGCCGTCACCGTGAGGGTGCGGCGGCGCGTCATGGCTCGATCCTTCGGCGGTGAAGCCACGCGGCATGTCGCTCGGGCGTGTAAGCGTGCGGCTCCAGATTGGCGGTCAAACGGTTGTGGAGGTGCCGCCAGTGTTCCGGTGCAGCGTCGGCCGGATCGAGGCCGAGCGATTCCACGGCGTCGATGGCGGCAAGCCCGCGCTGCACCTTCGGCCAACCGTCGAGGCGCAACAGGATTTCGCCGCCGGGGCGGACGAAGGGCAATGTCTGGAACGGCTCGCCGCGCCCGATTGCCCGCACGATGTCGATGCGGGAAACGACCGTGCCATGGTCGCCTTTCGCCCATCGGACGAAGGCGAAGACGCTGCCCGGCGCGAAGCCGACGACACTCCGGCGGCGGTCGATGATCTGTTCGTAGCTCTTGCGGCCGAAGCGTATCCAGTGCTCGATGCGGCGCTTCTCGAACGTGAGTTCAACCAATGTCGTGAAGGGCGCAGGCCCGTCCGGCAGCGGACGGCCGTGCGCGCTGCGATGGGCGCGGCGGGTCATTGTGCGTCTCCGGCAATGTGCTGGTGGGGATTGCGCGCGTGCGCTGCGTCAACGGCGAGCATCATGGCTCGCCGCTCGCGGCAGAACCGGCACCACGCTTCGCCTGCGCGCGCGTCAAAGAAAAAGAGTTAGATTCTCTGTTAGATAAGTTAGCGGTTGGATTCCGCTTTTCAGGCCAAAGCATTAGCTGCGGTTCGTGCGCCTGATGTGCCGATAGTCTTGCGCCTGATGTGCCGATACCCCGTGCGCCTGATGTGCCGATGGGTTTAACAGGGTTATCAACAGTGCCTGTTGATAAGTTTTCGGGGCGGATGCGCAGCAGTTCGCGGCCGTCTTCCCGCTCGATCTGGAGGTGGTAGCCGGGGAGTTGCTGGCGGGCCGCGATCCGGCGCAGGTCGAGCGCGAAATCGGAAGGCCGCGCGAGGCTGCCGGATTTCTGATGAAGGTGCGCGACCTCGAAAATCCAGCCGTGGCGCTGGTGCCCGGCGTGCTTTCTGGCGACGCGGTAAAGCCATCGCTCGATGCCGCCAGTCAGCCGGAAATAGGCCGGGTCGATGGTCAGGACCAGCGAGCGGTCGATGACGCTGTTGTAGAACCATTCGGGCAGGACGAACTCCATGCCCTCGACGCGGCCGGCGCGCGTCGTCATTTCCTCCCACTCGTTGATCCATGAGAATTGCCGGCGACGCCAATGCGGGCCGTTGCGGATGGTGGTGGCGATGACGGTCGATTGCAGCCGCGCCAGCGCGGCTTTCAGAAGCCGGTATTGGTGATTGCCGGTCGGGCGTCCGATGGCGCGCAACAGATGGTAGGGCGTGAACCGGACGAAGCGCGAAGTCGTGAGGCCGTCATTCTCGGCCGCGACGATCTGCGAGGCCGCCCATATCAGCACATCGGCGTCCCATATGGTCGCCATGCCGTGCTCGGGCATCCCGAACACCTGCACCTCTATGTCGGCGGCCTTGTAGAGAATCGGCTTGGTGCGCGGGGTCTTCGCCAGCGAGAAAAACGGCCGTTCCATCAAGTCGCGCTGGTCGCGCGGCGGCGCATCGCCCGTTGCGACCACGAAGGGGTCTAGGCGGCTGCGCTCGCTGTCCTCGGTCGGCGGCGCGGGGGTGTGATCGTCCTCGCGCAGCATCTAGCACTCGTCCCGTTCTTCGGGTGTGAGCGGACGCGCGGGAAAGACGGTGCCGGCGGTCTTGTCGCGGGTGGATTTACGTTCGCCGACCGCGCTCCAGTCCTCCAGATCGCGGACGGTGTAGAGGACGCGACCGCCGACCTTGCGATAGGTCGGGCCGGTGCCGTAGGTGCGATGTTTCTCAAGAGTGCGGATGGATATGCCGAGGAAGCGCGCGGCTTCCTTGGTGCGCAACAGGCGCGGCGGCAGGCCCGCAAGCGGGTTGGGCATGGATCACCTCCAGTCGGGATTGGGCTGCCGGGGGCGGCAGCGGACTGTGGCGAACCATGGCGAGGGATCGGCGGCGCGTAGCGTGCCGCATTTGCGTCTATGCGCTGGCGGCACCCCCCTCGGGGGCGTCGCTGGCTAGTAGGTGAAGGATTTCAACGGCTCGTTGCCTGCCGCGCCGAATAGGCAAAGACATCCGCGCGCAGCTCGGCTAAGATCATGGGTGGAGCAGACGCGCTGCTCCGGGGCGTCGAAACCCCTCTGTTACCGTTTGGTGCCGGCCGTTACGGCACCGCACTCCTTGACCTATGGTCGGGGAGCCTGTGGCGTATACAACAGGCTTTCCGAGCTAAAGGCCATGGGGCCGTGTAACAGCGGTTTCGAACTCCCCGATCACCAAGAGTCAGAGAGAATCGTTTGCGGGGGCGCACCGCAGACAAGCTCTCTCGGATACGGGGGATGACTATGCGGGTTCCTGTCGAACTCGATCCCGATGTGGACGACGAAGCGCCAGCCGGCGACGCCATAACCACCTATGACGAACGCCACTACGTTACCTATCTGCGCCTTCTCGATGCGAAGGCCGAGGGCGCGGACTGGAAGGAAGTCGCGCGGATCGTGCTGCACCGCGATCCGGCAGCCGAGGAACTTCGGACCTATCGTTGCTGGCAAAGCCACCTCGAACGCGCGCAATGGCTATCGCGAGAGGGCTATCGTAAGATTCTGGAACAGGCGGCAGCTAACAAGGCGTGAGCATCGGCGGTTTTCAGTTTACTTCACCTCGGAAGCTTTGGAATTTCACGATATCCGGCCGGCAGGAATCGACCTCATCGCTGACGTTTCGCGTGGCTTTGTCACGTCCTAAAAGCTGATATGCCTCTCAATTGTTGGCCCATTCTGAACAGGTCAACTCATACGTTACCTCGCCGTGCTCCGTGCCGGGTATGGGGTCGGGAAAATCCAAGAAATCCGTCCGCGTGTGTTTCATACCAACCTTCTCCATTACACGGCGCGACCCTTGGTTGACCGCCATTGTATTGGCCACAATCTTGTCATATCCCGCGACCTCGAAGCCCCAACCGATAAGAGCCAAAGCTCCTTCAGTTGCCAGCCCCTGACCCCAAGCTTCCCGGCGCAGTCGATATCCGATCTCAGCTAACGCCCTCCCTTTCGGCAACAAGCAGAACCAGCCGACGAACTCGTCATCCGCATTGCGTCGCGCTGTCCAGACGTTCGGCTCGGTTCCTCGTGGCATGAGAAACGGCGCGGTCGTCGAATCGATCCTGTCATGATCAACCGCACCATTGTTAAGAAACCGCATCACTTCTGGGTCAAGCTCTAGCTGGATGAAGTTAACACGATCCACCGGGGCGCAAGGACTGAGAATCAAACGCAGCGTCTTTAGTAAGGTCATGGAAAATTTCCTCAAAATACATTTCAGGCATGGTCGTGCGAAAACATAGATTAAGCAACGAGTTATTCAGTTGAGAAGCCGCCTTGCCGTTCTTGACACATGAAGCAGTTTGTTAGATCCACTCCATTCCTGCTGAAGTTCTCGTAGGAATTCTAAAGTCCGCAACATTTCCCCGAGGGCTGGCTTTCCGGTTCTTTTCGTATCGCACCTCTTTGTTGCAACTGGCAGTAAGTTTGCGACTTGCAACAAGACGGTGCTCGCTAACGATCAACGCTTGCCGGGCTTGATAGGGTAGTGGAGCAGCAGGCGATAGCCGCCCCGCATCATCTTGATACCGTGCGCGACCAAGCGGCGAGCTTTGTTCTTGCGCGGATCGTTCTCGAAATCCTCCTTAGTGCCTCGAAAGCCGAGCAGGACTTCGGCGATGGTGCGATAGCTCTCGCCATGCAACCGAGCGTCAAGCGCGCGCAGCGACAGGATATGCCATTGCCGGAGCTGGGCAGGGACCGCGCGGAAATCGGGACCGGGTGCCCGGCCGTTGAGGGACCGCCAGAAACGGCGGGCAGCGTGAGCGCGAAGCTCCAGAAAGGAATCCATCGGCAGGGTGACGGCATAGAAGGCGGCGGCGTCGGGAGTCGCCTCGGGAAGCCAGAATTGATGTGTGACGCCATCAACCTGCCAGATACCATGCCAGCCATCGGCAGCGCGGCGCAGATCAAGGCCGGCGAGATGAGCCAGCGTCAATATCGGTTCGGTGTCGCCGTCCTTATGCTCGACCGGCGACAGCATCACCGCTTGCGGTTGAAGGTTCGGACTCCAGATTGGCGTCGGCCAGTCATGCGGCGCGTCGGGATCGCACGGGAAATCGCAACCCCCAGCGATCCGCGAACGCTGCAAGGTCACGGCCGGACGGTCCTCCGGTTAGTGCGATGGTCTGGAACTCCTGACGATAATCGTCATTCCGGCGCAGATATTCCCAAGCGAAACCGGCGGCCGAAATGTGCTTCGCGTGCCTGTATGCCACCGGCGAACGCCAGTCGATGCTAAGCATGGCGTCACCTCCCAAAGCCGGGGCGCGCAAGGCAGCGCCCAGCCCTTAGAGGTTCAAAGATCGCTAGAAATATAGAAGCCGCTCAAAGCAGATACCTTGAGCGGCCAGTCCGATCATTCTTGGTTATTTTTTGCTTAACACTATTTCGATGATTCCGCGATACGCCCGCCCGCAAAATGCGGGCAAGGTGCTCCGGTTTTCATTGACTGGAAAACACATGCACCTCGTTGTGTGAGGTTTCGACTGTGAAAAACTCACCGTTCATTTCAGCATCACGGGCTATTGCTTTCCAATCAATGTAGTAGCGCAGCGCCTCGGGGATCGTGGTGCCGCTTTCAGCGGTCAAGTCCTCCATGAAGTCGGCAAGGCTAGCGAACTGGCCGTGATAGCAGTCCTGCAAGGCGGTTTCGGCTTGGTCCATGTCGCCGACGAACTGCTCCAGCAAGCCAGCGCCTAACGCGCCATGCTCTGCGATGAACGCGCCGATGCGCGCCACGGTGTCGATGCCGGCATATTCCTTGATGGTGACGCCCTCGAAGCCCTCGTAGTCATGGATGGCATATTCCTCCGCGTGCTCGATGGGGGACCGTGCGAGCATGGCCGCAATTTCGTCCCTGATTTCATCCGCGTCCTGATCCGCGTCGATCCAAGCCCCATGCAGATAGCCGTTATTGTAGGCGGCAAGGCAGGCGACATAGATGCGGGGATTGCTGTCGGAAAGGTTGGTCATGTCTCTGATCCTCGGGTTTGGGGTTCAGAGCAGCGAAGCGCCGCTCCTGAACCCTTGCCCGGCGGCGAGCCACGGGTAGCAAGGCGCAGGAGAAGTCTTTGGCACCGTGGAATAAATGGAGGGGACCCGCTTGCGGGGAGCGGGCCGTTTATGCCGCGAAAGGCCGGAGAGTTTTCTTGCGCCGCGCGAGGGCAACGCCCTTAGCAATCTTCTTCGTAGCGATCAGATAAGACGCGGCGGCAGCCGCGCCGGCCCGGAGGCGAACGCGCTTCCACATTGCGCCGTAGAGAGCCGGAGGGCCGCCAGTGACAAAGCCCCGGCGCGCAAGCGTCGGGGCCGCATTTCTAACTGGCGACAGTCATGCGTTAGGGGATTGAAGCCGAGTGGCCGAAACGCGCCGCTGCCGTGGGTCCGGCGTAGCCGAAAGCCCGGCCCGAAGGGCGACGCCCATACGTTCCTTACCTTCTTCTGTATTGACAGTGTGGATACAAACGCCCATATTCCGGTCATGGCAAAAACACGTCTCGCCCCCTCCGAATCTTCCCGCTCTGCGGCCGCTGTCGTCGCGGCGCGCGCCTCTGCGGCTGACGCCAAGGGCAGCATCAACCTGCGTATCGAAACCGGCACCCGCCAGCTCATCGACGATGCGGCGGCGGTCCTTGGTAAGACGCGCACCGAGTTCATGGTGGAAAGTGCACGGCGGCAAGCGGTGGATGTGCTGCTCGATCAGCGTTTGTTCACGCTGGACTCCGAACGCTACGACGCCTTCATGCACGCGCTCGACAATCCGCCCGCGCCGGGACCGAAGCTCAAGGCGCTGCTGCGCCGGACCCCGGCATGGCAGAAATAGACGACTCGCCGGACCATCCCGACCCGCGACTGTCTGCCCCCGTTCCGTTGACGGCGGAGCATGATCTTTCCGCGTTTGACTGCGGCGAGCCTGCACTGAACGACTGGCTGCGGCACCGGGCCTTGAAGAACGAAAGCCGGTTCTCGCGCACCTACGTCGTGTGCGCGGGAAATCGGGTCGTCGGCTATTTCTGTATCTCGGCGGGATCGGTTGAGCGGGGCGCAGCTCCCGGCAAGGTGCGACGCAACGCACCCGACCTGATTCCGGTTTCGATCATCGGGCGGCTCGCCGTTAGCCTCGACCATGCAGGCAAGGGCCTCGGCGCGGACCTGTTGTCGGACGCGCTGCGGCGGATCGCGCTGGCCTCGCAAAGCATCGGCATCGGGGCGGTGATGGTGCAAGCGAAGGATGGGGCGGCCAAACGCTTCTATCTGCGCTGCGCGGAGTTCATAGAATATCCCGAGGACAGCCGGACGCTGTTCCTGCCCATCGAAACCGTTGTCGCGGGTTTTGGTTAGATTGGAGAGGCCGACCTTGAGGATGGCCAACCAAGGACCGTGACGGTATAATCCTGTTTCATCGAGCACATTTACCGAGTCGATGCCAACTGCCGGCAGTTCCCGCTTCCAGCGATAGATGGCGAAATGTCGAACTTCATCGCCAGCCCAAAAAGTTCAATAATTTCAAGATCGAACTTTTCTGACGGTAGCCTAGACGGTATCTCGATATGCGAAAAAATATTTTCGCATTATTTTTCAATGCACTAGGTTGACCCAAAATTATCGAGTGGGAGTGATCGGAGATAGCGCGATCTGCTCGGATTGCGCTCGGGACTGATCATAGATCGTCGAGATCAAATCCATCCGCCATCGGCCGGTCATCCAGGCCCGTGGCGGGTGGATTTTTCGCTTGAGCCATGGCCGTGCCTCCCGCGTTTGCCTCTCCGAAACGACTGGCGAGCAAGATGGCGGCCTGCTCTCCGGAGGTGGATGTGGAAACGTCGCTCTATCTGCCCGTCAAGCGCTTCCTCGAAGGACTCGGCTACACCGTGAAGGGTGAGATCGGGCCTTGCGATCTCGTCGGCCTTCGTGACGGCGACCCGTCCGTCGTGGTGATCGGCGAGTTGAAGCTGAGCTTCAATCTCGAACTCATCCTGCAGGGCGTGGACCGGCTCAGCCTCGGCGACGAGATCTGGCTGGCGGCCCAGCTCTCGGCCCGGGGCAAGGGGCGCGAGAGCGATCCGCGCTATCGCAATCTCTGCCGGCGCCTCGGCTTCGGTCTGCTCGGCATCTCGAAGGCCGGCGATGTCTCCATCCTTGTCTCGCCGGCAGCGCCCACGCCGCGCAAGGACCCGCGCCGGCGCTCGCGGCTGGTGGATGAGCACAAGCGCCGCCAGGGCGACCCGGCGATGGGCGGCGGCACGCGCAAGCCCATCATGACAGCCTATCGGCAACAGGCCCTGGCTTGCGCTGCGGCGATGGCGGCGGAGCCGAAGCGCCCGCGCGATCTCAAGCCGTCCTGCCCGGATGCCCAGAAGATCCTGCACCGCAATGTCTATGGCTGGTTCGAACGTTCCGGGCGCGGTGTCTATGCATTGACCGAAGCCGGCCGCAGCGCCCTGGCGACATGGCTGCCCCCGTTTCCGCCGAGCCCGGAGGCGGCGGGGATCGCGGCCTGAGTGAAGCCCTCTTGCCATGGCTGCGTCGCATCGTGATCGTAGAGCCTCCGGCGATCGAGATGATGGCTTGAAAGGGGATGTTGCGATGATGGCGCGGAGATTCTGGCTGGCCGGGTCCCTGTCATTCGCCGCGTTGACCCTGGCGGCTTGCCAGAGCGATGCACAGCAGGACGCGGTGGTCACGGCCGCGCCCGGCTTGCCCGGTCAATGCCGGGAGGATGCGGCCGAGACGCTGGCAGGCAAGGCTCGCATCGACGATGCCGAGGCGCAGCAGATCACCGGAGCGACCGTCGTGCGGCAGATCCGGCCGGGGCAGGGGGTGACGATGGATTACCGCCGGGAGCGCCTGACCATCGAGACCGATCCGAAGACCGGCAAGATCGTTCGGGCGTATTGCGGATAGACAGGGTCCGACCGCGTCATCCCGGACAAGCTGCGCAGCAGCGCCGATCCGGGATCCATCACAGAGCTCCGGAGCCTTACGATGGATCCCGGGGCAAGCCCAGGATGACGCCGCAGATCCAAGGTATATCTAAATGGTCCGCCCAAAACGAAAAAACCGCCCGAAAGGGCGGTTTTTCAAAGCGAAGTCAGATCGCGAGGCCAAGCCTCACTTGATCTTGGTTTCCTTGAACTCGACGTGCTTGCGCGCGACGGGGTCATACTTCTTCTTCGACATCTTCTCGGTCATCGTGCGCGAGTTCTTCTTCGTCACGTAGAAGAAGCCGGTGTCGGCGGTCGAAAGCAGTTTGATCTTGATCGTCACGGCCTTGGCCATGGGTCTATCCTCGAACCATGCGGGCCGGTGGCCCTCGGAAAAGAAAATGGCCGGGCGAACCCGGCAAACCGTCAGCGCGGGGAATGCCGCAAAGGGCCGGCGAAGTCAAGGAAGAATAGCTCTGGCGCGCGCGAGGCAGCTTTAGAGCTCCTCGCGCACGAAGCTGCCGCGCTTCTCCCAATAGAACGGGACGGGCAGATAGGGCGCAAAACCGGCATCGATCCGGGCTTCGACCTCCTGAATGATCACCTTGGTGATCGTGGGCAGGTCGAGCTGCTTGGCCTCGTCGAAATCGACCCAGACCAGGTCGACCAGCTCCGAATCGGGGCCGATGATGCCGTCGATGCGTTTGGCGACGGCCGAGGCGTCTATCGCGAAGAAGCGGGTGTCGAATCGCTTCGGCCGGCGCGGTGGGGTGATCGCGCGCGCAACGAAGGTCACGGCCGAAAGATCGGGATAGACGCCCTGCGCCGCAAACTCGCTCCAGCTTCCCGGTGGTGTAGTTTCCGGCGTGCCGAACTCGTCGGAGCCGAAGAGCAGTCCGGTTTCCTCGAAGGTCTCGCGGATGGCGGCCATCGCCAGCGCCCGCGCCTTGCCGGCGCTGGGGCGCAGGCAGCGCTTGGCGAGCCGGTCCTCGCAGATCTGCGGCACGGCGCCGGTCGCGACCATCTGCCGATCGCCGGCATCGACGCGCCCGCCCGGGAAGACGTATTTGCCCGGCATGAACTTGTGGCCCTCGTGGCGCTTGCCCATCAGCACCTTGGGGCGCGCCTGGCTGCGATCCAGGATCATCATGGTCGCGGCGTCCTTGGGACGCTGGTTGGTGCTGGTGCGTGCCCGCTCGGCCTGGGTCAGGGTGACGGTGTGATCGGTCATCAGCGTGTTTCCGAAGGAGGCAAAGGCTGGCGCTCGGGCCGGTCGGGCTCGCCGCCGAAGCCATGCATGCGCACGGCCCATTGCAGGCCGACGACGCCGCCCTTTACAGGCTGCATCAGCGCGAAGGACAGGACGATGGTGAGAAGCGGCCAGACGGTCATGTGCAGCCACATCGGCCAGTCGCCGAACTTCTCCGCGAGCAGCAAGCCGCCGACGATGATGTGCCCGACGATGGTGATGACGATATAGGGCGGCAGGTCGTCAGCGCGCTGGTGATGCAGGTCCTCGCCGCAGACTTCGCAGGCGTCGACCGGCTTCAGGAAGGCACGGAACAGCCGGCCCTGGCCGCAATGCGGGCAGCGGCCGCGCAAGCCGCGCGTCACCGCCTGGCGCCAGTCGCGCTCTTCGAGATGCCCGTCGGCACTGTGGATCTGGACGCCCATCATCGCCTCTTGCCAGGCTTGCCTTTGCCGGTTTTGGACCAGCCCGGCTTGCTCTTCTTGCCGAAGCTGGCCGCCGGCCGGTTCGCTCCGAACGGCGCTCCGCCGCCGCGCCGCCTGCCGGCACCGCCCGTCGTCATCTTCCGCCCGGCCGAGAGAATCTCGAAGCGCAAAGCGCCAGCGACGGGCGCCGCCTCGACCAGCTTGACATGGACCCGGTCGCCGAGGCGCCAGCTCTCGCCGGTGCGCTCGCCGATCAGGGCATGGGCCGCCTCGTCGTAGCGGTAATAGTCGCCGCCCAGCGTCGAGGCCGGGACGAAGCCGTCGGCGCCGGTGCCGTCGAGCTTCACGAACAGCCCGGCGCGGGTGACGCCACCGACGCGCCCGTCGAAGCTCGCGCCGATCTGGCCGGCGAGGAAATGGGCGATCAAGCGATCGGTCGTCTCGCGCTCGGCAGCCATGGCGCGTCGCTCGGCCGCCGAGATGCGGGTCGCGACCTCGCGCAGCTCCGCAAGCGTCGCGCTCCTCGGCAGGCCGTCATCGCCGAGCTTCAGCGCCGTGATCAGCGCGCGATGCACGATCAGGTCGGCATAGCGCCGGATCGGCGAGGTGAAATGGGCGTAGCGGCGCAGGTTCAGGCCGAAATGCCCGTAATTCTCGGCGACATACTCGGCCTGGGCCTGCGTGCGCAGCACGACCTCGTTGATCAGGGTTTCGTTCTCCGAGCCCTTGATCATCGCCAGGATGCGGTTGAACAGCACGGGCCGCAGCGCCCCGTCCTGCGGCAGCTTGATGCCGATCGAGGCCAGCACCTCGCCGAGCGCCCGCATCTTCTCCAGCGAGGGCTCGTCATGGCAGCGATAGATCAAGAGGCTCCCGGCTTTCTCCAGCGTCTCGGCCGCGGCGACATTGGCGAGGATCATGAATTCCTCGATCAGCCGATGCGCCGCCAGCCTGTCCGGCACGATGACGCGATCGACCGAGCCGTCGGGTTTCAGGATCAGCTTGCGTTCGGGCAGGTCGAGTTCGAGCGGCTGGCGCTGGTCGCGGGCGCGAGCCGCGATGCCATAGGCCGCCCAGAGCGGCATCAGCACGCTCTCGCGGATCGGCGCGGTCTTCTCGTCCGCCTGCCCGTCGATGGCGGCTTGCGCCTGCTGGTAGGAGAGCTTCGCCGCCGAGCGCATCAGCACGCGGTGGAAGGAATGGCCCTTCTTCGAGCCGTCGGCCTTGAGCACGAGCCGGACGGCGAGCGCCGGCCGGTCCTCATGCTCGCGCAGCGAACAGAGATCGTTCGAGATCCGCTCCGGCAGCATCGGCACGACACGGTCGGGGAAATAGACCGAGTTGCCGCGCTCCAGCGCCTCGCGGTCGAGCGCCGAGCCGGGCGTCACATAGGCCGCGACATCGGCGATGGCGACGGTCACGACAAAGCCGCCGGGATTGGCGGGGTCCTCGTCCGGCACGGCATGGACCGCGTCGTCATGGTCCTTGGCGTCGGCCGGATCGATGGTGACGAGCGGCAGATCGCGCCAGTCCTCGCGCCCCTTCAGCGTGGCAAGCGGCGCGTTCGCTGCTTCCTGAAGCGCGGCGGGTGGGAATTCGTGCGGAATGCCATGGGCGTGGATCGCGATCAGGCTGACGGCACGCTCCGACTTGATCGAGCCCAGCCGCTCGCGCACATGCGCCTCGGGCGGGCCGAAGCGGGTCTCGCGGCGCAATGAGACCGAGACGAGATCGCCGTCCTGCGCCTCAGCCGTGCGGCCCTTCGGAATGATGGCCTCGCGCCCCAGCGCCTTCTTGTCGATCGGGATCAGTCGACCGGAGCCGTCGGGCAGGGCGCGGAAGATGCCGAGCACGGCGGCCTTGGCCTTGCCCATCACCTTGAGCACGCGGCCAGAATAGCCGAAGCCTTCGACGCCGCGCAGCCGCGTCAGCTTGAGGATGACCTGGTCGCCGACGCCCGGCGCCGGGGCAGCCGACTTGTCCTTGCGCCGTCCCTCGCGGGTGCGCTCGACGAGAATCTGCGGCGGGGCGCCGTTCTCGGCCTCGTCCCATTCCAGCGGCTGGGCGATGAGGTCGCCCTCACGGTCGCGGCGCTTGATCTCGGAGAGCAGCACGGGCGGCAATGCGCCGCGCGGGTGGACCGGGCGTTCCTCGCCATCGCCGCCGATCTCGCCCTCCTGCTCCATTTCCTTGAGCAGGCGCTTCAGCCAGATTTTGCCGCCGCCATCGAGCCCGAAGGCCTTGGCGATCTCGCGCCGGCCGACCTCGCGGCCGGCAGCGCGCTCTTCCTCGATGAAGTCGAGAATGGCCTCGCGGCTCGGCTCAGGAACGGACACGGCCGGCACTCGGGATATTGGGCAGGGAAAAGCGTGACACGCCGCCTGTCTGCCACGGCTTGCGGCCATGCGCCAGCATTGGAGCTATAAAAGCGAGAAGGGCCGCCCTTGCGGGCAGCCCTTCCATTGCCGAACCGCGACCCGGCGAACCGGATCTGAAGGTGCGAAAACTCACGCGGAATAGAAACCCCAGCAAGAAGAGGTCCAGGTCCGCCCGCTCTGCACCAGCGGTTGATGACAATGAGACACTGGATCACCTCCTTTCAGTTGTTACCGACAAGAAGGAGGCTAAGGCGATTCTCCCAGACTCGTAAATGCCAAAAAATGCGCTGGATAACACCGACCAAAGTCGCGTTCCGGGGCCGTGAATGCGGGGTGCGGCTCTTGCGTTGCACAGGAATGAGGCAGCGAAGTCTGCGGGGCGGGCACAGCTTATCCGTGCAGCTTCAACCCCTTGGCGATCTTGTCGATCTCCTTGCGCTCGGCGTGGAGCCCGAGGCCGACGAGGTCGAGCGCACCCGTCGCTACCGCGGCGACGGCGGCGCGGTTGTCGATATCGTTGCCGGTTGCGAACAGGTCTTTGGTATAGAGATGCGGCCTGACGCCGCGCTGCTGTGCTCGCAGGAGCACGTTGGTGAGTTCCACGGGGCTCGCCCCGAAGATCAGGACGGGCTGGCGGATCAGCGGCCCGTAGAAGCGGCCGGAAGCATCCTGATAGGGTTCGCCCGCGAGTTCCGGGGAGGATCCGACGAGCCCGCCGGCCAGGAAGCTGGCGATATTGAGTTTTTGCCAGGTTGCGAGATCATCGCGAACCACGATGGCGATCTTGGTATCGTAACGCATGGATGCATCGCTAACCGAGGCCGGGAAGGCCCGTCTTGAACGATCGTGCGGGCCGGAGCAGGACTGGGTCCGGCTCGGCGCCGGCGCTGATGGCATCGAGCGCATGGAGGCGTTCTTCCGGGGCTATGCCTATGACCCGCACCGCCATGACACCTATGCTTTCGGGCTGACGCTGTCGGGCGTGCAGTCCTTCGATTATCGCGGCGCGAGGCGCGACAGCCTCGGTGGCCACGCCATCGTCCTGCATCCCGACGAGGTCCATAACGGCCGCTCCGGTATCGAAACCGGCTTCCGCTACCGCATGCTCTATGTCGCGCCGCGCCTGATCCGGCAGGCGATGGGCGAGGGCGGCTGCGCCTTGCCCTTCATATCCACAGCCGTTTCGCAGGAGCCGCGCCTCGTCGCCGCGATAGCCCGTGCGCTGCGCGATCTCGACCAGCCGCTCGATCCGCTGGCGGTCGACGATCTGGTCGAGCGGCTCGCGCAGGTCTTGTTCGCACTCGATCCTTCGGCCTGCCGCGCCGGTTCATCTCGGCTCGACGCCCCGGCGCTGGAGCGCGCCCGCGACTATCTCGATGCCCATGCGACGGAGGCCGTCGATTCCAGCGGGCTCGAAACCGTGACCGGGTTCGATCGCTTCACCTTGGCGCGCCAGTTCCGCGCGGCCTTCGGCACCAGCCCCTATAACTACCTCGTGATGCGCCGCCTGGATCGCGCCCGCCGCATGCTGGCGGAGAGCATGTCCCCGGCCGACACGGCCTTCGCCTGCGGCTTCGCCGACCAGAGTCATCTGACCCGTCAGTTCCGCCGCGCCTATGGCGTCACGCCGGGGCGTTGGCGGGCCTTGCAGCGGCAAATCCGGGGCTGAGCCCTGCGTCGCGCTGGCTTGCCCCGCCGGCAGGCTCCATGCTTGAAGCAGCGAAAGCCGGCTTCACGGAGTGTCTGACATGCAGCTTGGAGTGATTGGCCTCGGCCGTATGGGGGGCAATATCGTGCGCCGGCTGATGCGCGCCGGCCATGAATGCGTGGTCTACGACCGGGATCCGAAGCCGGGCCAGGCCCTCGCCGCCGATGGCGCCACCGTCGCGGCGGACCTCAAGGACATGGTCGCCAAGCTGAAGGCGCCGCGCGCCATCTGGGTGATGCTGCCGGCCGGCAAGATCACCGAGGCGACGCTGGCCGAGCTCGCCGGCCTCGTCGGCGCGGGCGATACGCTGATCGACGGCGGCAACGCCTTCTGGAAGGACGATGTCCGCCGCGGCAAGGAGCTTGGCGCCAAGGGCATCCACTACATGGATATCGGCACCTCCGGCGGCGTCCACGGCCTCGATCGCGGCTATTGCCTGATGATCGGCGGCGACAAGACGGCCTTCGATCGGCTGGAGCCGATCTTCGCGACGCTGGCGCCCGGCAAGGGCGAGATCGAGCCGACCAAGCATCGCGAGGGCCGCAACCCGACGAGCGAGCAGGGCTATCTCCATTGCGGCCCGACCGGCGCCGGCCATTTCGTCAAGATGATCCATAACGGCATCGAGTACGGCATGATGCAGGCCTTCGCCGAGGGCTTCGACCTGCTGCGCAACGCCTCGGCCAAGGAAGGCCTGCCGGCCGAATACGGCTTCGATTTCGACGTGGCCGAGATCGCCGAGGTCTGGCGCCGCGGTTCGGTCGTCACCTCCTGGCTGCTCGACCTGACGGCCGAGGCATTGGCCGCCGACGAGGAACTCTCCTCCTATACCGGCAACGTCTCGGATTCCGGCGAGGGCCGCTGGACCGTCGATGCCGCCGTCGAGACCGCGACCCCGGCCGAGGTGCTGACCTCGGCGCTGTTCGCGCGCTTCCGCTCGCGCGTCGACCACACCTTCGGCGAGAAGATCCTCTCGGCGATGCGCGCCGGCTTCGGCGGCCATGTCGAACCCAAGAAGCAGGGCTGAGACCGTGGCAGGGCCAACAAGCGGCGGCCGTCCAGCCGTCATTGTCGTCATGGGCGTCGCCAGCTCCGGCAAGACCTCGCTCGGCGAGCGATTGGCTGAGCGCCTCGGCTGGCCCTTCCGCGACGCCGATTCCTTCCATCCGCCCGAGAACGTCGCCAAGATGGCGGGCGGCACGCCGCTGAACGACGACGATCGCAAGCCCTGGCTCGCCGCGATTGCGGCCTGGATCGACGATCTCCGGGCCAAGGGCGAGCACGGCATCGTCACCTGCTCGGCGCTGAAGCGGGCCTATCGGCAGGTGATCGTCGGTGACAGGCCGGATGTCGCGCTGGTCTATCTCAAGGGCTCGCGCGAGCTGATCGGCCGCCGCATGGCCGCCCGCCAGCACCATTTCATGCCGCCGGCCCTGCTCGACAGCCAGTTCGCTGCGTTGGAAGAGCCGGGTGACGACGAGAAGCCACTGGTCGTCTCGGTCGAGGACACCAAGGACGCGATCGTGCAGGATGTGGTCGAGCGGCTGAGTCTTTAGGCGGCTGAACCACTGCCGTTATTCTGGGGTTTCGCGTCAGCGAAGAGCCCGGAACCCATGAACACGACGCTCCTTCGTCGTCATTGCGAGGAGCGGCAGCGACGAAGCAATCCAGGGGGACTGGGCGGAAGCGTTCAACCCGGTCCCCCTGGATTGCTTCGCCATGCTCGCAATGACGGCTCTCTCGACGCTGCGTCGTGTTCACGGGTTCCGGGCTCAGGCCTTCGGCCTGCCCCGGAATGACGAAGGGGGAAACCTCACGTCACCTCGAACCAGCTCCACAGTCCGAGGTCGAAGCGCTCCAGCACCGTCGACGAGATCAGCCAGCGGCCGGGATTGTCGGCGATGAAGGCGATGTGCAGCTTCTTGCGCTCGGGGATCTGCACGGTGTCGAGGAAATAATTCTCCCAACCGTCATCGAGCGGGTGCAGCAGCCGGAAGCTGTGGCCGTGGACATGGAACGGCTGGACGAAGGCCGTGCGGTTGTCGATCGCCATGACGATTGGCGTGCCGCGCTTGACGCTGAACAGCGGCTTGCCGTCGAAGGAGCCCGTGCCGCCATTGACCCGCCAGGGGGTGGCGAGGTCGAGCCCGGTGAAATCGAGCTTCTGGTCCTCGGAGAGCTTGGCGCCGCCTTCGATGACGAGCTCGGGCCGCAAGGCATCCTGCATCCGCACGCCCAGCGGCAGGGCAGGGTTGAGCTTCAGGGCGGGCATGGAGGCCGGCGGCACTTGCGGCTCGCCCGCGGTCACGATCCTGACCAGAGGCAGGCCGCCGCCGATCAGGGCGCTGACATTTACAGCAGCACCGACCTCGATCGGCAGGTCGACGATGACATCGTAACGCGTGCCCGGCGCGAAGGGCAGTTGCGAGCGCACGGGTGCAAAGCTCTCCGTCGGCTGGCTATCGACGGCGATCACGGTCGCCTTTCCGCCGTCGAAGCGCAAACGCATGATCCGGGCATTGCAGGCATTGGCGAGCCTGAGGCGGACGCGCGCACCGGGCCGGGCCGTGATCGGCTGCGGCGGCGAGCGCCCGTTGACGGTCAACCAGCTCCCGAGCCGCCCGGCCGAAGCCGAGGCATTGCCCTGCAGCACAAAGGGCTGGATCGCCTGGTCGTCGCCGATAAGCCAGTCGGTGATCAGAATCGGCAGGTCGAGATCGACGGCCGGTGGCTCCTTTTCCTCGACGATGACGAGCCCGCTCAGGCCTCGGCCCGCAGGTTCCGACGACCCGCCGGCTCGAAGCGGGCGATAGAGCAGGGTGCCCGAATCCGGCGGCGAGATCCGGAACTCGCCGGTTTCTCCGGGGGCGATGGGCGGACGCGTGAAGCTCGCGGCGCCGTCGCGTTCGGCCTCGCCGCGCAGGCCGTACCAATGCAGGTCAAGCGGGGCCATCGTCTTGTTCTCCAGCTTGAGCGCCAGGGTCTCGCCCTGCTTGATTCGCAGGGTCGGGCCGGGCGTGGCGCCGTCGAAGGCCCAGATCTCGGTGTCGACCGGTGGCGTGGGGCGCAGTCTTGCCTTGATGGGCGCAGCGACGAGCGTCTGCCGTTGCGGCTCGGCCGCAGGCTGGGCGGCGGTCGCTGGCGCTTGCGCAAATCCCGCCTGCGGCATGAGCAGGCTGGTGCCGGCAAGTCCCGCCAGACATTGGCGGCGCGTCAGCGAGGGCAGGGCGGCGGGCGGTTTCGTCATGCCGTACCGCATAATCCGGCCGGCCCGCTCTGGCGAGAGCCGCCACGATCACGGCCGGAAAAAGCGCCGCGGGCTGCCTGTTTTGCAGAACCGTCATTTTTTTGCTGCATGGCCCGGCCGAAATGCGTATAGCGCTGCGGCTTGGACGATGGCCGCGCTGCGTTTGCTCGCGCGCAGCGCTATCGGGCCGGCGGGCGTGGCGGAATTGGTAGACGCACTGGTTTTAGGTACCAGCGGCGAAAGTCGTGGGGGTTCGAGTCCCTCCGCCCGCACCATCGGTCTAGAAGATCATCGCTCGCCCGTCAGGGCGCGAAAACGATGATCGATATGAGAGTTATTCGCGAGCGCGGCGGCGGTCGGAACCGGCGTCGCGCTTTGGACATTGAGACGTAAACGAGCTGTTGGCGGTAGAAAAATGAACGTGACCGAAACCCTGTCCCAGGGCCTCAAGCGCGAATTCCAGGTGGTGCTGAACGCCGCCGACCTGAAGACCAGGCTCGATGGCAGCCTCCAGGATCTCCAGGGCAAGGCCAAGATCAACGGCTTCCGCCCGGGCAAGGTGCCGGTCGCGCATCTGCGCCGCCTCTATGGCCGTTCGGTCATGTCCGACGTGCTGCAGAACGCCGTCAACGAGGCGAACCAGAAGATCGTCGCCGACAACAACCTGAAGCTCGCCTTCGAGCCGCAGATCCGCTTCCCCGAGAACAAGGAAGAGATCGAGGCCGCGATGGAGGCCAAGGGCGATCTCGCCTTCACCGTCGCACTTGAAGTGCTCCCGAAGATCGAGCTCGCCGACCTCTCGGACGTCTCGCTGGTGAAGCCGGTGGCCGAGGTTCCGGACGCCGATGTCGACGCTGCGCTGCTGCGCATGGCTTCCGGCAACCGCAGCTACTCGACCAAGGGCGAGAAGGCCAAGGCCGAGAAGGGCGACCGCCTGATCATCTCCTTCGTCGGCACGCTCGACGGCGAGAAGTTCGACGGCGGCACGGGCGAGGGCATCCCGCTCGATCTCGGCGCCGGCCAGTTCATCCCGGGCTTCGAGGAGCAGCTCGAAGGCGCCAAGACCGGCGAGGCCCGCACCGTCAAGGTGACCTTCCCCGAGAACTATGCGGCCGAGAACCTCGCCGGCAAGCCGGCCGAGTTCGAAGTCACCGTCACCGACGTGCAGGGCCCGGACGCCATCAAGATCGATGACGAACTCGCCAAGGCCTTCGGCATGGAATCGCTCGACAAGCTCAAGGAAGCCGTGAGCGAGCAGATCGGCCGTGACTTCACCGCCCAGTCGCGCCGCAAGCTCAAGAAGGGCCTGCTCGACGCGCTCGACGGCAAGTACAGCTTCGAGCTGCCGCCGACCCTGGTCGAGCAGGAGTTCGCCAGCGTCTGGAGCCAGGTCGAGGCCGACATGAAGCAGGCCAACAAGACCTTCGCCGACGAGGACACCACCGAGGACGCCGCCCGCGCCGACTACCGCAAGATCGCCGAGCGCCGCGTGCGCCTGGGCCTCGTGCTGGCCGAGATCGGCGAGCAGGCCAAGGTCCAGATCTCGGATGACGAGGTCACCCAGGCCCTGATCGAGCGTGCCCGCCAGTTCCCCGGTCAGGAGAAGCAGGTCTGGGACTTCTATCGCAAGAACCCGCAGGCTCTCGCCGAGATCCGCGCCCCGATCTTCGAGGAGAAGGTCGTCGACCATCTCCTCGGCCAGGTGAAGGTCGAGGACCAGACGGTTTCGCGCGAGGCGCTCTACGCCGACGACGATGCCGAGGAAGCCGCCGAGACCAAGCCGAAGAAGGCCGCCGCCAAGAAGACCAAGAAGGCCGAAGCCAAGGCCGACGACGCCTCTGCCTGAGCCTTGCGGCAACCTTAACGACAGCATTCGCGCCGCCGGCCTTCGCGACCGGCGGCGCTTCCCTTTTCAGCCGCGATTGCCGTGCTTAAGTGAGTGTCTTCCGAGACACCGCCGATTCGACATCTTGCTGGGCTTCCCAGCGCTCCACCTCAAGGACAGATCCATGCTTCGCGATCCGCTCGAGACCTACAACAATCTCGTCCCGATGGTGGTCGAGCAGTCGAGCCGCGGCGAGCGCGCCTTCGACATCTATTCGCGCCTGCTGCGCGAGCGCATCATCTTCCTGACCGGCCCGGTCGAGGACTTCTCGGCCTCGCTGATCGTGGCGCAGCTCCTGTTCCTCGAAGCCGAGAACCCCAAGAAGGAAATCTCCTTCTACATCAACTCGCCCGGCGGCGTGGTGACCTCCGGCCTCTCGATCTACGACACCATGCAGCTGATCCGCTGCCCGGTGACGACGGTCTGCATCGGCCAGGCCGCCTCGATGGGCTCGCTCCTGCTGACGGCCGGCGCCAAGGACATGCGCTTCGCCCTGCCGAACGCCCGCATCATGGTTCACCAGCCGTCCGGCGGGTTCCAGGGCCAGGTCACCGACATCCTGATCCATGCCAAGGAGGTCGAGAGCCTGAAGAAGCGGCTGAACGAGATCTACGTGAAGCACACCGGGCGCTCCTACGAGGACATCCACGCTGCGCTGGAGCGCGACAATTTCATGACCGCCGATCAGGCCAAGGAGTTCGGCCTGATCGACAAGGTCATGGAGCGCCGGCCGGAGGCCGAAGCCTGATCGGGCGCTCGCGATCCTGTGGGTTGGCCCTGCTCATCCGAGCCCCCATATTGAACGAAGGACGGCCCCGTGTTTGCATGGGGTCGGGGGTGAGCGGACGAGCGCTCCATTCTGATCCGGCTTAGGCCGGCCCTGCGTATCCGAATGTACCGGAACGGGCCGTTAACCTAATCATCGTGATCTGAGCGCTTAAGTATGACGGAGAGACGACGGCTGCACCCGCCACGGGCGATGCGGCTCCCGGCTCCCGAACTGGAGATGGACGGATGGCTAACAAGCCCGGCGGCGACTCGAAGAGCACGCTTTACTGCTCTTTCTGCGGCAAGAGCCAACATGAGGTTCGCAAGCTCATCGCGGGCCCGACCGTGTTCATCTGCGATGAATGCGTCGAGCTCTGCATGGACATCATCCGCGAGGAATCGAAATCCGCGCTGGTGAAGTCGAAGGACGGCGTGCCGACTCCCAAGGAGATCCGCAAGGTCCTCGACGACTACGTCATCGGCCAGGAGCACGCCAAGAAGGTGCTCTCGGTGGCGGTGCACAATCACTACAAGCGCCTCTCGCACGCGACGAAGCAGAACGACGTCGAGCTCGCGAAGTCGAACATCCTGCTGATCGGGCCGACCGGCTCGGGCAAGACGCTGCTGGCGCAGACGCTCGCCCGCATCCTCGACGTGCCCTTCACCATGGCCGACGCGACGACGCTGACCGAGGCCGGCTATGTCGGCGAGGATGTCGAGAACATCATCCTCAAGCTGCTCCAGGCCTCCGACTACAATGTCGAGCGGGCGCAGCGCGGCATCGTCTATATCGACGAGATCGACAAGATCAGCCGCAAGTCGGACAACCCCTCGATCACCCGCGACGTCTCGGGCGAGGGCGTCCAGCAGGCGCTGCTCAAGATCATGGAAGGCACCGTCGCCTCCGTGCCGCCGCAGGGCGGGCGCAAGCATCCGCAGCAGGAATTCCTGCAGGTCGATACGACGAACATCCTCTTCATCTGCGGCGGCGCCTTCGCCGGTCTCGACAAGATCATCTCGAGCCGCGGCAAGGGCACCTCGATCGGCTTCGGCGCCAAGGTCGAGGCCCCGGATGATCGCCGCATCGGCCAGATCTTCCGTCAGGTCGAGCCCGAGGATCTCCTGAAGTTCGGCCTGATCCCCGAATTCGTCGGCCGCCTGCCGGTCCTGGCGACGCTGGAGGATCTCGACGAGCCGGCGCTGAAGACCATCCTGACCGAGCCGAAGAACGCGCTGGTCAAGCAGTATCAGCGCCTGTTCGAGATGGAGGACACCCAGCTTACCTTCACCGACGAGGCTGTCAGCCTGATCGCCCGCAAGGCGATCGAGCGGAAGACCGGCGCGCGCGGCCTGCGTTCGATCATGGAGGGCATCCTGCTCGAGACCATGTACGAACTGCCCGGCCTGGAAGGCGTCGAGCAGATCGTGATCGGCCCCGAGGCGGTGGAGAACAAGGCCCGCCCGCTCTTCATCTATGCGGAGCGCGAGGACGAAACGAAGACCGCCTCGGCTTCCTGATTTCTCTCGCATTGCGACAACAGGACGCGCGCCCTTGGCGCGCGTTTTGCGTTTCAGATGGCACAGGGCTGGCAGCGGTTTCGCATCGCCACAACCCTGCGCGAGATTGACCCGTCTCAGGTCCTGGTGCCCGTTCTTCGCCTGCTGCAGGACAGCGGTGCATGAGCCGGATACCTCGCTTGAAAGCCGGCGAGGAAGTCTCCACTTTAGGTGCACTTGCGAGAGTCGCATGCCTGATGAGGGTGCGATGCGCGAGGGCGGAGAGGCGAATGGTCGCCTCGGCCGCATACGTCCGATCGCTCCGCCCATCTCGGGGGTCCGCCGGGCGCAACTGCAAAGGAACTGCCATGACTGGCTCGACGCCCCGCGCTCCTTTCGTCACAGGCGAGACCGGCACCTACCCGGTTCTGCCTTTGCGCGACATCGTCGTTTTCCCCCATATGATCGTCCCGCTCTTCGTTGGCCGCGAGAAGTCCATCCGCGCGCTCGAGGAAGTCGTGAAGACGGACGGGCTCATCCTGCTGGCAACCCAGAAGAACGCCGGCGACGACGACCCGCAGCCCAACGAGATCTACGAGATCGGCACGCTCGCCCGCGTGCTGCAGCTCCTGAAGCTGCCCGACTCCACCGTGAAGGTGCTGGTCGAGGGCGTCGGCCGCGCCAAGGCATCGTCCTATTCGGCGAGCGAGTCCTTCTACGAGGCCGAGGCCACGGGCCTTGCCGAGGAAGAGGGCAAGAAGGTTGAGGTCGAGGCGCTCGCCCGTTCGGTCGTCAGCGAGTTCGAGAGCTATGTGAAGCTCAACAAGAAGATCTCGGGCGAGATCGTCGCCGCTGTCACGCAGATCGACGAGCCGGCCAAGCTGGCCGACACCGTCGCCTCGCATCTGGCGGTCAAGATCGCCGATCGTCAGGGCGTGCTCGAGATCACCAACGTCGCCCATCGCCTGGAAAAGGTGCTCTCGCTGATGGAGAGCGAGATGTCCGTGCTCCAGGTCGAGAAGCGCATCCGCTCGCGCGTCAAGCGCCAGATGGAGAAGACCCAGCGCGAGTACTATCTCAACGAGCAGATGAAGGCGATCCAGAAGGAGCTGGGCGACGGCGAGGAAGGCCGTGACGAGCTGGCCGAGCTGGAAGAGCGCATCGCGCAGACCAAGCTGACCAAGGAAGCCCGTGACAAGGCGACCGCGGAGATGAAGAAGCTGCGTCAGATGTCGCCGATGTCCGCGGAAGCGACCGTCGTGCGTAACTATCTCGACTGGATGCTCGGCATACCCTGGAACAAGCGCTCGAAGATCAAGAAGGACCTCAACGCCGCCCAGATGGTGCTCGACGACGATCATTTCGGGCTGGACAAGGTCAAGGATCGCATCGTCGAGTATCTCGCCGTGCAGCAGCGGGCCAACAAGCTCGCCGGTCCGATCCTGTGCCTCGTCGGCCCTCCGGGCGTCGGCAAGACCTCGCTCGGCAAGTCGATCGCCAAGGCGACCGGCCGCGAGTTCGTCCGCATGTCGCTCGGCGGCGTGCGTGACGAGGCCGAGATCCGCGGTCACCGCCGCACCTATATCGGCTCGATGCCGGGCAAGATCATCCAGTCGATGAAGAAGGCCAAGACCTCGAACCCGCTCATCCTGCTCGACGAGATCGACAAGATGGGCCAGGACTTCCGCGGCGATCCCTCGGCGGCCCTGCTCGAGGTGCTCGACCCCGAGCAGAACGCCACCTTCAACGACCATTACCTCGAGGTCGATTACGACCTGTCGAACGTGATGTTCGTGACGACGGCGAACACGCTGAACATCCCGCCGGCCCTTCTGGACCGCATGGAGGTGATCCGCATCGCCGGCTACACGGAGGAAGAGAAGACCGAAATCTCGCGCAAGCACCTGATCCCGAACGCGATCAAGAAGCACGGGCTCAACGGCAAGGAGTGGTCGATCACCGACGAGGCCCTGCAGACCCTGGTCCGGCGCTATACGCGCGAGGCCGGCGTCCGCAATCTCGAGCGCGAGCTCTCCAACACGGTCCGCAAGGGCGTGAAGGACATCGTGCTCGGCCGGAAGGCCAAGGTCGTCGTCAACGAGCCGCTGCTGGAAGAGTATCTCGGCCCGCCGCGCTATCGCTACGGCATGGCGGAGACGGAGGATCAGATCGGTGTCGTCACCGGCCTGGCCTGGACCGAGGTCGGCGGCGAATTGCTGACGATCGAGGGCGTCATGATGCCCGGCAAGGGCCGCATGACCGTCACCGGCAATCTGCGCGACGTGATGAAGGAATCGATCTCGGCGGCGGCGTCCTATGTCCGCTCGCGGGCTGTCGATTTCGGCATCGAGCCGCCGCTCTTCGACCGGCGTGACATCCACGTCCACCTTCCGGAAGGGGCGACCCCGAAGGACGGTCCGTCGGCCGGCATCGCGATGGCGACCACCATCGTCTCGATCCTGACCGGCATCCCGACCAATCGCGACGTCGCCATGACCGGTGAGGTCACGCTGCGGGGCAGGGTGCTGCCGATCGGTGGCTTGAAGGAGAAGCTCCTGGCGGCGCTTCGCGGCGGCATCAAGAAGGTGCTGATCCCCGAGGAGAACGCCAAGGACCTGATCGACCTGCCGAAGTCCGTTCGTGACGGGCTGGAGATCGTCCCGGTCTCGCGCATGGAGCAGGTGCTCCAGCACGCGCTGACCCGCCAGCCGGTTCCGATCGTCTGGGAAGAGGATCTCAAGGCCCCGCTGCCCAAGGGCGGGGATGAGGACGCAGCGGGCGTCGTCGCCCACTGATCTCCGGTCTCGGAAGAACGAACCGCCGGCGCGCAAGCGCCGGCGGTTTTCGTTGGGGCGCCTGGAGTAGGTGCAAGCTCACGGGAGCAGGCATATTTCTGCTCCTCCAGGCATCGCGGAACGCTCTGGCCGGTGAGCGCGGCAGGGCTTGCCCGAGCCACCGCGATGCCGGGTTCCAGAAGGCAGTCCGGTCAGGGAGCCATGAAGCCGAGATACCGCCTGAAGCATAAGCCGAAGCTGGACCGTTGGGCGGCATTCGACGCCCTGCCTGCCGCCGTGCGCCAAGCGCTGGCGCAGGCCGACTATCCGCTGGATCCGCTCAAGCTGGCTGGCTCGACCGATACCGACGACGCGATCCGCCGGATTGCGCGCCTCGATGCCGCGGCCAAACGGCGGGCGGATCGCTAGGCATGGGCAAATTCGGGCCGCATGCGCCCATCGCGAGCTGCGATTCGCCGCATATCGTGAGGCATTATCGATGTCTTGGATCATGGTGGGCGGTGACGGGCTCGAACCGCCGACCCTCTCGGTGTAAACGAGATGCTCTACCAACTGAGCTAACCGCCCTCGCGGTCGCGTTTAAGGCCTTGGCTGCTCCATCGCAAGCGTTGTCGGGTTGTTGTCCCGTAAACGCGGACCAGCGGCCGAATTCCGCCATCTTCATCGTCACCCTGCCGGGCTCCCGGAGGTGTCCCGCTTGATCGTTCCTCGTCCTTTCCTGCACTGCGCGGCAGCCGTCGCTTCCTTGGGATTCGTCCTCGACATGGGACGAGCCTCGGCGCAGACGCTCCTGCCCGATTCCTTCTTTGTCGATCGCCCGGCCTTCTCGCAGCCGGAACAAGCCGGCAAGCCGGCGAGCTGCGAATCCATTGCGGCCCAGCTTCCCGATACGCTTCCCGCCGATTCGCGAGTCGACATGGCGATTGCGGGCACGGTGAGTCTCGTTCGGACGGACGGGGCACTCTGGTATGTCGCGGTCTGTGCCGATCCGGGCGTCCGGGTTCTTTGCGTGACCTATGGCGCCGGGGACCTGAAACCGGGCGACAAAGCGGTCCTGCGCGGCGGATATAATCGCCAGGACAGGCGTCATGTCCTGCTTGATCCTTGCCTGGCGTCGCCATGGAGCGGAGGCGACGGAGCCGAGCGATAGGCGAGGGCGAGGATATTTTTCCCCAGATGCGATTTTGCCGGCATCACTCGCTTGACACTTTCGGCCGAGGGCAATACTCACCACGTCGCTGACGGCGAATGCCTCAGCCGCCCAGCGCGGGCGTAGCTCAGTTGGTTAGAGTGCCGGCCTGTCACGCCGGAGGTCGCGGGTTCGAGCCCCGTCGCCCGCGCCATGTATCTCTCTGAAGATACTCACCTTTATTATCCTTTTACATCCCATGCTGTCGCAGTTCGGAAGTGCCGACCCGGCTGTTTCGGAACGATGCCGCTTTCGTTCGCGGCCCGAGTGCGTCGACTCTCCTCCGCGCCTCCGGGGCCTTCGCCATTGTGGCGATCTGGGCGCCGGGGGCGTCGAAGCGATGCGCAAACCGTTCGCCGGGTTCAACGATGCCGGCGTGATTCTGCCGCCGCTGCCCGGCAACTTCCCGGACTATGCTGCAGCAGTCGTCAGGAGCGACGAGAGCGGCCCGGGGGCAGGCAATGACACGCTGGGGGCATGCCGTCTCACCGGCCTTCGCACTGGAGGGCCGCAAGAGCGACCCAGGCGTCACGAACGCGTGGAGCCCGCACTGGCGCTGCTGGCTGGCAGCGAGCCTCGATGCCTCGCCCCTCTTTGGCAGCTTCAGCGAGTTCGGCAGGCCGGCAGGCGGCGATATCTGGTCGTCTCCGGGGAGGCAGGCCATCCACCCGAAGGCCATGCCGGTGATCCTGACGATGCCGGAAGAGCGCGAGGTCTGGATGACTGCGCCATGGGAGGAGGCGACGGGCCTGCGGCGGCCGTTGCCGGACGGCTCGCTCGATATCGTCGCGCATGATGTGAAGAAGGATGAGGAGCCTATCGCGGGCTAGCTTAAACTTGCAGGACGAAAACAATTGGGTGACGGTAACGCTTGGTCAGGCGCGGGGGGCGGAGATCATGCGTTGGCAATTCAGCGGGGCAGCAATTTGCTTTGTTCTGGGTGGCTGCGGGTTCTACCTTCCAAGCGATGTTGCTCGTCCCGGTGATATAACTCTGGAAACTGCCATGAAAGACACAGGCAAAAGCCTGGTCGCCATGCGGGATGAACTGAGAAGCGGTCAATTTAGGACTGGACTGATCGCGGATGAAGTAACCGTCACGTTCAATATCAGTGCGAACGCCTCGATGGGTAATACTCTGACGTTGGAGGCTGGGCAGCCGCAAAAGGCCGGCGCATTCTTGCTTACGGGTCTAAAGGACGAATTCAAGATTGAAAACACGAGCGCCCGCGGCAACCAAATCGTCGTAAAGCTGAAGAATATTTATACGATCACCCCCAATGCCATTGCGCTATCCGAGTGGGGCATCCGACAAGGGAAGGCATCTGCCAAGCCGGGTGCCGCGGGACAAGCCAAAAGTGACAAGCCCGAAGTCGGAAAGGAAGGGCAGAGCCCGGCTGAAAACAAAAGTCCCCCGGCCGCCGCTGGGACGAACGTCGCGCCAAACAAGGCGGACAAAGTTTCGGATGACTGCGCACCACCACCGCGCCGGCGCTCGGTTGATACGATGCTTCGGCCTGCTGAAAAATGTTGAGTGATTTTCGCTCTACCTGCTCCGCAACCTACTGCCAGGCCCCTGTCATCCACCCACACCCCAGCGCGAGCACCAGAGCAATAAAGCGCCGCTGCAAGCTGGATGCTGGGGCAGCCGGTCATTTGGTATCCCGAGAAGCTGCGCCGTTGCGAGACTGGCGCTGCTGCCACCCTTGGGCGGCGTGAACGCGGTATCGTTCGCGCCGATAAGGTCGTCCGCGATGACGCCAATCAGCATGTTCCTGCCTGTCTGAGGCAGGGGAGGTCGGGCAGGCCCAGCCCCCTGCCGAGCGAATGTCAGGGAGTTGCTTCCGCGACCGAGAGCCCGACCACCCCATGCCTGGCGATCAAACGACCGACGAGGCCCGTCCGGATGGCGGCGGAAACGAAGCTGCGCAGGTAATCGATCGCGATGCCGGACGCCTTGGGCGTGCCGAGCGCCTGCTGGACCGCCATGAAGCGGCCGGGGAGCATCCGCGAGCCCGGCAATGTCTTCTCGTCCTCGATCAGCTTCGGCCTCAAGCCTGCGAGCGCGTCCAGTTTCTGGTCGACGAAGTGCCGGTAGGCTCCGTCGAAACCCTCGCCGGTCACGAGTTCGGCTGCCTGGATGTTCCGTTCCAGCCAAAGGCCGTAGGCCGTGCGGCCGGCGACCGCGATGCGTCGCCCCTTCTGGTCGACCTCCACCACCGATTGCAGGGTCGAGCTTGCCGGCACCAGATAGGTCGCCTCGATCTCGGTATAGGCCGGGGTGAAGTCGATCACGGCGGCGCGCTGCGGCTCGGCGCCGATGAGGGCGATATCCCATTCGTCGCGCTCCGCCGCATCCGCGACCGGGCCGGGCGATTCATAGGGAACATAGGTCAGCGGCAGGCCGAGGCATGCGGCAAGGATCGCCGCCATGTCCGGGGAGACGCCGGCCGGGCCGCCATCGGCCGTGCGGCTGGAGACCAGCAGGAAATTCGACAGGTTGATGCCTGCCCGCAGCACGCCATGGCGCGAGAGCGCCTGGCGGACCGCCTTGGGCGGCGCCCCGATAATGGCAGCGATCTGCCGGGCCTCCGCGCTCATCGTCATGCCGTGCGCAGGGTCTCGGCGACGAGCGCGCCGAAGCGCTTGGTGCCGGTCTTGCCGCCGAGATCGGGCGTGCGCGAGGCGGGGTCGGTCAGCACGGTGTCGATAGCCTTGTCGATCGCATGGAAAGCCTGCTCGAAGGCGGGCAGCTTCCGCTTTTCGCCGAGCCACTGCAACAGCATGCCGCAGGACAGGATCATCGAGACCGGGTTGGCCTTGTCCTGGTTCTGGATATCCGGGGCCGAGCCGTGCTGCGCCTGGGCGCAGCAATGCGTGTCGCTCGCCATCATCGAGCCGGCGAGGCCGAGGCTGCCGGACAGTTCGCTGGCGAGATCCGAGATGATGTCGCCGTAAAAATTGGTCGCGCAGATGACGTCGAAGCGCTCGGGATTGCGAACGAGATGGGCGGTCGAGGCGTCGATCAGGAGGTCATCGAGCTGAACGTCGGGGAATTCGGTGGCGACCTTGCGGACTTCGCGCAGGAACAGGCCGTCGGTCTGGTGGAAGCTGTTGACCTTGTGGACGGCGGTCACCTTCTTCCGGCGCTTGGCGGCGAGCTCGAAAGCGCGCCGGGCGATGCGGTTCGAACAATGCGCCGTGATCTTGCGCAGCGAGATCGCCATGTCGGGAGAGGGCATCAGTTCGGCCCAGCCGAGATGCATGTTGCGGTCAGGGTAGAAGCCCTCGGTGGCCTCGCGCATGATGACGAGATCCATGCTCCTGCCGGGCTTCATGTTGGACCCGATGAAGGGCCGCGTGCGGGCAGGGCGGACATTGGCATAGAGATCGAGGCCGATGCGGAAGCCGGCAGAGACGTTGCGCCCACCCTTCTCCGGCGCCGGATAATCGGCATGGGACTGGGTACCCAAGATGACCCCGTCGAACTCATTGCGGGCACGGTCGAGCACGCTTTCGCGCAGGGTCGTGCCGTATTGCTCGAGGCTCTTGAAGCCGACATCGTCGTAGTCGAAGCCGAGGCCGAGGCCGAAGCGATCGCTCGCGACTTCCAGCACCGCCATCGAGGCAGAGACGATTTCGGGGCCAATGCCGTCGCAGGGCAGGACGAGAATTTTCATATTGGCTTTCCTCTGGCGCCGTGCAATTTTTCAATTGGCTATTAAATTGTATAAAACCAATTAAGGGTCAAGGTAGCCTTGCGCGATTTGCCATCGGAGCCGTGACCTGCGATCACTCGCATGTACCAACGGCGCCAGACATGCCCCATAGCCCTCTCGCTCTTCGCATCGCCAACGACATCATCGCACGCATCGGTATGGGCGAGTTCGGTACGGGCTCCCATCTGGCGACGGAGGCCCTTGCCAAGCGCTTCGAGGTTTCGCGCTCACCCGTCCGTGAGGCGCTGGCCATCCTCTGCGACCAGGGCGTCATCGAGAACCGCCGAAACCGCGGCTTCTTCGTGTTGCCAAGCTCAGGGCGAAAGGCGGGAGAGGCGGGAGTGGAGCCCGTCGGTGCGCGCGAAAGCGATCCCTATTACGAGTTGGCCGAAGACTGGCTCAAGGATCGAATCGGCGCCGACCAGACCGAGCAGGCGATCCGGGATCGCTACAATCTGACGCGCTCGCAAGCTCAGGATCTCCTGTTGCGGGCCTCCCGCGAGGGCTGGGCCGAGCCGAAGCCGGGCTATGGCTGGAAACTGCGTCAGGTTGCCAAGACGGCCGAGGCTTTCGAGGAAATCTACCGTTTCCGTGCGGTGATCGAGCCCGCCGCCTTGCTGGAGCCGAGCTTTCGATTCGATCGCACGATCGCAGCCGCGCTGCGCCGGACGCAGGAGCGCCTGGCCTCGGGCGAACTCGATGAGCTCGCGCCAGCGGCGATGACGGCGGCCGGCGCGGAGTTCCACGAGGGCATCATCAGGATGTCCGGCAATCCGATGTTCTTCTACGCGCTGGAGCGCGCCAACCAGTTGCGGCGGCTGGCGGAGTATCGGCTGAAGGTGAACCCGCAACGCATTGCCGTGCAGAGTTCCGAGCATCTCCAGATTCTCGATCTGCTGGCCAAGGGCGACAATCTGGAGGCGGCCCATCTGATGCGTCGTCATCTCAGCGGGGCACTGGCCTCCAAATCGCCGGTCGTGCATCCCCGGGCCGACGACGCAGGGCGCGCCGCTTAGGCGCTGCTGCCATTTGGGTGCAGGGTCTCGATCCCCTTGTCATTCCGGGGTTTCGCTCACGCCAAGCCCCGTGAGGCGTGTTTCAGGTGCGGAAGGCTGCATCCAAGCAGTAATGGTTTTATATATTGATAAAACCAATTTGTGGCATTAGGATCCCTTGCAACGATAAGCAGTGGGAGGATGGACATGATCGATCGGCGGCATTTCATGTTGGCCTCGGCCGCGAGCGTCGGGGCCCTCGCGGGTGGCTTGTCGGCCAGGGCGCAGGAGCTGCCCACCAGCTACCCGGCCGACTACAAGGCCATCGTCGAGAAGGCACGGGCCGAAGGGGTGGTCTCGATCTACACCTCGACCGACGACGTACAGGGGCGTCCGGTTGTCGAGGCGTTCCAGAAGGCCTTCCCCGGCATCCGCGTCGATTACAATGACCTTGGCACCAACGGCGCCTATAACCGCATCATCTCGGAGGCTGCGGCCAAGCAGGTCGGTTCCGACGTGGTCTGGACCTCGGCGATGGACCTGCAGATGGTCCTCGCCCAGAAGGGGCTCGCGGAAGCCTACAAGTCGCCGGAAGCGGGCCATTTGCCAGGCTGGGGCAACTTCAACGACATGCTCTACGGCACCACGGTCGAGCCGGTCGGCATCCTCTACAACAAGGCCCAGCTCGCTTCGTTCAAGCTCCCGAAAACCAGGGCTGAGCTTCTGGCCTTCATGCGCGACAACAAGGATGCCCTGAAGGGCAAGCTCGCAACCTTCGATCCCGAGAAGAGCGGCACGGGCTTCCTGTTCTTCAGCAATGACGCCAAGACCATGCCGGACACGTTCGAGCTGGTCCGTGCGTTCGGCGCGACCGAGGGCAAGACCTATGGCAGCTCTGGCGCGATGCGCGAGAAGATCGTCTCGGGCGAGCACTGGCTCGCCTTCAACATCATCGCGTCCTACGCCATCGAGTGGGCGGCGAAGAATCCGGCGCTCGGCTACATTCTGACCTCGGACCACACCGCGGCCTTTTCGCGCGTCGCCAACATTTCCAAGGGCGCGCCGCATCCGAACGCGGCCCGCGTCTTCCTCGACTTCCTGCTCGCCCATTCGGGGCAGTCGGCGCTGGCCTCCGTCGGTGCGCCGTCGATCCGCACCGATGTGACAACCGGGCTCAACCTGACCAGGTTGACCGAGATGGCCAACGGCAATCTCAAGCCGATTCCGGTCTCGACCGCGCTGCTGGAGCCGACCGAGCCGAAGAACCGCGCCGATTTCTTCCGCCGCTGGAAGGAGGCACTGCGCGGCTGAGCCGCGCAGTGCCCCGCCGCACACGATGTCGCTCGCAGCCCAGGCCCCGCGTTTCAGAGCCACGGTCATCCTGACCCTGTTCGTGATGGTCGCGGCGCCCGCCGCGCTCATCATCTACCAGAGCTTCCTGAGTGCTCCGTTCTTTGACGAAAGCGCTCGGATCAGCCTCGAAGCCTATGAATTCATCCTGACGGACCCGGAATTCTACCGGGCCCTGTGGACGACGACGCTCTATGCCGTCGGCATGGTCGTGGTGGCCGTGCCGCTCGGCGGGCTGCTCGCCTTCCTGATCACGCGCACCGATCTCAAGGGGCGCGGCTGGCTGGAGCCGCTGGTGCTGGTGCCGATGTTCCTGTCCTCGATCGTGCTGGCTTTCGGCTACACCGTCGCGGTCGGGCCGTCCGGCTTCGTCACGATCGCGTTCCGGAGCGTCTTCGGCGCAGCCCCGTGGAGCATCTACACGCTGCCCGGCATCATCCTGATCGGCGGCCTGAGCCATGTGCCGACGGTCTATCTCTACGTCGCCTCGGCGATGCGCCGCTTGCCGAGCGATCTCGAGGAGGCGGCCCGGGCGGCAGGCGCCAGCATCTGGCGCGTCTCGCTCGACGTGACGCTGCCGATGGTGTTGCCGGCGCTGGTCTTCAGCGCGGCGCTGAACCTGCTGCTCGGCTTCGAGACCTTCGGCATCCCGCTCGTGCTGGGGGACCCGAACGGCATCCTCGTGCTCACGACCTATATCTACAAGGTCAATACGATCTTCGGCGCGCCGACCTATCAGGTCATGGCGGCGGTGACGGTCTTCCTCATCCTGATCACCCTGCCGCTGGTCTTCATCCAGCGCCGGCTGCTGCGCCATGCCCGCCGCTTCGCCGCCGTCGGAGGGAAGGGCGCCCGCACCAACCTCCTGAAGCTCGGCGGCACGGGGCAAGTCATCGCGCTCTCGATCATCGGGCTCTGGCTGCTGGTCTCTGTGGTGCTGCCGGTCGGCGGCGTGATCCTGCGCGCCTTCGTCGAGAACTGGGGTGAGGGTGTCCGCCTCTCCGAGCAACTGACGCTCGCGAATTTCCAGCGCGTGCTCGAGTTGCCGAGCCTGTCGCGTGGCATCATCAACACGATCCTGCTGGCGGCTGTGGGCGGTGCGCTCGCCGTCGCGTTCTACCTGCTGGTCGGTCTCGCGGGACACCGCAACCACGGCAGGACGGGCACGTTGCTCGACTACTCCGTGCTGATCCCGCGCGCCTTGCCGGGGCTGATCGTCGGCCTCGCCTTCTTCTGGCTCTTCCTGTTCGTGCCCTTCCTCGTGCCGCTGCGGACGACCCTGTTCAGCCTGCTGATTGCGTACATCATCGTGGGCCTGTCCTATGGCCTGCGCATCATCCAGGCGACGCTGTTGCAGGTGGCGCCGGAGCTGGAGGAATCGGCGCGCACGGCCGGCGCCACGACCTTCCGCACCTGGCGCGACGTGGTGATCCCACTGGTCCGGCCGGGGCTGGCCGGCGCCTGGGCGATGATCATGATCGTGTTCCTGCGCGAATACGCCACCGGCGTCTATCTGATGAGCGCCGGCACCGAGGTGATCGGTTCGCTGATGGTGTCGCTGCTGACCTCTGGCGCGATGGATCAGATCGCCGCGCTCTCCTTCATCTCGATCCTGCTGACCGCGATCGGCCTGACGCTGGCCATGCGGCTGGGAGCCAAGATCCATGACTGACCTCGTCGTTGACAATGTCCAGAAATGGCTGGGCGGCCTGCAGATTCTCTCCGGCGCCAGCTTCACAGCGGAGAGGGGCCGGATCGTCGCGCTCCTTGGTGCATCGGGCAGCGGCAAGACCACGCTGCTGCGCTGCATCGCCGGGCTGGAGCAGCCTGAGATCGGCGTCATCAGGATCGGCGGGACGTCGGTTCTCGACGACAGGGCCAAGATCGCCCTGCCGCCGGAGCAGCGGCAGATCGGGCTCGTCTTCCAGTCCTACGCGCTCTGGCCGCACCGGACTGTCTTCGAGAACGTCGCCTACGGACTGAAGCTGCGGAAGGTCGGAGCAAGCGAGATCAAGGCGAAGGTCGAGGCCATCCTGGAGAAACTCGGCCTTGCGCATCTCGCGGCGCGTTATCCCGACCAACTCTCGGGCGGCCAGCAGCAGCGCGTCGCGATTTGCCGGGCGCTGGTCTACGAGCCCAAGGTCCTGCTGCTCGACGAGCCCTTGTCCAATCTCGACGCCAAGCTGCGCGAGGAGGCGCGGTTCTGGATCCGCAAGCTGATCCTCGATCTCAAGATCTGCGCCATCATGGTCACGCATGACCAGGCCGAGGCGCTGGCCATCGCCGATCAGGTCCTGTTGCTCAAGGGTGGCAGCATCGTGCAGTCCGGGACACCGCTCGACATCTACAGCCGGCCGGAGACCTTCTACGCCGCTGATTTCATGGGCACGAACAATGTGCTGAGCGGCCGGCTGGTCGGCGCGTCCGGCGGCGATTCTGCCATCGATTGCGCGGGCCTGTCGCTGCCGGGCGTTTGGAGGGACCGGGAAGCGCCGGCCGATCCGGAGGCCGTGCGCGCGGTGATCCGGATGGAGGCGATCTCGGTGTCGCCGGAGCCCTGCGCCGACAGCGCCCCATTCGATGTCGAGGGCTGCATCTATCTCGGCGAGAAATGGGAATACCGCTTGAAGCGGGGCGACTTGCGGCTGCGGGCGCAGGGCCATGAGCCGCTGAGCGCTACGGTCGCACATTGCCGGATTCCAGCCTCCGCCACCTGGCTCTACAATCCCTGAGGATCCATGTCTGACCGCATCCGGATTGCGCTCGTTCATGCGACTCCGATCGCCGTGGAGCCGATCGCCCGCTCGTTTCAGGAGATTTGGCCGGAAGCCGATCCGGTCGGCATCCTCGATGACGGATTGGCGCTGGACCGAGCGACGGCGGGCGCGCTGACCGATGATCTCGCGCGCCGCATCGTGGCGCTGGGGCAGTACGGCCTTTCGACCGGCGCCAAGGCGATCCTTTATACATGCTCGGCCTTCGGACCGGCGATCGAGGCGGCGGCGCGCCTGCTGCCCGTGCCGGTCCTCAAGCCGAACGAGGCGATGTTCGAGGAGGCGCTTAGGTCTGGCGACAATATCGGGATGATCGCGACCTTCGGCCCGGCTGTCGCGATGATGGAGCAGGAATTCGCCGAGCAGGCAGCGCGGATCAAGCCGAACGCCCGTCTGACCTCCTGGCTGGCTCTCGGCGCGATCGAGGCTCTCCGGGCCGGCGATGAGGCGGCGCATAACCGGCGCGTGGCCGAGGGGGTGGTGGCGCTCGGTGAGCGCGACGCGATCCTGCTGGCGCATTTCTCGACATCGCGCGCAGGCAAGGCCTGCCGGGCATCGACTACACGGCCGGTGCTTTCGTCGCCGGATGCCGCAGTCAGGAAGTTGCGGCGCCTGCTCGGAGCCTGACCATCATCGCTTAGTCGAGCGCCCGGCCGCGATAGAGAACCGGGCCGTTATCCCAAATAAGGCGGGCGTCAGGCCCGGTTGAGATTGTGACGCTGAACAAGAAGGCCGAGTGGACAGGTTTCGAGGCGGCGGGCGAGCGGTTCCACCGCCTCGACGTGGCGTCGCTGCTCGGAGCGGATTTCGGGCGACTGCCGCATGTGCTGCGAATCCTGTTCGAGAATGCGATGCGCTCGGCGCCGGCGGACGAGACGGCGCATCTGCCGCAGGCCTTTCGCGATTGGCTCGACGAGGGCTCCAGCCATGTCGAGATCCCATTCCTGCCAAACCGGATCATGATGCATGACACGACCTGCGGACCGGCTTTGGTCGATATCGCGGCGATGCGCGACGTGCTGGCCGAGAACGGCCGCGACCCCGACCTGCTGACGCCGCGCATTCCCGTCGACGTCTCGACGGATCACTCCTCGGGCGTCGATGTCTTCGGCCGGCCGGATGCCTTCCAGCGCAATCTGGAGAAGGAATTCGCGCGCAATGCCGAGCGTTACCGCCTGATGAAATGGGCAGCCTCGGCCATGCCGGGAATCCGGGTGCATCCGCCGGGGTCGGGCATCATGCATACGATCAACCTGGAGCGGCTGTCGCGGGTCGTTGTCAGCGATATCCATGAGGGAGAGCGCTGGGCGTTCCCTGACGTGCTGTTGGGAACCGATAGTCATACGCCGACCGTCAACGGGCTCGGCGTGCTCGGCTGGGGCGTCGGCGGGCTGGAGGCGGAAGGCGCGCTGTTCGGCGTGCCCGTCGTCCTGCGGATTCCCGATGTGATTGGCGTGAGGCTCACCGGCGGGTTGCGCGAGGGCGTGCTGGCAACCGATCTCGCGCTGGAAGTGACCCGTGCGCTGCGTGCTCTCGGCGTCACCGGCGATTTCGTCGAATTCTTCGGCCCCGGCGTGCAGACGCTGTCGGTTGGCGAGCGCGCGGCGATCGCCAATATGGCACCGGAATACGGGGCTTCGACCGGATATTTCCCGATCGACGACAGGGCATTGGCCTATCTCGCGCGGATCGGCCGACCGCCGGAGGACTGCGCGCTGGTCGAGGCCTATGCCAGGGCGAGCGGACTCTGGTTCGATCCCGACGCCGAGCCGCGTTTCACGCGAAGGATCACCGTCGATCTCGACCCGATCGAGGCCAGCGTCGCCGGGCCGCGCCGCCCGCAGGACCGGCTACCCGCCGGCAGCACGCGCTCGGCCTTCACGCCGGCGCTTGCCGCCGCAAGCGAAGGCGTCGTTCCGGACGGCGCCGTCGTGATCGCTGCGATCACGAGCTGCACCAACACATCCGATGCCAGCATGCTCGCCGCCGCCGGTATCCTGGCGCGCAAGGCCCGCGCTCGTGGCTTGCATCCGCCGGACTACGTCAAGACCTCGCTGGCGCCGGGATCGCCGACGGCCGAGCGCTTCCTGCGCCGCGCCGGCCTGTTCGGCGATCTGGAAGGCCTGGGCTTCGGCATCGTCGGCTATGGCTGCACGACCTGCATCGGCAATTCCGGCGCTCTGCTCGATGTCGTCCGCAACGAGCTCGGCCGGGAGGGCTTCCGGCCCGTCGCCGTTCTCTCAGGCAACCGCAATTTTCCGGGCCGGGTTCATCCCGATCTCGAAAACGGCTTCCTGGCCTCGCCGCCGCTGGTCATCGCCTTCGCGCTCGCCGGTACGGTCGATATCGACATCACGCGCGAGCCGCTCGGCTTCGACACGGATGGCCGGCCGGTGATGCTCGACGAGATCTGGCCGACGGGCGCCGAGATTGACGAGGCCATGGCGACCGGCTGGGACGTGGCCGATGTCGATGCGGCCTATCAGGAGGCTGCGACCCGCCCGCTCTGGGGCGAGCTGGCAGCACCGGATGGCCCGCGCTTCCCGTGGGACCCGGCCTCGACCTATCTGCGCAAGCCGCCTTTCGTCAGGCCGCAGGGACTGCCTCCCGCGGAGGGCTACGCCCGGCCGCTGATCGTGCTGGGCGACGATGTCACCACGGATCATATCTCGCCGGCCAACCAGATCCGCCCGGAGAGTGCAGCCGGCCGGCACATCATTGCGCAAGGCGGCGACCCGGCCGATCTCAACGTCTTCGCCTCGCGGCGCGGCAATTTCGAGGTGATGATCCGGGGTGCCTTCACCAACCGGATGGCGGTCAACCGCCTGCTGCCGGCGGATGCGCCGGCCGGCTTCACGCGGCATGAGCCTTCAGGCGAGATCGTATCCCTGACCGAGGCGGCCAGGCGTTATGCCCGCGAGAAGACGCCGCTCGTGCTTGTGGCGGGCGAGCGCTACGGGATGGGCTCGTCGCGGGACTGGGCGGCCAAGGCCGTCGCGCTCCTGGGCGTCCGTGCCGTGATCGCGGCGAGTATTGAGCGCATCCACCGCACGAACCTGATCGGCATGGGCATCCTGCCGCTGCTTCTCCCGGCGGGAGCCCGGCCGGACACCTTGGATATCCACTCGACCGACCTTTTCGAAATCGATCTCGGCCCTGATCGCCTGGCGCCGCGCTGCGAGGTTCGGCTGACGATCCGCAAATCTCACGGCGGACCGCTTCATCTGGTGCTGCGTGCGGCGATCGAGACCTCGCTGGAAATTAGCCTGCTGAAATCGGGCGGCTTGATCCCGCATGTGCTCGAGGGCCTTCTCCGGCATCCCGAGTCCGCTGTGCCCAGAGTCTCATGACGGTGGCGGCAGTCGCTTCCGAGGCGGGGCGGCGTCCATCTCCAGGGGCGGCCTGAGGCGACGAAACCCGTCCGGCCTTGGAGGAGGCAACAGCTCTGATCGAACCCGCAAACGCGCTATGCCACCGGCGGCGTGCCATGCGTGTGGAAGCTCTCGATCGTCTTGAGCCCCCAGGCCTGCCCCTTCTTTCGCTCGGTCTCGGTCCAGGTCACCGTCTGCCAGTCCGGATCGAGGATCAGTCGCGCGCCGGCATTGGCGATCTCGACGCGGTTCCCGGCAGGCTCGTAGACATAGAGGAAGAAGGTCTGCTGCACGGCGTGCTTGTGCGGCCCGGTCTCGATGAAGACGCCGTTCTCCAGGAAGAGGTCGGCCGCCTCCAGGATGTGCTCGCGCTGGTCGACCGCATAGGTGACGTGGTGGAAGCGTCCTTCGGCCTTGGTGTGGTCGCGGGTATAGGCGATGTCGTAGCTCTTGTTGTTGACGGTGAACCAGCAGCCGCCGACCTCGCCTGAATCCAGCACGATCTGCTCGGTGACGCGGCTGCCCAGCGCCTTCGGCATGAAATCGCGGATCACCGCGACATCCTGCGCCAGCAGGTTGACATGGTCGATCCGGCGAACCGCGCAGCCGCGGCCATGGTTGCGTTGCGCCTGGTTCTTCAGCGCCGGCCGCTCGCCCTCGGGCGCGACATATTTGCTGGTGTCGAAATAGATCTCGAAGACATGGCCGTCCGGGTCGCGGAAGCGATAGGCCCGGCCGTGGCCGAGGTCGCCCTCGCTCCAGCCGATGCCAGCGCCCATCGCCTCGATCGCGGCGACGCGGCGCAGGAGCGCTGCCTCGCTCGTGGCGCGATAGCCGATATGGCCGACGCCCGTGGTGTTCGACGCGGTCAGCTTCAGCGTGTGGAACTCGTAATCGTCCCAGGCGCGCAGATAGACGGAATCGCCCTCACGCCCGCTCTCCGTCAGCCCGAAGATATTGACGAAGAAATCGAGGCTGGCCTCGGGCTTGTTGGTGAAGAGTTCGACATGACCGAGATGGGCGATGTCGAAACAGGGCTCGGCGCTCATGTCTGATGTCCTTTAGAGCGAGCAAGTTTTTGCCGGAACCATCGGGTCATCCCGGGCTTGACCCGGGATCCATGCCGGAGCGCTTCCGATTGAGGTTCAGGCATGGATCCCGGATCTCCGCTTCGCTGCGTCCGGGATGACGCGTGTTTCTCTGGAAACGCGGTGTGCTTCATCCCCAGACTTCCTTCGCGACTTCGAGGATGCGCGAGAGCTTGGCCCATTGCTCGTGCTCGGCCAGCACATTGCCTTCCTCGGTCGAGGCGAAGCCGCATTGCGGCGACAGGCAGAGCTGCTCCAGGGGCGCGAACTTCGCGGCTTCCTCGATCCGGCGCTTGAGATTGTTCTTGCTTTCGATCTCCCCGAACTTGGAGGTGACGAGGCCGAGCACGACCTGCTTGTCGCCCTTGGGCAGGAAGCGCAGCGGCTCGAAGCCGCCGGAGCGGTCATCGTCCCATTCCATGAAATAGCCGTCGACATCGATCTGGTTGAAGACCATGTCGGCCACCGGCTCGTAGCCGCCGGATGCGATGAAGGTCGATTTGAAGTTGCCGCGACAGGTATGGGTGGTGATCTGCATATCGGCCGGCTTGGCCTTCAGCGCGGCGTTGAGCACGTCGCGATAGATGAAGATCAGCTTGTCCGGATCGTCGCCGCGCTCGCTGAGCATCTTCCTCTGCTCGGGATCGCAGAAATAGGACAGGCTGGTGTCGTCGAGCTGCAGGTAGCGGCAGCCGGCGTCGTAAAAGGCCTTGATCGCCTTGGCGTAGGCCTTGCCGAGATCGTCGTAATAGTCCTCCACCCTGAGATAGGCGCTCGGATCGATCGCCTTCCGCCCGCCGCGATAATGCAGCATGGACGGGCTCGGGATGGTCATCTTCGGCACGCGGCTCGTCACTGAGGCCAGAAACTTGAAATGGGCCAGATGCGGATGGTCCGCCGGGAAGTCGAGCTTGCCGGTCACGCGGATGCCGTGGCCCTTGGTGGCGACGCCCTTGAACTGGATGCCCGCGTCGGTCTCGTAAGTGGTGACGCCGGTCAGGCCATCGAGAAAGTCGAAATGCCAGAAGGCGCGGCGATACTCGCCGTCCGTCACCGCCTGCAGGCCGATCTCCTCCTGCTTGCGGACGAGCTTCCTGATCTCCTCATCTTCGATCGTGGTCAGCTCGGCCTGCGTCATCTCGCCGGCTGCGACTTTGGCGCGGGCTTCCTTGACCGGCGCGCTGCGCAGCAGGCTTCCGACCATATCGCCCCGGAACGGCGGCTTTGTCCTCTGGCTCATGACGTATCCTCTCGTTTCTCGATGATCAGGCGGCGGCGAGGCCGAGATGGTGTTCGAGCCGTCCGGGCTCGGCGATGAGCGTCGCGCTGCGCTCGGCGAGGACGATGCGGCCGCGTTCGAGCACGATTGCATCATCCGTCAGTTCAAGGATTTTTCGGGCGTGCTGCTCGATCACGATTGCCGCAAGTCCTTCCTCGCGGAACAGAGCCTTCAGCGCTCGCAGCAGTTCCTCGACGATGATCGGGGCAAGCCCTTCGGTCGGTTCGTCGAGCAGCAGCAGCTTCGGGTTCAGCATCAGCGCCCGGCCGATCGCCAGCATCTGCTGCTCGCCACCCGAGAGTTGGTTGCCGAGATTGGTTTTCCGCTCCGCCAAACGCGGAAACATGCGGAAGACGCGAGCGACATCCCATAGCCCCGGCTTGGCGACCGCCGTCAGGTTCTCCAGCACCGTCAGCGACTTGAAGATATTGCGCTCCTGCGGCACCCAGCCGATGCCGGCATGCGCCCGCTGCTCGGGCGAGGCGGTGGTCAGGTCGCGCCCGGCGAGCACGATCCGCCCGCCGCGTCGGCGGGTGACTCCGATGATGCTGTTGACCAGCGTCGTCTTGCCGACGCCATTGCGGCCGAGCAGGGCTAGCGAATGTCCCTCGGCGAGCGTGAGGTCGATGTCGAACAGCACCTGCGCCTCGCCATAGCCGGCACACAGCTTCTCGATCTTGAGCAGCTCAGGCTTTGATGCGTCAGACATGGGCGTCCTCGCCGAGATAGGCCGCGCGGACGGCAGGGGCGCGCGCCATCTCCTCCGGTGTGCCCTCCGCCAGTACGCGGCCATTGACCAGCACGGTGATGCGCGTCGCGAAGCGGAAGACGAGGTCCATGTCGTGCTCGATCAAGAGCACGGAGACATCGTCAGGCAGATCGGCGACCGTCTGCATCAAGTCGCGGCGCTCGGCCTCCGGGACGCCGGCCGCCGGCTCGTCGAGCAGCAGCACTGAAGGCCGCGCGGCGAAGGCGGCGGCGATCTCGATCTGGCGCTGCTTGCCATAGGGCAGGGTCGCGATCGTCCGGTCCATGATGTCGTCGAGCCGGAATCGGTTCAGGACCTCCGAAACCTGGCTTACCAGCTCCGGATCGCGATCGAGCGCCCGGAAGGCATGGCTGCCCCTTCCGAGACGTTCGGAGGTGACGAGCGCGATCATCTCCAGTGGCGTCATCGTCGCGAAAAGCTGGTTGATCTGGAAGGTGCGGGCGAGCCCGCGCTTCACCCGCGCCTCGCGCGGCAGCGCCGTAATCTCCTCGCCCATCAATGTGATGCGCCCCGCACTCGGCTTCAGGACGCCGGTGAGCTGGTTGATGAAGGTGGTCTTGCCGGCGCCGTTCGGGCCGATCAGCGCATGGCGCGCGCCCTTCGCCAGCGTGAAATCGACATGGTCGGTTGCGGTGATGCCGCCGAAGTTTTTGACGAGGTCGAAGGTCTGGAGGGCGGCGTTCATCGGGCGCGTCCCTTGCCGAGGGCAGCAAGGCGCCGGGCCACGACCTTGACCCCGCCATGGATGATCTCGCGCCCGCCGAGCACGAAGAGTACGAGGAAGAGCCCGATCCAGAACATCCAGTATTGCGGCGTTAAGGTCGCGATCGCGTCCTGCAGCAGCTTGAAGGCGATGGCGCCGACGAGCCCGCCATAGAGATAGCCGGCGCCGCCGATGATCAGCACCAGCATCAGATCGGCCGAACGGTGGAAATCGAGCACGTCCAGCGAGACGAATTGCGTGGTTTGGGCGAGGAGGGCGCCGGCTGCTCCCGCATAAGCGGCAGCGAGCGTATAGGCGGCGGCGAGGCGGCGCCCGTTCGGCACGCCCGAGGCCGAGGCGCGCAGCGGATTGTCGCGGATGGCGCGGAGCGAGAGGCCGAAGGGCGAATGGACCACCCGCCTTGCGATCAGGAACAGCAGGAAGAGCACGCTGAGCGAATAGAGATAGGCCGTGCGCCCGAAGATATCGAAGTCGAACAGGCCAAGCACCGGTGTCATCACGATGCCTTGCAGGCCGTCGGCGCCGCCGGTGAGCGAGCCGAAGGAATTCGCGAGCTCGAAAAGGATCAACGCGACGCCGAGCGTGATCATCAGGCGCGTCAGGTCGGTGCCGCGCAGCACGAGCGGGCTGATGACGAGGCCGAGCAGCCCGGCCGCGCCCATCCCGACGGCAAGCCCGGCCAGCGGATCGCCGCCGACATGCTTGGCGAAGAGGCCGGCCGCATAGGCGCCCATACCAAGGAAGGCCGCATGCCCCAGCGAGACGATGCCGACATAGCCGAGGATCAGGTCGAGCGAGAGCGCGAACAGGGCGAGGATCGCGATCTCGTTGAGCAGCAGCAGGTTGCGCGGGAACAGCAGGAAGGCGGCGAAGGCCAGGAACCAGAAGGTGATCTCGGCCGGGTGCCAGCGGCGGCCGGCATAGAGTGCTTGCCTGACTTTGGTGTCGAAAGTCTCGGCCCTCATGCCCGCGCCCTCGCGAAGAGCCCGTGCGGGCGGGTGATCAGCAGCACGACCATCAGCGCATAGATGATGAAGGCACCGACCTGCGGCACGAGATATTTGCCGACGACATCGGCCACGCCGAGCAGCATCGCGGCGAAGAACGGCCCGGTGATGCTGGACGTGCCGCCGACGGTCACGACGATCAGGAAGTAGATCATGAATTTCAGCGGGAAGCTCGGGTCGAGGCCCATCAATTCGATGCCGAGCGCACCGCCGAAGCCGGCAAGTCCGCAGCCCAGCGCGAAGGTGAGTGCGAAAAGCCGGTTGACCGGGATGCCGAGCCCGCGCGCCACGCGCGCATCGTCGACGGCGGCGCGCAGGCGGCTGCCGAAGCGGGTATGGGCGAAGCCCCATTGCAGCGAGACCGCGAGCAGACCGCAGACCACGATGACGAAGAGTCGGTAGCGGCCGATGCCGATGCCGGCGATCTCGAAGCGCCCCTGCAGCCAGGCCGGCAGACGGATGAACTGCTGGGTCGAGCCCATCAGCCAGTCCGTGCCGGCGACCGCCATGAAGACCAGTCCGATCGAGAACATCACCTGGTCGAGATGGCTCTTGGCATACATCGGCCGGTAGATCAGCCGCTCCAGCACGATCCCGACCAGCGCCGCCGCCAGGAAAGCGAGCGGCAGGGTTGCCAGGAACGGCACGCCGAGCCGCTGCATCGCCTGCACGGCGACATAGCCGCCAAGCATCGCGAAGGCGCCATGGGCGAGATTGACGAAGTTCATCAACCCCATCGTCACGGAGAGCCCGCAGCCGAGGACGAAGAGCACCATGCCATAGGCGATGCCGTCGAACAGGATGGTCAGCATGCGTCCTTCATCCGCTCTGCTTGAAAAGCCGGGCCCGTCTTGATCGCACGAGCTGCCGTCATTGCGAGCGCAGCGAAGCAATCCAGGGGGACGTAGAGCGCGGCCGCCCCTGGATTGCTTCGGAGCTCACGCTCCTCGCAATGACGGTTCTTCACTTGCGGGCCTTCACCGGGTCCTTGACGTCCTTGATCGTCGCGAACTCGACATTGTGGAGTTCGGAGCCGACCTTCTCAGTCTTGCGGACATAGATGTTCTGGATGATGTCGCGGGTATCGGGATCGATCTTCACCGGCCCGCGCACGCTCTCCCAAACGGCGCCCTTCATCGCCGCGATCAGCTTGTCGCCGCCGGCATCGCCCTTGGTGGCCTCCAACGCCCCCGCGATGAGCTTCATGCCGTCATAGCCGCCGACCGCCGTGAAGTTCGGCCGCATGCCGGGATTGGCCTTCTGGAAGGCCGCGACGAAGGCCTTGTTGGCCGGGCTGTCATGCGCCGCCGAATAATGATGCGTGGTGATGGCGCCGAGCGCGACGTCGCCGATGCCCTCGAGGATGTCGTCATCGACCACATCGCCGGGGCCGATCAGCTTGACACCGGCCTTATCGAGCCCGCGCTCGACGAACTGCTTCATGAACTGCGCGCCGACGCCGGAGGGCACGAAGACGAAGAGCGCATCGGGCTTGGCCTCGGAGACGCGCTGGAGGAAGGGCGCGAAATCGGGGTTGCGCAGCGGCACGCGCACGCTCTCGACCGTGCCGCCCGCCGCCTTGAACTTGTTGGCGAAGGAGGTCTCGGCATCGATGCCCGGACCGTAGTCCGTGACGACGGTGAAGACCTTCCTGATGCCGTTGGCGGTGGCCCAGTCCGCCATCGGCTCGGAAGCTTGCGGCAGGGTGAAGGAGGTCCGCACGATATAGGGCGAAGCCTCGGTGATCGTCGCGGTCGCCGCCGCCATCACGACCTCCGGCACCTTGGCCTGCGTCGCGATCTGGGCGGTCGCCATGGCGAGCGGCGTCAGGCCGAAGCCGGCGAGCACCGAGACCTTGTCGTTGACGACCAGTTCCTGCGCGAGCCGGCGCGTCGCATCGGCATTGCCGGCATCGTCCTTGAGGATCACTTCGAGTTTGCGCCCGCCATGGGTGGCGCCTTCTTTCGCCAGGAAGAGCTTCACGGCCGCGTCGATCTGCTTGCCGGTCGAGGCGAAGGGGCCGGTCATCGGCAGGATCAGGCCGATCTTCACCGGCTCCTGGGCCAGTGCGAACCCGCTCGTCGAGGCGGCCAGAGCCAGCCCAAGCATGCTACCGAGTACCATCCTGCGATGCGTCATCGTCGTTTCCTTCCCCTGCTGCGGCTTTCTGCGAAGCCGGTTGTTTTGGTCTCAGTCGTCGTCGCGATAGACGAGGCCGGCCTTGGCAAGGCCTTCGCGCATTGCGTACATGTCGAGCCCGAGTTCGCCGGAGGCGAGGCGCCGGCGCTTCTCCTCCTCCGCCGCCTCGCGCTTGCGGCCGGCGGCTGCGACGGCCTCCGCCTCCGATCGCGGCACCACCACGACGCCGTCATCGTCGGCGACGATCACATCGCCCGGATGGACCAGCGCCCCGGCGCAGACGACCGGCACATTGACCGAGCCGGGCGTCGCCTTGACTGTGCCCTTGGCCGAAATCGCGCGCGACCAGACGGGGAAGCCCATTTCGGTCAGCACCCGCACGTCGCGCGCTCCGGCATCGATGATAAGGCCGGCGCCGCCGCGGGCCTTGAGCGAGGTCGCGAGCAGATCGCCGAACATGCCGTCGGTATTGTCGGTGGTGCAGGCGACGACGAGCACGTCGCCGGGCTGCACCTGCTCGATCGCGACATGGATCATCCAGTTGTCGCCGGGCTGGGCGAGCACGGTTACGGCCCCGCCGGCGATCTGCGCTCCCGGATAGATCGGCCGCATATAGGGCTTCATCAGCCCGGACCGCCCCATCGCCTCATGCGTGGTGGAGACGCCGAGTTCCCGGAGGTCGGCCATCGCTGCGGCCGGCGCGCGCTTCTTCGTGCGGATGACGATGGGGGTCATGCCAGCACCTCCAGCGCTTCCGGGAAGAGCCGCTGATAGGCCTCGCCATAGGTCATCGCCTTGCCGGAGTTCCGGCCGCCCTGCATGCCGCGGTTCAGCGCGACGCGGGTGTAGTACTCCCAGAGATGCTTCTGCGCGGCGAGGATCTCGAAGGCCTTGCGCTTCTGCTCCCAGACCGCGTCGATGTTCAGGATGACGTTCGGTTTGAAATTGCACTGCTCGGGCTGGTGCGGCTCGAACAGGAAGACCGGCGGGGCGGCATAGGCGCGCTCGGGATCGGGCTTGTGCCCGGCGGCCTGCGCGATGATGCGTGCCTCCTGCGCGAAGCGCGTCGCCTCCGGGTGGTCGACATTATAGGGGTCTTCGAGCGCATGGGTCAGCACGAAGCTGGGGTTGAGCTCGTGGAAGATGTCGATGGCGCGGTCGAGCATCGCGGGCGTGGTCCGCAGCGGATAATCCCCGGCATCCATGAACTCGATCTCGGCGCCGAGCAGTTCGGCCGCGACCTCCGCCTCCGCGCGGCGCTGAGCCTTGACGTCCCCCATGCGGACACCGGCCTTCTTCCAGGCGAACTGGCTCTCGCCGCGCTCGCCATAGGACAGGCAGAGGATCTTCACGCGCACCCCGCGCCTGGCATGCAGCGCGATGGCGCCGCCCGCGCGCCAGACGAAATCGCCGGGATGCGCTGTGATCACCAGACCTGTCTTCTGCAGGTTCGCCATGGCAGCTCGGTCCTCTCTCATTTCATTCAGCGGCGTGGCGAGCACTGCCCGCAGGCGCCGCCATCACACTCGCCGGCACGAAGGCGCGGCCTTCCATCAGGATGCGCGCGGTGCGCAGAAGTCCTGCCCGCTCGATCACCGGCCGCTCGGCAGTGCCGCCAACCGTGAGCGTCACCGTGAACTCCCCGGTCGGATGCTCGACCGAGAGCGAGCGCTCGCGCCCTTCGGGCATCACGACGACGGACGCGGCAGGCGAATCGGGCAGCGCCGCCGCGGTCGCCACCGTCACGGCGGCGAAGACGCCGATCGAGGCGTGGCATTCATGCGGGATGAAGCTGCGCGTGCAGATTGAACCTCCCGCCTGCGGCGGCGCGACCAGCGCGATCTTCGGCACGACCTTCTTCGCGACATCGCCGAGATTCATCAGCGGCCCGGCGGCGAGACGGATACGCTCGATCCGCGCCTTCAGCTCCGTATCCTTGTCGAGCTCTTCGCGCGGCTCGTAGCCGCTGCGCCCGACATCGGCGGCCCGCATCACGATCACCGGCATGCCGTTGTCGATCAGCGTGCAGGGCACGCCCTCGATCACATCGACGACATTGCCGGTCGGCAGCAGCGCGCCGCAGACCGAGCCCTCTGCATCCAGGAAGCCGATATCAATCGGCGCCGAGGTGCCGGGTACCCCGTCGATGCGCGCATTGCCCTCGGCGCTCGCCTCGCCATCGGGCGTGTCCAGGGTGAGGTCGGCGATCGTGCCGGTATTGATCGTGCGGACGCGGATGGTCGTGCGCGCGCCGCTCGCCTTGATAAGCCCGCGCGCCAGCGCGAACGGGCCGATGCCGGCGAGGATGTTGCCGCAATTCGGCGTCGTATCGACCTTGGCCATCTCGATCCCGACCTGCGCGAATAGGAAATCGATGTCGCAGCCCGGCTCGCTCGATCGGGAGACGATTGCGACCTTGCTGGTCAGCGGATGCGCGCCGCCGAGCCCGTCGACCTGTCGCTTGTCGGGTGAACCCATCACGGCGAGCAGGAAGGCATCGCGCGCCGCGGCGTCCGCCGGCAGGTCGTCGCGTAGGAAATAGGCGCCCTTTGAGGTGCCGCCGCGGATCAGCATGCAGGGAACGGCGATCTGGCCCATCGCCTCACGCTCCCTCTGCGGGCCTGGCGTGCGCCCCGCGCTGCTGGGCATCGGCGACGGCGCTGGCGAGCCCTGGCTCGAGACCGGCCGCGGCGAGCATCTCGGCGGCCTCGCGCATCTCGGCAGCCCGGCGGATGCCATGGGTCGCGACACGCTCGCGCATGTCGGCGGCGAGCGCATGGAAATCGATCGAGGGGAAGGTCGCATGCAGGCTGGCGAAGACCGGGTCCTTGACGTCCCAGGCCTCGCAGGCGGCGGCGCAGTCCACCATCAGCGCCTCCAGCCCCTTGATGACGATACTGCGGCAGAGCTTCATGGCCGAGGCCCCGCCGAACGCCTCCGAGACCGGCGTCAGATTCATGCCGAGGCCATTGAGGATTGCGGCTGCAGCCTGCGCTCTGGGGCCACCGGCGAGGATCGCGACCTTCAGGCCGGGATTCAGCACCGGCGCCATCACGGCGGCCTCGACATAATCGGCGCCGCTGGCCTGGACCGCTTTAGCGGCTCGCTGCTTGGTCGAAGGCGCGGCCGAATTCACGTCGACGAAAATCTGGCCGGGCTTCAGCCAGGCCGCCGCCTCGCTGGCCACCGCCTCGGCCCGGTCGGCCGTTACCGCCGAAAAGACGAATTCCGCCTGCGCGCAGGCCTCGGCCGGCGAGGTGCCGCAGTCCACGCCGATCTGCTGCGCGGCATCCTCCAGCCGCCGACCGGCAGCGCTGCCGAACAGCAGATCATAGGCCCGGATGCCGGTCGCGCCATTGGCCATGAGGCCGCGCGAGAATGTCTGGCCGACCTCGCCGAAGCCGATGAATGAGATCGTCGGCGGTGTCGAGCCGGCCATCGTCGCCACTCCTTGTGCGTTTCTTCCCGCAGCAAGGGTGGGGCAAGTTCATTGCCTCATCAAATGATAAGAATGCAGCGATTGAGCGATTTGGTTCATCAATTCGGGCGCGCAATGCTGCGCTTGAGCGCGGCGCTCAGCAATGAAAGCAGGTCGCGTGTGGCGGGGCGCAAGGGCACCGTCTTGCGCGTGATGATGCCCAATGTGCGGGTGATCGCGGGCGCACGCAGCGGGATCGCGACCAGCCCGCCGGCATCGACCACATCGAGCGCGAGCTGGGGGACGATCGCGTAGCCGATCCCCGAGCGGACAAGGCTCACGGCGGTGATCACGCGCTGGACCTCGTAGCGCCAGGTCAGGGCCTCGCGCCGGGAGCCGAGCGCGTCGTCGATCAGGATGCGGTTGCCCGTCTCGGCACTGATCCGGACAAGCGGCTCGCCCTGGAGCTGGGCCCATGTCAGCGACGCCTCCCGGGCCAGCGGCATGTCGCGATGGCTGACGAGCACGAAGGGCTCCTTGACCACCGGCTTCAGCTCGAGGTCCCAGCGGTTCGCCGCGACAATGGTCACGCCGAATTCGGCTTCGCCCGACTGCACCTTGTCCGCGATCTCGGAGGCGGAATTGTCGTGCACCCTGACACCCAGTCCCGGATGGCGCTTGGCAAATGCGGCGATCACCGCCGGAATGCAATGCGCCGCGACGGTGGGCAAGCAACCGACGGAGACCTCCGCGTCGCGTTCGCGGGTTTCCACCCTGACCTCGTCGATCGCGGAACCGAGATCCTCGAAGATGCGCCGCGCGCGCGGCAACAGCGTGGTTCCGGCCGCCGTCAGCGAAACCTGCCGCGTCGTGCGCAGGAAGAGCGGCGTGCCCAGCGATTCCTCGAGCTTGCGGACGCGATGGCTCAGCGCTGTCTGCGACAGGTTGAGATGGGAAGCGGCAGCCCGGAAGCTGCCGCGCTCGGCGATGCTGATGAAGGCTTGAAGGCCAAGGACGTCGGCGCGCATGCCGTTTTGCTAGCGATCCCTGTAGCTAAAAGCGACAGAATTTGCGGAATAGCGCCGGTCCTCGATAGGCGCGGGCCAAATCCGTGAGCGCTGCGATCCGGCCGGGGCTTCAGGAGGTACTCGGGCATCGTTGGAAATATCAGATCGAAGGGTTGATACATCAGTTGTTAGCCGCGATAGTGGCCATGACGATCTGCTTACGGTCGGCGCACCCTTCGCCGGTGCTGGGGGAAGGGGATCGTCTGGTGCTGGCGCCGGAAAACGGACGCATGAGGAGCTTCGCGCATGTCTTTTGTCAGTCGCCGTGATCTCATGACGGCCGCAGTCGCCGCCGCTCTGGCTCCGCCGGTCGCCCCGGTAGCCTGGGCGCAGAAGCTGCCCAAGGTCGATTTCCTCTATTCGCCCTTCGCCGATTACGCGCCGTTCTTCGTCGCCAAGGAACTCGGCTTCTTCAGGGATTACGGGGTCGAGGTGACGCTCTCGCCGAAGGGCGGCACGGCCGAGACCGTCCAGCTGCTCGCCTCCGGCAATGTCGAGGCCGGCGCCGCGACCTGGGGGGCAGGGCTCTTCAATGCGCTCGACCGCGGTGCGACCGTCGCGATCATTGCGACCTCGGCCCGGATGCCGTCGACGGTTCCCTCGCCATCGCCCTTCATGGTCTCGCAGAAGGCCTGGGATGCAGGCATCCGCACCGTCGCTGCCCTCAAGGGCAAGCGCGTCGGCATTCCCGGCCCCAGCGGCTTCGGCATGTTCTCGGTCGCCAAGGCGTTGGAGAAGGGCGGCCTGGTCGTCGAGGATGTCGAGGCGGTCTATCTGCCGCCGCCGGCGACCGCCGCCGCCTTCGCCAATGGCGGGCTCGAGGCCGGCTGGAGCATCGAGCCCTTCGCCGGGCAGCTGGAGAAGCAGGGTCTCGGCCGCCGGCTGGTCGAGGATCATACCTTCGGCACCGAGCTTGGCCTGATCGCCTTCAACCAGGATTTCGTCGCCAAGAACGAGGACGCGGTGGTGCGCTTCATGGCGGGCTATCTCAAGGCCGCCCGCCTGCTCGACAAGGGCGGCTGGAAGGACGACAAGATCCTCGACATCGTCGCGAAATACACAGGCACCGAGCGCGATGCCCTGCGCGGCATCCCCTATACCGTCCGCTCCGAGGACGGCGCCATCGACATGGCTTCGGTGCGCGAGCAGGAGGAGTTCTTCCGCAAGCGCGGCGCGCTCGAATACAAGGGCCAGGCCAAGATCGATGCCGTTTATCGCCGCGACCTGCTGAAGCGCGCCAACGAGCTCGTCGCGAGCAAGCCGTGACGACGGCAATGCTCGAACGCGTGCGTCTGGCTTCGGGGGAGGCGGCACAGCCCGCCATCGAGGTCAGCCACCTGACCAAGGCGTTCTATGATGCCGAAGGCGACCGCGTGACGGTGGCTGTCTCCGATGTCAGCTTCTCCGTGAAGCGGGGCGAATTCGTCTGCATCGTCGGGCCGAGCGGCTGCGGCAAGACCACGGTGCTGCGCATCCTGGCGGATCTCGAGCAGAAGCTCAGCGGCACGGTGACGCTGCATAGCAAGACCCCGCCGGCCATGGTCTTCCAGGAAGCCTCCGTCCTGCCCTGGCTCACCGTGTCGGAGAACATCGCCTTTCCGCTGAGCCTGAAGGGCGCCTCCCGCGCCGAGCAGGAGCGCCGTGTCCGCGAGCTGCTGACGCTCACCGGACTGACCGACTTCGCAAAGGCCCGGCCGCATCAGCTCTCCGGCGGCATGAAGCAGCGCGTCTCGGTGGCGCGCGCGCTCGTCGACGACCGCGAGATCCTGCTGATGGACGAGCCCTTCGGCGCGCTCGACGAGCAGACCCGCCTCGTCCTGCAGCAGGAATTGCTGCGCATCTGGGAAACGACCGGCAAGACCGTGGTCTTCATCACCCACAGCGTCGATGAGGCGCTGACGCTGGCCGACCGCGTGCTCGTCATGTCGCCGCGCCCGGGCACTCTGGTTGCCGATCTCGATGTGCCGTTCGAGCGGCCGCGCGACGTGGTCGAGATGCGGCGCGACAAGCGCTTCTGGGACCTGACCTATGAGGTCTGGCGCCTGCTGGCCTCGCCGGGGAGGGCATGAAATGAGCGTCGCTCCCGTGACCTTGACGGAAGACGAACTGCGCCGGCTCAAGGCGCCCGCCCGGCGCGAGCGGCTCGTCCGGCTCGCCTCCTATTTCAGCCCGCTTTTGCTGTTGCTGCTCTGGGAACTGTCCAGCCAGCTCAACCTGATCGACCGGCGCTTCTTCCCGGCGCCGAGCGCGATCGCCGAGACCGCCTGGCGCATGGTGCTGAGCTTCGAGCTGTTCGACCATATCGGCGCGACGCTGCGCCGCGTCGGCGTCGGCTACGCGATGGGCGCCGTACCGGGCATCGTCATGGGGCTCATCCTCGGCCTGTCGCAGCCGACGCGCCGGGTGCTCGGGCCGATCTTCTCTGCGCTCTATCCGGTGCCGAAGATCGCCATCCTGCCGCTGATCCTGCTGATCTTCGGTGTCGGCGACGCCTCGAAATTCGTGGTCATCGCGATCGGCGTCTTCTTCCTCATGCTCTACAACACCATGAGCGGGGTGATGCAGACGCCGCAGATCTACATGGATGTCGCCAAGAACGCTGGCGCGAGCCGCTTCCAGACCTTTCGGCGCATCGCCTTTCCGGCCGCGCTGCCGAGCATCTTCACCGGCCTGAAGCTCGCCGCCGGCTCCTCCTACATCATCATCGCGGCGGCGGAGTTCCTGGGCGCGCGCAGCGGTGTCGGCTTCTTCATCTGGGCGTCCTGGCAGACCTTCGCGGTCTCGCGGATGTTCGTCGGCATCGTCGTGATCTCGGCCATGGGCTACCTCACCATCCTCGCGCTCGAGGCGCTGGAGCGGCGCTTCGTGCCCTGGGCGAAGCACTGATCGCGGCGGAGGCAGAACCTCATGAGCGTCGCCACCAGCCCGACCGCCATCGCGCAGGTCCCCGTCTCGGAGCGCATCTATGCCGCGCTTAGGCAGGAGATCATGCGCTGCGAGATCGCGCCGGGGACGACGCTCGACGCGGCCGCCATCGCCCGCCGCTACGAGGTCTCGAAGACGCCGGTGCGCGACGCCATGCAGAGGCTTGCTGCCGACGGACTGATCGCGATCCTGCCGCGCAGCGGCTACCGCGTCGCGCCCATCACCTTCCAGGCCGTGCACGAGATCCTCGACCTGCGCGCCGCCATCGGCCCGCATGCGGCCCGGCAGGCGGCCCGCTATGCCACGCCGGCCGACATTGCCGAATTGCGGGAAATCGTCCGGGAATATGCGGCGCCGCTCGATGTCGGCGCCATGCAGCAGGTGGCGCGGCGCTTTCACGTCGCCATCGCCCGCTGCAGCCGCAACAAGCGCGTCATCGCCCTCTCGGAAAACCTGTTCGACGAGCTCGAGCGGCTGCTGCGCTTCGCCATCGACTTCTCGGTCAAGGCCGGCGAGCATTCCGATGAGCACACTGCGCTTGTCGATGCCATCGAGGCCGGCGACGGCGAGCGCGCCGCCGCGATCGAGACCGCCCATATCCGGCACGCTCGGGAGTTCCTGATCGAGCGGCTGATGACGCTGGGCTATCTCTCGGAGAGCGAGATCCGGCTCGGCAGCCCCATGCGGAGCACGCAGGCATGATCTCCGTTCCCGACGCAGTCGCGCGGCTCTCGGCCGCGCTTGGCGATAGCCTGGCCGCGCAGCTTGCTGCCGCGGCCTTGATCGAGGCTGACGCACTCGGCCTGCCGCGCTTCGGCATCGCCATGCTCGACGAATGGACCGCCGATGCGGTGCAGCCGGCAACGGGAGAACCGCAGGCCATCCGCTGGCTCGACTGTTCCTCCTCGTTCGCGCCGCTCGCCGTCGCCTCTGCCACGTTCGATCTGGAGGCCGCCGCCCGGCAATTCGGCATCGCCGCCATCTTCCTGCGCGGCGTCCGGGGCTTTGGCCGGCTCGCGCCCTTCGTCCGCCATCTCGCCGATGCCGGGCTCGTCGGCCTCGCCGGTGCCGAGGGGCCGCCCTTCGTCGCGCCACACGGCGGGGCGAAGGCGGTGATCGGCACCAATCCGCTCGCCATCGCGATGGGGCGGGGCAGCAAGCGCGTGGTCATCGATGTCGCCAGCAGCAGCGCCACCATGGCCGAAATCCGCTCTGCCCGCGCCACAGGCAAGGCACTGCCGGACGGGATCGCGCTGGATGGCCAGGGACAGCCGACCAGCATCGCCGCCGAGGTCGCGGCGCTCCTGCCGCGTGGCGGCCAGATCGGCTCGCTGCTTGGGCTCGTGGTCGAGCTCATGGCCGGCGTCGCCGGTGGCGGCCGTGGCGATCCGAAAGGGCGCGGCGTCTTCCTCCTCGCCTTCGATCCGGCCGCGGCCGGAGAAAGCATCGATTGGCGAGACAAGTTGGCCGGCCTGAAGAGCGATTGGACGACCGGTGGCGGTCACTGGCCGCGCGGCGGCGGCCTGCCGGCGGGCGCCGTTCTGGACGCCGCATTCGCCGAGCGCCTCGACGCCTATCTCGCCCGGATGATGGGCCGAGGAGATTGATGATGACGACAAGTCCTGCTTCCAGGCCGGTTCTTTCGGTTACGCCGGCCGACGGCCTGATCGACGAGCCGCGTCGCATCACCGTCTCCGGCCTCGCGCCCGACGAACTCGTCGCCATCTCCGCCCGGACCTTGCGCTCGCGTGGTGTGGCCTGGGACAGTCAGGCGACCTACATGGCCGATGCAGACGGCGTGGTCGATTTGACCCGCGATGCGCCTGTCGGCGGCGACTATGCCGAGGTCTCGGCCATGGGCCTGCTCTGGAGCCAGCATCCGGCCGGCGGCACGAGCCAGGAACTCTTCGCCGACGACGTCATGCAGCCGCTCGTGACGACATTGGCGGCGGAGACCGCAGACGGCGCTCGCACGGCGGCCGAGCTTCTCCAGCGCTTCGCCGCGCCGGACGTGACGCGGCGGGAGATCCGGGAAGAGGGGCTTGTCGGCACGTTGTTCACGCCGGCCGGACCGGGGCCGCATCCGGTCGTGGTGGTGCTCAACGGCTCGGGCGGCGGCATCAACGAGCCGCGCGGCGCGCTCTACGCCTCCCATGGCTACCAGGCCTTCGCGCTCGGCTATTTCAAGGCGCCGGGCCTTTCGCCCTTCATCACCGGGACGCCGCTCGAATATCTCGAAACCGGCCTGCGTTGGGCGCACCGGGAACTTCAGCCGCGCGACGGCTTCGTCGCCGTCGCCGGCCAGTCGCGCGGTGGCGAGCTCTCGCTGCTTCTCGGCGCGACCTATCCCGATCTGGTCTCGGCCGTGATCGCCTATGTGCCCGGCGCCATGGTCCATGGCGCGCAGGGTGCCGGCGATCCCGCGCGCGGCGGCTGGCAGGGCGTGACCTGGACGAAGGACGGCGCCCCGCTGCCGCATCTCTGGCAGGAGAACAAGGCGGTGCATTGGCATCCCTGGGCCGGCGATGCCCCGCCGACCCGGCACCATTCCGTCTTCTTCGAGGGTCTGAAGGATCGCGATCTGGTGGCGCGCGCCCGGATCCCGGTCGAGACGATCGCCGGCCCTGTCCTGCTGGTCTCCGGCCGCGACGACCGCGCCTGGCCCTCCAGCCTCTATTCCCGGATGGTGGTCTCGACGCTTGCCCGGCACGGCCATCCGCATCTCGTCCGCCATCTCGACTTCGACGATGCCGGCCACGCCATCAACCTGCCCTTCGTGCCGACGACGCAACTGAGCCGCGAGCACCCGGTCTCCAAGGTGCCCTACACCAGCGGCGGCACAACTTCCGGCAATGCCGGGGCCGATGACGGCTCCTGGCGCGGCGTCCTCGCCTTCCTGGCCGAGATTACCGGGCGCTGATCCGGCCGGGCCGCCCTGATGCGCAAGCAGAAACTGGCTTTTGAAAGGAAGACGGACATGCCCACGAACGAGCACCTGGCAGGCCAGTGGCGCGAATGGCGCTATGCCCATGTCGCCACGATGTTCCGCCCCTATGGCTGGACCGCGCTCGTCGCGCAGTACTGGCTGGAGGAGAACGATCGGAACGTCGCGTTCGACCTGCTGCCCGGCACCTGGTCTGTCGAGGACGGGCGGGTCATCTTCACCCCGCCGGCCTCGGGCCCGACCTTGTCGGTGAACGGTGAATATCCCACGGGGCCGGTCGAGATCATTCCGGGCCGCAACCAGACCTATGGCCACGGCAACAGCGTGCCGGTCTATTTCGGCGTCAACGAGGTCGAGGCGATAGAGCGCACCAAGCATGACGGGCTCAAGCTCTTCGGCGTGCGCGTGCGCGATCCGCGCCAGGCGACGCGCCTGGAGGATGCTGACGTCACCGCCTTCGACTACGATCCCGCCTGGCGCATCCGTGGCCGTTATACGCCGGCCGAGCGCGTCGCCTTCGAGGCCGAGACCGTGGAGACCGGCGTCCGCGAGAACACGCCGCGCATGGGGACCTTCACCTTCGAGCATGGCGGCAAGACCTATACCGTCGTGCTCATCGGCAAGGACACGCCGAAGGGCGTGCAGCCGGTCGCGCATGTCCGTGACCTGACCAGCGGCCCCGTCACCTACGGCGCCGGCCGCGTCATCGAACTGCAGTTCGCCGACGAGGCCTGCACCCGCATCGACTGGATCGACTTCAACTACGCGGTGGCGCTGCCTTGTGCCTTCACCAACTTCGTCACCTGCCCGCTGGTGCCACCCGAGAACCATCTCGATTTCGAGGTGCTGGCCGGTGAGAAGCGCCCGGCGCAGGGCATCGTCAGGACGATGACCTATCAGCCCAAGGCGAATAACGCGGCCTGAGCCGGGCAGGGGTGGATCCGTAACCAATTGCTCGGTCCTGACATCTGACGGACCGGATCGAGGGCGAGCCGTTCCGGCCGCGAAGCCTGGCTTTGCGGCGAACCCGTCATGCGTGAGGCCTTTGCAGGTCTGCAGGCGCCGGCCGACATGGCCCTTCCCGAAAGCGCCGGAATGGCCCAAGAATGCCGACTGAGGGCGGCCGGCAAAATTTAGCGCCTGCCGCTCTTGCAGATATTTTAAGCTTGAAACATTATGGTCTGCGCGAGCCAAAGAAATCCGAGGGAACGCGGCCGCGCTTCACATTCGTCCGGGAGAGCATCGATGACGGCATTCAGGTTCGGTCTGGCACTCGGTTGCGGCGCGCTGGCTCTGTCCATCGCTTCCGCGCAGGCGCAGGAGCCGATCAAGATCGGCGTGGTCAGCGTGCTGACCGGCCCGGCCGCCTCGCTTGGCCAGCAGGTCCGCGACGGCTTCCAGCTCGCGGTCGACAAGAACGGCGGCAAGCTCGGCGGCGTGCCGGTCAAGATCACCGTGATCGACGACGAGCTGAAGCCCGATGTCGCGGTCGAGCGCGTGCGTTCGTTCGTCGAGAGCGAGAAGCCGGCCTTCGTCGTCGGCCCGGTCTTCTCGAACATCCTCGGCGCGATCGCCAAGCCCGTGCTCGATTCCGGCGCCTTTCTGATCAGCCCGAATGCCGGCCCCTCGACCATGGCCGGCAAGGCCTGCAACAAGAACTTCTTCGTCACCTCCTATCAAAACGATCAGGTGCACGAGGTTCTCGGCAAATACGCGCAGGACCAGAACTACAAGAAGGCCTATATCATCGCGCCGAACTACCAGGCGGGTAAGGACTCGCTCGCCGGTTTCAAGCGCTACTTCAAGGGTGAGATCGTCGACGAGGTCTATGCCCCGCTGAATGCGATGGATTTCTCGGCCGACCTCGCCAAGATCGCCTCGTCCAAGCCCGATGTCGTCTTCGCCTTCCTGCCCGGTGGGCTTGGCGTCAATTTCGTCAAGCAGTGGTCGCAGGCCGGTCTGCAGGGCAAGATCCCGTTCCTCTCCGCCTTCACGGTCGATGAATCGACCTTGCCGGCGCAGCAGGACGCCGCGGTCGGCCTCTATGGCGGCATGACCTGGGCGCCCAACATGGATAACCCGCAGACGAAGGACTTCGTCAAAGCCTATGAGGCGGCTTACAAGATCGTGCCCGGCTCCTATGCCCAGCAGTCTTACGACGCGGCCATGCTGATCGATTCCGCCGTGAAGGCGGCGGGCGGCGCCGGCAATGCCGACAAGCTGCGCGAGGCGATCAAGAAGGCCGATTTCACCTCGCTGCGCGGCAAGTTCAAGTTCAACACCAACGGCTACCCGATCCAGGACTTCTATCTCGTCAAGGTCGCCAAGCGCGCCGACGGCAAGTTCCAGACCGAGATCGCCCAGAAGGTGTTCAGCGACTATGCCGATCCGCACGCCAAGGATTGCGCGCTGAAGTAAGGGTGCCTCGGCACCACGTCCGCCGCCGTCATCCCGGACAAGCCGCGAAGCGGCGCTGATCCGGGATCCATCGAAGGGCAAGCCCTGCAGGGGATGCGCTCCATGATGGATTCCGGGTCTCCGCTTCGCTACGCCCGGAATGACGGTCGAGCCTGATCGCGACGGCAGAGCGAGCCACCGATCCCATGACTCTCAGCCTCCTGATCGTCCAGCTCCTGAACGGCCTCCAGTTCGGCGTCCTGCTGTTCCTGGTCGCGGCCGGACTGACGCTGGTTTTCGGCGTGATGGACTTCATCAACCTGGCCCATGGCGTCCAGTACATGCTGGGCGCCTATCTTGCCGTGACGTTCGTCTCCCTGACCGGCTCCTTCCTGCTCGGTCTCGTGCTCGCGCTGGCGGCGGCGCTGCTGCTGGGGCTTGCGCTGGAATTCCTGGTCTTCCGGCATCTCTACGAACGCGACCATCTCGATCAGGTGCTCGCCACCTTCGGCCTGATCTTGCTGCTCAACCAGGCGGTGAAGATGATCTGGGGCGCGGCGCCGCTCTCGGTGCCGGTGCCGGAATTCCTCTCCGGCAATGTCCGGCTGATGGACGGCATCCTCTATCCCGTCTACCGTTTCGCCCTGATCGCGGCGGGCCTGGGTGTCGGCGCGCTGCTCTGGTTCGTCGTCGAGAAGACCCGCACCGGCATGCTGCTCAGGGCAGGGGCCTCGAATGCGCCGATGGTCTCGGCGCTCGGCGTCGATATCCGCAAGCTCTTCATGATCGTCTTCGCCTTCGGCACCATGCTCGCGGGCTTCGCCGGGGCGATGGCGGCGCCGATCCTCTCGGTCGAGCCCGGCATGGGCGACACGGTGCTGATCCTCGCCTTCGTCGTCATCGTCGTTGGCGGCATCGGCTCGATCCGCGGCGCCTTCGTCGGCGCGCTGATCGTCGGCCTTGTCGACACGCTTGGCCGCTCCTCGATGAACGACCTGCTCCGCCTGTTCATGGCGCCGGCCTCGGCCCGAGCAACCGGCGCCGCGCTCTCCTCGATGCTGATCTATCTGGTCATGGCGGCGGTGCTCTTCGTCCGGCCGGAAGGCCTGCTGCCGGCCAAGGGGCGCTCGTGAGCATGGCGGGCATCTCTTCGAACCCGGCGGCGACCGCGACGCGGCCGCAAGCGCCAATGGTGCGCCGGCTCGCCCCGCTCGTCATCTTCGCGCTGCTCGCCCTGTTGCCGCTGGCGTCCGCGCTCGGCCTGCCCGGGCATTGGCTGACGCTGGTGACGCGGGCGATGATCTTCGCCATCGCGGCGCTTTCGCTCGACCTCGTCCTTGGCATCGGCGGGCTGATCTCCTTCGGTCACGCCGCCTATATCGGCATCGGCGCCTATGGCGCCGGTATCCTGATCAGCGAGGGGCAGACCGAGCTTCTCGTCGCGCTGCCGGTCATCCTCCTCGCCTGCACCGTCTTCGCCGCGATCACCGGCTACGTCTCGCTGCGCACGCGCGGCGTCGCCTTCATCATGATCACGCTGGCCTTCGGGCAGATGGCCTTCTATTTCGCGCAGGCGCTCTCGGCCTATGGCGGCGATGACGGCCTGACGCTCTACGAGAAGAGCACGCTCTTCGGCCGCGAGATCTTCGGCAATCGCACCGGCTTCTACTATATCGCACTCGGCACGCTGGCCTTCTGCTACTGGCTGGCGCGGCGGCTCGTCGCCTCGCGCTTCGGCCGCGTGCTGCGGGCGGCACGCGAGAATTCCGTGCGCGTCACCGTCACCGGTTACGACGTCGACCATGTCCGGCTCGGCGCCTATGTGATCAGCGGCATGATGGCGGGTCTGTCCGGCTTCCTCCTTGCCAACCAGACCGATTTCGTCAGCCCGGCCTATATGTCCTGGTCGCGCTCTGGCGAACTGATCTTCATGGTCGTGCTCGGCGGTGTCGGCTCGCTCTATGGCGCGATCCTCGGCGCGCTCGCCTTCCTCGTCACCGAGGACGTGCTCTCCAGCCTGACGCAGAACTGGAAGGTGATCTTCGGGCCCCTGATCGTGCTCTTCGTGCTGTTCACCCATGGCGGCATCGCGGGCCTCGCCAACAAGCTGAGGGGGCGCCGCGATGGCTGAGCCGGCGCTCGCACTCAAAGGCCTCGCCAAGTCGTTCGGCGCTCTCAAGGTCACCAACGGGGTCGACCTCACCATCGCGCCCGGCGAGCTCCACGCGCTGATCGGCCCGAACGGCGCCGGCAAGACCACGCTGGTCCATCAGATTTCCGGGACGCTCAGGCCCGATTCTGGAGCGATCCTGTTCGACGGGCAGGACATCACCCGCCTGCCGCCGCAGGCGCGGGCGCGGGCCGGCCTCGCCCGCACCTTCCAGATCACCTCGACGATTCCCTCGCTCTCGGCGCTGGAGAATGTCGCGCTCGGCGTGCAGGCGCATAGCGCCCACCCGCTCTCGCTCTTCCGCGACGCTGCCGGCGACGAAGCGCTCAACGAACCCGCCTGGGAGGCGCTGGAGGCCGTCGGACTGACCGAGCGCGCCCATGCGCCGGCCGGCAGCCTATCGCATGGCGAGAAGCGCGCCCTCGAGATCGCGATGGCGCTGACCCTGCAGCCGAAGCTCATCCTGCTCGACGAACCGCTCGCCGGCGTCGGGCATGAAGAAGGCGAGCGCCTGATCGCTCTGCTGAACAGCCTGAAGGGCCGCTTCGCCATGCTGCTGGTGGAGCACGACATGAGCGCCGTCTTCGCGCTGGCCGATCGTGTCACCGTTCTGGTCTATGGCGGCGTCATCGCTTCCGGCGAGCCGGCGGCGGTCAGGGCCGATCCGGCCGTGCGGCAGGCCTATCTCGGCGAGGAGGGCTAGCGATGCTCAGCGTCGAAGGGCTCGATGCCGGCTATGGCGAGGCGCAGATCCTGTTCGGGGTCGACCTTGCCGTGGGCGAGGGGGAGGTGGTGACCCTGCTCGGCCGCAACGGCATGGGCAAGACCACGACCGTGCGTTCGATCATGGGGCTGCTGCCGGCAAAGGCCGGAAAGATCGCTTTCGGCGGGCGCGACCTGACAGGTGCGGCGCCCTTCCGTATCGCGCAAGCCGGGATCGGCCTCGTGCCGGAAGGCCGCCAGATCTTCCCGACGCTCTCGGTCGAGGAGAACCTGATCGCGACCGCCGCCGACCGCTCCGGCAAGAAGCGCTGGAACCTGGAGCGCATCTACACCTTCTTCCCGCGCCTCAAGGAGCGGCGGGAGAACCGCGGCAACCAGCTTTCCGGCGGTGAGCAGCAGATGCTGGCGATCGGCCGGGCGCTGATGACCAATCCCAAATTGATCATCCTCGACGAGGCGACCGAGGGGCTCGCCCCCCTGATCCGCGAGGAGATCTGGAGCTGCCTGACGGCCCTGAAGGCAGAAGGCGAGTCGATCCTTGTCATCGACAAGAATGTCGACGCGCTGGTCCGGATCGCCGACCGCCATGTCGTGCTGGAGAAAGGCCGCGTCGTCTGGCGCGGTTCCAGCGCGGAGTTGCGTAGCGACAGCGCCGTGAAGGACCGCTTCCTGCATTTCTAAGGGCATAGGACAATTGAGGTTTTGTTCCTTCGGATATTCCACCCGCGCCGTCGTCCCGGCCAAGCGGCGAAAGCCGCGCCGAGCCGGGATCCATTGAAGGACGCCGGCGCTCGACGACGGATCCCGGATCTCCGCTTCGCTGTGTCCGGGATGACGATGTGTTCTACGATCAGCCCATCACCAACAGAGAGGAAACACTCATGAACCCGCTGACTGCCGGCGTGACGCGCGCCAATGAAGGCCTCGACGGCATTTCCTGGAGCATCCTCGGCCAGACCTATGTGCCGAAGACGCTGACCGAGGAGAGCTTCTCCTGGCACGCGACCTTGCCGCCCGGCACCTTCGTGCCGCCGCATATCCATACGACGCAGGACGAGTTCATCTATATGCTGGAAGGCCGGCTCGACCTGCTGCTCGACGGCAAGGAAAGCTTCGCCACCGCCGGCGACTTGATCAAGCTGCCGCGCAATATCCCGCATGGCCTGTTCAACAAGAGCGACGCGACGGTGAAGTGCCTGTTCTGGGTCTCGCCGACCGCGCGGCTCTACGACCTGTTCTGGGGCCTGCATTCCATGGCCGAGCAGAAGCCGGCCGATGTCGTCGCCCTTTCGGCCAAGCACGAGGTCGACTTCCTGCCGCCGCCGCCTGACGCGGGTTGAGGGCAGGTCGCTTCAACGATTGCTCGCGGAACCACGCCGTCATGCTCGCCCTTGTGGCGAGCATCCACGTCTTGAACGCCGCATGGCATGAAGGAAGACGCGGATGGTCGGGGCAAGCCCGACCATGACGCTTCGGAACATCTGGTTTCTCTCGGAACCACATCGTCATCCCGGGCTTGACCCGGGATCCATTCCGGAACGCTTCAGATCAAGGTTCAGGAATGGATCCCGGATCTCCGCTTCGCTCCGTCCGGGATGACACGCGCCTTTGGAAACGCGATAGCGGCTCTATCCCTTCCGCACCAATTGCTCCGTCGAGAATCCCGCCTTGCCGGCATAGCCCTTGACGATCTGCTCGCGTGATGCGTGGTCGAGCACCTGCTCGATATCGTCGAAGCCCTGCGGCGCCAGCGCTTCCACCGCGTCGATGACGCGCTCCGGCCCGCCGACCCGGTTCATCGCCACGACCTCCGCCGTCGCCGGCAGGCGCTGTGCTTCATAGGCGGCCAGCGCTTGGCGCGGATGCTCGGCCTTCGCCAGCCAGTCGGCGAGGCAGCGCGCATCGAGGATCGCCTGCGAAGCGCCGTTGGAGCCGACCGGGTACATCGGATGCGCGGCGTCGCCGAGCAGCGTCACGCGGCCATGGGTCCAGCGCGGCAGCGGATCGCGGTCGCACATCGGATATTCCCAGAAAGTCGAGGTCGCCCGGATCAGGGCGAGAACATCGACCTCCGGCACGCTGAAGCGCCTGGCGAAGGGCAGCACGTCCTCGAGCCGGCCGGGCTTCGACCAGGCCTCCTTCGGCGGCGGCCGCTCGGGATCGCCGGTGCGGATATTGACGACCCAGTTCAGCAGGCGCGTCTGCGGCGTCGCGCCCTCGCCGATCGGGTAGAGCACGAGCTTGCCGGCCATGCCGCCGGCGATGATCATGCTCTCGCCGTCGAGGAAGACGGGCCAGTCGCAGGCGCCGCGCCACATCTGCACGCCCTGCCAGCGCGGCGGTCCCTGGTTCGGGAAATAGAAGGCGCGCACGGCCGAGTGGATGCCATCGGCGCCGATCAGGATGTCGCCGCGAGCCGTCTTGCCCCCCTCGCCGAAGCGGGTATCGCTGAAATGCGCGGTGACGCCGCCCTCGTCCTGGATGAAGCCTTGCAGCCGGCGTCCGGTGCGAATCGCATCCTCGCCCAGCCGCTCGGCGACCGCGTCGCGGATGACCTTCTGCAAACGACCGCGATGGATCGAGAATTGCGGTACCGGCGCGCCGGCATGCAGGCCGCGCGGCTCGCGCCAGACGGTCTGCCCGAAGCGGTTCATGTAGTGCAATTCGCGCGTGCGGATGCCGACCGCGTCGAGCGCCGGCAGCAGGCCGAGATCGGCGAGCTCGCGGATGGCATGGGGCAGGGTGTTGATGCCGACGCCGACCTCGCGAATCTCGCTGGCCTGCTCGTAGATCGTCGCTCCGATACCGCGCGCATGGAGCATCAGCGCCAGGGTCAATCCACCAATGCCGCCGCCGACGATGATAACCTGCATCTGCCCGTCCCCCCAAGTCTAATATTTTAAGTTTGAAATATCTTTGTCCGGCTTGTCAATTTGCGCAAGGGGCAGGGGCAGCGTCGTCGGCTTCAACGCGTCTCGATCACGTCCTGAACCATTTCGAAGAAGCTTCGCACGAGGGGCAGGCGCTGGCGCTCGGCCCGGCAGACGATGTACTCGCCGACGTCGAAATCGGCGCCGGTGATGATGATGCGCTTCAGGCCGGCTTCCGGCTTGAACTCGGCGGCGAAGACCACGCCGATCCCGAAGCCGAAGGCAACGGCCTCGCGGACAGCCTCGCGCGACTGCACCTCAAGCAGGTTCGCAGGCTTGATGCCGGCGGCGGAGAGCCTGTTCTCGAAGACCTCGCGCGTGATCGAGCCGCGCTCGCGCAGCACGATGTCCTGGCCGGCGAAGGCCTCGATCGGGATCTGGTCGTGCCGGGCAAGCTCGTGCTGGTCCGAGACGAAGGCGACGAGATCGTCGGAGCGCAGCCGGACGCTGTGGATGCGCGGATCGGAATTGGCGCGCGCCGTGATCGCGACATCGGCGGCGAAATCCATGATCTGGTCGACGACTTCAGAGGAATTGCCGATCGTCAGCGAGAAGGTCAGGCCCGGATAGCGCTCGCGCATCCGGGCCAGCGCCGCCATCACATGGGTGGCGCTGTCGGCTGCGATCCGCAGATGGCCGCGCTGCAAGGTGCGGCTGCCGGCGAGCAGCGATTCCGCCTCGTCCTCGGCCGCGAATAGCCTCGCTGTCACTACGAAGAGGCTCTGCCCGAGCGGGGTCAGCTTCACCTGCCGCCCGGCGCGATCGAACAGGCGCACGCCATAGGCGTCTTCCAGTCCGCGGACCTGAGCGGAGAGGGTCGGCTGGCTGACATGGCGCGTCTTGGCCGCGCCGGTGAAGCTCTGCGCCTCGGCGACGGCGTGGAAGGCCGCAAGGCCGGAATAGCTAATGGCCATATCTATAGATCCTATCTATGCAAGATATGGAAACGATGTATTGGACCTATGTCAATCGCGGTCCTAGCGTCCGGGTCATCCGCCGCAACACATCGCGAGACCATCATGGCCCAGGCCCGCCGCCCTGCCTCTTCCGAAACCGGTGATCCGCTCCTCCTGACCCCCGGCCCGCTGACCACCAGCAAGGCCATCAAGGAGGCGATGGTGCATGATTGGGGTTCGCGCGACGCGACCTTCGTCGGCATCAACAAGGCGGTTCTGGAAGAGCTGCCGAAGATCATCCATGGCGGCGAGGATTTCGTCACCGTGCCGATGCAGGGCTCCGGCACCTTTGCCGTCGAGGCGATGCTGACCACCTTCGTGCCGCGCGACGGCAAGATCCTGGTCCTGATCAACGGTGCCTATGGCCAGCGTGCCAAGCGCATCCTGGAGATCGCCGGCCGCGCCGTCGCCGTGCATGAGACTGCCGAGGACACCCCGCTCGATCTCGCCGAGATCGACCGCATGCTGGTGGCCGACACCGCCATCACCCATATCTTCACCGTCCATTGCGAGACGACCAGCGGCATCCGCAACCCGGTCGAGGCCATCGCCGCGCTCGCAAAGCGCCATGGCCGCCGGCTGCTGATCGACTCGATGAGCGCTTTCGGCGCCCTGCCGCTCGACAGCCGCGAGGTCTATTTCGACGCGGTCGCAGCCTCCTCGAACAAATGCATCCAGGGCGTTCCCGGCCTCGGCTTCGTCATTGCCCGCAAGAATGCGCTGGCGCAGACCAAGGGCAATGCCACCACGCTGGTGCTCGATCTCCACGACCAGAACGCCGGCTTCGAGCGCACCGGCCAGTACCGCTTCACCCCGCCGATCCACGTCATCGTCGCCTTCCACGCGGCTTTGCAGGAGTTCTGGGCCGAGGGCGGCGTCGCCGGGCGCGGGGAGCGCTATGCCGAGAACGCCCGCATCCTGATCGAGGGCATGGAAGGGCTCGGCTTCCGCACGCTGCTGCCGGCGGCCCGGCAGGCGCCGATCATCGTCACCTTCCACATGCCGGAGGACAAGAACTTCGTCTTCCAGCGCTTCTACGACGCGCTGAAGGATGCTGGCTACGTCATCTACCCCGGCAAGCTGACGGTCGCGGACAGCTTCCGCATCGGCTGCATCGGCGCCCTTGGAGCGCAGGAGATGCGCGCCTTCGTCGCCACGGTGTCGGATGTCCTTGATGAGATGGGCGTCGGCCTGAAGTCGGCCGCGTGAGGAACCCAGAGATGACAATGCACACGAAGATTGGCGCGGATGTCGTTGCGAACGGTCGCGAATATGCGCGGCCGCAGCGCCCGACGGTGGTGATCTGCATGGACGGCTCGGAGCCGGCCTATATCGAGGCGGCGAGTGCCAAGGGCCTGACGCCGAACCTCGACCGGATCATGAAGACCGGCGCCAGCACCCATGCCTATTCGGTGATCCCGAGCTTCACCAACCCCAACAATCTCTCGATCATCACCGGCCGCCCACCGGTCTGGCACGGCATCGCCGGCAACTTCTTCTATGACCGCGAGGCCAAGGAAGAGGTGATGATGAACGATGCCCGCTTCCTGCGGGCACCGACCATCCTGGCCGAGTTCCAGAAGGCCGGCTTCAAGGTCGCGATGGTCACCGCCAAGGACAAGCTGCGCACGCTGCTCGGCAAGGGGCTCGACTTCGCCTCCGGCAGCGCCATCGCCTTCTCATCGGAGAAGGCCGACAAGGCCAACAAGGCTGAGAACGGCATCGAGAACGTGCTCGATTTCGTCGGCATGCCGGTGCCGTCGGTCTATTCGGCCGATCTCTCGGAGTTCGTCTTCGCTGCCGGCGTCAAGCTGCTGGAGACCTTCAAGCCGGACCTGATGTATCTCTCGACCACCGACTATGTGCAGCACAAGGCGGCACCCGGCTCGGAGATGGCGGATAGCTTCTATGCCATGTTCGACGGTTATGTCGGCAAGCTCGACGCGCAGGGCTGCACGCTCGTCATCACCGCCGATCACGGCATGAACGACAAGCACCTCGCCAATGGCGAGCCGGATGTCGTCTATCTCCAGAGCCTGATGGACGAGTGGTACGGCAAGGGCACGATGCGGGTGATCCTCCCGATCACCGACCCCTATGTCGTCCATCACGGCGCGCTCGGCTCCTTCGCCACGGTCTATCTGCCCGAAGGCGCCAGCCAGGAAGAGGTCGCGGCCCGCATTTCTGGCCTCGACGGCATCGCGCTGGCGGTGACCTCGGCCGAAGCCTGCGAGCGCTTCGAATTGCCGGCCGACCGGATCGGCGATGTCGTGGTCGTCTCGACCCGCCAGAAGGTGATCGGCACCTCGCCGGACAAGCACGATCTCTCCGGCCTGACCGAGCCGCTGCGCTCGCATGGCGGCATCACCGAGCAGCGCGTGCCGATGATCGCCAACCGGCCGATCACGGTGCCGCAGGGCCGGACCCTGCGTAATTTCGACGTCTTCGACGTCGCCCTGAACCTGGTGAACTGAGATGAACGCTGCGGTGAAGCCGCCGGTGCGGCGCGAGGCGATGCGCATCGCCGGCAAGCTGGTCACGACCGACGACATGGTCGAGGTCAGGAACCCCTACGATAACAGCCTCGTCGGCCTGATCCCGGCCGCCCGGCCCGAGCATGTCCGCGAGGCCTTCGCCCAGGCGAAGGCGTTCAAGCCGAAGCTTTCGCGCTACGAGCGCCAGCAGATCCTGCAGAAGACCGCCGAGCTGCTGCGCGACCGCAAGGAGCTCTTCGCGAAGCTGATCACTGCGGAAGCGGGCCTGTGCTGGAAGGATTCGCTCTATGAAGCCAGCCGCGCCTACGACGTCTGGTCCTTCGCGGCCCAGCTCACCATCAAGGACGATGGCGAGATGTTCTCCTGCGACATCTCGCCGAACGGCAAGGCGCGCAAGATCTTCACCACGCGCCAGCCGCTGCTCGGCGTGATCTCGGCCATCACCCCGTTCAACCACCCGCTCAACATGGTCAGCCACAAGCTGGCCCCGGCGATCGCGACCAATAATCGCCTGGTGCTGAAGCCGACCGAACTGACCCCGCTGACGGCTCTCGCACTGGCCGACGTGCTCTACGAGGCCGGCCTGCCACCGGAGATGCTCTCGGTCGTCACCGGCAATCCCTCGACCATGGGCGATGCGATGATCACTGATCCCGATGCGGATCTGGTGACCTTCACCGGCTCGGTCCGGGTCGGCAAGCACATCGCCAATACGGCGGGCTACAAGCGCATCGTGCTCGAGCTCGGCGGCAACGACCCGCTGATCGTCATGGAGGATGCCGATCTCGACAAGGCGGCCGAGCTCGCCGTCACCGGCGCGACCAAGAACTCGGGCCAGCGCTGCACGGCGGTGAAGCGTATCCTGGTGGTCGAGAGCGTCGCCGACGCCTTCTCCAAGCTCGTCGTCGAGAAGGCGAAGAAGCTGAAATGCGGCGACCCGATGGACCCGAACACCGATGTCGGCTGCGTCATCAACGCCCGCTCGGCTTCGCTCTTCCAGGCCCGCGTCGACGACGCGGTCACCAAGGGCGCCGAGGTTCTCTACGGCAAGCGGGCGGAAGGGGCGCTGTTCCACCCGACCGTCGTCGACAAGATCCCCTACACCTGCGAGCTGGTGCATGAAGAGACCTTCGGCCCGGTGATCCCGATCATCCGCGTGCCCAACGACATCGCCGAGGTGATCCGCATCTCGAACTCCACCGCCTATGGTCTCTCTTCCGGTATCTGCACGAACCGCTACGATTACATCCAGCGTTTCGTCGCCGATCTGGAGGTCGGCACGGTCAATCTCTGGGAGGTGCCGGGCTACCGGATCGAGATGTCCCCCTTCGGCGGCATCAAGGATTCCGGCCTCGGCTACAAGGAGGGTGTCGTCGAGGCCATGAAGTCCTTCACAAACGTCAAGACGTGGTCGATGCCCTGGACCGCGTGAACAAGAAACGGCCAGCGCAGGCGGAGCGATCCGCCTGCGTTTTTGCATGTCAGGGGAAGAAAACGTCCAAAGAGCGTTCAAGCTGACCATAAAGAGGGGATGAGAACATGAAGAACTGGCTTGCTTCCTGCGTCATCGGCGCCTTTGCGCTCGCGCTTCCGGGCGCCGCCTACGCGCAGAAAACGAAGGTGACCGTCTACACCGCCCTGGAGAACGATCAGCTCGGACCCTTCAAGGCCTCGATCGAGAAGGCCGTGCCCGAGGCGGAGGTCGTCTGGGTCCGTGACTCCACCGGTGTCATCACCGCCCGCTTCCTCGCCGAGAAGGACAATCCCCGCGCCGACATGGTGATGGGCCTGGCGGCGTCGAGCCTCTTGATGTTCGAGAAGGCGGGCCTGCTCGAAACCTACAAGCCCGCCGGCGCCGATGCGCTGAAGCCGGTCTTCCGCGATCCCAACAGCCCTTATACCTGGACCGGCATGGACGCCTATCTCGGTGTCGTCTGCTATAATACGGCCGAGGCCAAGGGCGTGCCCGTTCCGACCTCCTGGAAGGACCTGCTCAACCCGGCCTTCAAGGGCAAGATCGTGATGCCGCATCCGGCCTCATCCGGCACCGGCTATCTGATGGTCGCCGGCTGGCTGCAGAGCATGGGCGAGGCCGAGGGCTGGAAGTTCATGGACGGGCTGCACGAGAATATCGGCGCCTACCTGCATTCGGGCTCGGCGCCCTGCGTCCAGGCAGCGCGCGGCGAGCGCACCATCGGCCTGGCGCTCGACATGCGCGGCGCCTCCGAGAAGAGCAAGGGCGCGCCGATCGAGGTCGTGATCCCGAAGGAGGGCGTGGGCTGGGAGATGGAAGCCAGCGCCATCGTCAAGGGCAGCAAGAACCTCGCGCTGGCCAAGAAGATCGCCGATTGGTCGACGACCAAGGATGCCAACGAACTCTACTCCAAGACCTACGCCATCGTCGCCGCGCCCGGCGTCGGGACCAAGCCGGCGAACTATCCCGCCAATGCCGAGGCCGGGATGATCAAGAACGATCTGGGCTGGATGGCCGACAACCGCGATCGCGTGCTCGCCGAATGGTCGAAGCGCTACGAGTCCAAGGCGGCGCCGAAGAACTGAGCCTCTGCCATGTCGCCGGCCGCGCGGGCGGCCGGCGGCATGATCCGTGCAAGACGATAAGAGAAGTCCCGCCGCTGTTCGCGGGACGGATCTCTGTCCGTTCAGATGAAGGCCGGCACGATGTCCACGAGCACTACGCCCCACACCCCATTCCTCTCGATCCGCAACCTTGCCAAGAATTTCGGCGCGTTCCGGGCGCTGCACGACATCGATCTCGACATCCATCGCGGTGAGTTCGTCTGTTTCCTCGGCCCGTCCGGCTGCGGCAAGACCACCTTGCTGCGGGCGGTCGCCGGCCTCGATCAGCAGGATAGCGGCACGATCCATATGGGCGGGCGCGACGTGTCGCATGCCAGCCCGTCCGAGCGCGATTTCGGTATCGTCTTCCAGTCCTATGCGCTCTTCCCCAATCTCACGGTCGCCGACAATGTCGGCTACGGGCTGGTCAACCGCCGCCGCTCCCGCGACGAGATCGCCAGGCGCGTCAATGAACTCCTGACGCTTGTCGGCCTGCCGGATCAGGGGAAGAAATACCCGGTCCAGCTCTCGGGCGGCCAGCAGCAGCGCGTGGCGCTGGCGCGGGCTCTCGCCACCTCACCGGAACTGCTGCTGCTCGACGAGCCGCTCTCGGCGCTCGATGCCAAGGTTCGCGAGCGCCTGCGCGACGAGATGCGCTCGCTGCAGCAGCGGCTGGGCGTGACCACGATCATGGTGACGCATGACCAGGAGGAGGCGCTCGCCATGGCCGACCGCATCGTGGTGATGCGCGACGGCGCCGTCGAGCAGGTCGGCTCGCCCGAGGAAATCTACCGCCGCCCGGCTACGCCCTTCGTCGCCGATTTCGTCGGGCACATGACCTTCATGGACGCGATCGTGACCGGGCCGGGCAAGGTCCGCGTCGATGAGCTCGACCTCGTCGTCGCCAATGCCGCGCCCTTCGCCGTGGGCACGCCGGTGCGGCTCGCGATGCGGCCCGAGGAGGTCCGCACCCGCGGCATCGGCGCGGACACGCCGAACCGCTTTGAGGCGACGATCGGGGATCTCGCCTTCCTCGGCTCCTTCTGCCGGGCGCATCTGGAGCCGACCGGGTCGCGCGCGACCCGGATCGCCGCCGATTTTTCGACCAACGCGATGCGCGACCTCGGCATCATCCCGGGGCAGGTGCGCGCCGTCGCCTTTCCGCCCGAGGCGCTGCACGTTTTTGCCGGGGATGGACGATGAGCGATCTCGCACAGCCCCTGCCGATGGCCGAGACGTCCATGAAAGTGTCACCGGTCCGGATCAGCGAGCGCCATGTCGCTGGCGCGCTGATCCTGACGCTCTGCGCGGTGCTGGTGCTGATCATCGCCCTGCCGCTCTGGGCGCTCTTGTCGAAGAGCCTTGAAGACACGCAAGGGAAGTTCGTCGGCTTCGCCAATTTCGTCAGCTATGCGACGACGCCCTCGCTGTTCTATTCGCTGCTCAATAGCCTGCTGGTCGCCTGCGTCACGACGGCGATCGTGGTGCCGCTGGCTTTCCTCTACGCCTATGCGCTGCGCCGCAGCTGCATCCCGGCAAAAGGGGTGTTCTATGCTGCGGCGATGATCCCGGTCTTCGCGCCCTCGCTGCTGTCGGGCCTCGCGCTGATCTATCTCTTCGGCAACCAGGGCATCCTCAAATCCATGATGATGGGCGCCTCGCTCTACGGCCCCGTCGGCATCATCGCGGCGGAGGTGCTCTATTGCTTCCCGCACGCAATGCTGATCCTCGTCACGGCGCTGGCGCTCTCCGACGGGCGTCTGCGCGAGGCGGCGGACGCGATGGGCACCACGCGCAGGCGCATCTTCCGCACGATCACGCTGCCGGGCGCGCGCTACGGCGTGATCAGCGCGACCTTCGTCGTCTTCACGCTGGTCATCACCGATTTCGGTATTCCCAAGGTGATCGGCGGGCAGTTCAGCGTGCTGGCGACGGATGCCTATCGGCAGGTCGTAGGCCAGCAGAATTTCCCGATGGGCGCCGTTGTCGGCATCATCCTGCTCGTGCCGGCGGTGCTCGCCTTCTTCGTCGACCGCGTCGTGCAGCGGCGCCAGAGTGCCATGCTCTCGGCCCGCGCCGTGCCTTATGTCCCGCGCCCGGAGCGGCGCCGCGATCTCGCGCTTCTGGGCTTCGTCAGCCTGAGCGCGCTCGCCATCGTCGGCCCCTATGCGATCGCCTTCTGGGGCTCCTTCGTCAAATACTGGCCCTATAATCTGTCGCTGACGCTGGGCAATTACGACTTCTCCACGGTCGAGCCGGATGGCTGGGGGCCGTATCGCAACTCGCTCCTGCTGGCTTCGCTGACGGCGGTGATCGGGACTGCGCTGATCTTCACCGGCGCCTACCTGATCGAGAAGGTGAAGCTCTTCCCGCGGCTGCGGGCCTTCGCCCAGTTCCTGGCGATGCTGCCGATGGCGGTGCCGGGCCTCGTGCTCGGCCTCGGCTATGTCTTCTTCTACAATGCCGGCTGGAACCCGCTCGGCTTTCTCTACGGGACGCTGGCGATCCTGGTGATCAACACCGTCGCGCATTTCTACACGGTCGGCCACATCACGGCGCTGACCAGCCTGAAGCAGCTCGACGGCGAGTTCGAGTCGGTCTCGGCCTCGCTCAAGGTGCCGTTCTGGTCGACCTTCCGCCGCGTGACCGCGCCGATCTGCCTGCCGGCGATCCTCGACATCGCGGTCTATGTCTTCGTCAACGCCCTGACGACGGTCTCGGCCGTGATCTTCCTCTACGGCGCCGATACGAAACTCGCCTCGATCGCCATCGTTCATATGGACGAGGCCGGCGCGATGGCTTCCGCCGCGGGTATGGCGAGCGTCATCATGGTCACGGCCATCGCCGTGAAGCTGCTCCATGTCGGCCTCGACCAGCTGGTCTTCGGCCGCCTGCAGCAATGGCGCCAGCGTTAAGCCATGCCGAACGCGAACCGTCATTGCGAGGAGCGAAGCGACGAAGCAATCCAGGGAGCAGGCGGAAACGCCTCACCCGGTCCTCCCTGGATTGCTTCGCTGTGCTCGCAATGACGATCAGGTCGGCTGCAACATGAGGGATCGCGTCGGACCATGCGCCTTGGAGTGATTGCCGACATTCATGGAAACCTGCCCGCTCTCGAAGCGGTGCTGGCGAAGCTCGACGCCATCTCCGTCGATCGTCTGATCAATCTCGGTGATTGCGCCTCCGGTCCGCTCTGGCCAGCCGAGACGGTTGCGCTGCTGCGTTCACGCGACATGAGCCATGTCCGGGGCAATCACGACCGGGTGCTCGGCGCAGCCTCGCCCGAGGGGCTGGGCACCTCCGACAGCTATGCCTGGCGCGCGCTCGATCCGGAGGCACGTAACTGGCTGGCGGGTCTGCCGGTCGAGGCCGTGGTCGAGGGCGTGCTCTGCTTCCATGCGAGCCCCGGCGATGACGAGGCCTACCTGATGGAAGAGGTGCATGACGGCCATCTCGTGCCGTCGCCGATCGCAACGATCGAACAGCGTCTCGGCGGGCGGGCGGCGGCGCTCATGCTCTGCGGGCACAGCCATTTGCCGCGTGCAGCACGCTTGAGCTCCGGCACGATTGTGCTCAATCCCGGCAGCGTCGGGAATCCGGCCTATCACGACACGAACCCGGCCCATGTCTCCGAAAGCGGTATGCCGCATGCCCGCTTCGCCGTGGTGACGCTCGGCAAGGAGATCGCGATCGAGCATCACCTCGCGGTTTATGACTGGGAGCTCGCGGCCGAACGCGCGGAGTCGAATGGGCGCGCCGATTGGGCGCATGCTTTGCGGACCGGGACGGCGTAGCCGTAGCGCCGGTCGCTAACCCCTCAGGGACTGCGCCAACGAGAAGAAGGCCTGGATGGCCTTGCTGTTGCGTCGTTCGTGCAGGCAGATCAGCTTCTCGCGCATCAGGAGCGGCGGCCCGTCGAGCGGGATGCGGATGAGCCGCGGGTCGTCCTCACCGAACTCGGCCGCCGAGACGAAGCCGATGCCACCGCCCGCCGCCACGATGGCGCGCACCGCCTCACGGCCTTCCGCCTCCACGGCATAGCTCAGCGCGGCACCCAGTTCTGCCGCCCGCTGCTCCAGCAATTGCCGCGTGCGCGAGCCGCGCTCGCGCATGACGAGCGGCCATGTCGCCAGTTCCTGCAGTGAAAGCGCTGAGCGCGCCGCCGCAGGATGGCCTTTCGCGGCGAAGGCGATGATTGGTGAGACGTTGAGCGGCAGCACTTCGAAGGGCCGCTCGTCGCCGAGTTCGCCGAGCACGCCGATCTCGGCATCGTAGCCGATCAGTGTCTCGACGATGCTCCCGGTATTGCCCTGCGCGATCGAGACCTGGATGCCCGGATGGCGCTCGCGGAAGGCGGTGAGCACGTCGAGCACATGATGCACGGAATCGGCGACGATCCTGAGCGCGCCCGTCCGCAGCGAGCGCTCCTCCTGCAGAAGCTCAAGCGCCTCGCCCTCGGCTCCGAACAGGCGATGGGTCACGGCGAGCAGCCTCTGGCCGGCCGGCGTCAGGACGACCTGGCGATGGCGGCGGCTGAACAGCGCGACGTCGTATTCCTCCTCCAGCTTCCGGACTTGATCGGAAATCGCCGGCTGGGTGAGGTTGAGCGCCAGCGCCGCCTTTGAGAAGCCGCCGGACAGCGCGACCTGATGGAAGGCACGGAGCTGGACATAGCGCATGGCAGGCGGAGCCTCGAGAAGTCGATATGAGGTGATATCGCTGAAATTTATACTTGGATATGAAATAGCGATTTTTCAGATGGGCAAGGCAAGGGCATTCTGAAACGAGAGAGTCCCCTAGGGCCTGCTGATTTCCGACAGAACCACCGCGTCATCCCGGACAAGCGGCAAAGCCGCGCAGATCCGGGATCCATTATAGGGCTCCGGAGCCCTCCGATGGATCCCGGGGCAAGCCCGGGATGACGCCATGGTTCCGAGAAAAATCGCCAGGAGGAAGGGGCAAAACGGGACCTTGCCATGCGCGTCGAAACCTCCGCCATCGTCCATACCGAGGGCGAATCCAACACATCCCCGGCGCGCAGCGATTGGTCGGCCGGAATCGGCGATGCCGGAACCCGCGAATTGCTCGCGCGCGACTCTGCCGCTTTTCTGCACCAGAGCCTGTCCAGCCCCTGCCTCACCGCCATCGCCAAGGCGGAAGGCATCTGGATCGAGGACACGATGGGGCGCCGCTACATGGATTTCCATGGCAACAGCGTCCACCACATCGGCTATGGCCATCCGCGCCTGAAGGAGGCGATCAAGGCGCAGCTCGACGATCTCTGCTTCGCGCCGCGCCGCTTCACCTGCGAGCCGGCGGTCGAACTCGCCGAGACGCTCGGGCGCCTGGCACCGGGCGATCTCGGCAAGGTGCTTTTCACCACCGGCGGCTCGGACGCGATCGAGGTGGCACTCCGGCTCGCCCGCGCCGCGACGGGCCGCTTCAAGACCCTGTCCTTCTGGGATGCCTTCCACGGCGCCGGCTTCGGCGCTTCCAGTGTCGGCGGCGAGGCGACCTTCCGCTCCGGCATCGCCGGACCGCTCCTGCCGGGGGCCGAGCATGTCGCGCCCTGGGGCACCCGCAACTGCGCCTATGGCCATGACAATCTGGAGGATTCGGCCCGCGCCTGCGCCCGCATGATCTCCTATGTGCTGGCGCGTGAAGGGGATGTCGCCGCCGTCGTCGCCGAGCCGATGCGGGCGACGCCTTATCCGCCGGCGCCCGGCTTCTGGAAGAGCGTGCGCGAGGCCTGCGATCGGCACGGCACGCTGCTGATCTTCGACGAGATCCCGACCGGGCTCGGCAAGACCGGGCGCTTCTTCGCCCATGAGCATGACGGGGTTCAGCCCGACATGGTCGTGCTCGGCAAGGCGCTGGGCGGCGGCATCCTGCCGATCGCTGCCGTGGTCGCGCGGTGCGATCTCGATGTCGCCGGCGGCTATGCCATCGGCCACTACACCCATGAGAAGAACCCGGTCACGACCCGCGCGGCGCTGACGACCATCGCCATCATCCGCGAGGAGGGGCTGACCGAGCGCGCCGCCGAACTCGGCGCCTATGCGATGGAGCGCCTGCGGAATTTCGGCGAAAGCTGCCCGGCTGTCGGCGACGTGCGCGGGCGCGGCCTGCTCTTCGGGGTCGAGCTGGTCTCGGATCGCGATGCCTGGACGCCGAACAATGCCTTGGCTGAACGGGTCTATTATCGCTGCCTGGAAGCGGGCCTGAGTTTCAAGATCAGCCAGGGCAACGTGCTGACCCTGTCGCCACCGATGGTGATCGCGCGGGCCGATCTCGAACGCGCGCTCGGCATCGTCGAGCAGGCGATCCTGGCGGGCTGAGGGGACGATGATGAAGGCTGTCCGCACCGACCGGGAACTGGAATGCCCGGAGATCGACGCCGGCTTGCGGGCTCGCGGCGTCGATCTCGTCACGCTCCCCGACGGGATTTCCGAGGAGGCGCTGATGCGGGAGGTCGCCGACGCCGACCTCCTGCTGATGTGTTACACGCCGGTTACCGCACGGGTGATCGCGGCGGCGCCCCGGCTTAGGGGCATCGTCAAATACGGCGTCGGCATCGACGCGATCGACATCCCCGCCGCGATCGCGCGCGGGATTCCCGTGGTCAACGTGCCCGAATATGCCGAGGAGACGGTCGCGGAGGGCGCCTTCGCCCTGATGATCGCGCTGGCGAAGCGCATGCCGGAGATCGGCCGCGCCGTGCAGAGCGAGGGCTGGATCTGGCCGGCTGCGCGCTGGCTCGGCCGCGACATTGCCGGCGCGACGCTGGGCCTTGTCGGCACCGGCAAGATCGGCCGCAGCATGGCGCGGATGGCAGGGCAGGGGTTCCGAGCCCGCGTTCTCGGCTATGATCCGCATGTCGATGCCGCCGCCATGGCCGCGGCCGGGATCGAGAAGGTCGACGACCTCCACGCCATGCTCAGGCAATGCGATCTGGTCTCGCTGCACAGCGTCCTGAACGACGCGACCCGCCACATCATCGGCCGGGCCGAACTCGCCTGCCTCAAGCCGAATGCCATCCTCGTCAATGTCTCGCGCGGCGCGCTGATCGACGAGGCGGCCTTGGTCGAGGCGGTGCTGGCGGGGAGGCTCGGCGGCGTCGGGCTCGATGTCTACAGCCAGGAGCCGCTCGCCCGGCAGGGGCATCCGCTCAGCCCGCTATTCGGGCGCGACAACGTCATCCTGTTCCCGCACCTGACCTTCTTCACGGCGGAGGCGATGCGGCGGCTTTCGGACGATACGCTGGCGCGCTGCTTCGAAATCCTCGACGGCAGGCCGGTCCAGATCCGCTCGCACGACCCACGCCTGCGGGCGCAGACGCGGAACGTCGCCTTCGCCTGAACGGGGCCATTCCAGAGCGGGCTGAGCTTTCTCAAAACCGCCACGTCATCCCGGGTTTGTCCCGGGATCCATCGCAGAGTGCAGATCCCGACGATGGATCCCGGATCGGCGCTGCTGCGCAGCTTGTCCGGGATGACGTCGTGGTTCAGAGGGAAACGCGTCGATCCTACCGGAAGATCACCGTGCGGCGGCCGGCCAGCATCACCCGGCGCTCGATATGGAGCCGCAGCGCCCGCGCCAGCACGACAGCCTCGATATCGCGGCCGACGCTGACCAGATCGTCCGGCGCCAGCGAGTGGTCGGCGCGGCCGACGTCCTGGTCGATGATCGGGCCTTCGTCGAGATCGGGCGTCACGTAATGCGCGGTCGCGCCGATCAACTTCACGCCGCGATCATAGGCCTGGTGATAGGGCTTGGCGCCCTTGAAGCTCGGCAGGAAAGAGTGATGGATGTTGATCGCCCGCCCGTCCAGCGCCCGGCAGAGATCGTTCGACAAAACCTGCATGTAGCGGGCGAGCACGACCAGCGATGAGTTGGTCTCCGCGACGATCTCGAGCAGGCGCGCCTCCTGCTCGGCCTTGGTGGCGGGTGTGACCGGCAGGTAGTGGAACGGGATGCCGTAGCTCTTGGCCAGCGCCTCGAAATCGCGGTGATTGGAGACGATGGCGGGGATTTCGATGTTGAGATTGCCCGTGGCGTGCCGGAACAGCAGGTCGTTCAGGCAATGACCGAAGCGCGAGACCATCAGCAGAATCCGCGCCGGCGCGGCCGCGTCGATCGCGTCCCAGCCCATGCGGAAGGTACCGGCGACTCCGTCGAACTCGCGCTTGAATGCAGGCTCGTCGAAGCGCTCGCCTGTGGCGAAGGCCACGCGCATGAAGAAGCGGCCATCGCGCGGGTCACTGAACTGCGCGCTTTCGAGGATGTTGCAGCCGTGGCGGTAGAGCACGCCGCTGACGGCGTGGACGATGCCCGGCCGGTCCTCACAGGACAGCGTCAGGATACGGTCAGGCTTCTGCACCTTGAAGTCCCGCCCCAGGGCGGGGGCATGCGCGGAATGGGCCTCGGTCATGGTCTCGTTTCTCTAGTGCATCGGACCGAAAAGTGGAAACCACTTTTCGGGTAAATCTGATGCAACGCCAATGAGATAGATCATCGTGATCGCGTCCTTTAGAACGCGCGATGATCTAGTGCGCCTTGCGGTCGAGCGGCGCTGCGAGGCTGGCGCTCACCGGAACTTTGGTACCGGCGAGGTCGATAGCCCAGCTCCTGGCATCGAGCCAAGCCTGGTCGATCGGCTGGTCGCTTGAGGCCCAGCCCAGTGCCACGATGCCGTCGAGGCTCGCGCCGAAAGCAGCCGAGGTGATCTCGCCCACCGGCTTGCCATCCGCGAGGATCGCTTCACCGCCCCAGGCCATTTGCCCGTTCGGGCGTGGCCCGACAAGAGCGATCAGCCGTTTCGTGCGTGGCGCGGCCTTGGCAGCGACGAGCGCCTCGCGGCCGAGGAATTCGCCCTTGCCGAGCTTCACCGCGAAGCCGAGCCCGGCCTCGTAAGGGTTGACGTCCGGCGTGAGTTCGCGGCCCCAGGCGCGGAACCCTTTCTCGATGCGCAGCGAATCCACGGCGTAGTAGCCGGCATCCTTCAGCCCGAGATCGGCTCCGGCCTCATGCAGCGCATCATAGATCGCGGCGGTGAACTCGACGGGGGCATAGAGCTCGAACCCGTCGCCGAGATAGGAGCGGCGGCAGGCCCAGGTCGTGGCGTAGCCGATCGTGATCTTGCGGATGGCATTGGCCGGGAAATCGGCGAAGTCGAAGGAGGTCGGCGAGAGACGAGCCAGAATCTCGGGGACCTTCGGCCCGGCGAGCGAGAGCACGGCATAGGAGGAGGTCACGTCCGTCAGCGTCACGCCTTCCGGAAGCTGGCGCCTGATCCAATGGGCGTCGCGCGTCGCCTGGGCTGTGCCGGTGAGCAGGAGATAGGTATCCGGTGCGATCCGCGCGGCCGTGAGGTCGCTCTCGAACGTACCTCGGGCATTGAGCAGCGCCGTATAGACGGAGGTGCCGACCGGCACGGCGACGTCATTGGCGGCGAGGCGCTGCAAGGCGGCCTCCGCCTGCGGTCCCTGCAGCAGGAACTTGGCGAAGCTCGACATGTCGACGAGCCCGGCCGTCTCGCGGCAGGCGCGATGCTCGGCCGCGACGGTCTCGAACCAATTCTGCGGGCCGAAGGAATAGCCGATGGTGCGCTCCTCATCGCTGCGGGCGAAATAATTCGCGCGTTCCCAGCCCATCTTCGAGCCGAAGACGGCGCCCTTGGCCGCGAGCCGGTCATAGAGCGGCGAGCGCCGGAAGGGGCGGGCGGTGTCGAGCTCGCGGTTCGGCCAGGGCATGGCGTAATGCAGGCCGAGCGTTTCCTTGATCCGGTCCTTCAGCCAGGCCGGGTTGTTGTTGAAATCGGCGAAGCGGCGGATGTCGACCGGCCAGAGATCGCTCGTCGCCTCGCCCTCGACGATCCATTCGGCCAGCGCCCGGCCGGCGCCCCCGGCGGACGCGATGCCCATCGAGTTGAAGCCGGCGCCGACATAGACGCCGGCCACCTCCGGCGCCTCGCCGAGCAGGAAGTTGTTGTCCGGCGTGAAGCTCTCGGGACCGTTGAGGAAGGTCTTGATCTCGGCCGTCTCCAGCGCTGGCACACGCTGCAGCGCGTTCTCCATCAGGATGCCGAACTGGTCCCAGTCGTCGGGCAGGAGCTGGAATTCGAACGGATGGGGGATGCCGTCCATGCCCCAGGGCTTCGCGTCCGGCTCGAACCCGCCCATCACGAGCCCGCCGACCTCCTCCTTGAAATAGATATAGCCGTCGGGATCGCGCATCACCGGCAGGTCGGGCGAGACGCCCGCGATCTTGCCGGTGACGATGTACATGTGCTCGGCGGAATGCAGCGGCACCGAGACGCCGCACATCTGCCCGATGGCGCGCGACCATTGCCCGGCGCAGATGACCAGCACCTCACATTCCACCCGGCCCTGATCGGTCTGGACCGCCTTGACCCGGCCCTTCTCCGTCTCGATGCCGGTGACGCGGATGCCCTCGCGCACGATCGCGCCGCCGTTGCGCGCGCCGCGTGCCAGCGCTTGGGTGATGTCGGCCGGGTTCGCCTTGCCGTCGCCCGGCAGCCAGACGCCGCCAACGAGATCGTCGGTCCGCATCACCGGCCATTTATCGCCGGCCTCCTGCGGGCTGAGCTCCTCGATCTCGACGCCCTGCGCGCGCGCCGCCGAGATCGTCCGGCGCAGTTGCGTCATTCGTTCCTCAGTGCGGGCGACCGAGACCGAGCCGCAGCGCTTCCAGCCGGTGGCGAGCCCGGTCTCGCTCTCCAGCGAGGCGTAAAGTTCCGTCGAATAGCGGATCAGGCGCGTCATGCTGGACTGGCTGCGGAGCTGTCCGACGAGCCCGGCCGCATGCCAGGTGGTGCCGGAAGACAGGCGCCCCTGTTCCAGCAGCAGCACGTCGCGCCAGCCGAGCTTGGTCAGGTGATAGGCGACCGAGCAGCCGATGATGCCGCCGCCGATGATGACGACACGGGATTGGGTGGGAATGGACATGAGCGCCTCCGCGATGGAAGGCAGCTTAGCGCGCTCGATTCAGAAAACAACAAAAAACCACAAAAACGGTCAAATTACCCGGCGTGGATTCGAACCCCTTGCTCCATCAGTTTCGCAGCGAGCGGGGCAGGAGGGGCCTTATCGACCAGAAGCCCGCCGCAAGGCTTGTCGCCGCCGATGCGGCTGGGCAGGACGAGCCCGAACTTGCTGTGGTCGGCCATCAGGAAACCCTGTTCGGCCGCGTTCAGCAGGGCGGTGCGGGTGGCGGCGCCCGCGCGGGTGTAGTCGGTGGCGTACCCGTCCGGATCGACCCCGCCGACGCTGACGAAGGCGAAATCGGCGGAAAGCCGCGCGATCGTCCGCAGCGTCTCGGGCCCGGTGGTCGCATCCTCATTGCGGTCGAACTCGCCGCCGATCAGGAAGGCGCGCGTGCCTGTCAGGCGGCTGACGAGCCGGGCATTTTCCAGCGAAGTCGTGTGCACGATCAGGCGCTTGCGGTCGGAGCGTGCCAGCGCGCGCGCCAGGGCCTCGGTGGTCGTGCCGGAATCAAGCAGGATGGTCATGCCGTCGCCGATGAGCGAGACGGCGAGATCGGCGATCTTCTCCTTGCCGGCGCGGTTCACGGTGCGGCGGCTGGCGAAGGAGGCTTCCGAGCGCTCGTTGCGGATCGCGCCGCCATGGACAATCGCGAGCAGGCTGCCGGCCGACAGGGCCTTGAGATCGCGGCGCACGGTTTCGCGCGAGACGTCGAGCGCCTGCGCCAGCTCCTCGACGGTGACCGAGCCGGTCTCGTCGAGCTTCGCCAGGATGGCGTGGTGCCGTCGCGCTGCGATGTCGCGTGTCATGCCACCGGCATAGGAAGTTGCTCAAGGCTTGGCAATCGCGACGATGTGCCGCCGAAACACCGCCGTCATTCCGGGGCTTCGCGTAGCGAAGAGCCCGGAATCCAGAACCGATGCCGCCCTGACGAAAGGCGCTGTTGGATCACCGAGCGAATAAGCAATGGCATCGGTTCTGGATTCCGGGCTCAGGCCTGCGGCCTGCCCCGGAATGACGGAAGAGGCTCCGGTGGCCTCATCTCGGCGGCCGCGCTCGCACCCGAAACGCAAGAAGGGCGCAACTCACCTGAGCCGCGCCCTTCCGGAAGCATTGGTGGCTGGATGCGGCGTCGTTTAGCTGCCCGAACGGCCGGCGAGCTGCGGCACGAACATGTCGCTCCACTTGGCGGGCTTCACCTTGATCGAGCCGGCCTTGTGCATGAACTCGGCGAACTTCATCACGCCTTCGGGCGTGGCGGTGAAGCGGGCGTCCTTGTCCTCGATCATCTCCTGGACCTCGGCGGCGTCGATCTTCACCTTCGAGGCCTTGGCGAAGATCTCGGCGGCGAGTTTCTTGTCCTTCTCGATCAGCGCGTTGGCATCGTCCATCGCGTCGATGAAGGCCTGTGTCATCTTCGGGTTGGCATCGACGAACTTCTTCGGCGCGAAGGTGACGTCGAGCGTCAGGTTGCCGAGATAGTCGACCGAGTTGAGCACGCGGTGGATGCCGGGGCTCTTGGCCTCGATATACTGGAAGGGCGGCGAGGTGAAATGCGCCTTGATCTCGGTCTTGCCGCCGATCAGCGCGGCCAGCGCCTCCGGATGCGGCAGACTCACCGTCATCGGGTCCATCTTGGCGTAAGCAGCATCGCCGAACTCCTTGGCCGCGATCATCTGCAGCACCACGGCGGCGAGCGAGGTCTTGATGCCCGGCAGCGCGATCTTGTCGGTCGCCGTGAAGTCCTTAAGCGACTTCAATTCCGGCTTGTTCGACATCAGCCAGAGCGAGGTCGAACTCATCCCGGAGACGCCGACGACCTCGACGCCCGGAATGCCCTTGGCCTTGGCCCAGAGGGTGACGAAGCCCGGCGCGCCGGTGCCGGCGAAATCGAGCGTGCCGGCCATCATCGCGTCATTGATGACGTTGCCGCCGTCGAGCATCAGCCAGGTCACCTTGATGTCGCCGAGCCCGGCGGCCTTGGCGCGTTTCTCCAGGAACTGCTGGTCCTGCATCACGAAGAGCGGCAGGTAGAGGATGCCAAAGCCTTTGGAGATGCGGACTTCGCTGACCTCGGCGCGGGCCGGGGCGGTGGCGAGGGCTGCGCCGAGCGCGGTCGCTACCAGTGCGGCCTTGAACCAGTTCTTGAATGTCATGTGGTTGTCCTCCCTTTCATGAAGCGGCCGTTCGGCCTCGTTAAGCGGTAGCGTATCGGAAACTCAGCCCTCATCCTGAGGAGCCGCGTAGCGGCGTCTCGAAGGATGCTCTAGACGTCTCCGGAACCTCCTGGAGCATCCTTCGAGACGCGCTCCTGCGGAGCGCTCCTCAGGATGAGGGCTGAGAAATTCAGCGTCAGTGCTGCATGCCCCAGCGACGGATCGTCTTGCGCTCGATGGTGGCGAAGATGACGTTCTCGACGAAGAGGCCGATCAGGATGACGGTGAACAGGCCGGCGAAGACATTGGCCGTCTCGAGCTGATTGCGGTTCTCGAAGATGAACCAGCCCAGCCCGCCAGAGCCCGAGGATACGCCGAAGACAAGCTCGGCCGCGATCAGCGTGCGCCAGGCGAAGGCCCAGCCGACCTTGAGGCCGGTCAGGATCGCCGGGAAGGCGGCCGGGATCAGGATGAGCCGCACCAGCTTCAAGCCCCGCAGGCCGTAGTTCTGGCCGACCATGCGCAGCGTGTTCGAGACCGAGCGGAAGCCGGCATGGGTGTTGAGCGCGATCGCCCAGAGCACGGAATGGACGAGCACGAAGATCACGCTGCCGGTGCCGAGCCCGAACCAGATCAGCGCCAGCGGCAGGAGCGCGATCGCGGGCAGCGGGTTGAACATCGAAGTCAGGGTTTCCAGAAGGTCGGCGCCGATGCGCGAGCCGATCGCCAGCGTCGTCAGCAGCGCGGCAAGCACGATGCCGATGCCGTAGCCGATGACGAGGGTCTGCAGCGAGACCAGCATGCGCTGCGGGATGATGCCGTTGGCGATGTTCTCGACGAAGGCCTGGACCGTCTGGCCGAAGGTCGGGAACAGCAGGGGATTGCCGAGCCAGCGGCCATAGGCCTCCCAGGCGAGGGCGAGGACTGCGAGGATCAGGCCCTTGCGGACGAAGCCGAGGCGATAGACCCGCTCGGCCCAGCCGATGGTCTTGGCGACGACGGGCGCGTCGCTGGAATTGACGTCGCGGATGATTTCCGGACGGAAGCTGACGAGATCGGTCATGTCTGTCTCCTCCGGTTCAATGATGCGCGAACAGCATGTCGTTGATGCGGGTTTCGAGCGCGGCCTGCTTGCCGGTGCCCATCTCCTCGGGCGGCACGCTGTTGAGCTCGGCCTTGACCTCGCCGGGATGCGGCGAAAGCAGCAGGATGCGGGTGCCGATCCTGATCGCCTCCTCGATCGAATGGGTGACGAAGAGAACGGTGAACCTGGTGTCGTCCCAGAGCCGCAGCAATTCGTCCTGCATCTTGCGGCGGGTCAGCGCGTCGAGCGCGGCGAAGGGCTCGTCCATCAGCAGCACGTCGGGCTCCATCGCCATGCCGCGTGCGATGGCGACGCGCTGCTTCATGCCGCCGGAGAGCATATGCGGATAGCTGTCGATGAACTTGGAGAGCCCGACCTTGTCGATATAGGAGCGGGCGCGCTCTTCGGCTTCGGCCTGGCTGGCGCGGCCCGAGGCCGTCAACGCGAAGACGACGTTCTCGCGCACCGTCTTCCAGGGCAGGAGCTGGTCGAATTCCTGGAACACCATCATCCGGTCCGGGCCGGGGCCGGAGACCTTGCGGCCCTTCAGGCTGATCTCCCCCTCGACCGGCGTGAGATAGCCTCCGATCGCCTTGAGCAGGGTCGACTTGCCGCAGCCGGAAGGGCCGAGCAGGACGAAGCGGTCGGACGGATAGACGTCGAAGGAGACGCGCCGCGTCGCGGTCACCACCACGTCGGGCGTCTTGTATTGCAACGTCACGCCCTCGACCGAGAGGAGCGGAGTCGCAGTAGCAGCATCGAACGGGGCCAGCATGCACCCTCCCTTGTTTCGTTCCTCGATCGCCACATGCGAAGCGGCGATCTATCCCTTTGTTACGCATCGGATTTTCCGAAAAGTGGTATCCACTTTTCGGCCCGATGCTTGAGCGCACTTATGGGCGCTTGCTGAGGGTGATAATCTGCGAGACTGACTCCAGCCTGACTCGGAGCCGGGAGGGAGATCCGCTTGCGTGTTCTGGTGGTCGAAGACACGGCCGATATCGCCGAGGCCGTGGTGATGCGGCTGGAGAAGATCGGCCACGCCGTCGACTGGGAGCAGGATGGCATCACAGCCTCCGAGCTTCTGGCGGTGCAGGCCTATGACCTTGTCGTGCTCGATCTCAGCCTGCCCGGCCAGGACGGCCTGGCTGTGCTGCGGCAGATGCGGGCGCGGCGGCTGAAGACGCCGGTTCTGGTGCTGACGGCTCGCTCGGCCGTGGACGAGCGGATCGGCGCGCTCGATCTCGGCGCCGACGACTACCTGATCAAGCCCTTCGATTATGGCGAGCTCGAAGCCCGCGCCCGGGCGCTGCTGCGCCGCAGCGCCGGGCAATCCGACAATCTGCTGCGCATCGGGCCGCTGGTGATCGACCGGGCCGGGCGCGTCGCCAGCGTGAATGACCGCCCGCTCAACCTGACGCGGCGCGAATTGACCGTGCTTGAAATCCTCGCCGCGCGTCCCGATCGGATCGTGCCCAAGGAAGAGCTGATCGAACAGCTCTTCAATTTCGACCAGGAGGCGAGCCCTAACGCGGTCGAGCAGTTCGTCGCGCGGCTGCGCCGCAAGCTCGCCGATGCCTCGGTGGAAATCAGAACCTTGCGCGGATTGGGGTATCAGCTTGCGGTTGTCTGAGCTGCGCCTGTCGCTGCGTTTCCGCATCATCGCCGTGCTGGCGGCGGTGCTGGCGGCAGGCGCAGTCGTGCTCGGCGCTGCCGCCTGGCATTCCTCTTCGCTTGCCGCGCAGCAGGCCTACGACCGCTTGCTGCGCGGCGGCGCCGTGCAGATCGCCGAGAATGTCTATGTCCAGGGCGGCGTGGTCGCGGTCGATCCGCCGGTCTCCACCATCGCGACGCTCGCCGACTACGACCTCGTCTTCTACAAGGTGGTCGATCCGCGCGGCATCGTGGTCGCCGGCTACGAGGACCTCGCCTCGGATGCCGACCCCGTGGAGACCCGCGCGGGGGTCGTGCTGGAGGATGGTCTCTATCAGGGTCAGCCGGTGCGCATCGCGACGCTGGCCCGGCAGATCGATCTGCCCGGAGCCAACAACTGGGCGACGATCGTCGTCGCCCAGACCACCGAAGCCCGACGCGCGTTGGCGCGGGACCTGACGCTCAAGGCGCTCGGCGTCATCGCGGTGATGAGCGTGCTGGCCCTGCTCGCGGCCGCCTATGCGGTGACGCTGGCACTGAAGCCATTGACCCGCATCGAACGCGAGATCGCGGCGAGGCGCCCTGACGATCTGCGCCCGATCGAGGCCGATCCGCCGCTGGAAATCCGCAATCTCGTCGAGGCGATCGACGATTTCATGCGCCGTCTTTCCGAGCGGATGGCGATCATGCAGCGCTTCATCGCCGATGCCGCGCACCAGATCCGTACGCCCCTCGCCGCGCTCGATGCCCAGGTCGAGATCCTGATCGGCACGCCCGCCTCGCGGCGCAAGGCCGATACCGTCAAGCGCATCCACGAACGCACGGCGGAGCTCGGCCGCCTGACCGGGCAATTGCTCGACCATGCGATGGTGATCCACCGCAAGGACGCGGCCGTGACGGCCCCGATCGATCTCAACGAATTAGCGAAGGCCGTGCTTGCGAAGGCGGTGCCGCTCTCGTTCTCGCGCGAGGTCGACATCGCCTTCGCGCCGGCCGAGACGTCGCCGGTGGTGAATGGTGATGCGGTGAGCTTGCGGGAAGCCCTGGGCAACCTGATCGACAACGCGCTGAAGCACGGTGCCCGCAGCCGGCTCGTCGTGGCGGTGGGCGAGGAGGGCGGGAGCGCCTGGGTCGAGGTGGCCGATGACGGCGAAGGGTTCTCGGCTCCGATCGCGGAGCTGGCGCGCCCCTTCGCGAAGGGGGCGGAGTCTTTCGGTTCCGGGCTCGGACTCTCGATCGCGACCGAGGTTGCGGAAGCTCATGGCGGAGGCCTGACGGTCGTTCGGGAGGGCGGCATCACCCGCGTGCGGCTGGCGCTGGCGCGCTCGTAGAGCCTGACGACGGCCCGCAGAGGTGCGCCGTCGTCCCGGGCTTGGCTCGGAATGACGGTGTGTTTTGGGAAGGGGCTTAGGGCAATTTTCGACATGATTGAACCGCCGGGCCGTCATTGCGAGCGCAGCGAAGCAATCCAGGGGGACCGGGTTGAACGCTCCAACCCAGTCCCCCTGGATTGCTTCGTCGCTTCGCTCCTCGCAATGACGGTTCAGTCAGATCGAAAACCGATCTGGCGGCTCGACAAGCCCAAACTGCCTTCACCCCTCGCGCGAAACCTCGGCTTTTGCTCCAAAATTTGGAGCCGCCTTCAAATTGGGAGGTGACCGAAACCGGCTTGAAATCAAGAAAACGATAGAAATCAAAGCCTTGACCCTTGGCATGCAGCTTGCCGAAGAGCTTCCCGCAAAACGAGGCTTTCGGCGCAGATGCAGTGGCAGGCGATTGTCGATTTTGATGGCACGATCTCTCTGGCGGATACGACCGACCGGATTCTCGCGCGTTTCGCCGAGCCCGGCTGGGAGGCGATCGAGGAGGACTGGGTAGCGGGCCGGATCGGGTCGCGCGAATGCATGGAGCGCCAGATCGCGCTGCTGCACGTCTCGCCCGACGTGCTCGACACCTTCGTCGAGAGCTTCGAGATCGACTGGGGCTTCGTCGCCTTCGTCCGCACCTGCATGCGCCATGGCGTTCCGGTCACAGTGGTCTCGGACGGTCTCGACCGCACGATCCGCACCTTGCTGCGCCGGGCCGGCCTGACCGAGCTTCCGGTCATCGCCAACCATATCGAATCCATCGGTGGTGACCGTTGGCACCTGACCTCGCCGCATGCGGCCCGCGACGGCAGCTGCGCCAGCGGCACCTGCAAATGCGGTGTGGCGCGCAGCCTCGGCCGGCCTGCCACCATCCTGGTCGGCGATGGCCGCTCGGATTTCTGTATCGCGGAGCGGGCCGATCTCGTCTTCGCCAAGAACGGCCTGGTCGCGCATTGCGTCCAGGCGGGCGTGGAGCACCACGCCTTCTCCCAGCTCGCGGATGCGGCGCGTCTCCTGGAGGAGTTGCTGACGGGCGTCGTCCCGGCCGCGGCGAGCCACCACTTCAAGGACAAGATCGATGGATGACGGCGTTCTTCAGCAGGGCCGTCTGGCCACTGCGACCTCGGTGAACCTCGCCGGCCTCGCGGCCGAGGAGGCGCGCCTGCTCGCACTCGAGGCCGAGTACTGCTCGCATGGCGACACGGTGCATTACACGCAATTCCCAAAGATCTTCTCGGGCTGCGAGGGTTCCTTCATGCTCGATGCGGCGGGCAACCGCTTCCTCGACCTGCAAATGTGGTATTCGGCGGTCAATTTCGGCTACGCCAATCCGCGCCTGAACAATGCGCTGAAGCGCCAGATCGACACGCTGCCGCAGGTCGCCAGCCAGTATCTCCACCGCGAGAAGATCGAGCTCGCGGCGATGATCGCCAAGGATGCCCAGCGCAAGTTCGGCACCAAGGGCCGGGTCCATTTCAATGTCGGCGGCGCCCAGGCTGTCGAGGATTCGCTCAAGCTCGTGCGCAATGCGTCCAACGGCAAGAGCCTGATGTTCGCCTTCGAGGGCGGCTATCACGGCCGCACGCTCGGCGCCTCAGCGATCACCTCGTCCTATCGCTATCGCCGCCGCTTCGGTCATTTCGGCGAGCGCGCGCATTTCATCCCGTTCCCCTACCACTTCCGCGGCCCCAAGGGCATGAGCAAGGAGGAGTACGGTGAGCACTGCGTTGCACAGTTCGCCCGCCTGTTCGAGAGCGAATATAACGGCGTCTGGGATCCCAAAGTCGGCCAGGCGGAATACGCCGCCTTCTATGTCGAGCCGCTGCAGGGCACGGGCGGCTATGTCATTCCGCCGCCGAATTTCTTCACCGGCCTGAAGAAGGTGCTCGACGACCACGGCATCCTGCTCGTCGTCGACGAAATCCAGATGGGCTTCTACCGAACGGGCAAGCTCTGGTCGATCGAGCATTTCGGCGTGCAGCCCGACGTGATCGTCTTCGGCAAGGCCGTGACCAACGGCTTGAACCCACTCTCCGGCATCTGGGCGAAGGAGGAGCTGATCAACCCGACCGTCTTCCCGCCGGGCTCCACCCATTCGACCTTCAACGCCAACCCGCTCGGCACCGCCGTCGCGCTGGAAGCGATGAAGATGATGGAGGAGGAGGATTACGAGTCCATGGTCATGGCCAAGGGCAAGCATTTCCTTGCCGGCCTGCAGGAACTCAAGCGCCGCCACAAGATCGTCGGCGAGGTCGATGGCCTCGGCATGGCGCTGCGCATCGAGATCTGCGAGCCGCATGACAGCTATACGCCGTCCAAGCGCCTTGTCGACCTGATGTGCGACGAAGGCATGAAGGCCGATCTCGAAGTCGCCGGCAAGCGCTACGGCCTCGTGCTCGACATCGGCGGTTACTACAAGAACGTCATCACCCTCGCGCCGGCTCTGACCATGAGCTACGCCGAGATCGACCTGGCGGTGGCGCTGCTCGACCAGCTCTTCGCCCGCGTCGCAACCGCCTGATCAAGGCCGAGGCGACGTTGCGATTGCGCGTGATCGATCTCGACGGAAGCCTGGCGGCACAGCAGCCGCTGCGCCAACGTATCGATGCGGGCACCGCTATCTGCATCGATGCCGCCGACCTGGCTGGCCGCCTCCGCATCGTGGCCAGCCGGTCGGCGCTGCAGGATCTTGGCGCCCGGCTGCAATCCGCGGCCGGCGGGGAGACCACGGTGACCTTCTACGGGTCGGGTGATTTCCATCACCTGACCGCGGGGCTCGTCGCGGCTCTGGATGAGCCCTTGACCATCGTGCATTTCGACAATCATCCCGACTGGGTGCGTTTCCCGGCGACGGTCAATTGCGGCGCCTGGGTCAACCGGGCGCTGGAATTGCCGCATGTCCATAAGGTCGTGACCATCGGCCCCTGCAGCGACGATCTGGTCCGGCCGGAACTGCAATTCGCCAATCTCGACGCCGTCCGCGACGGGCGCATCGTTCTCTATCCCTGGCGGCACCCGCCTTCGCGGGTCTGGGGGGGCTACGGCCGGACGCGCTGCTACCGGCAGGAGGGCGGCCATCTCCACTGGCGCAACCTGGCGGACGAGAATTGGTCGGACTTCCTCGACGAACTCGTCGAGGCGATCCCGACCCGCGCCGTTTGGCTGACCATCGACAAGGACGTGCTCGGGCGTGCTGACGCTTTGACCAACTGGGACCAGGGCAGCCTGCCGCTCGACCATCTGCTCGCGGCCATCGAGCGCCTCGCCGGCGAGCGCCGGATCGCGGGTGTGGATGTCTGCGGCGACTGGTCGGAGCCGCGTTTCGCCGATCCGTTCCGGGCGACGCTCGCCTATTTCGACCATCCGCCGAGGCTGCGCCCATCAGCCGACGACCTCGCCGTCAACGCGCGGGTGAATGCTGAACTCATCGATTGCTTTGCGCGGGTGCTGTCATGACCCTGACCATCGTGCTCTGGTTCATCCTCTCGATCGTTTGCGACGTGGTCGGCCAGCTCTGCCTCAAGCTCGGTGCCGACAAGCTGCCCGAGGGCGGCAACTGGCGCGAGATGGCCGTGGCGCTCGGACGCTCGGGCTGGGCGCTCGCCGGCATCGCGACCTATGTCGCCGAATTCTTCATCTGGCTGCGGATCCTCGCAGAGGTGCCGCTCTCGATCGCCTTCCCGGTCGCCAGCCTGAATTTCCTCGCGATCACCTTCGCGAGTGCCATCCTGCTCGGGGAGCGTGTCGGCTCCCGGCAATGGCTCGGCGCCTGCCTCATCACTTGCGGCGTGGTCATCGTCGCGGGGACGGTCTGATGGCGAACAATCTGATGGAACGAGACGTGACGACGCCTGATTTCAGCCTGCGCTATGCCGGCGGCCGCACCGGCTTTCTGCTGATCCACGGTCTCGGCGGCACGCCGGTCGAGATGCGGGTGGTGGCGCGTGCGCTGAACCGGGCCGGGCATGCCGTGCATTGCCCCCAGCTCGCCGGGCATTGCGCCGGCGAGGCCGAATTGCTGGCGACGGGCTGGCGCGACTGGGCCCGGAGCGTCTTCGACGAGCTGGACCGCATGCGGGCCATCTGCGACCGCGTCATCGTCGGCGGCCTCTCGATGGGCGCGGTGATGGCGATGCATGTCGCTGCAGCGCGCCCTGAAGGCGTCGATGGGCTCGCGCTCTACGCGCCGACGCTCTGGTATGACGGCTGGTCGATCCCGCGCTACTCGTTCTTGCTCAAGTGGCTGATCAGGACGCCGTTCGCCCGCCGCTACAGCTTCGTCGAGCGCGAACCTTATGGGGTCAAGGACCTGCGGGCCCGCTCGGTGATCACGGCCGCGATCACGCGCGGCAACAGCGCCGAGGCCGGCCTGCTCGGCACGCCCTCCGGGGCGCTGCAGCAGATGTGGGAGCTGATCGCCCAGACCCGGCGCGAGATGCCGACGATCCGCTGCCCGGCGCTGCTGCTGCATGCGCGCGAGGACGATATTGCGAGCCTGTCCAACGCCTTCTATATCCAGCGCCATCTCGGCGGGCTCGTCGATGCGGTCATCCTCGATGACAGCTACCACCTCGTGACGATCGACCAGCAGCGCGACATCGTCATCGAGCGCTCGCTTGCCCTGGCGGCGCGGCTGGAAGCGGCTGCCGCTCACGAGAAGGCGGGCGAACTGCGCGTCGTTGCTGCGGAATGAACCCGTTTTCGGCACAGATCGTGGCCAGCGTAGCGGAGGTGGACGCTGCGGCGTGGGATGCCTGCTTGCCGGGGGAGGCCGAGTGCCATGCCTATTACGTCGCCTGCGAAGCGGCGGCTTCGGTGTCCGGCATCGGCTTGCGCATGGCGGCGATCGTGGTGGAAGCGGAGGGCGAGATCGTTGCCGTCGCCCCGTTCTTCCGCTTGAACTACCGGCTCGATACACCGCTCCAGGGCCGTATGCGAAGCCTCGGCGATGCGTTGTTCCGCCATCTGCCGGGGCTCGTCACGCTGAAGGCGCTCTGCGTCGGCTCGCCTTATGCCGAGCGCTGCCATCTCGGCTTCGCGGCCAGTCTCGACGCGGCGGGCCGCGCCGCCGCCTTCGCTTGCCTGGCCGAGGCGCTTCAGCGCCAGGTCATGGTCGAGCGTGCCCATCTGTCGGTCTGGAAGGACCTTGCGCCCGCCGAGGATCGCGAGGCCGGCTTGCTGCCTAGGGCAGGCTTCGCGCAGATCACGAGCCTGCCCGTTGCCGTGCTCGACCTGCCCTATGCGGACGAGGCCGCCTATCTCGCCTCGCTCTCGGCTGCGACCCGCAAGGATGTCCGGCGCAAACTCGCGAAGGCCGGCGATATCCGTATCGAGTTACGCAGTGATATCAGCGCCTTGTCTAGTGAAGTCGACTCTCTTTATGAAGAGACGCGCGCGCAGAGCGGCCTGGACTATGGTGATCTCGAGCTCTTGCCCCCCGGCTATTTCGCCGAGATTTCCCGCGCGCTCGGGGAGCGTGCCGTCTTCGCGCTCTACTGGGTCGGGGAGGAGCTCGCGGCATTCAACCTGCTGCTGGTCGAGGCCGATCGCGTCATCGATAAGTTCCTGGGCATGCGCTATCCGCTGGCGCGCGAGCACAATCTCTATGTGGTGAGCTGGATGGCGAATATCCGCTTCTGTCTCGATCGGGGCATCAGGCTGTTCCAGAGCGGCCAGACGGCCTATGCCTCGAAGCTTCGCTTCGGCAGCCGCCTCGTCCCGTCGACGATCCTTGTCCGCCATCGGGCCGCGTCGCTGCAATGGGTGCTGCGTCGCCTGAGCCCCTGGCTCGGCTTCGACCGTTTCGATCATGATCTCGCCCGGCATGCTGAAAGGAAGGCCGCATGAGTGCCCTCGCGCCCTCCGAAGCGCCGTCCCGCTGGCGCCAGACTCTGATCTGGCTCGCTTTCATCGGGCTGGATACCGGGACCCAGATCGCCTTCAAATGGGGCTCTGAGGGGCTCGGAGACATGGATTTCGGCCTCGAGATGCTGGCAAAATCGGTGACGCTGCCCGGCGTCTGGTTCGCCGTGACCGGCTATCTCGGGACCTTCCTGGTCTGGATGGCGATCCTGCGCGACATGCCGCTGAGCCGCGCCTTCCCGATGACCGGTCTGGTCTATATTACCGTGCCGCTCTTCGCCTGGGGGGCCTTCGGCGAGCATATAGGCCTGTTGCGCGCCGGTGGCATCGCCCTGATCATCTTCGGCGTCGTCCTGCTCGGTTCGGAGGATGGGCATGAAGGCATGTAACTTGCGCAGCGCGATCCTGATGGCAGTGCTGGCGGCTGCGATCCCCGCCCATGCCGATCCGCTGGCGCAAGTCGTTGGCCGCTGGCGCGATTCCGACGGCGAGTCGGAAATCGCGATCGCTCGCTGCGGTCCTGCCTTGTGCGGCAGGATCGTCTGGCTGAAGGAGCCCCGCGTCGACCGCTTCAATCCGAACGAGGGATTGCGTGCACGTTCGCTTCTCGGGATGCAGGTGCTCAGCGGCTTTGCCCCGGATGCGGGCGGCACCTTGACCGGCAACGGCTACAACCCCGCCGACGGCAAGACCTATCGCACCACGCTGGCGCTCTCGGGGCCGGATGCGCTGCTCGTCCGCGGCTGCGTACTCGGCGGCCTGATCTGCGACGACGATACCTGGACACGGCAGCCGTGAAGCGCAGCCGCAACATGGTGGAGCGGTGCGGATGACGTCGCTGCGGCTCCGGCTGGTCATCGGCTTCATGCTGGTCAGTGTGCCGGCCATGCTGGCTTCCGCCTTCATCGCGGCAAAGCTGATTTCGGACACGTTCGAGGACAATGTCGGGCATTGGCTTCGGGAAACCTCGCGCTTCTTCGCGCTTGAGGTCTCCGAGGCCGCGCAGGAAGCGCAGCGCGTCGCCGGTGTGATCGGCCATCGGCTCGAGCGCAGCGCCGACGACGCCAGGAGGCAGCGCACCGTCGAGCGCGAGTTCGCCGTGCTGAACTCGGTCGGCTACGACCTCATCGCGATCTACCGGCCGGGCGGCGAGCTGATCTTTTCCTCGCGCCGCTTCGCGTCGATCGGCTCCCTGCCGGAGAAGACGGGGCTCGGGCTGTTCAAGATCGCGGCGGACGATAAGCGCTGGATCATGGCGGGCGCGGTGCAATCCGTGCAGATCAACGGCCAGCCCGCCAATCTTCTCGTCGGCTCCTGGCTGGACGACAGCTATCTCGGCGGCATCAAGGTCGTGACCTCGCTCGACGTGCGCCTGTTCTCCGATTTCGACGGTGAATTGCAGCCGGTGGTGCAGACGCATTCCGACCGTCCGGTCACGGTGCCTGATAATATCCGGGCGCGGCTCGATGCGGGCGAGGACGAGATCTTCGATCCCGATGCCGGTTCGGGCGCCTATCGGGCCGTCTATGCCGGCTTCCGTGGCATCGACGGCAAGCTGGCTGCGATCAGCTTCATCGGCCTGCGCAGCGAGGCGGGTTTCTTCGAGCAGCTTAGCCGCGAGCGCCTGTTCCTGGGCATCTTCCTGCTCGGCTGCTTCATCGCGGTCCTCGTCGGCAGCCTGATGTCGGACGTGCTGGTGCGCCCGCTGCGCGCCCTGACGCGCGGCGTGCGGGCGATCGCCGCTGGCGATTTCGGTCAGCGCGTCGGCGTCGGCGGCGGGCGCGAGATCGCGGAGCTTGCCAATGGCTTCAACGGCATGGCGGAGCAGCTGGGTAAACTGCACGAATTGGAGATGGAGCTGCGGCGCAGCGACCGGCTCTCGGCTCTCGGCCAGGCAGCGATGGTCATCGCGCATGAGGTCCGCAACCCGCTCGGCATCATCAAGACCTCGACCGAGGTGGTGCGCAACCGCGCCAAGCTTGGCGAGACCGAAGCGAAGATGCTCGGCTACGTCATCGACGAGGTCCGTCGCATCGAGACGCTGATGCGCGAGTTCCTCGACTTCGCCCAGCCGCGTCCCCTGGTCCAGAGCTGCTTTCCATTGCGCAATGTCATCGACAGGGTCGCGGCCATTGCCGAGCCGGAGCTGGCACGGCGCAACATCGTCCTGCGCGTCGAGGACGGGAGCGGCGGCGCCGAGATTCTGGGGGACGCCGACCAGCTCCATCAGGCCTGCCTCAATTTGGTCCTGAACGCGATGGATGCCATGCCTGCCGGTGGCACGATCTTCGCGAACCTGGCCGCCGACGCGAAGAACGTATCGCTGGCGATCAGCGACGAAGGGCCGGGCGTCCCGAAGGCGATCCGCACGGAAATCTTCAATCCGTTCTTCACCACCAAGGTCAAGGGGACAGGGTTGGGGCTGGCGAAGGTGCAGGGTGTGGCGGTCGCGCATGGCGGAACGGCGAGCTGCGAAGGCGAGGAGGGGCAGGGAGCGGTCTTTGTCCTCGCGCTGCCGCGCGCCGGAGCGGGAGGGACGCCTTGAGCCATTCCATCCTGGTGGTCGATGACGAGGAACGCCTGGGCGACGTGCTTGCGGCCGCGCTGGAGGATCTCGGCTATGGCGCGACCGCGGTGACGAGTGCGAAGGCCGCGCTGCTCGCGCTGGAGCAGTCGCGTTTCGATCTCCTGCTCACCGATCTGCGCATGCCGGTGATGGACGGGCGCGGGCTCCTGCGGGAAGCGCGCAGCCGCTGGCCCGACATGCCGGTCATCGTCCTGACGGCCTTCGCCGCCGTGCGCGACGCGGTCGAACTCGTCAAGGAAGGTGCCTTCGATTACATCGCCAAACCCTTCGAGATCGAGGATGTCGCGGCGACAATCCGGCGGGCGCTGCGTCTGGCCGATGTGGTCCGCGACAACGAGCGCCTGCGCAACGAGCTGGAGGGGCGCCACAGCTTCGATACGCTGGTCGGCAACAGCGCCTCCTTCCGCCGTGTGATCGAGCAGGTCACCGAGGTCTGCGAAACGCGGGCGACGGTGATGCTCAACGGCGAGAGCGGGACGGGCAAGGAGCTCGTCGCCCGCGCGATCCACTTCAACAGCCCGCGGCGGACAAAGCCCTTCATCGCGGTCAATTGCGCCGCGATCCCCGAGACCTTGCTGGAGAGCGAGCTCTTCGGCCACGTCAAGGGCGCCTTCACCGGCGCCGTTTCCAGCCGTATCGGCCGTTTCGCGGCGGCCGATGGCGGCACGCTCTTCCTCGACGAGATCGGCGACATGCCGCTCGCCATCCAGGCGAAGCTCCTGCGCGTCGTGCAGGAGCGCAGCTTCGAGCCGGTGGGCGCCAATCGTAGCCAGGCCGTCGATGTCCGGCTCGTCGCGGCGACCCATAAGGATATCCGGCAGGCGGTCGAGCAGGGGAATTTCCGCGAGGACCTGTTCTATCGGCTGAATGTCTTCCCGATCCGCCTGCCGGCCCTGCGCGAGCGCTCCGAGGATATTCCGCTGCTCGCCGCGCATTTCCTCTCGGCGCTTTCCGAATCCGTCGGAAAGCGCGTCTCGGGCTTTTCCCCGGCGGCGCTGACCGCCATGGCGGGCCATGCCTGGCCGGGCAATATCCGCGAGTTGCATAATTGCATCGAGCGCGCGCTGATCGTGGCCAAGACCGCCGTGATCGACGTTCAGGATTTGCCGAGAGACCTGTTCGAAGGGCAGCGTCGTGCGGGCCGCGATGGCCTGCCGCAGGATCTCGACGCCGAGCTCGAACGGATCGAACGCGAGTTCATCCTCGAAGCCCTGCGCCGCAGCGACGGCGTTCAGGTCAAGGCCGCGCGGATGCTGGGTATCGCGGAGCGGAGCCTCTGGCACCGCATCAAGAAACTCGATATCCGGTTGAACCGGACGGTCGCGGATTAAGGCGCCTGCAACAATCATGTCGCAAGCATCGGTCATCAGGGCATCGGGCGCCGGTCGGGCGCGTGGGGAACGAGCATTGCGTCATCGCTTTGGATGGGTCGGCGGGCTTGTCCTGCTGTCGGTCACGGCAGCCGGCGCCGAGGAGCCCACGCCGGCACTCACGGACCCGACTCCGGCGAAGGGCTGGATCATCTCTGTCGGCGGTTCGCTGCAGGTCGGCCCCAAATATGACGGGGCCAATGGGGCCGGCCCGTCCTTCATGCCCTCGATCAGCTGGCGCCGCGTCGGCGAGGCCGAAGGCTTCAGCGCGCCGGACGACAGCTTCGACTATGCACTGTACGAGAGCGATCGCTTCAGCTTCGGCCTGGCTGCAAACTGGCGGGCGGGGCGCTACGCTTCTTCGGACAACCGGCTTTTCGGCATGCGGGACGTGCCCTGGACGGTCGAGGGGGGCGCCTTCGCCGAGTTCTGGCCGATCCTCGATCGCCTGCGCACGCGTGTCGAGATACGCCAGGGCTTCCATGGCCATCACGGCATGGTGGCGGATTTCTCGGCCGATTGGGTTGAGAAGATCGGCCGCTTCACGCTGTCCGGCGGCCCGAGGCTCGCGCTCGGTAGCGCCTCCTATATGCGTCGCAATTTCGGGGTGACCCGCGAGGAGTCGCTGGCCAACGGCTTCCTGGCGCCTTATCGCCCCTCCGCTGGTGCCAAGAGCGTCGGCGTCGCGGGAGCGCTGCAATATACCTGGTCGGAAGCTTGGGCGACCACGCTGTTCGCCCGCTATGACCGCCTGATCGACGAGGCGGCCCGTTCGCCGCTGGTGCAGACGGTCGGCCAGCGCGATCAGGTCACGGTCGGCGTGGGCGCGACCTATTCGTTCACGATCAACCCCTGACGGACGAGATCGCTGTCATTCCGGATGCTTCGCTACCCGAAGCTCCCGTTCTTTGGTCTTGCATCGGCTTGCCCGAAAACCGCGTTCCGCTTTTCGGGCCGATGCCCCAACGCGCCGCGGCGCCAATTCCGCTGAGGCCGGATTCCTTGACGCCGCCGAAGGGGGCGACCTTGGTGGTGACCAACCCCTCGTTCACGCTGACGATCCCGTATTGCAGCGCCTCCGAGACGTGGAAGGTGCGGCCATGACGCGGCACACTGCCGTGCGATGCTGCTTCCTGATGCTTGTCGCCTGCTGTTGAATGGTCCGTCCTGAAGGCTGTCGAAGGTCGGTTGTCGTGATTCTGGTCTGTGGTGAAGCCCTGGTCGACCTGTTTGCCGGGGCCGGCGAGGGCGGCGAGATTCCGGCGCGGATCGTGGCCGGCGGCTCGCCTTTCAACGTCGCGATCGGCCTGGCCCGGCTGGGTGTCGAGACGGCTTTCCTTGGAGGCGTGTCGCGCGACGGCTTCGGGAACCTGCTCGCGGGCTTGCTGTCGCGGGAAGGGGTCGACGGCCGCTATCTCGTCCGGACGGAGCGGCTCACCACCATCTCCGTCGTCGCAACCGATCCGGACGGCCATCCCAGCTATGCCTTCCATGGCGAGGGCGCGGCCGACCGCTCGCTCTGCCTCGCCGACCTGCCGCCGGTGTTGCCGGATGCGATCCGGGCTCTGACCTTCGGCTCCTATACGATGGCGGTGGAGCCGGTCGGCTCGGCTTTTGCGGCGCTGGCCGAGCGGGAGCGCGGCCGGCGCGTCATCAGCGTCGACCCCAATCTGCGCCCGACGGCGCTCGGCAACATGTCAGGTTGGCACCGGGCCGCCGAGCGCTTCTATCGCGCGGCGACGATCATCAAGGCCAGCGACGAGGATATCCGGATCGCCTGGGACGGTCGGCTCACCATGGCCGAAGCCGCGTCCTATTGGCTGGAGTTGGGCGCGCGGCTGGTCGTCGTCACGCAGGGCGGGCAAGGGGCCACGGCCTATTCCGCCGCGGGCACCGTTTCCGTTTCGGGCCACAGGGTCACGGTGGCGGACACGGTCGGCGCCGGCGACACCTTCCATGCCGCGCTGCTTGCTCGCCTCGAGCGTACCGGCCGCCTCAGCCCGGAAGCGATCGCGGCGCTCGATCTGGAAGCCCTTGCCGAACTGCTGGCCTATGCCGTTGCGGCCGCGTCGATCACGGTGACGCGCCGGGGCGCCGATCTTCCCAGAGCCGCCGAGGTCGAGGCTGCGCTGGTCCGATAACGCGCCGCCGACCGAGGCGAGCCGGCAGCATGCCGCCCCGGCGTTTTCCGCTCTCGACGAACACGGCGGGAATGGAGAGCTCGCTGACGCGTTGGCAAGCTGTCCCGGAGCGCAGCACTCGGGCTATGGTCCCCGCCATTCGCCGCGATTGATTCCGTGGCGTCAGAAAGGTGCTCCGATGACCGCAACTCCCCGCCCGTCCGCTGTCGAGCGCCTCGACCAGGCCTTCGCCCGGATCCGCGATCCCAAGCTCGAAGGCGGGAAGGTTTTCACGACCCTGTATGAAGCGTCGGCTCGCAGCGAGGCCGAGGCGTCCGATGCCCGGATCGCGGCCGGGAAGGCGCTGGGGCCGCTGGACGGGCGCATCGTCTCGATCAAGGACCTGTTCGATGTGGCCGGCGAGACCACGCGCGCCGGCGCGGCCGTGCTGCGCCCCCAGCCGCCGGCCGCGGCCGATGCCCCGGTCGTCCAGCGCCTGCGCGCTGCCGGCGCCGTCATCATCGGCAAGACGCAGATGACGGAATTCGCCTTCTCGGCGCTTGGCACCAACGCGCATGATCCGGTCGCCGGCAACCCGCATGATCGCCGCCGGGCGCCAGGCGGCTCGTCCTCCGGCGCCGTTATTTCGGTGGTTGACGGCATGGCCGAGATCGCGATCGGCAGCGATACCGGCGGCTCCATCCGCATTCCCTCGGCCCTGACCGGTGCGGTCGGGTTCAAGCCGACCGCCGGCCGCGTTCCCACGACGGGCGCCTTCTCCCTCTCCAGCACGCTCGACACGGTCGGCCCCATCGCCTTGAGCGTCGCCGATTGCGCCATCACCGACGCCGTTCTCGCCGGAGAAGCACAGTCGCCGCTTTCGCCACGGCCGCAAGCCCGCTTCGTGGTCGCGCGCGGACGCCTGTTCGACGCGATGGAAGCCGAGGTCACCGAGGCGTTCGCTGCGGGGCTGGAGCGCCTGCGGCGTGCGGGACTGAGCGTCGAGGACGGTTCGCTCGACCCGAGCCTCGATGCCCTGGCAGCGCTCGACAAGATCGGCGGTTTCCCGTCGATCGAGCTCGGCGCAACCCTGCGTGATCTCGGCGTGGCCAGCCTCGACGAGGTCGATCCCAAGACGCGCGTGCGCATCGAGGCCGGCGCCGGTATCCTGGGTGTCGACTATGTCCGCATGCAGCGCCGGCGCGCGGCGGCGGTCGCGGCCTTCGCGGCCTCGATGACCGAGGATACGGTCTATCTCGTGCCGACGACGCCGATCCGCGCGCCGCTTCTCGCCTCCGTCGCGGATGATGCCGGCTTCCACCACGCCAACGGGCTCGTGCTGCGCAATCCGCGCGTCGGCAACCTGCTCGACACGCCGTCGCTCTCGCTGCCTCTGCCGGTCCCGTCCGGCGCCCTCCCGGTCGGGATGATGCTGATCGGCCGGCGCGGCGCGGACCGCCCGCTGCTGGCAATGGCGGCGAGCGTCGAGGCGGCCCTCGCCCGTTCCTGAAAGTCAGGCAAGCGGGCGCTCGCTGGCAGCCGACGGTGCGAGCAACAGGCTTGTGCCGTTGGCCGCGCATTTCCGGCTTCCATCGGCCGGGGCGAGGCATGGATGATTATGCTGAATTTTTCGCCAATTTCCGCTGGGTAAGCTTTCGAGTCTAAAAAATCATCATGTTCTGGATGGGCATCCACTCACGCTGTTGTTTTCCGGATCAGGCCGCGTAGGCGGCAAATTGCACGAAAATCGTCCCTCTGATCGGCAAAATATTGCTCGGAGGCTGTTGGCACATCGCTTGCGTTGAAATGTTCATGGGCCGTACGGCCCGTCGGCGTCGAGGGGGCGCCGTCAACAACATTCCTTCGGGAGATGGCCGTGAACAGCAACCGTCGCGAATTTCTCGGCACCGCTCTGGCCGGTGCCGCTTTCGTTGGATCGTCCTACCTGCCGGCGGCAGCGCAGCAGGACACCATCAAGGTCGGCATCCTTCACTCGCTCTCGGGAACGATGGCGATCTCCGAGACGACACTGAAGGACGTCATGCTCATGCTCATCGAGGAGCAGAACAAGAAGGGCGGCCTGCTTGGCAAGAAACTCGAAGCCGTCGTCGTCGATCCCGCCTCGAACTGGCCGCTCTTTGCCGAGAAGGCGCGCGAGCTGATCACCAAGGACAAGGTCGCAGCCACCTTCGGCTGCTGGACCTCGGTCTCGCGCAAGTCGGTGCTGCCGGTCTTCAAGGAGCTCAACAACATCCTGTTCTACCCCGTCCAGTACGAGGGCGAGGAGAGCGAGCGCAACGTCTTCTACACCGGCGCCGCGCCGAACCAGCAGGCCATTCCGGCCGTCGACTATCTCGCCAAGGAGGAGAAGGTCGAGCGCTGGGTGCTGGCCGGCACCGACTACGTTTACCCGCGCACGACCAACAAGATCCTCGAGGCCTATCTCAAGTCCAAGGGTGTGAAGCCCGAGGACATCATGATCAACTACACGCCCTTCGGCCATTCCGACTGGCAGACCATCGTCTCCGACATCAAGAAGTTCGGCTCGGCCGGCAAGAAGACCGCCGTGGTCTCGACCATCAACGGCGACGCCAACGTGCCGTTCTACAAGGAGCTGGGCAACCAGGGCATCAAGGCGACCGACATCCCGGTCGTGGCCTTCTCGGTCGGCGAGGAGGAGCTTGCCGGCATCGACACCAAGCCGCTCGTCGGCCATCTCGCCGCCTGGAACTACTTCCAGTCGATCAAGACCCCGGAGAACGAGGCCTTCATCAAGCAGTGGCAGGCCTTCACCAAGAACCCGAAGCGCGTCACCAACGACCCGATGGAAGCCCATGTCGTCGGCTTCGCCATGTGGGTGAAGGCGGTTCAGAAGGCCGGGACCGTCGATCCGGACAAGGTCATCGACGCGCTGCCCGGCATCGAGGCGCCGAACCTGACCGGTGGCATCTCGAAGATGCTCCCGAACCACCACATCACCAAGCCGGTCTTCATCGGCGAGATCAAGGACGACGGCCAGTTCGACGTGGTCTGGAAGACCTCTGGTCTCGTTGCCGGCGACGCATGGTCGAAGGAGCTCGACGGCTCCAAGGACCTCGTCGGCGACTGGGTCGAGAAGAAATGCGGCAATTTCAACGTCAAGACCGGCAAGTGCGGCGCCGCCTGAGGTCATGAGGGGGAAGGGCGGCACGGGAAAAATCCCGGCCGCCTTTCATTCTCGTCTGATCCGTCATTTCGCTCCGTCATCCCGGCCGGAGCGAAGCGCAGAGCCGGGATCCATGCCTGAGCCTTTCCGGAAAAGGTTCAGGCATGGATTCCGGATCGCCCTGCGGGCGCCCGGGATGACTGGAATTGGAAGCTGACCTTGATGTCCCTTTTCCACCGCCTGAAGCATGCGCTCGTCATCCTCGTCGCGTTGGTCGCGGCCTCGGTCGCGTCGATCGCGCAGACCGCCGACGAAGCCTTCACGCGGCTGGCAGCAGACAGCTATTCCGACACCTCTCGAGCGATCGAAATTCTCGTTTCGAGCGCTCATCCGAATGCGGCGCTGATCGTCGAGGCGTTGAATGACGGTCGCTTGCTGGCAGGCCCGGGCGGTGTCGCCGTGAAGACCGCGGCCGGCGGTTTCGTCGATGCCCGCACTGGGCAGGCGCTGCCCGCCGCGCCAGTCGATATGAAGCCCGTTCGTCTCAACAACGCCGTACGCCGCGCGGTCCAGGCCGCGCTTGGCGGCCTCGGCCTGCTCAATCCCGATCCGGCGAAGCGCACGGCTGCGGCCGAGGCCGTGTTCAAGTCGCGCGATGCCGGCCTGCTGCCGATCGTCGAGGCCGCGATCGGCAAGGAAACCAATCCCCGCGCGCTCGCGGCCCTGCGCCAGGCCCAGGCCGCGATCCTGATCGCCAAGCCCGACACGCAGCCGCTGGACCGGTTCGCGGCGATCGAGGTTCTGCGCGAGCGGGCTGATCAGGATGCGTTGGCGACTTTGCGCGCGCTGCCGGGCGACGCGACGCCGGCTCTCAAGGACGCGCAGGCCAAGGCGATCGCCACCATCGAAGGCCGTTTGAAGCTCTGGGCCGCCGCGCAGAACCTCTGGTACGGGCTCTCGCTCGGCTCGGTCTTGCTGCTCGCCGCCATCGGCCTCGCCATCACCTTCGGCGTCATGGGCGTCATCAACATGGCCCATGGCGAGATGGTGATGCTCGGCGCCTATACAACCTTCGTGGTGCAGGAGCTGATCCGTAACCATGCGCCCTGGCTGTTCGACTGGTCGCTGGCCATCGCCCTGCCGGCTGCCTTCGTCGTCGCCGGTGCTGTCGGCATCGCGATCGAGCGCGGCGTCATCCGCTTTCTCTATGGCCGCCCGCTGGAGACGCTGCTCGCGACCTGGGGCATCAGCCTGATCCTGCAGCAGGCGGTGCGCACCGCCTTCGGCCCGACCAATCGCGAGGTCGGTGCGCCCTCCTTCATGTCGGGCGCCTTTGAACTCGGTGGTTTAGCAATCACCTATAACCGACTCTGGATCATCGTCTTTGCGGCGCTGGTCTTTGCCGCGCTGCTCGCCATCCTGAAGCTGACGCCGATGGGCCTGCAGATGCGCGCCGTCACCCAGAACCGTCGCATGGCCTCGGCCATGGGCATCCGCACCGGCCGCATCGACGCGCTGACCTTCGGGTTGGGCTCGGGCGTCGCGGGGTTGGCAGGCGTCGCGCTCTCGCAGATCGACAATGTCAGCCCCAATCTCGGCCAGAGCTACATCATCGATAGCTTCATGGTCGTGGTCTTCGGCGGCGTCGGCAATTTGTGGGGCACGGTGGTCGGCGCCATGACGCTCGGCGTCGCCAACAAGCTGCTCGAACCCTATGCAGGTGCGGTGCTCGGCAAGATCGCGCTGCTCGTCTGCATCATCCTCTTCATCCAGAAGCGCCCGCGCGGTCTGTTCGCGCTCAAGGGCAGGGCGGTGGAAGCATGATCACCCGCTTCCTCCTCCAGAACATGGACAAGCGCGGCGGCATCTTCCTCGCGATCCTGCTGGGCTCGGCCGTGCTGGTTCCGCTCTCGAACCTGCTGCTGCCGGCATCCTCGCCCTTCCATGTCCCGACCTCGACCCTATCGCTCTGGGGCAAGTATCTCTGCTACGCGCTGCTGGCGGTCTCGCTCGATCTCGTCTGGGGCTATTGCGGCATATTGAGCCTCGGCCACGGCGCCTTCTTCGCGCTCGGCGGCTACGCGATGGGCATGTATCTGATGCGCCAGATCGGCTCGCGTGGGGTCTACGGCAACCCGATCCTGCCGGACTTCATGGTCTTCCTGAACTGGCAGGAATTGCCCTGGTACTGGTGGGGCTTCTCCTCCTTTCCCTTCGCCATGCTGATGGTGCTGGCCGTGCCGGGCCTGCTCGCCTTCGTCTTCGGCTGGTTCGCCTTCCGCAGCAGAGTCACCGGCGTCTATCTCTCGATCATCACGCAGGCGCTGACCTATGCGCTGCTGCTCGCCTTCTTCCGCAACGACATGGGCTTCGGCGGCAATAACGGCCTGACCGATTTCAAGGACATCCTCGGCTTCAACATCCAGGCGCAAGCGACTCGTGCTGCTCTGTTTTCCTTGACCTGCATCATGCTGGCGGCCGGCTTCCTGATCGCACGCGGCATCGTCGTCTCGAAGCTCGGCAAGGTCGTCACCGCGATCCGCGACGCCGAGTCCCGCACGCGCTTCCTCGGCTACCGGGTCGATCGCTTCAAGCTCTTCGTCTTCACCGTCTCGGCCTGCATGGCCGGCGTGGCGGGCGCGCTCTACGTCCCGCAGGTCGGCATCATCAACCCCAGCGAATTCGCCCCGGCCAATTCGATCGAGACGGTGATCTGGGTCGCTGTCGGCGGGCGCGGCACGCTGGTCGGCGCGGCCTTGGGCGCCGTCGTGGTCAACTGGGCCAAGACGCTGTTCACCTCCGGCTTCATGGCGCCGTACTGGCTCTTCGCGCTCGGCGGGCTCTTCGTCGTCGTCACGCTCTTCCTGCCCAAGGGCATCCTCGGCACGGCCGAGGCGATCTGGGCGCGTCGTCGCAAGCCCGATAGCACACCGGCCGCCGAGCCGGCACCGGCGGAGTGACGGCGGTGAACGCTCCCGTGCCCGGCGCTCTCACCTCCTCGCTGCTCTATCTCGACGGCGTCAGCGTCTCCTTCGACGGCTTCAAGGCCATCCGCGGACTATCTCTGACCATCGAACCGGGAGAGATGCGCGCCATCATCGGTCCCAACGGCGCCGGCAAGACCACGATGATGGACATCATCACCGGCAAGACCAAGCCCGATGTCGGCACCGTCATGTTCGGCGGCACGGTCGACCTGACCAAGCTCGACGAGGCGGCCATCGCCAATCTCGGCATCGGCCGCAAGTTCCAGAAGCCGACCGTCTTCGACAGCCACACGATCGAGGACAACATTCTGTTGGCGCTGAAGTCGAAGCGCAGCGTCGGCAAGACGCTGTTCTGGAAGACTGAAAGCCCGCAGCAGAAGCGCATCGACGACATCCTCGGCATCATCCGCCTCGCTGACAGGCGCGACCGGCTCGCGGGCTCGCTCTCGCACGGCCAGAAGCAGTGGCTGGAGATCGGCATGCTGCTGGCGCAGGACCCCAAGCTCCTGCTCGTCGACGAGCCCGCCGCCGGCATGACCGACGGCGAAACGGCACAGACCGCGGTGCTGCTCAAGGAGATCGCCAGGGATCATTCCGTCATCGTGGTCGAGCACGACATGGGCTTCATTCGCGAACTCGGCGTGAAGGTCACGGTGCTGCATGAGGGTTCGGTGCTGGCAGAAGGCCCGCTCGATCATGTCAGCGCCAACGAGCGTGTCGTCGAAGTCTATCTGGGGCGGTGAGAATGGCTTGGTCATTTGCCACGGCCCGGTTTTCCACCCACGCCGTCATCCCGGACGCAGCGAAGCGGAGATCCGGGATCCATCGTAGGACTCCGGCGCTCTTCGATGGATCCCGGATCGGCACCGCTTCGCGGCTTGTCCGGGATGACGGCGTGTTTCCGTGCGAAACCATACAGGGCTTGATCCCATGCTGACCGTCGACGCCATCAACCTGCATTACGGCGCCGCCCAGGCGCTGCGCCGTGTCTCCGTCACCGCAGAAACCGGCAAGGTCACTTGCGTGATGGGCCGCAACGGCGTCGGCAAGACCTCGCTGATGCGCGCTATCGTCGGGCACCAGCCGATTTCCGGCGGCCATATCCGCCTCGATGGAGAGGATATCTCGGCGCTGCGCAGCGAGGCTCGCGCGCGGGCCGGCATCGCCTATGTGCCGCAGGGGCGGGAGATCTTCCCGCTGCTGACGGTGAAGGAGAATCTGGAGACCGGCTTCGCGCCGTTGAAGCGCAAGGAGCGCTTCGTCCCGGATGAACTCTTCGACCTCTTCCCCGTGCTGAAGACCATGCTGGGCCGGCGCGGCGGAGACCTCTCGGGTGGCCAGCAGCAGCAACTCGCGATCGCGCGGGCGCTGGTCACCCGACCCAGGCTGCTGGTGCTGGACGAGCCGACCGAGGGTATCCAGCCCTCGATCATCAAGGATATCGGCCGCGCCATCGACTACCTGCGTCAGAAAGGCGGCATGGCGATCGTGCTGGTCGAGCAATATTTCGACTTCGCCCGCGATCTCGCCGACACGATGTTCGTGATGGATCGTGGCGAGGTCGTGCTCTCCGGCCCGATGAGCGAGCTTGACGGCGCCCAGGTCCAGCGCCTGATCCAGGTCTAGGGCCTAAAGGCGCGCTTCAGCCGAACTTGCGTCCGGCGGCGAAGGAGCCCATGCGCCAGCCGAGCTTCTCCTCGATGCGCCGGGCCGCAGCCTTTACCGCCTCGACGAAATTCGCATGCTCCTCGTTCACCCGGAACTCGGGCAGCACGATCGAGACCGTGATCGGGCAGGCGCCGGCTTCGTCCAGCACCGGCGCGGCGATGCAGGCGACCGCATAGTCGGACTCCCCGGCCTGGATCGACAGGCCTGCCGCGAGCGCATCGCGCGACTGGGTGAGCAGGGTGGCGGGATCGGTGACGGCGCGCCCGGTCGGCGAGGCCTTGGCGCTCTTGCGGAACAGGGCGGTCCGCTCGGTCTCATCCAGCCCGGCGACCAGCAAACGGCCGGAGGCCGTCCAGTTCAGCGGCACGCGCGTGCCGACGCGCGATGTGATGACGAAATGGCCTGGCCCCTCGGCCATCGCCTCGACCACCATCATCCCGCCGTCGCGGCCGCAGATCTGCACGGTCTCGCCGACCTCGCGCGCCAGCACATGCATCTCATGCGTCGCGACATTGATGACCTGGAGGTCGCGGGCATAGGCGAGGCCATAATGATAGAGCCGCGGTCCCAGCCAGACGCCGCCATCGCCTGAGCGTGCCAGCAGGCTCTTGTCCAGCAGGTCCTCGACGATGGCGTAGACCGTCGAGAGCGGCGCGCCGATGGCGCGGGCGACCTCATAGGCGGTCTGGGCCCGGCCCTCCTGCTGGAGATGGTCGAGGATCTGCACGGCGCGGTCGATGCCGCTGACGCGCGAGCGCCGCTGCCCGGTCGGTTCCGGTGCGGCTTCGCCATCCTGCGTCGTCGGTGCCTTGCTCATAGCTGCGCTTTCATACCTCTGGCTCGCCAAGTCAACGCCAGGACAGGCCGTGGCTGTGCCGGACGAGCCGGCGCGGACGCGGCACATAGCGGCTGGAGGCGATCGCCTCGGCGCCGATCACGGCATGACGCGGCTCGAACAGCCGGGTCAATCGCGAGACATCGCCATTGGAATCGGTCGCTTCGAGATCGCTGTCGACGACGTCGAAGATCGTGAAATCGGCGCGCTGGCCCACGGTCAGCCTATCCGTCATATCGAGCTTGATCACCGAGGCCGGGGCATGGGTCACCGCCTGGATGATGGCGTCGAAGGGCATGCCGACGCAGAGCAGCTTCGACATGGTCGTGGCGAGGTCCCAGACCGGGAAGTTCATGCAGCGGTTATGCAGGTCGGTCGAGATCGAGAACGGCATCAGCCCGCGCTGGATCGCGGCCTCCGCTACCTTGAAGGAGAAAGAGGCCCCGCCATGGCCGATATCGAGGCGCACGCCCTCCGCCGCGCAACGCTCGGCCAGCTTGAACAGGTCCTCGTCCTCCAGGATGCTCGATCCCGCCTTGCCGTTGAAGCAATGGGTGACGACGTCGCCCGGCCCCAGGATCTCCAGCACCTCGTCATAGAGGGCAGGCGGCTCGCCGACATGGACCATCATCGGCAGCTTCAGGATCTTGGCGATCTTCTTGCCGAGCTTGACTGGCGTCACGCCCCAGGAGCCGGTGATGACATGGCTCGCGCGCACCTTGAGGCCGACGATATGCTCGCTGTTTTCGGCATAGCATTCGATGATGCGGTCGAGGTCGATATCCTTGATATCGCGGAGTTCCGGCACGCGGTTGCAGGCGACGAGCCCGATCGAGCCGAGATTGAGGAAGGCCTTGATCCGCTCGCGCGCCGGCTCGATGACATATTCGCGGAAGCCGTGGAAAGTGGCTTCGCCGGCCGAGCCTGCATCGACCATGGTGGTGACGCCGCGCTCGGCGCCGCAATCGCTGGGCCTCAACGAAATGTCGGTGCCGCCATGCCAGACATGGACGTGCAGGTCGATCCAGCCCGGCGAGACGAAGGCGCCCTTGCCGTCGACGCGCTCCACATCGGCCGGGGCTGCCAGGTCTGCGCCGATCGCCGCGATCTTGCCGTCGCCGCCAACCAGGATGTCGGTGGCCGTCGTGGGGATCGCCGGCCCGAAGGCGACCGGCTTCACATTGGCGATAAGGAGGGGCTGCCGCGTCGCGGTGGTCATGTCAGAGATCCTTCCGCAGGCGCGGATCGAGCAGGTCGCGCAGGCCGTCGCCCACCATCTGCAGGGAGAGAACGGCGAGCACGATGGCCAGCCCCGGGAAATAGGTCATCCAGTCGGCCTGCCCGATATATTGCCGGCCGGACGAGATCATCGTGCCCCAGGTCGGGATATCCGGGCTGACGCCGAGCCCGAGGAAAGAGAGGCCAGCTTCCGCCAGCATGGCGCTGGCGAAGATGAAGGTGGCCTGCACCGTGATTGGCGAGACGATGTTGGGCAGGACATGCCGGACCATGATCCGGTAGGTCGGGTTGCCGAAGGCGCGCGCCGCCTCGACATAGGGCAATTCGCGGATCACGAGCGTCGCGGCGCGCACGATGCGCGCGAGCCTTGGCGCATAGACGATCGAGAGCGCGATGATCACCGTCGTCAGCGAGGGGCCGAGCGCCGCGACCAGCGCAATCGCGAGCAGGATATCGGGGAAGGCCATCATCGCGTCGATCAGGCGCGCGATCGGCGTGTCCAGCCGCTTGAAGAACCCGGCGAGCAGGCCGAGCGTCACGCCGATCAGCGAGGACAGCACGACGACGGCAGCGCCGACCGAGAGCGACAGCCGGCCCGCATAGAGCATGCGCGAGAAGACATCGCGGCCGAACTCGTCCGTGCCGAACCAGTAGGTCGCGGAGGGAGGCTTCAGCCGGTTGACGATCGAGAGCTTGCCCGGCGCATAGGGCGCGAGCAGCGGTGCGAAGGCCGCCAGCAGCACGAAGACGATCAGGATCGCGATGCCGATCGCCACCATGCGGCGCTTCAGCAGGTGGCTCAGGAAGGTCCGGCCGCGGTTGGGGGCCGGCGCGTCGGGGGCGAGATCGGTCATCAGTAGCGCACCCTCGGATCGACCAGCAGATAGAGCATGTCGATCGCGAAATTGATCAGCACGTAGAGGCCGGCGATGACGAGCAGCGCGCCCTGGATGACCGGGTAGTCGCGCCTGAGCACGGCCGAGACCACGAGATTGCCGACGCCGGGCAGGCCGAACACGGTCTCGGTCACCACCGCGCCGGAGATCAGCACGGCTGCGGTCAGGCCGAGCACGGTCAGGATCGGGATCAGCGCGTTCTTCAGCGCATGGGTGAGGACGACCTTCTGCTCGCCCAGCCCCTTGGCGCGGGCGGTGCGGATATAGTCGTCGCCGAGCACGTCGAGCATCGAGGCGCGGGTGAAGCGCATGATCAGCGCCGAGGAGACGAGCCCGAGTGCGACCGCAGGCAGGATCAGATGCCTGATGCGCTCGATCAGGCTGGTATCGGGTCCGCCATAGCCGGAGACCGGGAGGATCCCGAGGCGCACCGCGAAGATCTGCATCAGGATGAGGCCGAGCCAGAAGCCGGGGATGCTGGCGCCGAGCATGGCGAGCGTCGTCGCGGCCTGGTCGAGGAAGGAACCGCGCCGATAGGCGGCATAGATGCCGACCGGCAGCGCGATGACGCTTGCGATCGCCAGCGACAGTAGCGTCAGGAAGAAGGTCGGCTCCGCCCGCTCCATCAGCGCCGAGGTCACCGGCATGTTCAGGAAGATCGACTGGCCGAGATCGCCGCGCAGCAATTGCCCGACATAGATCACGTATTGCGACAGGATCGAGCGATCGAGGCCCAGCCGCGTGCGCAGCTCCGCGACGTCATGCGCCGTCGCCTCGGGGCCGAGCATTACCGCGGCGGGGTCGCCCGGCGTCACGCGCACGATCACGAAGACGATCGTGACGACGAGCAACATGACCGCGATCATGCCCGAGAGACGTTGAAGGATGTAGCCGACCATGGCGCGACCGTCCCGTTGCCTGCCATCCGGCGGCGGTCACGCGGCCGGATGGCGAGGAAGGATCACTTCTTGAGGGTGACGTTCCAGAAATACGGCCAGGGCGCTGGCACGACGCCGTCGAGCTTGGCGGATTTCGCCGAGAGCGCGTTGAAGTCGCCGATCTTGATGAAGGGTACCTCGTCATAGATCGTTTTCTGCACATTGGCCCAGAGCGCGGCGCGCTTGGCCGGGTCGGCCTCCAAGGTGAAGGCGTCGACGGCGGCCTTGCGGGCCGGCGTATCCCACCAGCCGGGCGAGCTGGTCGAAAGTGAGCCGATCAGCGCCGGCTCCGGCAGGAAGGGGCTATGGGTGATGTAGATGTCCCAGAGCGCCTTGTCCGTGCGCCGCTGGGTCAGCGTCGCCCAGTCGACGACCTGCAGGTCGACGGCGAAGCCGGCAGCTTTCAGGTACTCGGCGGCGACCTGCGCCATCTTGTAGTGGAACTCGTATTGCCGGCTGGTCAGGATGCGGATCGGCTCGCCCTTGTAGCCGGCCGCCTTGGCCGCGGCCTTCGCCTTGTCGGCATCACCGAGATTGTAGTTCCCGGCGACGCCGGCATCCGTGTTCCAGACATAGCCGGGCGGATAGATATTGCCGTCGAGCGCGTAGAACTCCTTGGTTCCGAAGGCCGCCGCCAGCATGTCCTCCATGCTCAGCGCCGTGCGGATCGCCTTGCGGACGCCGAGATTCTTGGCCGCGCCCTCAGCGGTATTGAAGACGAAGACCGGGTAGCCGAAGGGCTTCAGCACCACAGGCTGGGAGGACGCGCCCTTCAGCCGGTTGAAGGATTCCACCGGAATTGCGTCGACATAGGAATACTGGCCGGAGACGGAAGCCTCGACGCGGGTATTGGCGTCCGGCACCGGCACGAAGCGGACTTCGTCGAGCAGCGGGCGCCGCGCTCCGCCATAGCCGTCGGCTGCGCCGTCGCGCGGCTTGTAGCCGGCGAAGCGGACGAGCTGGATATACTGGTCGGCTTTGCGCTCCTTCAGCATATAGGGGCCGGTGCCGATGAATTCCTTCATCGGCTCGTCCTGCTTCTTTGCCGGAATGATGATCGCGGCGGAGTTGTTGAAGGCCAGCAGCGACATCAGCGGCGCGTAAGGCTCCTTCAGCGCGATCGTGAGCGAACTCGGGCCGGACGCCTCGACGCTCTCGATGAAGCCCGCGGCCTGCTTGCCGCGCGAGGCGAGCTTCATCCAGCGCTTCAGCGAGGCGACGGCGTCCTCGGCGGTGAGATCGGAGCCATCATGGAACTTCACGCCGGGCCTGAGCGCGATGGTGTAGCGCTTCCCGTCCGCGCTGATCGTCGGCATCGCGTCTGCGAGCAGCGGCGTCACCTTCCAGCTCTTGTCGAAGGTATAGAGCGTCTCGAAGACATGCTGGGTGATCGTCCCGACGAGGTCGGCGGTCGAGACCATCGGGTCCAGGGTCGGCGGCTCGCCGACGGTCGCGACCGTGGCGATGCCGCCCGCCTCTTGAGCGAAGGCGAGGGACGGGGCGGTGAGCAGGCTGCAGGCGAGCAGGCATCCGAACAGGCGTTTCATAATCCCTCTCATTCTCTTATTATGTATTATGATGCTCAATAGCAGAATAGAGACGCGCGGTAAACGTCGATGCGACCGACGCTCAGTCCGGCCATTTGGCCAGCGAGGCGGCGCGCCGGTTGCGGCGTTCGATCAGCGGGCTTGCGATGATCGTGTTGCTGCGCCGCGCCGTCTCCAGCTCGGCGACGATGCGCTCGGCGACGATCTCCTCCTGGCCCGGATGAAGGTTGCAGGGGTCGAGATAGAAATAGCCGTGCTCGACCTCGTGATCCCTGACGATCACCGGCTGCGGGCCGCGTGCCAGCGCGTCGGCCAGGTCCCAGGCGGTGATATGCGCCTGCTCGGGATCGACTGAGAGCTTCATCCGGTCGAGCGGGTTGTGCGTCGGATCGGGCTCGATCACGGCGGTCACGCCGGGCCGCTCAGTGAAGCGGGCGAGCCAGAGGTCGAGCGCGCGTTGTTCGCGCGCCCTGATGCCGGCATGGTCGCGCTTCTCCCAGGCTTCCAGCGCCGCCATCGTGCCGAGCACGCTCTCCTTGCCGATCTTCATGCCGCGGCCGATGCCGCCATTCTGGATGTAGGCGGCCCGGACGAGGTCCTTGCGACCGGCGACGATGCCGCCGGTCGGACCGCCCAGGAACTTGTGCGAGGAATAGAGCACGATATCGGCACCGGCCTCGAGGAAGCCGCGCAGGTCGTACTCGGAGGCCGCGTCGACGATCACCGGCACGCCGCGCTCGTGGCAGACCGCCGCGAACTCGTCGAGCGGCAGGAGGCCGTACTGCACCGTGTGGTGCGAGACGACATAGAGCGCCGCCGCCGTGTGCTCCGAGATCGCGCCGGCGAGCTGATAGGCGCGGGCGCTGGTGGCCTGCCCGACGACGATCGGCGTCGCGCCGGCGAGCCGGATCGCCTGGTCGACGGGCGCGCCATAGCCGACCATGTGGCCCATCATCACCACGACCTCGTCCTGGAGGCCGCTGGCATCCGGCAGTTGCTCGACGGCATAGAGATCGTCGCCCGTCATGGCGCCGGCGATCGCCAGCGTGATCCCGGCCGAGCAGGAGGCGGTTACGAAGCCGGCCTCGCTGCCGCAGAGCCGCGCGATCACCGCGCTCGCCTTACGCTGGAGATCGTCGATCTCGACGAATTGCGGCAGGATCGCCGTCATCGCGGCGATCGCCTCGGGCACGACGATCGAGGCGCCGAGCCCGGTCATCGTTCCCGAGACGTTGATGACGGGGCGCAGGCCCAGTGACGGGCGGATATCGGAAGCGGACATTGTGTTCTCCTGGAAGGCGGCAGTGGGGCGAAAGGCCCCGGTCAGAGCATCGTGCCGATGCTCTAGGACACGGCGACGATCGCTTCGATCTCGACGGTGATCTGGCGGGGCAGCGAGCCGAAGCCGACCGCTGAGCGGGCATGCTTTCCGGCCTCGCCGAAGACGGCGACGAAGAGGTCGGAGCAGCCATTGATGACGGCGGGATGGTCGCTGAAATCCGGCTCGGCGTTGACCATGCCGAGAAGCTTGACGATGCGCCTGACACGGCCGAGATCGCCGAGCGCCTCGTGCAGCACGGCGAGCAGGTTGAGGCCGGTCAGCCGGGCATGGTCGTAGGCCTCGGCGACGCTGACGTCGCGGCCGACCTTGCCGGTGTGCAGACGGCCGTCCTCATGCGTCGGCCCCTGGCCGGAGAGATAGATCAGGCCGCCTTCCTGGACATAGGTGGCGAAATTGCCGATCGGCCGCGGTAGCTCGGGCAGCTTCAGGCCGAGTTCCGCCAGCCGCCGGTAGGGAGCGGTATCGGGCAGGGTGGAAAGAACTGCGTTCATGATTTTCTCAGGCCGGATTGGGGCGGAAGCCGACGAAGCGTGACAGGAAGGCGCGCAGGCGCTCATGCGGCTGCTCGCCGAACACTTTCGCGGGCGGCGCGTCGATCACGATCCGGCCCTGGTCGGTGAAGACGACGCGGTCCGCCACCTCCTGCGCGAAGGCCATCTCATGCGTGACGAGGATCATGGTGCGGCCCTCGGCGGCAAGCTCCTGCACCACGGCCAGCACCTCGCCGACGAGCTCGGGATCGAGCGCGGAGGTGATCTCGTCGAGCAGCAGCACTTTCGGCTCCATCGCCACTGCGCGGGCGATGCCGACGCGCTGCTGCTGGCCGCCCGACATTTGCGAGGGCATCGCATCGACCTTCGCCGAAAGCCCGACGCGGGCGAGCCACTTCTCGGCGATGGCGCGCGCCTCGGCCTTGGAGCGCCCGCGCGATTTCATCAGGCCGAGCATGATGTTCTGCGCGGCGGTCAGGTGCGGGAACAGGTTGAACTGCTGGAACACCATCGCCGCATCGACGCGGATCGCGGCGAGCTCGCGGTCGCTGCGGCGTTTGCGGGCGCCCGTGCCGTCGCGATAGCCGACCTCGGTACCGTCAATCCGGACCGAGCCGCCGTCGTACTCCTCCAGGAAGTTGATGCAGCGCAGCAGCGTAGTCTTGCCGCTGCCGGAGGGGCCGATGATGGCAACGACCTCGCCCTTGCCGACTGAGAGGTCGACGCCCTTCAGCACCTGGTTGGCGCCGAAGGACTTGGTCAGCCCCTCGATCGCGATCACGGGTTTCGCGGCGGAAGCACGGGCATCCGTCTCGGCCATGGATGCCTCCTTTCAGACGAAGCGCTTCTCGAGCCGGCGGCTCAGCGCCGAGAGCGGGAAGTTGATGGCGAAATACATCAGCGCGCCAATGAGATAGAGCGGCAGCGCCACATGGGTGCGCCCGATCACCTGCTGCAGAGACAGCATCAGGTCGACGATCCCGAGCAGCGACACCAGCGAGGAGCCCTTCACGGTGTCGACGACGCTGTTGACGAAGGGCGGCAGGAAGCGCCGCGCCGCCTGCGGCGCCAGCACATGCGTGAAGCGGTCGAACAGCGTGAGCCCGATCGCCTTGGCCGCTTCGGTCTGGCCGGTTGGGATCGACTGGAAGGAGCCGCGCGTGATCTCGATGATCTGCGCCGATTTGAACGCCGTCAGCGCCACGATCGCGGCGAGCAGGCTCGGCAGGTTCACCTTGATCGCCGGCAGGCCGTAATAGACGAAATAGAGCAGGACGAGGATCGGCACGCCGCGCACGAAATCCGCATAGAGCCGGATCGGAGCGCGCGCCCAGAACGGCCCGAAGGCGAGCACGCAGCCGAGCGGCAAACCGACGATCAGCGACAGAACGATCACGCAGGCCGAAACCAGCAGGGTCGTCAGCAGGCCGTCGACGAGGAAGGGCAGGGTCTGGATCAGCGTCGCCATGCCGTCACCGCGCGATGGAATAGCGCCGCTCGGCGAGGCGCAGCAGCAGCAGGATGGCGTAGCTGGTGATCAGGTAGATCGGCGTCGCCAGCAGATAGACCTCGACCGTGCGGAAGGTCTGGGTCTCGATCCAGCGCATGCCATAGGCCAGCTCCGGCACGGCGATGGCCGAGGCGATCGAGGTGTCCTTGAACAGCGAGACATAGGTATTCGACAGCGAGGGCAAGGCGATGCGCATCGCGGTCGGCAGGCGCACATGCCAGAGCACCTTCATCGGCGTGAGCCCGATCGCCTTGCCTGCCTCGATCAGCCCGCGCGGCACGGCCTCTAGCCCTGCTCGCATCACCTCGACCAGATAGGCGCCGGAGTAGATCGAGAGCGTCGCGACGAAGGAGGTCACCGCGTCATATTGCAGGTCGATGGCGCTCGGGATGCCGTAGAACACCAGATAGACCAGCAGCAGCAGCGGCACGTTGCGGACGAATTCGACATAGGCCGCGATCAGCGGGCGCGCCCATTTCGGGCCGTCCAGGCTGATCAGCGCCAGCACGAGGCCGATCGCCATGCCGATGGCGATGCTCGCCGCTGCCAGTTCGAGGCTGAGCAGCAGCCCCTCGAACAGCTTTCCGGCATAGCGCCAGACGATCGCGAAGTTGAAATGGTAATTCGCCATGGTCCCGAGGATTTGAGCATCGGCCCGAAAAGTGGAACGCGGTTTTCGAGCAAAGCCGATGCAGGATCAAAGAGTTAGGGTATCGGCGTGAATCCATTCAGCCCGATACTCTAACCGGGCGTCGGGGACGGAAGGGCGCCGGGCGTGCCCTTCCGCTTGCGAAGTGTGGGATGCTCAGAAGCGCGGCAGGCCGGGTTGGCGTTGCGGCGGTTCGGCGCCGAAATAATCCTTCACCGCCGCGTCGTAGAGTTCGTTCTGGTGGCCGAAGATTGCGATGTCGAAGGTGGTGTTGACGAAACGCACCCAGTCGGGATCGCCCTGCTTCATGCCGGCGCCGTAGAGCATCGTGTTCCAGGACTTGCCGGCATCGGCATATTTGTCGGGATGGCGCTTGGCGAGCCACCAGACGGTCGAGAGATCGACCGCGGCCGCGTCCGCCCGCTTGGAGTCGAGCGCCAGGATGACGTTGGCCTGGCTGTCGAGCTGCATCACGGTCGCCTGCGGCAGCACCTTTTTGACCGATGCTTCGGCATCGACATTCTGCAGGATCGAGACGCGGGCCGAGGAGCCGGCCTTGAGCAGCGCGTCGAAGCTCTTCTTGTCGCTGTCCGGCCGGGTCAGCAGCGCGATGCCCTCGACGTAGTAGGGGCGCGAAAAGGCGATGAGCTGGGCGCGGGCCGGCGACATGGTCATGAACTGGATGACGATGTCGACCTTGCCGGTATTGATGTTGGGGATGCGCTGGGCCGCGTCCTGCCGAACGAACTCGACCTTGCTGGCATCGTCAAACAGCCCCTTGGCCAGGATCCGGCCCATGGTGATGTCCATGCCGACGAGCTGGCCCTTCTCGTCCTCGAAATGCCAGGGCGCATTGGTGGAGCCTGTGCCGACGATCAGCTTGCCGCGATCCAGCACCGTGCGCAGCAGGCTGTTCGGCGCGGCCTGCGCCGCAGCCTGCTGCGCCGTGCTCGCCGCGGCAGCCAATGCGAGGCCGCCGACCAGTCCACCCTTCAGCAGAAGCCTTTTGCCTTCATCCGTCTCGCTCATTGGCAGTCCCCCTCGTTGCAAGATTAATCCGTAATTGCAGAATATATCTTGTAGTTAGGGATGCTAGATAGCCTTCTGCCTTGAAGTCAAGCGCGGGAACGGCGGACACCGTCGATCGAATTTGGTATATACCAATGGTGCCGCCCTTCTCCGCCAGCCGGCACAGGGCGCCGTTTGAAGCTGTCGAACGCGGTGAGGCGCGTTCGGTCGGGGTGGATCGTGGCGTGTTCCGCGTCGCGGCAGAAGGGCTCTTCATCGGAGCGCACTCCTGCGGGGGCACCGCATTGGCAGCGCTCACATGGCATGTTGCCGGCTTCATGACCAACAGGAAGCATTGACAATCTGGTATATACCAAATCATTCTGCCCTCTCGGCCGCCCAGGCCGCCATAAAATAGAGAGGGGTATTCGATGCAGCCGATCTCTCGCCGCTCTGTGCTCGCCGCCGGTGCAGCCTTGCCTCTCCTGGGCCTGCGGGCCCGTGCTCAAGCCGCCGGCAAGGTCCTTCGCTTCGGCCTGTCGAGCTTCCCGCCCAGCCTGCAGCCCTGGCTCCATACCGGCACCGCGGCGCTGACGGTGAAGCTCCTGATCTTCCGCGGCCTCACCGGTTTCGACGAGAAGGGCGAGGTCCGGCCGGAGCTCGCGGAATCCTGGCAACGCGAGGGCGAGACGACCTGGGTCTTCAAGCTCCGCCAGGCCACGTTCCAGAACGGCAAGCCGGTCACGGCCGAGGACGTGAAATGGACGCTGGAGCAGGTCGCCGCGCCCAATTCGACAGCCTTCATGAAAGCCGAGTTCGGCGGCGTCGAGCGCATCGAGACGCCCGACGCACGCACCGTCCGGATCGTCATGAAGCAGCCGACCGTGACGCTGCCGATCTGGCTCGCCAGCCCGCATATGCCGATTATCGCCAAGGACTCGATCGAGGGGCGGGCAGGGCTCGGCGTCGGCGCAGGGCCGTTCATGATCAAGGGGCAGGAGCGCGGCGCCTCGATTGAGGTCGTGAAGTTCGACAAGTACTACAAGCCGGGCTTGCCGAAGCTCGACGGCATCAAGCTCGTCGCCTATGCCGACGAGAACCTGCGCGTCGCCGCGCTCCAGGCCGGCGATATCGACCTCATCGAATATGTGCCCTGGCAGTCGATGGGCACGATCGAGAAGGATTCCCGCCTGCGGCTCGTCGCGGTCGACGGCCCCTTCATGGGGCTGAACTTCAACGGCGGCGCCGGGCCGTTCAAGGATGTGCGGCTGCGCCAGGCCGTAGCCCATGCCATTCGTCGCGACGAGATCGTGCAGGCCGCCTTCTTCGGTCGTGGCAGCAAGCTCGAAGGCATCCCGATCCCGTCGAGCAGCCCGTATTTCGACAAGGCGCGCTCGGAATACTGGAATTACGACCCGGCCAAGGCGAAGAAGCTGATGGCCGAGGCCGGCGTGCCCAACGGCTTCCCCTGCACGCTGCTCTCGACCGCCCAATACGGCATGCACAAGTCGACTGCCGAGGTCGTGCAGGCCAATCTCGCCGAGATCGGCATTCAGGTGACCCTGAACCTGCCGGACTGGGCGGCGCGCGTCGATCTCGCCGGCAAGGGCCGCTACGATTTCATGGTGCAGGGCACGACGGCCGACAACAACGATCCCGACGGCCTCGCGCCGTTGCTCGACGGCGATCTGCCGCCGAACATGGCCCGGAGCTGGCAGATCCCGACGCCCGAGATTCACGCGCTCTTCGCCAAGGGCCGCGCCGAGTTCGACGCGGCGAAGCGCAAGGCGATCTATGCCGAGCTGGAGAAATCCGCCCTGGAGCAGGCGCCGCTCGTCGGCCTCGCCTGGCGCTCGCAGGGCTATGCGATGGTCAAGGGCCTCAACGGCTTCAAATGCTATCCGGGTGGGACGAACTTCTTCTCGGCCTATTCGCTGGACGAGGCGGCGCTGGGCTGAGCACTTGTGGTTCGTGGTATTGCGCCCGAACCAAGCCGTCATCCCGGGCTTGACCCGGGATCCATCATAGAGCGTGTCGCCTTATGATGGATCCCGGATCAGCGCCGCTATGCGGCTTGTCCGGGATGACGGCGAGGGCATCGTCACGCCCGCGTCGTCCGCTCCAGTCGCGAAAAACGCTCCAGCCGGAAAGGCTTCGGGTCGATCATCGGCGTGCGGCCGCTGACGAGGTCGGCGATCAGGCGGCCGGCGCCGGGGCCGATGCCGAAGCCATGGCCCGAGAAGCCCGTAGCCAGGAAGAAGCCGGGCAGGCGCGGCACCTCGCCGATGACGGGCACGGCATCGGGCGTCGCGTCGATCAGCCCGCCCCAGCTCTCCTTGACCTTGAGATTGGCGAAGGCGGGGAAGGCGGCGATCAGGTTGCGCTTGGCCTCTTCCAGGATGGGCGCGGACGGCTTGGGATCGAGGATACGCGTCTGCTCGAACGGCGTTTCCTCGTCGAGCGACCATCTCGTCTTCCGGCGCGCTTCTTCGATGAAGCGCTCGCCGATCCTGAGCCGCAATTCGTCGCGCTGCCGGGCAAAGGACGGCAGGAAATCGAAGAGCAGGCGAAAGCTGTCCGGCACGATCTCGGCCACGCTCGCGCCGCGATGGGCGATGGTGTAGCCGCCGTCCTGACGCTTGCGGAAGGCGAAGTCGGAGGCGCCGACGGCGTGGGGCGGCGGCCCGTCGAGCGGTTCGGTTCGGAACACCGAACCCAGCACCTTGAGCGCCGGCAGGTCGATGCCGAGATTGCCGAGGAACAGGCGTGACCAGGCGCCGCCGGCCAATACGACACGCTGACAGGCGATCCGGCCGCGCTCGGTGACGACGGCGCTGAGGCGCCCGCCGGCGGTCTCGATGCCGCGCACCGCACAGCGCGTCAGGACGGTGCCGCCATGGCGGCGCAGCGCCCGCGCCATGGCCGGCACGGCCTTCTGCGGTTCGGCACGGGCATCGCTCGGCGTGAACAGCGCCCCGGCGAAGGCGCGTTTTCCGCCGGGCATGACGGCGTCGAGCTCGCGCGTGGAGAGCAGCCGCGAGTCGAGCTGGTAGGTCTTGGCGTGTTCGAGCCAGGCTTCGTGCTCGGCAAGCTTGGCGGGCGTGTCCGCGATATAGACGATGCCGGAGCGGGTGAAGCCGGTATCGCCGCCGACGAGCCGGTCCATGTCCTCCCAGAGCCGCATGCTTTCGAGCCCGAGCGGGATCTCTCCGGGATCGCGCCCCATGACGCGGACCCAGCCCCAGTTGCGCCCGGACTGCTCATGGCCGATCTCGCCTTTCTCGCAGAGCGTGACCGAGATGCCCTCGCGCGCCAGGAAGAGCGCTGTGGTGATGCCGATGATGCCGCCGCCGATCACCACGACGTCGCTGGCGGCGGGCAGGGACGCATCCGGCTCGATGGTCTCGATGGTGATGCCCATCACGATGGCTCCGGCGGCGGGGGGCGAGGGGGAGACAAGCGGCCGGCAACCCGGCTCAGGAGCGGGCAGGGGGCGCGGAACTGCGGAAGACGACGTGATGCGGGTGATTGACCGAGCGCATGTATTCGACCGGCCGGCCGTCGCCGTCGCGCGCCACGATCCGCAGCACCAAGGTCGGCGAGCCCGGCGCCAGCGCGAGCAGCTGGGCTTCCCGCTCCGTCGCCGTGCCGACGCTGATCTCGCGGTCGCGGATGCTGATCTCGATACCGTAGCGCTGCCGCAGCAATTCGTAGAGCGACTGGCCGGAGAGCAGGTCCTCCGCCGACAGGCCGGGAACGCTGCCGGCTGGAAGATAGCTGGTCTCGATGCAGAAGGCTTCGTCGTTCACGCTGCGCAGGCGCCGCGCCATGATCAGCGTGCTGCCGGGTGCCAGTTCGAGGCGTTGCGCGATGCTTTCGCTCGCAGCTTCCTCGCCGAAATGCAGGAGTTTGCTGCCGGGCTCACCGCCGGCATTGCGGATGATGCGGGTGATGCCGAGCGAAGCCGATGCATCGATCGGCCGCGAGACCTGCACCAGCGGGACGCGCGTGCCGCTGGTGCCGTTGCGCTCCAGCACGTTGCGCTCGACCAGCCGGTCGATCGCCTTGCGCACGGTCATGCGATTGATACCGAGCGCATCGGCCAGCGTCCGCTCGGAGGGAATCCGGTCGCCGGGGCCGTAATCCGGTCCGCCGATGAGGTCGAGCAGGTAGTCCTGCACCTCGACATAGATCGGTTTGACGCCCTTCAGCGGGTTCGACATGCCTTGCGTCTCGGTTCCCATGCCTTTCGACGTGCGCAGCTGTCGGAATCCGAGGCGCGGCGCCTTCTTCGTCTTTAAGGCGAAACGGTCGCGGAGTGCTACTGGTCGGGAGGGGTGTTTGGAGGGCATGGAACAGGCTTGACAGTGGTTGGTATATGGAATTGGTGTATACCAATTCTCGTGCTTCATTGAAAGCCCGTTCGGGAGCCTTCCATGTCCATTGCCTTCGACCGCGACACCGTCCTGTCCGGCCTGGAGCCGACACGCGCCGCGCTGCCGAAAGCCTATGCGCTCGGTCAGGAGCTGGCTCCCAGGATCGATCGCGTCTATCTCGTCGCCTGCGGCTCGGCGAACCGCGCGATGCTCGGTATCCAGTACTGGCTGGAGCGCTATTCGCCGGGTATCGAGGTCAGGCGCTATTTCCCGGCCGAGTTCATGGCGATCGACCCGCCGCAGCTGAAAGAGCGGACTTTGGTCCTGCTCGCTTCGAAATCCGGCACGACGCCGGAAACCGTCGCCGCCGCGCATTTCCTCAAAAGCAGGCCCTGCCAGGTCGTCGCCTTCAGCCAGCATGGCGAGAAGCCGCTGGCGCAGGCGGTGCCCCGGCATTTCCTCGTCGGTGATACCAGTGAATCCTTTGCCGCCATGTTCATGCTGATGCAGGCGCTGATCGGCGGCCTGATGGTGGCCAAGGAAGGCTGGCCGCTCGGCGAGAAGCTCCTCGCTTCGCTCGACGCGCTCCCGGTGGCGATGTGCGATGCTGCCGCGCAGAACGAAGCCCGCGCTGCTGCCGATGCGGTGACCTATGCGGGTGATGACCGCATCTATCATGTCGCCTCGGGACCGGGCTTCACTACGGCCTATGTCTTCGGCGTTTGCATTCTCATGGAGATGCTCTGGCTGCACAGCTATCCGATCGAGGCGGCCGAGTTCTTCCATGGCCCCTTCGAGATCGTCGACAAGCGGACGCCGCTGATCCTGATCACCGGCGAGGATCCGAGCCGGCCTTTGATGGAGCGCGTCACCAAGTTCTGCGATACCTATGCCGGGCGCGTGATGAACTACGATTCCCGCGATTATGCGATGAAGGGCATCGATCCCGAAATTCGCGCGATCGTCGCGCCCTATATCCTGCAGGCGGCGCTCAAGCGCTTCTCGGCGCATCTCTCCGTGTTGCGCAACCAGCCCCTGACCACCCGCCGCTACATGTGGAAGGTGGCGTACTGATCGGGAGTTGCCGCGATGGCGCAGAGGCTGCTGGGGCTGGGTGACAACACGGTCGACACCTATGTCGATCGCGGTCTCCAGTTTCCGGGCGGCAACGCGGTCAATGTCGCGGTGCAGGCGAGGCGGCTCGGCGCCGAGACAGGCTATCTTGGCTGCCTCGGTTCGGACGAGGCTGGCAGGCTTCTGGCCGCTGCCCTGACACAGGAAGGCGTCGACACCGCCCGCTGCCGGATCAGGCCCGGCCTGAACGCCCGCGCTTTCATCGGCCATGACGGGCAGGACCGGCGCTTCCTGCGCTCCGAACGCGGCGTGCGCGGCGATTGGGGCACCTTCGACGCCGAGGATCGCGCCTACATCGCCGGCTTCGACCTCGTCCATTCCAGCATCTATAGCGAGCTTGGCGATGCCTTGCCGGTGGTCCGCAGCGCAGCGCGGCGCCTGTCATACGACTTCTCCGAGCGCTGGACCGACGCGAACCTCGCCGCGACGCTGCCGGCCGTCGATATCGCCTTCCTGTCGCATCCTTCCGCTTCCGATGCGGAGTGTCGCGCACTCATGGAGCGCTGTGTCGGCTGGGGTGCGGGGATGGTCGTGGCGACGCGCGGCGCGAAGGGCGCCCTCGCGCTTACCGAGGGCCGCTTCTACGAGCAGGTGGCCCGCCCCGCATCCGTGGTGGATACGCTCGGCGCCGGTGACGGTTTCATCGCCGCCTGTCTGCTGGCCATTCTAGACGGAGCCGGCATCGCGGCCGCCCTGACGGCGGGTGCCGAACAGGCGGCGCAGGTCTGCGGCTATCAGGGCGGCTTCGGCCATGGCGTCGCATGGGCGCCTGCCGGGGCGGCGGTAATCTAAGGGAGGAAGACAGAGATGGCGTGGCGGATCGGAATCGATTCCGGGGGCACATTCACCGATGTCTGCCTGTTCGAGGACGCGACCGGCATGGTCGCGGTCTGGAAAGTGCCCTCGACGCCTGACGACCCCTCCCGCGCCATCGCGCGGGGCACGCAGGAAGGCGTCGAGCGCGTCGGCGCGAGCCCCGCAGACATTGCCTATTTCGGCCATGGCACCACGGTCGGCACCAACGCGCTGATCCAGCATCGCGGCGTGAAGACGGGGCTGATCACGACCGAAGGCTTCCGCGACCTGATCGAGATCGGCCGGCAGAAGCGGCCCGATCTCTACGATCTCCAGGCCGACAAGGCGCCGCCGCTCGTCACCCGCGACCTGCGCTTCGGCGTCGCGGAGCGTGTGCGCCATGACGGCACGGTCGAGACGCCACTGGACGAAGAGGCCGTGCGGCAAGCGGCGCGGGCGCTGAAGGCGGAGGGCGTCAAGGCGGTCGCCATCGGCTTCCTCTACGGCTTCGTCCGGCCGGAGCACGAGGAGGCCGCCAAGCGCATCGTCACCGAGGAATTCCCCGAGGCCTTCATCTGCGCCTCGCATGAGGTCGCGCCCGAATTCCGCGAGTACGAGCGCATCTCGACCGCGGTCGTGAACGCCTATCTCGGCCCGGTCATGCAGGGCTATATCCGCCGCCTCGCTGACCGCCTGAAGGAACTCGGCCTCAAGGCGGTGCCGCATCTGACGCAGTCGAATGGCGGCGTCATCGGCTTCGACATGGCGGCGCGCCTGCCGGTGCGGACGGTCCTCTCCGGCCCCTCGACGGGCGTCGTCGCGGCGCAGGCGATCGGGGCGATGATCGGCATCCCCAACCTCATCACCTTCGACATGGGCGGCACCTCCTCGGACGTTGCGCTGCTCGACGACGGCGAGGCCAAGCTCGCCTCGGAGGCCAATGTCCATGGCTACCCGATCAAGGCGCCGATGCTCGACATCCATACGGTCGGCGCCGGTGGCGGCTCGCTCGCGGCGATCGATTCTGGCGGGCTGCTCAAGGTCGGGCCGCGCTCGGCCGGCGCCGATCCCGGACCGGTCTGCTACGGGCGTGGCGCGACCGAGCCCGCCGTCACCGACGCCAATGTCGTGCTCCAGACCCTCAACCCGACGCATCTGCTCGGCGGCCGCATGCCGATCGACCAGAGCCTGTCGAAACAGGCGATCGACCGCTTGGCCGACGAACTCGGCCTCGATCTGATGGCGACGGCGCAAGGCATCATCTCGGTCGTCACCGCCAACATGGCCAAGGCGATCCGCGTCATCAGCGTCCAGCGTGGCCACGATCCACGCGACTACGCGCTGGTCGCCTTCGGTGGGGCCGGGCCGCTGCATGCCGCGCGGCTTGCGCGCGAACTCGACATGAAGCGCATCGTTGTGCCCCGCAATCCCGGCATCGGCTGCGCGCTCGGCCTCCTCCTGACTGATCTGCGCGCCAATTTCGCCACGACGCGATTGGCGACGCTCTCCGAGGCGCTGGCCCCCGACATGGCGGAGATCTTCATCGCCTTGCAGGAGCAGGCGGAGCACTGGTTCGCGGAGGAGGGCGTGGCTGCGGCCGATCGCCGGCTGAAGCGCACCGCCGACCTGCGCTATCACGGCCAGAACTACGAGCTTGCCATCGACGTGCCGGACGGGCCGATCACGCCCGCGACCATCACGGTGCTGGCCGAGGGCTTCGCCGCCGCCCATAAGCGGCTCTACGGCTTCGTCGCGGAAGGCGAGGCGGTCCAGCTGGTGACCTATCGCGTCGAGGCGGTCGGCCTCGTGCCCAAGGCCGCCTTCCGGCCGGAGCCCGATGCCGGGCCGGATGCCTCCCACGCCATCATCGGCAGCCGCGAGGTCTGGTTCCCCGAGGCCGGCGGCTTCGTCGCCTGCCCGATCTATGACCGCGACAAGCTGAAGTCTGGCAACCGCTTCGCAGGTCCCGCCATCGTCGAGCAGATGGATTCGACCACCGTGCTGCTGCCGGGCATGACCGCGACGGTCGAGCCCTATCTCAACCTGATCCTGGAGATGCCGTGATGACCGCGACCGCATCCGTCAGCGTCGACCCGATCACCGTCGAGGTCATCGGCTCTTCTTTCGCTTCGATCGCCGAGGAGATGGGCGAGGCCCTGGTCAAGGCGAGCTACTCGACCAACATCAAGGAGCGGCGCGACTGCTCGACCGCGCTCTTCGATGTCGCGGGCCAGACGCTTTGCCAGGCCGAGCATATCCCGATGCATCTCGGCTCCTTCATCGGCATCATCCCGCATATCCTGAAGCGCCACTCCGTTGCGGATATGAAGCCGGGCGACGTCTTCATCGGCAACGATGCCTATGAGGGCGGCGGCACCCATCTGCCCGATATCGTGCTGGCCGAGCCGGTCTTCCACGAGGGCGTGATGATCGCCTGGGCGGTCAATACGGCGCACCATTCGGATTTCGCCGATCGCGGCCATGCCCATATCTACCAGGAGGGCCTGCGCATCCCGCCGATCCGCCTCTATGACGGCGGCGTGCTGATGAAGGACGTGCAGGAGCTGATCCTGCTCAACTGCCAGGTCCCGCGCGAGCGCCTCTCCGACCTGCGGGCCCAGATGGCGGCGAACCGCCTCGGCGTCGAGCGCCTGCGCGCGCTTTGCGACAAATACGGCCGCGACACGGTGCTCGCTGCCGGCAAGGCCTTGCAGGACTATGCCGAGCGCAAGATGCGCGCCGGCATCGCCTCGATCCCCGACGGCACCTATCGCTTCTCGGATTCCTTCGACAATCCCGAGATCGACGAGCCGCTGACCTTCTCGGTCGCGATCACCGTCGCGGGCGAGGAGATGACGCTCGCCTTCGACTCGCCGCCGCAGATGCGCGCCGGCTTCAACATGGTCTACACCGCGCTGCTCTCGACCGTGTATTACGCGGTCAAGACCGTGGCCGATCCGACCATCCCGCCCAATGCGGGCTTGGCGCGGCCGCTCACCGTCACCGCCACGGAAGGCACGGTGCTGAACTGCGTGCACCCCGCCGCCGTCAACGGTCGCATCGCCGCCTGCCAGCGCGTGGTCGACCTGATCCACGGCGCGCTCGCGCAGGCTGTGCCGGACCGGGTCATCGCCGCCTGCTCGGGTGCGGTCGCCTCCGCTACCTTCGCCGGCGAGCAGCCGGGCAACGGCGAGCTCTGGGTCTATCTGGAAACGATCGGCGGTGGCTCCGGCGCCCGCGCCAACAAGGACGGTCTCCACGGCGTCCATGTCCATATGACCAACACCTCGAACCTGCCGGTCGAGGCGCTGGAGCTTGAATACCCGCTGACCTTGCTGCGCTACGAGCTGGTCGACGGTTCGGGCGGAGATGGGCGCCAGCGCGGCGGCATGGGCTTGCGTCGCGTCTACCGGGCCGAGGCGCCGTGCCGGCTCAATGTTGACAATTCGCGCCTGACCTCGCGGCCCTGGGGCCTCGCCGGAGGCGGCGAGGGGCAGGGCGGCTCCTTCGCCTTCAGCGACGGCGTCGTGCCCTTCTTCAAGGGCGACGGCGCGCTGGAGAAGGGCCAGATCGTCGAGATCATCACGCCCGGCGCCGGCGGCTACGGCCCGGCCTCGGAGCGCAGCGCCGAGGCGAGGGCCAGAGACAAGGCTGAGCAGCGGGGGTGAGGCTTACGGTCGCGATTTAAGCGCGCGTCATCCCGGACGCAGCAAAGCGGAGATCCGGGATCCATCGGAGGGCGCTGCGCTCTAAGATGGATCCCGGGGCAAGCCCGGGATGACGGTGCTCAATTGCGCAATGTCGTCGCAGCTTAAGCCGCGAGCCACAGCAGCGCGTGCGGCGACAGCCTGAGCGTCGCGCTGCTGCCGACCTCGAACAACCCGCTGCCGGACTGGAACGGCACGTCGACCGCCACCTCTGTCGTGCCGATATGCACGCCGTAGCGCACGCTTGCGCCGAGGAACTCGCGATTGGCGACGGTGCAGGGCAGGGCTAGCATCCCATCCCCGGCCGGGCCCGCATCACCGAGACTGGCATGCTGTGGCCGGAAGACAAGCTTGGCGCCTTCCGGCACCTGCGCATCGGCGGGAACCGGCACCCGCGTCCCGCCCTCGATCTCGAAGACGCGACTGGCACCGCTGCCGGTCAGCTTGCCGCCGAGGATATTGGCGGTGCCGAGGAAGCCGGCGACGAACAGGTTCGCCGGCCGCTCGTAGAGCTCCATCGGCGTGCCGACCTGCTGGACGATGCCGTCGTTCATCACGGCGATCCGGTCGCAGATCGTGTTCGCCTCTTCCTGATCGTGAGTCACGAAGATCGTGGTCAGGCCGAGGCGCTGCTGCAGGTCGCGCAATTCGCGGCGCACCTGCACCCGCATCTTGGCATCGAGATTGGAGAGCGGCTCGTCGAGCAGCAGCACCTTGGGCTCGACGGCGACGGTGCGAGCCACCGCGACGCGCTGCTGCTGGCCACCCGAGAGCTGCGAGGGCCGCCGCTCGGCGAGATGGGCGAGGCCGACGAGCCCCAGCGCCGCCTCGACGCGCCGCTCGACTTCGGCGCGCTTCACGCCACGCTCCTCCAGCCCGAAGGCGACGTTGCGGCGCACCGTCATATGCGGCCAGAGCGCATAGGACTGGAAGACCATGCCGACATCGCGCTTCCACGGCGGCAGGTCGGTGATCGGCTTGCCGCCGATCCGGACCTCGCCGGTACCGGCATGGTTGAAGCCGGCGATCAGGCGCAGCAGCGTGGTCTTGCCGCAGCCGGACGGGCCGAGAAAAGCGAAGAATTCGCCCGGTTTAATCGCCAGATTGACGTTCTTGAGCACATGGTTGGTGCCATAGGACAGGTTGACGCCTTCGATATCGACGGCGACGGCGGGCGTGGTCAGGGAGACGGTCGCGTTCATGATCAGTGGCCCATTCCCTTGGCCTTCTGGCTGCGTTCGATGATGAGGTGGGAGAGGAAGGTGCAGGTCGCGACGAGGATCACCGCGACGACGCCGAGCGCGGCACCGGGGCCACGCCCCGCCGCCGACTGCATGAAGACATAGAGCCCGTAGGCCAGCGGCGCGTCCGAGTTGGATTGTACCAGCATTAACGTCGCCGAGAGCTCGACGGCGGCCGTCGAGAACGAGGTGACGAAGCCGGCGAGGATGCCGCCCGCCATCAGCGGCACGACGATGCGCCGGACCGTGCGCGCCTTGGTGGCGCCCAGGTTCTCGGCAGCTTCCTCAAGCGAAACCGAGATCTGCTGCAGCGCCGCATAGCAGGCGCGCAAGGCATAGGGCAGGCGCCGGATCGCCAGCGCCAGCACGATGGTGATCCAGAGCGCCGCGAGCGGCGTCCCATCCGGCAGGGTGATGCCGTAGAAGGTCCTGAGATAACCGATGCCGAGCACCACGCCGGGGATGGCGAGCGCGGCGGTCGCCATCCAGTCGAGCCATTCGCGGCCGATGAGTTTGGTCCGCAGCACGAGATAGGCGATGGCCACGCCGAGCACGACGTCGATGCCGCCGGCGATCGTCGCGTAGATCAGCGTGTTCTTGATGTAGACCGAGCTCTCGCCGAAGACGCGGGCGTAGTGCGCCGTCGTGAAGGCATCTGGTAGCGGTGAATACGACCAGATCGTCGCGAAAGAGAGCAGCAGCAGGCCCAGATGCGGTGCCAGCACCAGCACCAGGATCAGGATGACGATGCCGTAGCCGAACACGGCCTCCATCGGCGTCATCACCCGCTTGGCGAGGCCGCCGCCGCCGCGCTGCGTCGTGGCATAGTCGCGCCCCTTCAGCGCCCTGGCCGAGAGCCACATCGCCGTGACCGAGGCGATGATCAGCACGACCGAGATGACGTAGCCCATCGGGTCGGCGATGCCGATCGAGGTCACCCGCAGATAGGCCTGCGGCGCCAGCATGTCCTTGACGTTGAGCAGGAGCGGGGTCGCGAGATCGTCGAAGACCTTGACGAAGACCAGCGAGGCACCGGCGAGATAGCCCGGCATGGCGAGCGGGAAGACGATGCGCCGGAACAGCCGGAAGCCCGACGAGCCAAGATTCTGCGCGGCTTCTTCCATGGCGCGGTCGACATTGCGCAGGGCCGCCGAGAGATTGATCAGGATGAACGGGAAATAATGGACGGACTGGACGAAGATGACGCCGTTCAGCCCCTCCATGAAGTCGATCTTGAAGCCGAACCAGTCGTCGAGCAGCAAGTTGATCGAGCCGTTACGGCCGAAGAAAAGCTGCATTGCCACCGCGCCGACGAAGGGGGGCATGATCAGCGGCAGGAAGCCCAGCGTCTGCACGATGGCCGCGCCGCGGAAGACGAAGCGCGTCGTGAGATAGGCCAGCGGCAGGGCGAAGACCGAGGCCCAGACCACGGACATCGCAGAGACATAGAACGAGTTCCACAACGAGCGCATGAACAGCTCGGTGCGGACGAAGTCGTAGAAATTCACCAGCGTGAAGGTCGATGTGCCCTTCTCGGTGAAGGCGACATAGATCACCGTCGCCACCGGCAGCACCAGGAACATCAGGAGGAAGGCAGCGATCGCCAGCGCCAACGCGATCTGTCCGGGCGTGCCGGCGATGCGACGGGGGCGGGATACCGAGGTCGGAATGGCTGTCATGGGTGGGTGCCGGGTGTCATCCCGTGCGCGCTGCGGCATGTAAGTGCCGCTGCGCAGATACGGGACCGTTGTCAGGAAAAGGCGCCTACTGGTCGCGCGGTCCCGTGTTTGCGCCGCAGCGTTTCACGCTGCAGCGCGCACGGGATGACACGCCACTACAAAGACACGCGCGAGCGAGCCTACTTCGCCGCCTTGAGCGCCTCTTCGGCCTTCGCCTTGGCCTTGGCGTAGTTGTCGCGGGCGAAGCTCGCCCATTGCGCCTCGACCTCGGCCTGGCGGGCGCCCTTCTCCTTGCCGCCGGTGAAGGCGCCGCGCAGTTCGGCGCTGGCGGCCTGCGCCTCGCTGACCGGCATGGCGGCGAGCAACACGCGCGCTTCCTCGGCCAGCGCCTTGGCCTTGTCGTTCGGCTTCTTGGCGAGCGCCGCATCGACCTCGTGCAGCACCTTGTTGACGCCCTTCAGCGCGTCGAGCTGGAAGGAGATCAGCTGGTCGAAGAGAGTGTCGACGACGGCCGTGCGGCCTTCCGACTTGTCGACGTCGAAGCCGATCATCTTCTGGAAGCGCGGATCGGTGAAGGGGTTCGGATAGTCTGCGCCGGCCTTGGCATAGACGGCCGGGTTGACCGGCAGGCGGCGGATGCCGGGCTCGAGCAGCACTTCCTGGCCGGTCGGCGAGAGCAGGAACTCGACGAAGGCCTCGGCCGCGGCCTTGTTCGGCGGGTTGGCGATGATGCCGACATTGGCCGGGACCACGGTCGTCACGCTCGGATAGACGAACTTGACCGGGAAGCCCGAAGCCTGGGCCGAAAAGGCGAAGAAGTCGATGACGATGCCGACGCCGACCTGCCCGGAATTGACCTGCTCCGGCACGCCGAAGGAGCGCTCGTTGATCGAACGGAAATTGCCGGCCATCTCCTTGATGGTGCGCCAGCCCTTGTCCCAGCCCTCGCCCTGCAGGATCGTCTCGATCGTCAGGTGCGTCGTGCCCGAACGCGACGGGGCGGCGATCGAGACATGGTCGTAGAAGACCGGCTTGGCGAGGTCCTGCCACTCCTTCGGCTCGGGCAGCTTGTTGGCCTTGGCATAGCGGTCGTTCCACATGATGCCGTAGCCGGAGGCCGCGAAGCCGAAATAGAAGCCCGCGGGATCGTTGATCGGATAGGAGCCGATCTTGTCGGGGATGCCGGTCGCCTTGGGCTTGTAGGCGGTGAGCAGCTTCTTGCCCTTCAGTACCTCGAAGGCGTCGGGCGCCGAGGCCCAGAACAGGTCGACCTGGTTGTTGGCCTTGGTCTCCTCGACATATTTCACGCCGGCATTGGTGTTGCGGTTCTGCACTTCGAGCGTGACGCCCGGAACCGCCTTCTCGAAGGCCTTCTTGATCGGGTCGGTGACGTCCTTGGAGAAGGAGGTCACCACCGTGACCTTGCCGGCCGGTGCCTGTGCCAGCGCGATGGTCATAAACGAGGCACTCAGCGACAGGCCGAGGGTGGCCGCGAGCGCGGTTCTACGGTTCAGCATGGCTTCCTCCCGAAGCGTTTTATCTGGTCGACGTCGAGGTCAATGCTTCCTGCTCAGCAATGGCGATGCCAAATGCCGGTGGTGTTGATTTCATTGCGGAATTCGGAGGAAAGGGTCTTCAGCTACCCGGTTCAGGGGGCGTGGCGGTAACCATCTGGCAGCTGTGATGGGTCATTACGGTAACATCCGCGCCGTCATTGCGAGGAGCGAAGCGACGAAGCAATCCAGGGGGACTGGGGCGAACCTCTCGAACCTCTCACCCGGTCCCCCTGGATTGCTTCGCTGCGCTCGCAATGACGATCGGCGGCGTAGAGCACAGGACGTTTCACAAAGCGCGCGTCATCCCGGACGTAGCGAAGCGGAGATCCGGGATTCATCGTAGAATGCAGCGCCTTACGATGGATCCCGGGCCAAGCCCGGGGATGACGCTGTGGTTCCGAGGAAAAGACCCCTGACTCGTAAACCGCAAGCGGCTCAGTCCGCGAGCGCCGCTGCGCCACTCAGGCCATAGCGGCGCATCTTGAGGTAGAGCGTCTTGCGGGTAATGCCGAGCGCTGCGGCGGTGACGCCGATACGCCCGCCATGGCGCTTCAAGGCGGCGCCGATCGCCTCTGCCTCGGCGATGGCGACCAGCTCCTCCAGCGTGCGCTCCGCGCCATCGGACGCTGCCGCACCTGGATCGGCATCTTCGAAATCCTCGTCCATGCCGAGCAGGCTGCGTTCGGCGGCATTGCGCAGTTCGCGGACATTGCCCGGCCAATCCTGCCGCGTCAGGCGTTGCAGCAGGTCGCGCCCCAGCGGCGGGGCCGAGCGGCCGACGCGCGCGGCGGCGAGCGCGAGGAAGTGCTGGAACAGCAGCGGGATATCCTCGCGCCGGTCGCGCAAGGGCGGCAGGCGCAGGGTCACGACATTCAGCCGATAGACCAGGTCCTCGCGAAAGCCGCCGGATTTGGCGAGCGCGGCGAGGTCGGTCTTGGTCGCCGCGACGATGCGGATATCGACCGCGATCTCCTTGTTGGAGCCGAGGCGCTCGATCCGCCGTTCCTGCAGCGCGCGCAACAGCCGCACTTGCGCCGCCATCGGCATCGACTCGATCTCGTCGAGGAAGAGCGTGCCGCCGCTGGCATGCTCGATCTTGCCGATCCGCCGCTCGCGCGCCCCGGTGAAGGCGCCGGCCTCGTGGCCGAACAATTCGCTCTCGATCATGGTCTCGGGGATCGCTCCGCAATTCACCGCGACGAAGCGCCCGGCGCGGCGATTGCCGAGATCGTGCAGTGCGCGGGCCGCGACCTCCTTGCCGGTTCCGGTCTCGCCGAAGAGCAGCACGTCGGTATCGGCATCGGCCAGCAGGGCAAGCCGGCTGCGCAGGCGCGCGACGGCCGGCGAATGGCCGACGACGCGGGCCGCCCATGGGTCCTCGGCATGGGCGCCGGCCTTGAGCGAACGGTTCTCGATGATCAGCCGGCGGTATTCGCTGGCGCGACGGATCGTCTCGATCAAGCGGACGGGATCGGCCGGCTTTTCGACGAAATCCCAGGCACCTTCGCGGATCGCCTTCACCGCCATGGGAACATCGGCATGGCCGGTGATCAGCACGACCGGAATCTCGGCGTCGATGGCGGTCACCGCCGCGAGCAGGCCGAAACCATCGCGGCCGGGCATGCGGACATCGCTGACCAGCACGACGGAAGCATCGCGGCCGAGTTCGGCGAGAGCTGCATCGCCGGAGCGCTTGGCGATGACTGCGAAGCCTTCGAGCTCCAGCGTCAGCCGCCAGGCTTCCAGCACCTCGGCATCGTCATCGACGAGGACGACCTTGGGAGCGCTCATGCGTCGATTTCCAGCGGGGCCATGACGTGGGCTGTCGTCCCTTCGAGAGTGATGAGGAAGCGCGTGCCTGAGGGGCCGGTCTCGGCCACGGCGAGCGTGCCGCCGAGATCCTTGATGATGTTGTAGGACAGCGAGAGGCCGAGACCGAGCCCCGAGCCCACCGGCTTGGTCGTGAAGAACGGATCGAAGATGCGCTCCAGATGCGCCCGGTCGATGCCGGGGCCGTTATCCGCGACCCAGATCTCGACCTTGTGGCCTTGGCGGCGCGCGCCGGTCGTGATCGTTGCGTCCTCCATGCCTGCAACGGCATCGAGCGCGTTGGCAATCAGGTTGACCAGCACCTGCTCCAGCCGGATGTCCTCGGCATGGACATGGAGGCGCCCGGCCGGCAGGTCGCGCTTCAGCGTCACACGCTCGGCATCGAAGCGCGGCTCGAACAGCGACAGTGCGGTTTCGATCGTGTCGCCGACCGCGACGGGCGCAAGCACCACGCCGGGCTTGCGCGCGAAGCGCCTGAGATGCGCGATCAGGTCGGCCGCGCGCGTCGTCAGCGCCTGGATGCGACCGATCGCCTTGCGCGCCTCCTCGGGCTGCCCGCGCTCCAGCAGCAGCGCCCCGTTATGGGCATGGGAGCGAATCGCTGCGAGCGGCTGGTTGAGCTCATGGCTGAGGCCTGCCGCCATCTGCCCGAGCGCCGCGAGCTTCGCCGCCTGGATCAGGTCGTCGCGCGTTTGTCTGAACACGGCGAGCGCGCGGGCAAGATCGCCGAGCTCGTCATTGCCCGCCTTTGGCAGCGGCGCCGAGGACTGGCCGCTGGCGATGCTGGTTGCCGCCTCGGTCAGCACGCGCAGGCGCGCGACGAGATGGCGCCGGACATAGAACCAGCCGATCAGCAACGCGCCGAGCAGCGAGGCCGCCGCGATGGCGAGCAGCAGGTTGCGGCCGAGCCGGATCGCCTCGGCCGAGCGGTTGGCGGCTTCCTTCGCCACGGCCTCTGTCCGTTGGACTTCCTGCGACACCAGCGCACCGAGTTCCGCGACGAGGCGGCGGCTTTCCGAGATCAGGCGCTGCGCATCGGCGAGCGCGGCGAGTTCCGAGCGCTTGAGGCCGGGCAGACCCGTCGTCGTGTCGGCGAGGCCGACCAGGCGCTGCGTGATCTGCCGGACCGTGATGGTATCGGGCCAGCCGGCGAGCGCCTTGGCCTCGACCTCGAGCTGGTCGACCGCCTCGCCGATGACATGACCGGTCTGCTCCATGTCCTCGCGGGTCTGCACCGTGCCGAGCCGCCCGAAAAGCCCGACGATCAGGTTGGCCTGGGCGTTCAGCGTCATCAGGGCTTCGCTCTTGCGGGTTTCCTCGCGGATCGTGTTCGGCTTGTTGGCGGATGAAGCCTCGTTGCCGATCTGGCCGAGCGCGGTGTCGATGTTGAAGCGGGCATCGTCGGTCAGCGGCTCGATCTCGTCGATGAGATCGGCCTGGAGCCAGCGCAATTCCTCGCTGACGCCGCGAATGCGTTCGGCCAGCGTGAAGCGGCGCCCCGAGACATCGTCGATAGCGGTCAGGTTTCGGCGGATCTCGGCAGCCACTGCGGTGAGCGCCGGCGCATCGAAACCGCTGCCCGTCCGCTCGGACAACACCTTGTCGAGCTCGTTCAGACGCTCGCCCACCAAACGCCGGCTGCGATCATAGCCGTCACGCCGCTCGGCACTGGCCAGTTCGGGCATGCCGGCGATGACGCGGGCGCTGGCCTCGGCAAGTCGGGCAGCGGAGGCGAGGCCGGGCAGATGCTCACGGGCGATTGCCGCCAGTTCCTTGCTGAGCCGCTCATAGGAGATCACGCCAACGATACCGGCGCCGACCGCGAAGAGACCAACACCGAGAAAGGCCGCGATCAATCGCCCGCCGATACCAAACCTTCGCTTCGACTGGGCGAGCGTCACGGCCGCACCCCGGTCAGCGTTTCATCGCGCCAGCCCAAGGCTGCCAGCCGTTCTGCCGCCTGTTGCAGGCTGTCATTGGCCTCCGCTGCGCGAGCCGCGATCGCATTCCTGATATCGGCCTCGATCCGCGCCTGTTCTTCGGGCGCGGGCAGGCCGCGCGGCACACGGACGATATTCTGGAAGCGATTCTCCTTCTCCAGCTCCGCAGCCGAGACCGGCGGCTGCGTCAGGGCGGTCCGCGCCTGCGTCAGCAGCCTGGCGGCCTGCTCATCGGGGAGCGTCAAGAATGCCGCTTCCATAGCCTGCAGGCTGCGCCAGAGCCTCGCATGCTCGGCGCGGCGGAAGGTGATCCACTCGTCGAAGATCAGGTTGACCAGCTCGTAGCGCCCGGCCGAGAGGCCGGCATCGAAACCGGCGCGGTTGAAGATGCCTTCGGCTTCCAGGAGATGCGGGGGCGTCTCGTCCGGCCGATAGGCCGAGGGCGAGACGGCGAGGCGCCCGATCCGGGGCTCGCGCAGCATGGTCTGGCCCTCCGGCGAGAGCACGAAATCGATGAAGAGCTCCGCTTCCTTCGGATTTGGCGAGGTCGCGAGCCTCGCGATGCTGGCGGGCGCGAACAGGGTCTCGCCCGGCAGCACGAAGCGGTTGCCTTCGCCCTCGGCCGCGCTGGCCTCCGTCAGGAAATCGATGGAGATGCCGATGCCGAAGCGCCCGCGCGCGACGCCGGCATTCACGCCGAAGCTGCGCGCCGTGATCGTCGCGAGATTGCCGCCGATCGCCGACCAAAGCGCCCAGCCGCGTTCCCAGCCGAGCGATTGCAGCAGCGCCTCGACCATCAGATGCGTGGTGCCGGAACGGGCGGGCGAGGTGAGGCCGATATGGCCGGCATAGACCGGCGCTGCGAGGTCGGCCCAGTTGCGCGGCACCGGCAGGCCGCGCGCCGTCAGATAGGCGGGATTATAGACCAGCCCGTAGCCGGAGACGGCGAAGCCGAGATAGCGGCCATCGGGATCGTTGACCGGATAGCCGGCGATGGTCTCCGGCGCGCCGGTTTTGCGCGGCTGCAACGGCGCCAGCAGGTTTGCGCGCTTCAGCAGTTCGAAAGCATCGGGCGCCGAGGCCCAGAACAGATCGGCCTCTGGCCGCTTTTGCGCGCGGATATCGACGACCGCCGCCGTGGTTTTCCGCTGCACGACTTCGACGGCGATGTCGGGATGCCGGTTGCGGAAGGCGCTGCGGAAAGGTTCGAAGAAGGCGGGCGGAAACGAGGTGATGATCTGGACGCGCCGCCCTTCGGCCATGCCTGTGGCGGGCCAGCCGGCGGCCAGCAAGGCGAGGAGGAGAAGCCTGGTCGTGACGGCGAAGCGGCCCATGAAACCGTCATATAGCCGGCTTGGCACTCCGGCTAGGCTGTCAGGGGCTTGGCGGGAAAGGTTGGGCGCGGCAGGGCAATCCGCCCCGCCGCGCGCCTTTGGGATCAGTTCAGGCTGGCGCGCTTCATGAAGGCGCCGGCCTTCATGATCAGCGGGATGTGCCGGCCCTGACGGGTCAGCAGCGAGAGGTCCTTCAGCGGATCGCCGTCGACGACGATCAGGTCGGCATGGGCGCCGGCCGCGACGGTGCCGATCAGGCCCTCCATCTTGAGCAGCTTCGCCGCGACATGGGTCGCCGAGGCGATGACCTCATGCGCCGGCAGGGCGCGGCCGCGGATCACGAACTCCTCGGACTGGTACTTGTGCATCTCGCCGAGCAGGTCGCTGCCATAGGCCATGGTCAGGCCGGCCTTCTTCATGATCGCGAGCGACTCCATGCCAGCCGAGCGCACGACATCGACCTTGGCGACCGAATCCGGCGGGAAGCCGAGCTTCGGCCCGTCCGAGACCAGCTTGTCGTAGGTCACGAGCGTCGGCACCGCCACGGCGCCCTTCGCGGCGGCAAGCTTGGCCGTCTCGGCCTTGATCAGGTTGCAATGCTCCAGCGAATGCACTCCGGCCTCGACGCAGCGGCGGATGGCGTCGTCGGTATAGACATGGGCCGAGACATAGGTGCCGGCCATCTTCGCTTCCTCGACCACGGCCTCCAGCTCGCTCACCGAGAAACCGAGGAAATGGATCGGGTCGGTCGGCGAGGCACAGCCGCCATTGGCCATGATCTTGATGAAGTCGGCGCCGCCCTTCAGCTCCTCGCGCGCGGCGCGGCGGACCTGGTCGACGCCGTCGCAGATGCGGCCGAGCGCGCCGAGACGATGGCGCTCGATCACGCTCGGGCGGTCGTCATAGCGGCCGCGGAAATCGGCATGGCCGCCGGTCTGGCTCAGCGCCTTGCCGGAGATGACGAGGCGCGGCGTCGGGAAATCGCCTTCCTCGGTCGCCTGCTTCAGGCCGAAATCGGCACCGCCGACATCGCGCACGGTGGTGAAGCCGCGCATCAGCATCGCCCGCATGATCCCGAAGGAGCGGGCGGTGACCAGCGAATCCGGCAGGCGGGCATTCGCGCCGAGATCGGCGACGCCGGCCACGACATGGACATGGGCGTCGATCAGGCCGGGCATCAGCGTCTTGCCCTTGAGGTCGACGACCTTTGCCTTGGCCGAGGTCACGGACTTGCCGACCTCGCGGATCGTGCCGCCCTCGACGAGGACGTTGACGGGCGCGCTCGCCTCAGGCGCCGAGCCGTCGACGATGCGGGCATTGGTGAAGAGGGTGGAAGCCACGGGCTTGTTCCTTCGAGAAGACTAAGGGGAGGAGATCAGGCTGCCTTGTTGGCGGCACGCGCGGCGAGGAAGGCGGGTACCAGCAGCGGCGCCAGCCGCTCGACCGGCGCGACATGCTCTTCGCGATAATGGTGCTCGGGCGCGAGCAGGTTGATCGTCCCGACCACCTTGCCGTCATAGATCGCGGGGATGTTGATCACGGAGCCGAGCCCCATGCTCTCGATCAGCTCGTGGTCGAAGAAGGCCCAGCGGATGCCGGCTTTGTCCTTGCCGAGATAGGGCTGACGGCCGTCCAGCACATGCTTGCCCCAGGGCGTCGGGCCCATCGTCTTGCGGCCGGAGATTGGGTACTCGACCGGCCGGTTGGAATAGATGCGCGCGACCTCCTGCCCGTCGACATAGAGCAGCGTGAACAATTCATGGCCGACGAGGCGGCGGGTGATGTCCTCGAAGGCCTTGAACACCGTGTCGGGCTGGCCGGGCTCCTTGATGAGGGCGGAGAGGGTGGCGAGATCGTCGGACATGGGCAGGCCTTCAGTTTAGGCGGCGGTCGGAGGGACCGGCGCCTTCGGGATGCGCTCGGGCAGGATGCCCTGCGGCTTGAGATGCAGGACGAGGATGAGGGCGATGCCGATCAGCATCTCGCGCGTGGCGGCGAGCTGGACCGGCTGGAGCCCCGGCACCCATTCGGTGACGAAGCGCGTCGCCTCCAGGAAGATCACGACGAGATAGGCGCCGAGCACGGCGCCGCTCGGCCGCCCGACGCCGCTGGCGGTGACAGCGAGGAAGATGTAGATCGTGATCAGCGGCTGGAAATGGTCCGGCGAGACATAGGACTGGAAATGCGCGTAGAGCGCGCCGGCCAGCGCCGCGATCGCGGCCGAGAGCGCGAAAGCCTGGAGCTTGAAGCGTAAGACCGGCTTGCCGGCGAAGGCGGCGAGCTGTTGGTCCTCTCGGATCGCCTTCAGCGCCCGGCCATAGGGCGAGGCATCGAGCCGGCGCAGCAGCGCCCAGACGATCAGCAGAACCAGCGTGGCGAGGCCGAGATAGAAATAGGCGAAATTCTGGGTGCCGAGCTCGGCCTTGAGCGGCGCCTTGATGCCGGAGATGCCGTCCGAGCCATTGGTCAGCCAGCGTTCGTTGAGGGCGACGAGGCGGATGACCTCAGCGAAGCCGAGTGTGACGATGGCGAGATAGTCGTCGCGCAAGCGTAGCGTCGCGAAGGTGACGACGAGGCCGACCGCGGCGCCCACGACGAGCGCAGCCCCCCAGCCGATCAGCACGGGCGCACCGGCCCCGGTCGCCAATGCCGAGGCATAGGCGCCGACGGCGAAGAAGCCGGCGAGGCCGAGATTGACGAGGCCGGCGCTGCCCCAGATCAGGTTCAGGCTGAGCGCGAGCAGGCCATAGATCGCGCAGAGCGTCAGGGTGAAGATCAGATAGGACAGCATCAGGCGGCCCTTTCCCCGAGGAGGCCGCGCGGCCGGAAGGTGAGCATCAGCAGGATCGCGACGAAGCCGACGCCGGTGCGATAGGTCGCGGGCACGACGAGCAGTGCCAGCTCCTCGGCGATGCCGAGCATCAGCGCGCCGGCGACTGCCCCGGGAATCGAGCCCAGGCCACCGAGCACGGCCGCGGCGAAGACCGAGAGCAGCACACGATAGCCGGTCAGCGGGTCGATCGAGGTGTCCAATCCGATCAGCACGCCGCCGACGCCGGTCAGCCCGGCGCCGAGGAAGAGCGTCACGATCGCGATCTTGGCGGGGTCGATGCCCTTGAGCCGGGCAAGGTCGGGATTGTCGGCGACGGCGCGCATCGCCTTGCCGAAGCGGGTATAGCGCAGGAACAGGAACATCGCGGCCATGATCACGACGGCGAGCAGCAGGCTCTGCAACTGCTGCGGGCCGATGCGCAGGTCGCCGAAGCGCATGTCGCGCGCGATCGGCAGGTCGTAGCCGCGCATCTCGTTGCCGAAGATGAAGCGGACGATGTTCTCCAGCACGAGATTGAGCGCGATCGAGGCGATGGCCACGATCAGCGCGCCGTTGTTGCGCAGGCGCTTCAGCGAGGTCTCTTCGGCGACGACCCCGACGACCCCCGTCACCGCGAAGGCGACGATGAGCGCGGCCGGTATCGGCAGCGCCATCACCACATTCGCCCACCAGGCCGCGAAGGCGCCGATGGTGGCATAGGCCGCAATGGCGAAGTTCGGGTAGCGTAGCACCGCGAAGATGGCGGAGAAGCCGATGGCCGGGACGGCGATCAGCGTCCCGGTCATCACCCCGTTGACGAGCGCCTGCAGGAGCTGGCTCACGCGATCTTCACCAGCGTCAGCTTGCCGCCCTGGACCTGCTCGTAGCGGAACTGGCAATCGGCGATGTCTCCGGTCTCGGTGAAATCGCAGGGGCCGCTGGCGCCGTCATAATCGATCGCCTGCTTGGCGGCGATCGCCTTGAGCCCGTCGATGGCGTTGTCGACCTTGGCGCCGCCCGGCGCCTGGCTGACCTTGCGCACCGCATCCTTGATCGCGGTGCCCGACGTATCGCCGGCCAGCGCGATCGCCATCAGGACGAGGTTGATCTGGTCGTAGATCTGGGTGGTGTACGGATCGGGCGAGGCGACGCCGATCATCTTGACCAGCCGCGCATAGGCCTTCGAGCCTTCGGCCGGCGAGGGCGCGATGGTGAAGGTCTTGTCGACCACCTCGGCCGGCACGCTCTCGACCAGCTTCTGGTTGACCGAATAACCGAACGCGACCTTCAGCCCCGAGAAGCCGGCACGGTAGGCATCCTTCAACATCACGGCGGTGTCGGGGGTGTAGCCGCTGAAGATGATCGCGTCGGGCTTGAAGCGCATCGCCTCGTCGATTTCGCTGCGATAGGCCGGCTTCTTGTCGTCATAGATCAGCGAGGCGGTCTCGCCGCCGGCCTTCTTCACGGCCTCGGTGATGTTGTCGAACTGGCTCTTGGCGAAGGGCGTCTGCGGCGAGAGGAAGAAGACACGCTTGGCCTTCTCGGCGACGCAGAACTCGCCGAACTTGCGGCCCTGCAGCGTCGTGTTCGGCTGGGTGCGGACCAGGTAACCCTGATGCGGCAGCTGCGTGATCGAATCGGCGCCGGAGACGGTGGCGAGGAAGGTCTTCGATTCCCAGCACAATGGCGCGACGGCGGTGGTGACCGAGGAGGCCCAGGTGCCGAGGATCGCCGAGACCTTGTCGACATCGATCAGCTTGCGGGCCGCGCGCACGCCGGCTTCCGGATTGGTCTGGTCGTCTTCCGAGATCAGCTCGACCTTGCGGCCGAGCACGCCGCCAGCGGCATTGACCTCGTCGATCACGGCCTTCACCGCCTTGACCATGACCGGGCCATAGGGGCCGCCGGCACCGGTGAGCGGCGTCAGCGTGCCGATCCTGATCGGCGCGCCCTGGGCGAGCGCGCGGCCGGGCAGCGCGGAGAGGCCGGCAAGCGCGGCGGCGCCAGCCAGAAGGGTGCGGCGGTCGGTCGTGAACTGCGTCATGATGTTCCCCTGTTGGTTTTGCTTGATCGTGGCTGTTGGGCTCCGAGACCTCTTGCGGACTCGCTTTAGATATTGAGCGCGGAACCTCCGCCGTCATTCCGGGGCGCCGCGCAGCGGCGAGCCCGGAACCCAGAACCGATGCGCTCTGTCATGAAGCGCGTGGGCTGCGTGAGCCTCGTTTTCGAAACCGCATCGGTTCTGGGTTCCGGGCTCGATCCTTCGGATCGCCCCGGAATGACGATGATGGTTCCCGATGCTATCGACATCGCCACATGGCCTCCTAGCCGCCGAGGAAGAGCCGGCGGATTTCGGGATCGGTGGCGAGCGCGGGGCCCGCGCCCTCGCGGCTGTTGCGGCCGGAGACCAGCACATAGCCGCGCGTCGAGATCTGCAGCGCTTCGAGCGCATGCTGCTCGACCATCAGGATCGGCAGACCGCCCTTGTTGAGCGCGACGATCGCGTCGAACAATTCGTCGGCGGCCTTGGGCGAGAGCCCCGCCGTCGGCTCGTCGAGCAGCAGCAGGGCAGGGGCGTTCATCAGCCCCATCGCCATGGCGAGGATCTGGCGCTGGCCGCCGGAGAGCGTGCGCGCCAGCGCCTTGCGCTTCTCCGCCAGCATCGGATAGCGCGCATACATCTCCTCAGCTCGCGCCCCGACCTTGCCGGGCTCCTGGAAGCCGCTGATCTCGAGATTCTCGGCGACCGTCATCGCGCCGAAGACATTGCGCTCCTGCGGCACGAAGCCGATGCCGGCCTTCGCCCGGCCGAGCGCGTTCTCGCGGGTGACGTCGCCGCCCTTGAGCCGGATCGTGCCGTCGCGCGCCTGGACGAGGCCTGCGATCGTCTTGAGCAGCGTCGACTTGCCGGCGCCGTTCGGGCCGATGATCGAGACGATCTCGCCGGGCGCGACCGTGAGCGAGGTGCCCTTCAGGATCTGCTCGGCCGCGCCATAGCCGGCGACGACGCCCTCGACGGCGAGCAATTCGCCTTGTGTCGCGCTCAATGACGCCTCCCGAGATAGGCTTCCTGCACGCGGGTGTCAGTGGCGACCTCGTCGAACGACCCTTGCGTCAGCGTCTTGCCTTCGGCCATGACGATGACCGGCGCGCAGAGCTTCTTGATCAGCCCCATATCGTGCTCGATCAGGCAGATCGTCAGACCGTCGCGATTGAGCGCGACGAGATGCTCGGCGATCTGCTCGGTCAGGCTCGGATTGACGCCGGCCATCGGCTCGTCGAGCAGCAGGATCTTTGGCTCGGCCATCAGCGCGCGGCCGATCTCCACCAGTTTCTTCTGGCCGCCGGAAAGCGCGGTGACGGGGTTGTCGAGCACATGGTCGAGCTTCAGCCGGCGGGCGATGCCGAAGGCCCGCTCGGAGAGTTCCGCCTCGCGCCGCTTCGCCCCGCCCGTGCCAATCAGCCCGGCCAGCAGGCCCTCGCCCGGCTGATCGGCGCCATAAAGCATCAGGTGCTGGAACACGCTGAGCTTGGGAAAACCGCGCGCGAGCTGGAAGGAGCGCACGAGCCCCGCCGCGACGAGCTTCTCCGGCGGCATCCCCGCCGTCTCGGTCGCGCCAAGCCGGACCGAGCCGGCCTGCGGCCGGTAGAGCCCGGAGACTGCGTTGAATAGGGTCGACTTGCCGGCACCGTTCGGCCCGATCAAGCCGGTGAAGGAGCCTTGCGGCACCGCGAAATCGACGCCGCGCAGCACCTGCACGCCGTAGAAGCCGAGCTTCAGCCCCTGGATGGTCAGTGCCGCCGTCATGCCACCGCCGTCTTGCGCCGGCCGGAGGGGGCGGCGGCTGGTTTCATCGGGAAATGCTGCCTGACCTGCTGCTTCCAGAAGCCGAGCAGGCCCTCGTAATAGGCCGGGTCGTTCGGCCGGAGCACGGTCTGGCTGATCATGCCGCGGACCAGGCACATCGTGGCGTTCATCACGGTGCGGGTATGATCGGGGTCGGTGCCGGCACGGGCCGCGAGCGCGGTCCAGACCGCATCGAGCCCGGCATGGAATTCCTTGACCGTCGGGATGAGATCGGCACGGAACGCCGGATTGTGACGGGCCTCCGGCAGGTATTCCATCGTCACATAGAACAGCCGGTCGTCCATCATCCGCCAGGCGTAGTCGACGATCTCGTCGCTGGAGCCGCCGCGCGCCATGAAATCCTCGGCGAAGCGGTGCAGGTCGCGCGCCGCCTTGCCCAGCAGGTCGGCGACGGAGGCGCTGATGATCGCCTCGCGCCCGGCGAAATGATGGGTCAAGGCGCCGCGCGAGACCCCGGCCATGCGGGCGATCTCCGGGGTGGTGGTGCGCGCAAGCCCCTGGTCGTGCAGCAGGTCGATGGTCGCGTTCATCAGCCGCGCGGATGTCTCCGCGCTGCGTTCCTTCTGCGATCGTCGCTTGCTGGTAACCCTCATGCCGAGCTCGCTCCCCCTTGACGATGGGGCAACGGTGTGGCGCGACTTACAAACAGTCAAGCCTGTTTTTTGAATAAGCGAACCTGGGCCGTCATTCTTGGGCGCAGCGAAGCGTAGACCCGAGAATCTCATGACGAGAAGGCATCGGTTTCCGAGATGCTCGGGTCAAGCCCGAGCATGACGGCGTCTTTCCGTGCCAGGCTAACCCTACCAGGGCCGCCGCGGCCCGGTGTCGATATGGATCAGCCCGTTCCAGTAGACATGGTGGCCGCCGACATCGGACATGGCGCGCACCCATTCGAGGACGACGCGCGGCCTCACGCCGGGGACGCGGAAATCCATGGCCTGGCAGCCCTTGTGATAGGAGCCGCGCCGGGCGCGCCAGGGCGGCCGCCAGGTCGAGGTTACCTTCACCGCCCCGTATTTGTCCGCAATCCTGCCGAGGATCTGCTTCAGTTGCTCCGGCAGGCAGGCGATCGAGGTGCCGGGATCGGTCGAGATGCCCGGCCGTTCCGCCTTCTCGTTCGGGTCGAAATCAGGCTCGGCGCCGGCCTTCTGGCCGGGCGTCAGCTTCGGCCACTCGACACCCTCGTCGTCATCCGGCTCTCCGGGCTGGGGTGGAGTGGCTTCGGCCACCGGGGTTTCCGGTGCCGGCGTCGCAGGCGGCGTTTCCTCGGAAGCAGCCGTCATGGGCGTATCGGGTGCGGAGGCGCGCGGCGTCGGCGGCGGCACCACGATCGGCGGTAGCTTCGGCGTGCCTTCGATGTCGAGATCGAACGGCCGCTGCGGCGGCAGCGGGGCGCGCATCGGCTCGCCCTCCTGGGCGCAGACCGCGGCTGTCGAAAGCAGCAAGGCAAGCGTCGGCATAGCGAGTACGCGTGCGAGGCGGGCCGGGCTCATCGCGCCGTCACGCGTCCGCAGCAGAATGGCTGGCGAACGTGTCGGGGATCACGAAACATGGAAGGCCTTTCGGGAAAAGCGCTCGCGCAGCCGGCAACGATTCGGCACGGTGAACGGATTGCTGCCGCTCCCGCAGGCCGAAAGCAGGCAGTTTTGTCGGATTTTAGCCACAGCAGGACAGAGCGGCGGCAAGACATGGCGGGACTTTGCCGCATTCTGCGCTGGGTTCAACCCGGATACGGCGATTGTGCGGCGCGGCGGAGTCTTGCTTCATTCTAATCGAGGGTCTAAGCGACTGGGACAGCGAGCCGCGCCACGGCCGCCGGAAATGAGTTCGACCATGCAAGCTGCCACGGTGCCTTCCATTCTGAGCGATTACCTGCCGCTGGTGCTGTTCATCGGCGTCTCGGCGGTCATCGGCCTGGCCCTGCTGATCGCGCCCTTCGCGATCGCCTATTCGAAGCCGGACGCGGAGAAGCTCTCGGCCTATGAATGCGGCTTCAACGCTTTCGACGATGCCCGCATGAAGTTCGACGTCCGCTTCTATCTGGTCGCGATTCTCTTCATCATCTTCGATCTCGAGGTCGCGTTCCTGTTCCCCTGGGCCGTCGCCTTCGGCGGGCTCGGCTGGTATGGTTTCTGGTCGATGATGGTCTTTCTCGGCGTGCTCACCGTGGGTTTCATCTACGAGTGGCGCAAGGGCGCGCTGGAGTGGGACTGACTGTCGGGTTGCGAGGCGGCGCTCCGCATCCGGTCCGATAGGCAAAGGTTCACAAGGATTAGATCATGGCAGTCACAGCGATCGATCGTGGTGATCCGCTCGTCGCGCAGGCGCCGAGGGGCTTGCTCGGTCCCGACGGCAAGCCGTTGGGCGCGCGTGATCCGTTCTTCGTCGAGATCAACAACGAGCTCGCCGACAAGGGCTTCCTGGTCACCGCGACCGACGACCTGATCAACTGGGCCCGCACCGGCTCGCTGATGTGGATGACGTTTGGCCTGGCCTGCTGCGCCGTCGAGATGATGCAGCTCTCGATGCCGCGCTACGACGTCGAGCGCTTCGGCTTCGCGCCGCGCGCCTCTCCGCGCCAGTCCGACGTGATGATCGTCGCGGGCACGCTGACCAACAAGATGGCCCCCGCTTTGCGCAAGGTCTACGACCAGATGCCGGAGCCGCGCTACGTCATTTCGATGGGCTCCTGCGCCAATGGCGGCGGCTATTACCACTACAGCTACTCGGTGGTGCGTGGCTGCGACCGCATCGTCCCGATCGACATCTATGTCCCGGGCTGCCCGCCGACGGCCGAGGCGCTGCTTTACGGCGTCCTGCTGCTGCAGAAGAAGATCCGCCGCACCGGCACGATCGAGCGCTGAGCGCTCTTTCGGTCGATGCTGCAGGCGATGAAGGTGAGACGATGAGCGAAGCGCTCGTAAAACTCGGCGAAGAGATCAAGGCTGCGCTGCCCGGCGCGGTGACGGAGGCGGTCGTCGCTTTCGAGGAACTCACGATCCATGCCGAGGCGGCTTCGATCGTCGAGGTCTTGCGCGCGCTCTACAGCGACCCGCGCTTCCGCTTCGTGAACTTCACCGATATCGCCGGCGCCGACTATCCCGGCCGCGAGAAGCGCTTCGACGTCGTCTACCATATGCTGGCGCCGCACCATAACCGCCGCATCCGCGTGAAGGTCCAGACCGACGAGGCGACGCCCGTCCCCTCCGTTGTCGACGTCTTCCCGGCGGCGAACTGGTTCGAACGCGAGGCCTACGACTTCTACGGCATCCTGTTCTCCGGCCATCCGGACCTGCGCCGCATCCTCACCGATTACGGCTTCGAGGGTTATCCGCTGCGCAAGGACTTCCCGCTGACCGGCTTCGTCGAGGTCCGCTACGACGACGAGCAGAAGCGCGTCGTCTACGAGCCGGTGAAGCTCAACCAGGAATTCCGCAACTTCGATTTCCTCTCGCCCTGGGAAGGCACGGATTACGTGCTGCCGGGCGACGAGAAGGCGAAGGGGGCGTGATGGCGTCCGGCCACAAACCTTTGTCCGGCGGCTGTCTCTGCGGCGCGGTGCGCTTCACCGCGAAGCCCGAGAAGGCCGAGATGGACGTTTGCCATTGCGGCATGTGCCGGAAATGGAGCGGTGGCGTCTTCATGGCCGTGTCCTGTGGCGACGTGACCATCGAGGACGACAGCCAGCTCGGCAGCTACGTCTCCTCCGACTGGGCGATGCGACAGTTCTGCCGCAACTGTGGTTCGAGCCTGTTCTGGCGCTTGCGCGAGGGTGAGGGCCATGTTGCCGTGGCCTTCCAGAGCTTCGACGACACTGGGCCGTTCAAGTTCCTCGAAGAGATTTTCATTGATGAAAAGCCGGCGCTCTATGCCTTCGCCGGCGAGCGCCCGCGGCTGACGGGTGCCGAAGTGATGGCGCGCTTCCAGGCGCAGCAGGAAGGCCGGTCATGACCGAGCACAATATCCGCAATTTCTCGATCAATTTCGGCCCGCAGCACCCGGCCGCGCACGGCGTGCTGCGCCTCGTGCTGGAGCTCGACGGCGAGATCGTCGAGCGCGTCGATCCGCATATCGGCCTGCTGCATCGCGGCACCGAGAAACTGATCGAGGCCAAGACCTATCTCCAGGCGGTGCCTTATTTCGACCGGCTCGACTATGTCGCGCCGATGAACCAGGAGCATGCCTATGCGCTGGCGGTCGAGCGCCTCGTCGGCGTGACCGTGCCGCGTCGCGGCCAGCTCATCCGCGTGCTCTATTCCGAGATCGGCCGCATCCTCTCGCATCTCTTGAACGTCACCACGCAGGCGATGGACGTCGGCGCGCTGACGCCTCCGCTCTGGGGCTTCGAGGAGCGCGAGAAGCTGATGATCTTCTACGAGCGGGCCTGCGGCGCGCGCATGCACGCGGCCTATGTCCGTCCCGGCGGCGTGCACCAGGACATCCCGGTCTCGCTGATCCACGACATCGCCGAATGGTGCGATCCGTTCCTCAAGGTCTGCGACGACCTCGAAGGCCTGCTCAGCGACAACCGCATCTTCAAGCAGCGCAACGTCGATATCGGCGTGGTCGATCTCGAAACCTGCTGGAAATGGGGCTTCTCGGGCGTGATGGTGCGCGGCTCCGGCGCGCCTTGGGATCTGCGCAAGTCGCAGCCCTACGAGTGCTACGAGGAGATGGAATTCGACATCCCCGTCGGCAAGAACGGTGACTGCTTCGACCGCTACCACATCCGCATGGAAGAGATGCGCCAGTCGGTGCGCATCATGAAGCAGTGCTGCGACAAGCTGCTAGCGCCCGATGGCGGCGGCCCGGTTTCCTCGCTTGACGGCAAGATGGTGCCGCCCAAGCGCGGCGAGATGAAGCGCTCGATGGAAGCGCTGATCCACCACTTCAAGCTCTATACCGAGGGCTACAAGGTGCCGGCCGGCGAGGTCTATGCCGCGGTCGAGGCGCCGAAGGGCGAATTCGGCGTCTATCTGGTCTCCGACGGCACCAACAAGCCCTATCGCTGCAAGATCAAGGCCCCGGGCTTCGCCCATCTCCAGGCCATGGATTTCATGTGCCGCAAGCACATGCTCGCCGACGTCTCCGCGATCCTCGGCTCCCTCGATATCGTCTTCGGGGAGGTCGATCGGTGATGCCGGCATTCGGCTGCATAGCTCGCGTAGCCCTTATTGGCTTCCTGGCTTGCGCCGGAGCCGGCAGCGGGGCTGCGCAAGGAATTTATGGCAAACTCCAAGAGTTGCAGCAGAAATCGAACGAACCTCCACCGCGTACTGTCTCGCTAGAAGAGCAATGCCGGCAGCGGATAACTGATGACAGATCCACGAAGTGCCAAGGGTTCTATGTGGAGCGTGGGTTCAAGACAAAATGGCTTGGCATCGTTCCTTTATCGCATCCTCCGATTGTTGAGGTCATGGAGTTCGGGGAGATCGGCGTGTTTTGCGTTCATTCAAGCGTGATAGATGCTCGAACTCCTTGTTATAATTTGATGCGCCCTCAGGCTTTTGCGGCTCTAGGGTCTGGTAGGTACTGATATGTCCGTCCGTCGTCTCGCCCCTGATCCGGTTCAGCCCGCTTCCTTCGCCTTCACCGCGGCGAACGAGAACTGGATCGACCAGCAGATCGCCAAGTATCCGGAAGGCCGCCAGGCTTCCGCCGTGATTCCGCTGCTGTGGAAGGCGCAGGAGCAGGAGGGCTGGGTCTCGCGCGCCGTGATCGAGACCGTCGCGAAGCGCTTGGGCATGGCGCCGATGCGGGTGCTGGAGGTCGCGACCTTCTACACCATGTTCAATCTGCAGCCGGTCGGCGAGTTCTTCGTCCAGCTCTGCGGCACGACGCCTTGCGCGTTGCGCGGCGCGGAAGCGCTGAAGAAGGTCTGTGAGGACGTCATCGGCCCGCAATCGACCGTCACCGCCGACGGCAAGCTCTCCTGGCTCGAAGTCGAGTGCCTCGGCGCCTGCTGCAACGCCCCGATGGCGCAGATCAATGTCGACTATTACGAGGACCTGACACCGGCCAATTTCCGCCAGCTCCTCGACGATCTCCGCAACGGCCGCGCCACCAAGCCCGGCCCGCAGAACGGCCGCACCGGCTCCGAGCCGGAAGGTGGCCCGCAGACGCTGACCGACAAGGCACTCTATGATGGCTCGATGATCGGCGCCGGCGACTGGCAGAAGCGCATCGTCGAGCAGCGCAAGGCCGCTGCTGAGGCCGCCGCTGCCAAGGCCGCTGCTGAAGCGGAAGCCAAGAAGGCTGCCGAAGCCGAGGCCACGAAGGCCGAGGCGACCCCGGCCGCCGTAGCCACCAAGCCTGCGACCGAGACGGCCGCTGCCGCTCGCCCGCAGCCTTCGGCGCCGACACAGCCCTCCAGCGCTGCGAACGATACGCCGGCCGCCAAGGGCAAGGTCGATAAGAAGGATGTCGCCGAGGCTTCGAAGCCCGCGACCGACGAGAGCAAGCCCGAACTGCTCACCGCCGCGCGCGGTGGCAAGGGCGACGATCTCGAACTGATCTGGGGCGTCGGGCCGAAGCTCGGCAAGATGCTCAACGAGATGGGCGTCTGGCATTACGACCAGATCGCCAAATGGACACCGGCGGAGCTCGCCTGGGTCGATGCGCGGCTGACCGGCTTCAAGGGGCGGGCGCTGCGTGACGACTGGATTGCTCAGTCGAAGAAGCTCGCGACGGGTTGGCGCCCGGAGTCGAAGCTTGGCGACAAGCCGGCAGAGTGAGGCACTAGGACATGCTCGCAGATCGCGATCGCATCTTCACCAATCTCTACGGCCTGCATGACCGTACCCTGAAGGGTGCGATCCAGCGCGGCGCCTGGGATGGTACCAAGTTCATCCTGGAGCAGGGCCGGGACTGGATCATCGACGAGATGAAGAAGTCCGGCCTGCGTGGCCGCGGCGGCGCCGGCTTCCCAACCGGGCTGAAATGGTCATTCATGCCCAAGGTCAGCGACGGGCGTCCGCATTATCTCGTCGTGAACGCCGACGAGTCGGAGCCGGGCACCTGCAAGGACCGCGAGATCATGCGCAACGACCCGCATACGCTGGTCGAGGGCTGTCTGATCGCGTCCTTCGCGATGGGCGCGCATGCCGCCTATATCTATATCCGCGGCGAATATGTCCGGGAGCGCGAGGCGCTGCAGCGCGCCGTCGACGAGGCCTATGAGGCCAAGCTCATCGGCAAGGACAATGTCCACGGCTATCCCTTTGATCTCTATGTGCATCACGGTGCCGGCGCCTATATCTGCGGCGAAGAGACGGCGCTGCTGGAGAGCCTCGAAGGCAAGAAGGGCATGCCGCGGCTGAAGCCGCCATTCCCGGCCAATATGGGCCTCTATGGCTGCCCGACCACGGTGAACAACGTCGAGTCGATCGCGGTCGCCCCGACCATCCTGCGGCGCGGCGCCGCCTGGTTTTCCTCGATCGGCACGCCGAACAATGTCGGCACCAAGCTCTTCTGCGTCTCGGGCCATGTGAACAAGCCCTGCAACGTCGAAGAGGCGATGGGCCTGACCTTCCGCGAGCTGATCGACAAGCATTGCGGCGGCATCCGGGGCGGCTGGGACAATCTCAAGGCGGTCATCCCCGGCGGTTCCTCGGTGCGCATGGTCCCGGCCGAGCAGATCATCGACACGCCGATGGATTTCGACTCGCTCTCGAAGCTGCGCTCCGGCCTCGGCACAGCGGCGGTGATCGTGATGGACAAGTCGACCGACATCGTCCGCGCCATCGCCCGCATCAGTCATTTCTACAAGCACGAGAGCTGCGGCCAGTGCACGCCCTGCCGAGAGGGCACGGGCTGGATGTGGCGCGTCATGGAGCGCATGGCCGAGGGCCGCGCCCAGAAGCGCGAGATCGACATGCTGCTCGACGTCACCAAGCAGATCGAGGGCCACACGATCTGCGCGCTCGGCGACGCCGCCGCCTGGCCGATCCAGGGCCTGATCGCGCATTTCCGTCACGAGATCGAGCAGCGCATCGACGACTATGCCGCCAACCCGCACAGCGAGCCTGTGCGCCTGATGGCGGCGGAGTGAGACCATGACGAAACTCCTCATCGACGGCATCGAGGTCGACGTTCCCGCCGAGTACACCGTGCTCCAGGCCTGCGAGGCCGCAGGCGTCGAGGTGCCGCGCTTCTGCTTCCACGAGCGCCTCTCGATCGCCGGCAACTGCCGCATGTGCCTCGTCGAGGTGAAGGGTGGCCCGCCGAAGCCGCAGGCCTCCTGCGCCATCGGCGTGCGCGACCTGCGCCCCGGCCCGAACGGCGAGCCGCCGGTCGTGCTGACCAAGTCGCCGATGGTCAAGAAGGCCCGCGAAGGGGTGATGGAGTTCCTGCTCATCAACCACCCGCTCGATTGCCCGATCTGCGACCAGGGCGGCGAGTGCGACCTGCAGGACCAGGCGATGGCCTATGGCGCCGATACCTCGCGCTATGTCGAGAACAAGCGCGCGGTCGAGGACAAGTATATCGGCCCGCTGGTCAAGACGACGATGACGCGTTGCATCCAGTGCACGCGCTGCGTCCGCTTCACCACCGAGGTTGCCGGCGCCTCCGATCTCGGCGCCATCGGCCGCGGCGAGGACATGGAGATCACGACTTATCTCGAGCAGGCGATGTCGTCGGAGCTCCAGAGCAACGTCGTCGATCTCTGCCCGGTCGGAGCGCTGACCTCGAAGCCCTACCAGAACAAGGCCCGTCCCTGGGAGCTCTCCAAGACCGAGAGCATCGACGTGATGGACGCGGTCGGCTCGGCCATCCGCGTCGACTCGCGCGGCAAGGAAGTGATGCGCATCCTGCCCCGCCTCAACGAGGCGGTGAACGAGGAGTGGATCTCCGACAAGACCCGCCATGTCGCCGACGGCCTCAAGACCCAGCGTCTCGACCGGCCCTATATCCGCGAGAACGGCCGCCTGCGTCCCGCGAGCTGGAACGAGGCTTTCGCCGCCATCGCCGCCAAGGTGAAGGCTGCCTCGCCTGAGAAGATCGGTGCCATCGCCGGCGATCTCGCGGCCGTCGAGGACATGTTCGCGCTCAAGGCGCTGATCGCGGCGCTCGGTTCCGCCAATCTCGATGCCCGCCAGGACGGCACGAAGCTGCATCCGAAATTCGGCCGCGCCTCCTATGTCCTCAACGCCGGCATCGCCGGAATCGAGGATGCGACCTCGCTGCTGATCATCGGCTCGAACCCGCGCCGCGAGGCGCCGATCCTGAACGCCCGCATCCGCAAGCGCTGGCTGCGTGGCGACTTCAAGATCAGCCTCATCGGCGAGAAGGTCGACCTGACCTACGCTTACGACTATCTCGGCGCTGGCCCGGAGACGCTGGCCGATGTCGTGAAGTCGGCCCAGGCCGCTGGCGGAAAGCCGATGGTCCTGGTCGGGCAGGGCGCTCTCGCCCGCGCTGACGGCGAGGCCGTGCTCTCGCTCGCCGCCAAGACGGCGCAGGCACTCGGCGCCGTCACCGAAGGCTGGAACGGCTTCGGCGTGATCCATACCGCCGCTGCCCGCGTCGGTGCGCTCGATCTCGGCTTCGTGCCGGGCGAGGGTGGTCTGGACGCCGCTGCGATGGTCAAGCCGGGCGCGCTCGACGTGCTCTTCCTGCTCGGCGTCGACGAGATCGAGGTGCCGGAGGGTGCCTTCGTGATCTATCAGGGCACGCATGGCGACAAGGGCGCCCATCGCGCCGACGTCATCCTGCCGGGCGCCGCCTATACCGAGAAGTCCGGCACCTATGTGAACACGGAAGGCCGTGTGCAGATGGGCGACCGCGCCACCTTCCCGCCGGGCGATGCCCGTGAGGATTGGGCGATCCTGCGTGCGCTCTCGGCGACGCTGGGCAAGACGCTGCCTTTTGACTCGCTGTCCGGCCTGCGCAAGGCGCTCTATGAGGCGCATCCGCATTTCGCGGCGCTCGACGGCCTCCCAGTCAACGATGCCTCGGAGATCGGCAAGCTCGCCGGCCTCGGCGGCAAGACCGACAAGGCGGGCTTCGCGCCCGTCGTTGCCGATTTCTATCAGACCAACCCGATCGCGCGTGCCTCCGCCGTCATGGCGGAATGCTCGGCGCTGGCCTCCGGCCGGCATCAGCAGGCGGCGGAGTAAGCGGCCATGAACTGGGACCTCGTCCTCGATATCGCGATCATCCTCGGCAAGAGCCTGCTGCTGCTGGTCTGCCTGCTGGTCTTCATCGCCTATATCCTGCTCGCCGACCGCAAGGTCTGGGCGGCGGTGCAGCTCCGCCGCGGCCCGAACGTGGTCGGACCCTGGGGCCTGTTCCAGAGCTTCGCGGATCTGATCAAGTTCGCGCTCAAGGAGCCGATCATCCCGTCCGGCGCCAACAAGGGCATCTTCCTGCTGGCGCCCTTCATCTCCTGCCTGCTGGCGCTTGGCGCCTGGGCGGTGATCCCGGTGGCGGAAGGCTGGGCGATCGCCGACATCAATGTCGGCGTGCTCTACATCCTCGCGATCTCCTCGCTCGGCGTCTACGGCATCATCATGGCCGGCTGGGCCTCGAACTCGAAATACCCGTTCATGAGCGCGCTCCGCTCGGCGGCGCAGATGGTGTCCTACGAGGTCTCGATCGGCTTCGTCATCATCACCGTTCTGCTCTGCGTCGGCTCGCTGAACCTTTCGGCCGTGGTCGAGGCTCAAGCGAACCGGGGTCTGGCGCATGCGCTCGGCGTGCCGTGGCTCTCGATCCTGAACTGGTACTTCATCCCGCTCTTCCCGATGTTCGTGGTCTTCTTCGTCTCGGCGCTGGCCGAGACGAACCGGCCGCCCTTCGATCTGGCAGAAGCCGAATCCGAGCTCGTGGCGGGTTTCATGGTCGAGTATTCCTCGACCCCGTACCTGCTGTTCATGCTCGGCGAATACGTGGCGATCATGACCATGTGCTCGCTGACCACGATCCTGTTCCTCGGTGGCTGGGCTCCCCCGGTCGCGCTGCCGCCCTTCACCTGGCTGCCCGGCGTGTTCTGGTTCGCCCTCAAGGTCTGCCTGGTGTTCTTCATGTTCGCGCTGGTGAAGGCCTTCGTGCCGCGCTACCGCTACGACCAGCTGATGCGCCTGGGCTGGAAGGTCTTCCTGCCGCTGTCGATCGGTAGCGTGGTGATCGTGGCACTGGTGCTGCAATTGACGGGCTGGGGCCCGGTCGCTGGATGATCAACCCGGCGATCATGGGCCCGGCAGTGGGTATGATCGTCGGTGGAATAGGTTACGTGGTTTGTGTCGGCTTCGCGTTCAGGCGATGGGGCTACACTCCTACGGATGGGTTTGGTGAACTCGCCATCGCGGCTTTCGTCGGTGGGTTCCTCGGATACAAGAGCGTGGGCTGGCTCAGGCTGGTGGCGCCATGAATAGTGCGGGTTTGGTCGGCGCCGTGATCGGCTTGGGCCTGGGCCTGCTGGAATACCGGCTGATGTCGGCCGTGGTGATCGGGGCGCTCCGGCGCACGGATCGCTCGGTGACCGAGGCCGAGAAGGACGATTACGAGCGCCGCATCCGCATCCTGCGGGCGGTGCTGGTGGTGATGACGATCGGCTTGATGCCGACTTTAGGTTTCGTGATCGGCCGGACGGTGTTCGGCTGAGGATGTAAAGGACGAAGGCGATGTCACTCGCGCAAGCCGCAAGGGGCCTGCTGCTGAAGGAGTTCGTCGGGGCTATCGGCCTGTCGATGCGCTATTTCTTCAAGCCGAAGGCGACGCTGAACTATCCGTTCGAGAAGGGCCAACTCTCGCCGCGCTTCCGTGGCGAGCATGCCTTGCGCCGCTATCCGAACGGCGAGGAACGCTGCATCGCCTGCAAGCTCTGCGAGGCGATCTGCCCGGCGCAGGCCATCACCATCGAGGCCGGCCCGCGCCGCAACGACGGCACGCGCCGCACCACCCGTTACGACATCGACATGACCAAGTGCATCTACTGCGGCTTCTGCCAGGAAGCCTGCCCGGTCGATGCCATCGTCGAGGGGCCGAATTTCGAGTTCGCGACCGAGACCCGCGAGGAGCTGTTCTACGACAAGGACAAGCTGCTCGCGAACGGCGCGCGCTGGGAACGCGAGATCGCGCGCAACATCGCGATGGACGCTCCCTATCGGTGAGATGATTTGCCTCTCCGGCGTCATCCCGGACAAGCCGCGAAGCGGCGCCGATCCGGGATCCATCGGAGGGAACGGCGCTTTACGATGGATCCCGGGTCTGCGCTTCGCTTGCCCGGGATGACGTTGCAGGGCGCGATTGAGTTCACAGACCCGCCGCGCGGTTGTCCCGCCCGGCGGGCCTGATTATAGACGCTCCAAATTGCTCGGGGTCCGTTGAGTCCCGGAGTACGAACCAAACGAGGACCGCGCCGAAAAGGGGCGGGAAGGGCTGGCCGAGATGAATGCCGCAGCGGCTTTCTTCTATCTCTTCGCAGGGGTGACCGTGGCATCCGCCTTCATGGTGGTGACCTCGCGCAACCCCGTGCATTCGGTGCTCTACCTGATCCTGGCCTTCGTCAACGCGGCCGGGCTGTTCATGCTGCTCGGCGCCGAGTTCCTCGCGATGCTGCTGGTCGTCGTCTATGTCGGCGCGGTCGCGGTGCTCTTCCTCTTCGTGGTGATGATGCTCGACGTCGATTTCGCCGAGTTCCGCCAGGGCTTCCTCAACTACCTGCCGATCGGCGCGCTGATCGGCTTCATCTTCGCCGTCGAGCTCCTGATGGTGGTCGGCGCCTGGGTCATCGATCCGCAGATCGTCAAGGCGCCGATCGCCGCGATCCCGGCCAATGTCTCGAACACCGAGGCGCTCGGCCGCGTGCTCTACACCCAGTATGTCTACTACTTCCAGGCGGCCGGCCTCGTGCTGCTCGTCGCCATGATCGGCGCGATCGTGCTGACCCTGCGCGACCGTCCCGGCATCAAGCGCCAGCACGTCCCGACGCAGAACGCCCGCACCAAGGACGCGGCGATGGCGGTCAAGCAGGTGCCTTCGCGCGCCGGCGTTCCCGAGGAGATGGCGTGATGACGATCGGACTGGGCCACTATCTCGCCGTCAGTGCTATCCTGTTCACGCTCGGCGTGCTCGGCATCTTCATCAACCGCAAGAATGTCATCGTCATCCTGATGTCGGTCGAGCTCATCCTGCTCTCCGTCAACCTGAACTTCGTCGCCTTCTCGAGCTTCCTGAACGACATCGTCGGCCAGGTCTTCGCGCTGCTCGTGCTCACGGTGGCGGCGGCTGAGGCCGCGATCGGCCTCGCTATCCTCGTCGTCTACTTCCGCAACCGCGGCACGATCGCGGTGGAAGACATCAACATGATGAAAGGCTGAGCGCGCCCCTGCGCCTGGACCTCACTGCCATGTATCACCTGATCGTCTTCCTCCCTCTCATCGGCTTCCTGATCGCCGGCCTGTTCGGCCGGCTGATCGGCGCGCGCGGCTCCGAGATCGTCACGACCTCGCTGCTGATCGTCTCCGCCGTCTTGTCCTGGGTCGCCTTCATCAATGTCGGCTTCGGCTCCGGCACGACGCGCGTGCAGGTCGCGAGCTGGATTTCGTCCGGCCAGTTGCAGGTCGACTGGGCCTTCCGCATCGACACGCTGACGGCGGTGATGCTGGTCGTGGTCAACACGGTCTCCAGCCTCGTGCACCTCTATTCGATCGGCTATATGAGCGAGGATCCGCATCGTCCGCGCTTCTTCGCCTATCTGTCGCTCTTCACTTTCGCGATGCTGATGCTGGTGACGTCGGACAACCTCGTCCAGATGTTCTTCGGCTGGGAAGGCGTCGGTCTCGCCTCCTATCTGCTGATCGGCTTCTGGTACCAGAAGCCCTCGGCCAATGCGGCCGCGATGAAGGCCTTCATCGTCAACCGCGTCGGCGATTTCGGCTTCTCGCTCGGCATCTTCCTCGTCTTCGTGCTGTTCGGCTCGGTCGCCTTCGACGCGATCTTCCCGCGCGCCGGCGAGCTGGTGAACCAGAGCTTCCGCTTCCTCGGCTATGACTGGAACGCGCTGACGCTGACCTGCCTGCTGCTCTTCATGGGCGCCATGGGCAAGTCGGCGCAGTTCCTGCTGCACACCTGGCTGCCGGACGCGATGGAAGGCCCGACCCCGGTCTCGGCGCTGATCCATGCCGCGACCATGGTCACCGCCGGCGTCTTCATGGTCGCGCGCCTGTCGCCGATCTTCGAGTACGCGCCGGTCGCGCTCGCCGTCGTCGTCGTCATCGGCGCCACCACCGCCTTCTTCGCGGCGACGGTCGGCCTCGTGCAGAACGATATCAAGCGCGTCATCGCCTATTCGACCTGCTCGCAGCTCGGCTACATGTTCGTGGCGCTCGGCGTCGGCAATTACGGCGCTGGCATCTTCCATCTCTTCACGCACGCCTTCTTCAAGGCGCTGCTCTTTTTGGGGGCGGGCTCGGTCATCCACGCGATGCATCACGAGCAGGACATGCGCCATATGGGCGGCCTCAGGAAGCATATCCCGATCACTGCCGCCGCGATGACGATCGGCACGCTGGCCCTGACCGGCGTCGGCATTCCCGGCACGATCTTCGGCTTCGCCGGCTTCTTCTCGAAAGATGCGATCGTCGAGAGCGCCTATGCCTCGGTGGGCCATGGCGGCTTCGCCTCGTCCTATGCCTTCATCCTTCTGGTCGTCGCGGCCTGCATGACCTCGTTCTACTCCTGGCGGCTCTATTTCATGACCTTCGAGGGCGCGCCGCGCTGGGGCCATGGCCACGAATCGCATGGCCACGGCCATGACGATCACGCCCATGCTGCTCACGGTCACGACGATCACGGCCACGGCCATGACCACACGCCGCATGAGAGCCCCTGGGTGATGCTGCTCCCGCTCGTCGTGCTGTCGATCGGCGCGATCTTGGCCGGCGTCGTCTTCAAGGAGGCCTTTATCGGCCACGACTTCGAGCATTTCTGGAAGTCGGCCCTGTTCATGGGCAAGGACAACCACATCCTGCATACCATGCACGAAGTGCCGACCTGGGTCGCATTCTCGCCCTTCGCGGCGATGCTGATCGGCTTCGTGCTGGCCTATCTGATGTATGTCCGCTGGCCGGAGATTCCGGGCAAGCTGGCGGCCGCCAACCCGGCACTCTACCAGTTCCTGCTCAACAAGTGGTATTTCGACGAGCTCTACGACTTCCTGTTCGTGCGTCCGTCGAAATGGCTCGGCCGCTTCCTCTGGAAGAAGGGCGATGGCTTCGTCATCGACGGTTTCGGTCCGGACGGCGTCTCGGCCCGTGTGGTCGACGTCACCAATCGGGTGGTCCGGCTGCAGACCGGCTACCTCTATCACTATGCCTTCGCCATGCTGATCGGCGTCGCTGGGCTCGTGACCTGGTATCTCGTGGCGCGCGGGTGAGATGATGTTGGGTTTCGGTATCCTCACCGGTCTTCTGGTCCTGCCGCTGGTCGGCGCTGCCCTGATCCTGGTGCAGCGCGGCGATCAGTCGGCCGTCGATTCCAATGCACGCTGGATCGCGCTGTTCACGACGGTCCTGACCTTCCTGCTCGCCTGCGTGGCGTGGAATCGCTTCGACGTCGCCAATCCCGGCTTCCAGATGGTCGAGACCCATGGCTGGGTTTCGGACGCCATCAGGTTCAAGCTCGGCGTCGACGGGTTCTCCTTCCCTTTCATCGTGCTGACGGCCTTCCTGATGCCGTTCTGCATCCTCGCCTCCTGGACCTCGGTCGAGAAGCGGGTGCGCGAGTACATGATCGCGTTCCTCGTCCTGGAAGCGCTAATGATCGGCGTCTTCGCGGCGCTCGACCTCGTGCTGTTCTACCTGTTCTTCGAGGCAGGCCTGATCCCGATGTTCCTGATCATCGGCATCTGGGGCGGCAAGCGGCGCGTCTACGCCTCCTACAAGTTCTTCCTCTACACGCTGCTCGGCTCGGTGCTGATGCTGCTGGCCGTGATGGCGATGTACTGGAACGCCGGCACGACCGACATCCCGACGCTGCTGGCGCACAAGTTCCCGTCGCAGATGCAGCTCTGGCTGTGGCTCGCCTTCTTCGCCTCCTTCGCGGTGAAGATGCCGATGTGGCCGGTCCACACCTGGTTGCCGGACGCGCACGTCGAGGCGCCGACGGCGGGTTCTGTCATCCTGGCGGCGATCCTGCTGAAGATGGGTGGCTACGGCTTCATCCGCTTCTCGATCCCGATGTTCCCGGAAGCCTCGGCACTGTTCGCGCCGCTGGTCTTCGCCCTCTCTGTCATCGCCATCGTCTACACCTCGCTGGTGGCGCTGATGCAGGAGGACATGAAGAAGCTGATCGCCTATTCCTCCGTCGCCCATATGGGCTTCGTGACGATGGGCCTCTTCACCCTGACGCCGCAGGGCATCCAGGGCGCGATGTACCAGATGGTCAGCCACGGCCTGGTCTCGGGTGCGCTCTTCCTCTGCGTCGGCGTGATCTACGATCGCATGCATACCCGCGAGATCGCGGCCTATGGCGGCCTGGTGAACCGCATGCCGGCCTATGCCGTGGTCTTCATGGTCTTCACCATGGCGAATGTCGGCCTGCCCGGCACCTCCGGCTTCGTCGGCGAGTTTCTGACGCTGCTCGGCGCCTTCCGTGCCAATCCCTGGGTCGCTTTCTTCGCGACCTCCGGCGTCATCCTCTCGGCTGCCTACGCGCTCTGGCTCTATCGCCGCGTCGTCTTCGGCGAACTCGTCAAGCCGGAGCTGAAGGACATCAAGGACCTGAGCGGCCGTGAGGCCTTGATCCTGGTCCCGCTCGTCCTGCTGACGATCTGGTACGGCGTCCAGCCGCACCAGATCCTCGACGCCTTCGCGGCGCCGACCGAGGCGCTCATCAAGAACTATCAGGCAGCTCTCGCCGTCGCGAAGACGGCGCTGGCGGTCGCGCAGTAAGGTCTCGCCATGGCTCTGCCCGCTCTCGGCCCGGCCCTGCCGGAAATCATCCTCGCCATCGGCGCCATCGCCATGGTGCTGGTCGGCGCGATCCAGGGCGAGCGCGCCACGCGCCTGCTCGAAGGACTGGCGCTGGCGCTGCTCGCGGTCGCGCTGGCGCTGGTCGTCTCAGGCACCGGCAAGCTGCTGACCTTCAATAACGGCTTCATCGCCGACGGCTTCGGCCGCTTCATGAAGGTGCTGACGCTTCTGGGCGCCGGGGCCACGATCCTGCTCTCGGCCGATACGCTGCGCCGCCAGGGCACGATGCGCTTCGAGTTCCCGATCCTCGTCGTGCTTTCGACCATCGGCATGATGATGATGATCTCGGCCAACGATCTCATCAGCCTCTATGTCGGCCTCGAACTGCAGTCGCTGGCGCTCTATGTCGTGGCCGCCTTCGACCGCGACAATGCCAAGTCGACGGAAGCCGGCCTGAAGTATTTCGTGCTCGGCGCGCTCTCTTCCGGCATGCTGCTCTATGGCGGCTCGCTGGTCTATGGCTTCACCGGCACCATCACCTTCCCCGGTATCGCGGCTGCGACGGCCGGCGGCCATGCCGGCATCGGACTGATCTTCGGCATCGTCTTCATCGCGGCCGGCGTCGCCTTCAAGATTTCGGCCGTGCCGTTCCACATGTGGACGCCGGATGTCTACGAGGGCGCGCCCACCCCGGTCGCCGCCTTCTTCGCCTCGGCCCCGAAGATGGCCGCCATGGCGATGGTGATCCGCGTCTTCATCGGCGCCTTCCCGGGCGCGATCCATGACTGGCGCCAGATCATCGTCTTCATCTCGATCGCCTCGATGGCGCTCGGCGCCTTCGCCGCGATCGGCCAGCGCAACATCAAGCGCCTGCTCGCCTATTCCTCGATCGCGAACATGGGTTATGCGCTGGTCGGCCTTGCGGCCGGCACGCCGGACGGCGTGCAGGGCGTGATGACCTATATGGCGATCTATCTCGCCACGACGCTCGCCGCCTTCGCCTGCGTGCTGATGATGCGTCGCGACGGCAAGCTGGTCGAGGACATCTCGGAGCTGGCCGGCCTGTCCCGTACCAATGGCTGGATGGCCTTCGCGATGTCGATGATGATGTTCTCGCTCGCCGGCATCCCGCCGCTCGCCGGCTTCTGGGCGAAATGGTACGTCTTCCTCGCCGCGATCAACGCGAAGCTCTATGTGCTTGCCGTCATCGGCGTGCTGACCAGCGTCGTGGGCGCCTATTATTACCTGCGGCTCGTCAAGGTGATGTATTTCGACGAACCGAAGCCGGCCTTCGAAAAGTCGGATCTCGGCGTGCGCACGGTTCTGCTGGTCTCTGCGATCTTTGTGCTGGTGCTGTCGCTGGTGCCGGCGCCGCTCTTCGACTCGGCGGCCGCCGCGGCCAAGTCGCTGTTCTAAGTGAAGAGCTCCGTCATGCTCGGGCTTGACCCGAGCATCTCCTGCCAGAGATTCTCGGGTCTTCGCTGCGCTCCGCCCGAGAATGACGGCCTGCGTCTGGCAGGGTTTTCCCATGCTCGGTGAGACCGCTCGCGCCGCGGGCTATCGTCTGATCATCCGCGACGAGGTCGGCTCCACCATGGAGGAGGCCCGCCGCGCGCTCGATCAGGGCGAGCCGGGCAAGCTCTGGATCGTCGCCCGCAGCCAGAATGCCGGCCGCGGGCGCCATGGCCGGCAATGGGGCTCTCCGCCCGGCAATCTCTACGCCAGCCTGCTGCTGACTGATCCGTGCGAACCGGCCTTGGCGCCGCAGCTCGGTTTCGTCGTGGGGCTCGCCCTGCACGATGCCGCTTCGAAGCTGCTTGGCGAGGCCGCTTCCGGCCTCAGACTGAAATGGCCGAACGACCTGCTCCTCGACCGAGCCAAGACCTCCGGCCTGCTGCTGGAAGGCGAGAGCCGGGCAGGGCGGCTCAACATCATCGTCGGCTGCGGCGTCAACATCGCGTCCTGCCCGACGGACACGCCGTACCCCGCGACCTTCCTCAAGACCGCGGCGCCGCAAGCTACTGTCGAGGCCATGCTGACGGGGCTGAGCGATGCCTTTGCGCAGCGCTTTGCCATCTGGTCGCAACCCGGTGGCTTCGGGCCGATCCGCGCCGCCTGGCTGGAACGCGCCGCCTTCCTCGGCGAGACCATCACCATCCGCCTGCCCGAAGGGCCGCTCACCGGCATCTTCATCGGCCTCGACCCGACCGGGCGCCTCGAACTCGAAACCGGAACCGGCCGCCGCGTGATCGATGCCGGTGACCTCTTCTTCGGCCCGCCCCGGCAGGGTTGAACCGTCATTGCGAGCCCTCGGGTCTTGCCTTCGGCAAGCCCAAGGACAGGCTCCGCGAAGCAATCCAGGGGGACTTGGCTGATACGTTCAACCTGGTCTCCCTGGATTGCTTCGTCGCTCCGTTCCTCGCAATGACGGGTGAGCTCATGCCAACGGACGGATGAGCTTGCCGCTATGGAGGCGCGCCGCGCGCCATGTTAGGGCTGCAACGCCTGCCGATTATCAAGGATACCCCGTGACCCGCTCCTCCGACCAGCTTGTCTTCGTTCCCCTCGGCGGCCTCGGCGAGATCGGCATGAACGCCGCTCTTTACGGCTTCGGGCCCGAGGGGCGACGAAAGTGGATCCTGGTTGATTGCGGCCTGTCCTTCGCCGGGCCGGAGGCGCCGGGCGTCGATATCGTCCTGCCCGACCTGCGTTACATCATCGAGGAGCGGGCGAACCTCCTCGGCATCGTCATCACCCACGCCCATGAGGATCATATCGGCGCGCTCGCCGCGCTCTGGCCCTCGTTGCGCGCGCCGGTCTACTGCACGCGCTTCGCCGCCGGCCTCCTCGCCACCCGCCGCCTCTCCGAGCCCGGCGCGCCGAATGTCGAGATCAATGTCGTGCCGCAGCGTGGGGCGATCACGCTCGGCCCCTTCGACATCGAGTTTGTGCCGGTGGCCCACTCGATCCCGGAATCGAACGCGCTCGCCATCCGCACGCCGGTCGGCCTTGTCGTCCATACCGGCGACTGGAAGATTGACCCCACGCCGCAGGTTGGCCTGCCGACCGACGAGAAGCGTCTGCGCGAGCTTGGCGAGGAGGGCGTTCTCGCGCTGGTCTGCGACTCGACCAACGTCATGCGCGACGGCATCAGCCCGAGCGAGGCGGATGTCGCCGCAAAGCTGAAGGAGCTGGTTCATTCGGCGCCGGGCCGCGTCGCAGTCACCACCTTCGCTTCGAACGTCGCCCGCTTGCGCGCGGTCGCCGAGGCGGCGATGGCTGATCAGCGCGAGGTCGTGGTCGTCGGCCGCGCCATGGACCGTGTCATCGATGTCGCCCGCGAATGCGGCTATCTCGACGGCATCCCCGGTTTTCGCCCGGTCGATGCCTATGGCTACCTGCCGCGCGACAAGGTCGTGGCGCTGCTCACCGGCAGCCAGGGCGAGCCGCGCGCCGCGCTTTCGCGCATCGCTTCGGACGATCATCCCGAGATCGCGCTCTCGCCCGGCGACCGCGTGATCTTCTCGTCGCGCACCATTCCCGGCAACGAGAAGTCGGTCGGCAACATCCTGAACGCACTCGCCCGCGACAAGATCGAGATCATCACGGACCGGACCCATCTGGTCCATGTCTCCGGCCATCCGCGCCGCGAGGAGATGGCGCGGCTCTATGGCTGGCTGAAGCCGCAGATCGCGATCCCCGCCCATGGCGAGGACCTGCATCTCGCCGAGCACGAAACCTTTGCCCGCAGCCTCGGCGTCAAGCATGTCCTGTGCGCCGGCAATGGCGACGTCGTCGCGATCTCGGCCGAGGGCGCCCGCAAGATCGACGAGGCTCCGCATGGCCGGCTCTATCAGGACGGCTCGCTGCTGGTGAACGCGCTGGAGCGGACGATCCAGGAGCGCCGCCGCCTGTCCTTTGCCGGCGTCGTCTCGATCGCGGTCGCGATCGACGAGAAGGGCGGCATCTCCGGCGAGCCGGAGATCGCCGTGCTCGGCCTGCCGCCGCGCACCCGCGACGGCACCGATTTCGACGAGTTCGTCGCCGACACCGTCGGCGATCTCCTCGACAATATCCCCAAGGCCCGCCGGCGTGATCCCGAGGCCCTGCGCAATGCGCTGGAGCGCGGTGTGCGCAGCGCGGTCAACGAGGAGTGGGGCAAGAAGCCGCTCGTGCATGCGCTGGTGGTCGAGGTGTAGGGTACGCTCCCAAATGAACCACACACTGTCATCCCGGGCGTAGCGAAGCGAAGACCCGGGATCCATGCCGGAACGGTTCAGGCATGGATCACGGATCGGCGCCGCGTCGCGGCTCGTCCGGGATGACGCCGTGTTTCTGTGTTGAACGGATGTGATCGGGAAGAGAGACATGATCGGACGCCTGAACCACGTCGCCATTGCGGTGAAGGACCTCGAAGCCTCGACGGCGCTCTATCGCGACACGCTGGGCGCCCGCGTCTCGCAGCCGCAGGCCGAGCCCGAGCACGGCGTCACCGTTGTCTTCGTCGAATTGCCGAACACCAAGATCGAGTTGCTGGAGCCGCTCGGCGCCGACTCGCCGATCGCCAAGTTCATCGAGCGCAACCCTGATGGCGGCATCCACCACATCTGCTACGAGGTCGACGACATCCTGGCGGCGCGCGATCGGCTGAAGGCGCAGGGTGCCCGCGTGCTCGGCTCCGGTGAGCCGCGCATCGGCGCCCATGGCAAGCCGGTGCTGTTTCTGCACCCCAAGGATTTCCTCGGCACGCTGGTCGAATTGGAACAGGCCTGACGACGATGACCGATATCGCTTCGACCGACATTGCTTTCCTCGGCCAACCGGAAGCCGGCTCGCCGCGCCCCTTCAGTGCCGCGACCGTTGCGGGTGAGCTCGTCTTCGTCTCCGGCCATTCGGCGCCGCATGATCCGTCGCGCGGCATCCATCGCGGCCAGACGCCGGCCGAGGAGGTCCGCAATGCGCTCGGCCGCGTTGCCGAGATCCTGGCGGAGGCCGGTAGTTCGCTCGATCGCGTCGTCCAGATGACGATGCTGATCACCGATCCGGCCGACTATGCCGCCTGCAACGCGGAATACGTCAAGCATTTCCCGGGCGGCCTGCCGGCCAGGCATACCGCGCGCTTCGGCGTACCGACCGAGGCGCGGGTCGCCTTTTCCTGCATTGCTCTGGCAGGAGCGGCCAAATGAACTTCGTCGGCGGTCTTGCGCTGTATTTCGTGATCTGGTGGATCACGCTCTTCGCGGTGCTGCCCTTCGGCATCCGCAGCCAGCATGAGTCAGGCGATGTTGTCGCCGGAACCGAGCCCGGCGCGCCGGTCCTGCCGGGTTTGCTGAAGAAGGCCGTCATCACCTCGCTGATCGCGGCGGTGATCTTTGCCGGCGTCTGGTATGTCTGGGTGACCTACGACATCTGAAACTTGGCGCCCCCGTCCGAGGTACTGCCCAAGAAAAAAGGCAAGGCCGATGCCTTGCCTTTGATAGTTCGCTTTTACCGCTGCATCGGCACACGTCTCGAAAGCGTGCGACTCATTTGCGAGGCGGGCGTTTGTTCCTCCCAAGACCTGGTCCGCAGCGCTTCGACTGGCGAGGCGCTCCCAGCGCCGGAAGGATTAGCCGATTGTGACGGCGCTGTCATCAGTTTAGGCAGATTCAGCCTGGAATTTTTGCAAGATTAGTCTCCATTGCACTTGTGCAGTGCAGCAAGGGCAGGCGGTGCATAGAACCGATGCCTTGTTCCGGTCAAAGGATGGGGCTATCGACCGGCATCCGCCGGGCTCACTGGCGGCCATGGAGATCTTCATGCTGCGCAGCTCGCTCGCCGCCCTTGCCGTCGTCGCCTCGCTCGGTTTCGCCCAGGCCCAGACGCCGAAGCCCGATCCGGAGAACACCGTCATCCTCGAGACCAAGGATGGCCCGGTGACGATCCGCCTGCGGCCGGACCTCGCGCCGAAGCATGTCGCGCAGATCAAGGCGCTGGTGAAGCGCGGCTTCTATGACGGCATCGTCTTCCACCGCGTCATCGACGGCTTCATGGCGCAGACCGGCGACCCGACCGGCACCGGCACCGGCAAGTCCGACCTGCCGAACCTGCCCGCCGAATTCACCCCGACGCCCTACAAGGTCGGCTCGCTCGGCATGGCCCGTTCGTCCTCGCCGGATTCGGCCAATTCGCAGTTCTTCATCTGCTACGAGGGCTGCGGCTCGCTGACCGGCCAGTACACGCTGTTCGGCGAGGTCGTCTCGGGCATGGACGCCGTGCGCAAGATCAAGAAGGGCTCCAGCGCCAATAACGGCCAGGTGAGCAGCCCGGACAAGATCGTCCGCATGCGCATGCAGGCCGACGCCAAGTAAGTCGGTATCGAGCAACCAATCGGCACGATTGCGCTCAGGGCGAGCCGGGGAGGGTGCGGCGATGGTTCGGACGGCCCTGATCGGGATTGCCCTGGCGCTGGGCCTGGGCGGAGCGTCTGCGCAGGATACGCGCGATCTCGGCCTGCCGCCGCCCTCCGGCTCGCAGAATCCCGTCCTGCCTCCGCCTTCGGGCTCGCAGAACCCGATCCTGCCGCCGCAGAGCGGCCAGCGCTACAATCCGGGTGTCGGCGGTCCCTTCAGTGGCGGCGACATCCCGGGTCTGGATCAGCGTCGCCTCGATGCGCCCCGCCTGCTGCGCGGTGGCGGCGAGATCGGCCTGATCGGTTCGGTCACGCCGGACGGCCCGAAGGACGGCACGGAAACCGTCGACCGACTCGACCAGGTCGCCCCGGCGCTCCAGCGTTGCTGGACGCCACCACCTCTGCCCGGCGACCTGACGGGCGCGATGGTCTCGCTCCGCTTCAGCCTCCGGCGCGACGGCAGCCTCTTCGGCCAGCCGCGCGTCACCTGGGCGACCAAGCGCGGCGATGCCGCATTCCAGCAGCGCTTCAGCGATTCCGCCGTCGCCGCCATCCGCTCCTGCACGCCGATGAGGTTGTCGGCGGGCCTCGGAGCGAGTATCGCGGGGCGACCCTTCACCATTCGCTTCCACGGCCGTGCGCGGCTCAATGAAAGGCAGACCTGATGTCGCTGGATCCCGAGAACACCATCGTCATGGAAACCACCAAGGGCAAGGTGGTGATCAAGCTGCGCCCTGACCTGGCGCCCGGCCATGTCGAGCGCATCAAGCTGCTCGCCCGCGAGGGCTTCTATGACGGCATCGTCTTCCACCGCGTCATCGACGGCTTCATGGCCCAGGTCGGCTGCCCGCACGGCACCGGCACCGGCGGCTCGAGCTATCCGGACCTGAAGCAGGAGTTCAACGCCGAGCCGCATGTCCGCGGCATCTGCTCGATGGCCCGCGCCCAGAACCCGAACTCGGCCAACAGCCAGTTCTTCATCGTGTTCGACGATGCCCGCTTCCTCGACAAGCAGTACACCGTCTGGGGCGAAGTCGTCGAAGGCATGGACAATGTCGACAAGATCAAGCGCGGCGAGCCGGTGCGCGACCCCGACTCGATCGTCTCGATGAAGGTGATGGCCGACGCGGCCTGATCTTCGGTAGTCTGAGGCGAGCCCTCATCCCGGGAAGCGAGCGGCGCTCGCAGCCAATGGGGTGAGGGCTCGTTCCGTTTGACGAGAAGGACGCTGCGGTCGTGAACGTCGATCTCTTCGATTTCGATTTGCCCGAGGACCGGATCGCGCTGCGGCCCGCGAGTCCGCGCGATGCGGCGCGTTTGCTCGTGGTTCGTCCGGACGCAGCCGAGTTGCTGGAGGATCGTGGCATCCGCGATCTCGTCGCGCTGCTTCAGCCCGGCGACGCGCTCGTCCTCAACGACACGCGCGTCATCCCGTCCCGCCTGCGCGGACGGCGCTATCGCGGCGAGGATTCGGCCCGCGTCGAGATCATGCTGCACAAGCGCGAGCGAGAGGATCGCTGGCTCGCCTTCGCCCGGCCGGCCAAGAAACTCGCCGTCGGCGAGACCGTGGTGTTCGATTCGGAGGCCGCCAGCAATGCCTGCGAGCTCGGCCGCCTGCAGGCCGAAGTCATCGCCAAGGGCGAGGGCGGCGAGGTCGAATTGCAGTTCAGCCTGACCGGTGCCTATCTCGACGAGGCGATCGAACGGCTCGGCGAATTGCCGCTGCCGCCCTATATCGCCGGCAAGCGCCCGACCGACAGCGCTGATACCGCCGATTACCAGACCAATTTCGCCCGCAAGGACGGCGCCGTCGCCGCGCCGACCGCGGGCCTGCATTTCACGCCGGAGCTATTGGCGGCGCTGGAGGCGCGCGGCGTCAGCAGGCATTTCGTCACGCTCCACGTCGGCGCCGGCACCTTCCTGCCGGTGAAAGCGGACGACACCGACGACCACCGCATGCATGCCGAATGGGGCACGGTCTCCCCCGAGACGGCCGCCGCCCTCAACGCCGTCAAGGCGAAGGGCGGGCGCATCGTCTGCGTCGGCACGACCTCGCTGCGCCTGATCGAGAGCGCGGCGGCTGAGGCTGGCACGATCCGGCCCTTCTCGGGCGACACCGCGATCTTCATCACGCCGGGTTACCGCTTCCGCGCGGTCGACCTCCTGATGACGAATTTCCACCTGCCGCGCTCGACGCTGTTCATGCTCGTCTCCGCCTTCTGCGGACTCGACGTGATGAAACGGGCCTATGCCCATGCGATCGCAGCGAATTACCGCTTCTACTCATATGGCGACGGCAGCCTGCTCTTCCGGGCAGATCGATCGTAGAGCGAACCACCTCTGTCATTCCGGGTTCGCGCCTGCGGCACGCCCCGGAATGACAAAGGGCGTGGAAATCAGCTCCTACTTCGCCGGCTGCGGCGGCACGCCCTTCTGCCAGACCGGCCAGTCCGCGACGATGTGGTCGACCAGCTTCGAGCCGACGGCCTCGATATTGGCGACGGTCTCGGCGAAACCGCCGGCCGTCTGGCCGGGCGCCGGATCGAGATGCTGCAGCGTCGTCTCGTTCGGGTTGCCCTGGTCGAAATTGACCGCGCCGCGCAGGCTCATGATCCGGTCGGTGCCGAACTGGCGCTTGATCACCAGCGTGATCGCGGCGGCCTCCATCTCGGTGATGACATAGTCGTCGGCGCCGTAGAGCTTGGCCATGTACTGCGCCTCCTTCGACAGGCCAGGCCCGTGGAAGAAGGTGTCGCCCGTCATATGCGTACCGGTCTGCACGGAGGGCGCGGCCTGCGCCTTCTTGTCGGGGTAGCGCATGCGGTACTGCTTCGCCGAATCTGAGTCCTGCAGGTTCACGCCGGAGCTGAGCTTCACCGCCCAGTTCACCAGCACGGGGTTGAGCTGGAAGACGCGATAGCTCTCATAGCCCTTGCGCGGCATGAAGACCGGCTCGCCCGGCTTGCCTTCCTCCGGCGCCCAGCGATGGCCGAGATCGTAATCGACCAGCCATGTACCCCAGGAGACGTCGCCGATCGTGCCGCGCGAGGGCGGCGTGCCGGCGACGCCGCTCAGCACGAAATAGGCCTGCGAGAAATCATAGGCCGGATCGAGCAGGATCGCCTGCATCGAGGACGAGGAATTGACCTTGCCCATGCCGAGCACGGCGCCGCAGACGCCGTCATCGTTGCAATAGACTGGCTTGAGCGCGCCTTTGGCCTCATGCGGCTGGCTTTTCATCCAGTAACGCTCGTACCAGTGCTGGAATTCGCCCGCCCGGTCGCCGGTGTTCTGGCCGATCTCGAACATGGCGGCGATGAAGACCTTGACCTTGATCGGCTGGGTTTGCGCCGCTGCGGGCGTCGCCAGCGCGCCAGAGGCGAAGGCGGCGAGGGTGAGGGCGGCGAGGCCGGCCCGTCTTGTGATCGTCTGGTTCATGCAAGCTCTCCACGGCCGAAAGCTGAAGGGGCCGTCCGGATCGGGCGCAGCAAGGGCCGGGCCAAATTTTGCCATGGCGGAAGCGCGCCCGTCCATAACGACGCGACGATCCATGCGCTGAACCGGCTCGCATTCCCCCGCTGAAAATGCTACCGGGCTCCCAACAGGGATTTTGACAGTCAAATGGCCGATATTTTTCGCGAGATCGATGAGGAAGTCCGCCGCGACAAGGCAGCGGAGCTCTGGAAGAAATATGGCTGGGTCGTCACCAGCCTCGCCGTGCTGGCCGTGCTGGCCGTCGCCGGCTGGCAGTTCTGGCTGCATCGCGAGAATCAGGCCTCGCAGGCCGTCGGCGCACGCCTCGAAGCCGCGCTGAAGTCCTCGCGCGATGGCGACGCGACCCAGGCCGAGACCATCCTGAAGGAGCTCTCGACCACGGCGCCCGCCGGCTATCGCCTGATCGCCCGCTTCCGCCTCGCCGCCGAGACGGCCAAGCGCGATCCGGCCGCTGGCGCAGCCGCCTTCGATGCGCTCGCTGGCGACGCCTCGCTGGACCAGACCTATCGCGACCTCGCCAGGCTGCGCGCCGGCATCCTGCGCGTCGACCTCGCCCCCCATGCGGAAGTCAAGGCGGCGCTGGAGCCGCTGGCCACCCCGCAGGGCGTCTGGCGCCATTCGGCCCGCGAATTCCTCGGTATCGCCGCGCTCAAGGCCAATCTCTTCGAGGATGCCGGGCGCTGGTTCGATGCCGCGATCACCGATCCGCAGGCGCCGCAGGCTCTGCGCCAGCGTGTCGAACTCTATCTCGCTCTGGTCCGTGGCGGCCCCGTCACGGTGAAGAACTGAACCGGAGCCTCGCTCCAACGGCGCCGCCGCCCCGGCTTCTCGCTTCGGCGAACCGGGACGACGGCGAAAATGTGTGAAATCTGATGACAGCCATCGTCGCCCTGATCGGGCGCCCCAATGTCGGCAAGTCGACGCTGTTCAACCGGCTGGTCGGCAAGAAGCTCGCGCTGGTCGACGACCGGCCGGGCGTGACGCGCGACCGTCGCGAGGGTGACGCCACCCTCGGCCATCTCCGCTTCAAGGTGATCGATACGGCCGGCCTCGAGGAGGCCGACAAGGATTCGCTCGCCGGCCGCATGCGCGCCCAGACCGAGACCGCGATCGCGCAGGCCGATGTCGTGCTCTTCATGATCGACGCCCGCCTCGGCATCACGCCGATGGACCAGCCTTTCGCCGATCTGGTGCGCCGCTCCGGCAAGCCGGTGATCCTGCTCGCCAACAAGGCCGAGGGGAAAAAAGGCACCGACGGCATCATCGAGTCCTATGGGCTCGGCCTCGGCGACCCCGTGCCGTTCTCGGCCGAGCACGGCGAGGGCACCTCGGACCTGCTGGAGGCGCTCGCGCCTTACATCCCCGACGAACCTGAGGACGACGAGGACGAGACGGCCTGGGCCGACGTTCCCGCCGCCGATTCGGAGGACGAGGAGGAGATCGATCCCGATCGCCCGCTGCGCGTCACCATCATCGGCCGCCCGAACGCCGGCAAGTCGACGCTGGTCAACCGCATGATCGGCGAGGACCGGATGCTGACCGGCCCCGAGGCCGGCATCACCCGCGACACCATCTCGGTCGACTGGGAATGGCGCGGCCGCAAGGTCAAGCTCTTCGACACCGCCGGCATGCGCAAGCGCGCCCGCATCGAGGAAAAGCTGGAGAAGCTCTCGGTTGCGGATTCGCTGCGCGCGATCCGCTTCGCCGAGGTCGTCGTCGTGCTGCTCGATGCGACGATCCCCTTCGAGAAGCAGGACCTGACGCTGGTCGACCTGACCGAGCGCGAGGGCCGGGCGGTCGTGATCGGCCTCAACAAATGGGACCTCGTCGCCGACAAGCAGGGCCTGCTGGCCGAGCTCAAGGAGAAGGCCAACCATCTGCTGGCACAGGTCCGCGGCGTGCCGATCATCCCGCTTTCGGGTTTGGCCGGCGAGGGTATCGACAAGTTGATGCAGGGCGTGTTCTCGGCCTACGGGGTCTGGAACCGTCGCGTCTCGACCGCGCGCATCAACCGCTGGCTCGAAGGCGTGCTCTCGGCGCATCCGCCTCCGGCGGTCGCCGGCCGGCGCATCAAGATCCGCTACATGACGCAGGCCAAGGCTCGGCCGCCGACCTTCGCGCTGTTCGGCAACCAGCTCGACCATCTGCCGGTGTCCTACACGCGCTATCTCGTCAACAACCTGCGGGATGCGTTCGAACTGCCGGGGACGCCGATCCGCCTGCATCGCCGCGGCGGCGCCAATCCCTATGACAAGGAGCGCAAGGGCTGATGAAGGTCGCGGTCGTCGGCGCCGGTATCGCCGGGCTTTCCACCGCTTGGTCGCTGAACAAGCGCGGGCATGAGGTGACGCTGTTCGAGCAGGCGCCGCAGATCCCCAACCCCTATGCGGCCTCCGGCGACCAGCACCGCATCATTCGTCGCGCCTATGGCGGCGCCGACGGCTATGCCCGCACCATCACCGAGGCCTTCGAGGCCTGGGGCGAACTCTGGGCCGATCTCGGCAGGCAGCATTACGCGCCCTGCGGCGTGCTCGGCATCTCCCAGACCGAAGGCGACGAGGGCGAGGAGTACCGCGAAGGCCTCGACCGCATGGCCTCGCCCTACGAGCTCTATGATGCGGCTGAGGCCGCCCGACGCTACCCCTTCATCGATCCGGCGACGATCCGCTACGCCTATCTCAGCCCCGAGGGCGGCGCGCTCTTCCCGGCCCGCATCGCCGCCGACATGGTGCGCCTGCTGCGCGAGCGCGGCGTCACCTTGCGCGAGGGGGCGACGGTCGCATCGATTGATCCCGAGAGCGGCCGCATCGGCTTGGCCGATGGCGAGGCGGCGAGCTTCGACCGTATCGTCGTCAGCTCCGGCGCCTGGGTGCTGAAGCTCCTGCCGGAGCTTGCGGACGTGCTGACGACCTATCGCACGGCCGTCGCCTATCTCGACCCGCCTGATGACCTGAAGGCGGCCTGGGAGGCGGCCCCGGTCATCGTCGATGTCGGCGGCACGGTCGACGGCTATGTCCTGCCGCCTGTGGACGGCACCGGCCTCAAGGTCGGCGCCGGCGTCCACAAGCGCCCGCGCCAGCCCGACGAGGAGCGCGAGCCACGGGCAGGTGAGGGCGAGCAGATCCGCGACTATTTCGCGCCGCCCTTCGCGCGCATCGCCGAGTATCGCGTCGAGCGCGTCGTGACCTGCGCCTACACCTTCACGGCGGACCGCAAGTTCCTGTCGCGGCAGTTCGGCCGCGTGACGGCAGTCTCGGCCTGTTCCGGCCATGGCTACAAGTTCGGCGCGGCGGTCGGCCGGCGCGTCGCGGCTGCGGTGGAGAGCGGCGATCAGGTCGGTCTGCTGCGCTGGCTGCGGGCCGAATAACCAAGAAACAAGTCCGTCATTGCTTCGCCGCTTCGCGCCTCGCAATGACGATGCTGAGGGCGGAGTGGCCTCAAACCGGCAACTGCGGGGTCAGCACCTTGCCTTGCGGGAAGTCGAAGATCTTGCCGCTCTCGTTCCAGTCTGGCGAGGCGAGCCGGACCAGATGCGGCGCCAGCTCCTCCGGCGCCTTCAGCACCTTCGGATCTTCGCCCGGCATCGCCTCGGCCCGCATCCGGGTGCGTAAGGGGCCCGGATTGACCAGCATGAGCTTGACCGGGGTTGTCGCCGTCTCGGCCGCATAGGTGCGCCCCAGAGCCTCCACCGCAGCCTTGGAGACCGAATAGGGACCCCAATAGGCCGTGCATTTGTGCGCGGCGCCGGAAGACATCAGCAGGACACGGCCGGCATCCGAGGCGCGCAGCGCCGGATCGAGCGCCTTAAGCAGGCGCCAGTTGGCTGTGACGTTGATGTCGAGCACCTTGGCCCAGTCCTTTTCGGTCACATGGCCGAGCGGGCTGAGGCCGCCGAGGATACCGGCATTGGCGAGCAGGATGTCGAGCTTGCCCCAGCGCTCCGTCACGGCGAGTCCGAGCTTCTCCAGCCCGCCTGCATCGGCGAGATCGAGCGGCACCAGGGTGGCGCTGCCGCCGAGCTCACGAATCTCGTCGTCGAGTTCCTCGAGCGCGCCGGCGGTGCGAGCAAGCGCGATGACATGCGCGCCGGCCTCAGTGAAGGCCAGGGCCGCAGCGCGGCCGATGCCGCGCGACGCGCCGGTGACGAGCGCGACGCGCCCCTGCAATGGTTTGGTCATGATGAGAGTTGTCCCGGTTCCCTTACGCGCCGTCATCCCGGGCAAGCCGCGATAGCGGCGCCGATCCGGGATCCATGCCGGAGCGCTTCCGATGAAGGTTCAGGCATGGATCCCGGGTCTGCGCTGCGCTTCGCCCGGGATGACAGCCCATTCTTTCGAAAGCTCAGCCGGCTTCGGCCAGCAGCGAGATCTGCTGCTTGGCGCTCTCGCCGATCACGTCGGTCAGCGAGGTCGGATAGTCGCCGGTGAAGCAGTGGTCGGTGAATTGCGGCCGGGTCGGGTCACGGCGCTCGTGGCCCATGGCGCGGTAGAGACCGTCCACCGAGATGAAGGCCAGCGAATCGGCGCCGACGAACTGGCGCATCTCTTCCAGCGAATGGGTCGCGGCGAGCAGCTTCTCCCGGTCCGGCGTGTCGATGCCGTAATAATCGGGGTGGGTGATCGGCGGCGAGGAGATGCGGAAATGCACCTCGCGGGCGCCCGCCTCGCGCATCATCTTCACGATCTTGAACGAGGTCGTGCCGCGCACGATTGAATCGTCGACCAGAATGACCCGCTTGCCCTCGACCACCGAGCGGTTGGCCGAGTGCTTCAGCTTGACGCCGAGCTCGCGGACCTTCTGCGTCGGCTCGATGAAGGTGCGGCCGACATAGTGGTTTCGGATGATGCCGAGCTCGAAGGGGATACCGCTGGCCTGGGCATAGCCCAGCGCGGCCGGCACACCGGAATCCGGCACGGGCACGACGACATCGGCCTCGGCAGGCGATTCCTGCGCCAGCACGGCACCCATCGCCTTGCGGCGCTCGTAGATGCTGCGGCCCTTCACGATGGAATCGGGGCGGGCGAAATAGATGTATTCGAAGATGCAGGGCCGCTCCGGCACGGGCGGGAAGGGCTTGTGGCTCTCGATCCCCGCTTCGGAGATGATCACGACCTCGCCGTTCTCGATCTCGCGGACGAACTTGGCGCCGATGATGTCGAGCGCGCAGGTCTCGGAGGTCAGGATAGGCGCGCCATCGAGCTCGCCGAGCACCAGCGGTCGGATGCCGAGCGGGTCGCGGGCGCCGATCAGTTTCTTGTTGGTGATGCCGACGAAGGCATAGGCGCCTTCGATCTGGCGGATGGCCTCGACGAAGCGGTCGACGAATTGCTGCTTGCGGCTGCGCGCCACGAGATGCAGCAGCACCTCGGTGTCGGAAGTCGATTGGTAGATCGCGCCGTCGCGGACGAGGTTGCGGCGAAGCGTCAGCCCGTTGGTCAGGTTGCCGTTATGCGCCACGGCGAAGCCGCCGCCATGCAGTTCGGAGAAGAGCGGCTGCACGTTGCGCAGGATGGTCTCGCCCGTCGTGGAATAGCGGACATGGCCGATGGCCTGCTTGCCCTTCAGCTTGTCGATGACGCTCGCTTCCGAGAAGGCGTCGCCGACGAGGCCGAGGCGGCGCTCCGAATGGAAGCGCTTGCCGTCGAAGGAGACGATACCCGCCGCCTCCTGGCCGCGATGCTGCAGCGCGTGCAGGCCGAGCGCGGTCAGCGCCGCGGCATCGGCATGGCCATAGATGCCGAAGACGCCGCATTCCTCCCGCAGCCGGTCGGCATTGGGATCGAAGGCGGCATCGCGCTCGGTTTGCGAGATCATGTCTGGCTCCAGGCGAGGGGCTTGAGCGAACTGTCTACGCGCTAATTAGGGACGGGCTGGGGCAGGTGCAACCGGCGCCGGCGTCGCGGGGCTGCGCGGCTCCTCGGCCGGGGCCTCGCTGCCTTCCTCGGGCTTCCGCTTTTTAAGCATTTTATCGACGATGACATTCAGATCCTGCGGCAGCATCGCCTGCAGCGAGCGGCCGGTCTCTTCGAGGATCGGCGTGGCCTTGGCGTCCTTGGCCCAGGCCGGCAGCTTCTCGTTGCCGACCAGCGCCGTGAAGAAGACATAGCCGATCACCGCCAGCAGCAGGCCGCGCGCCGCACCGAAGACGAAGCCGAGCGTGCGGTCGAGCGCGCCGATGCGGGAATCTAGCACGAAGTCGGAAATCCGCGCCGTGATCAGCGAGACGACGATCAGCGTGCCCAGGAACAGCGCCGCGATCGAGGCGACCAGTGCGATCGTGCCCTGCGCCGAGCTTGCCGGAATATATTGCTGGATGAAGGGCACGAGCTGCGGATGGAAGAGCCAGGCGACGGCTGCCGCGGCGATCCAGGAGGCAATCGCCAGCACTTCGCGCGTGAAGCCGCGCACGGCCGCGAGCAAAGCCGAGATCAGAATCACGCCGATGACGACGAGATCGAGAATGGTGACAGGCATTGGGAGGGCCGCTTTGCTGTGGTCAGGTACCGACCGGCTGGAGGCAGGGCGGCCGTTTCGGCTTTGCTATACGCGTTCCAGGCCTCTGCGTCACCCTTTCGGCGCTGTCATTTCACATCTCTGCGAGGAGCGCGCGCGGCGATATCGGCAACGAGTTCCGTGACATGGCCGAAACGGCGCAGGTTCAGGCCGTTGCCGTCGCCGTGGTCGGCGCCGCCGGCTGGCATCAGCGCGGCCTCGAAGCCAAGCTTGGCGGCCTCCCTGAGGCGCGCAGCCGCTACGGCGACCGGTCGAATCGCGCCGGAAAGCGCGATCTCGCCGAAATAGACCGCTTCCTGCGGCAGGGTGGCTCCACTGAGCGATGAGACCAGCGCAGCGGCAACAGCGACATCGGCCGCCGGCTCGTTGACGCGCAGGCCACCCGCGACATTGAGATAGACGTCATGCTGGCCCAGTCGCAGGCCGCCATGCGTCTCGAGCACGGCGAGCACCATCGCGAGCCGGCTGTTCTCCCAGCCGACGACGGCGCGGCGCGGCGTGCCGAGCGCGGTCGGCGCGACCAAAGCCTGGATCTCGACCAGGACCGGCCGCGTGCCCTCCATTCCCGCGAAAACGGCGGCGCCCGGCGCCGGCTGATCACGGCCCGCGAGGAAGAGCGCCGAGGGGTTGGTGACCTCGGACAGGCCCTTGCCGGTCATCTCGAACACGCCGATCTCGTCGGTCGCGCCGAAGCGGTTCTTCTGGCCGCGCAGGATGCGGAAGGAATGCGCGCCTTCGCCCTCGAAGGAGAGCACGGCATCGACCATGTGTTCGACCACGCGAGGGCCGGCGATCTGGCCGTCCTTGGTGACATGGCCGACCAGGATCAGGCAGACGCCTGATGTCTTGGCATAGCGGATCAGGGCTTGCGCCGAGCCGCGCACTTGCGTCACCGTGCCAGGCGCGCTCTCGACCTCGCCCGACCACATGGTCTGGATCGAATCGATCACCACGAGGGCAGGGCGCTCGCCCTGGCCCAGCGTCGCGACGATATCCTCGACATTGGTCTCGGCCGCGAGATCGACCGGCGCCTCGGCCAGCCCCATCCGCTCGGCGCGAAGCCGTACCTGGCCCGTCGACTCCTCGCCCGAGACATAGACGACGCGCTTGCCCGCCTTGGCCAGCGCAGCGCAGGCCTGCATCAGCAAGGTCGACTTGCCGATGCCGGGATCGCCGCCGATCAGCAGCACCGAGCCCGGCACGAAGCCTCCGCCGGTGACGCGATCGAGTTCCCCGATGCCGGATGCGATGCGCGGTGCGTCCTGCGTCTCGCCCTTCAGAGTCTCCAGCGCGAAAACGCGGCCGCGCGCCCGGCCGCCGGAGGAGGGCCGGCCGCCGCCCGGAACGGGCGCGGCCTGCGCATCCTCGACCAGCGAGGACCATGTCCCGCAGGCGTCGCATTTGCCCTGCCAGCGGTGATAGACCGCCCCGCAGGCTTGGCAGTGATAGGTCGGACCGCGCTTGGCCATCAGCCGAGGAACTGCACTTGGAAAGGCGCGAAGGTCATTGCAGCAGCGTCATGCTCGGGCTTGACCCGAGCATCTCTTGCCGAAGGAGGCACCGGAGCCTTCGTGTCTTGAGATTCTCGGGTCTGCGCTGCGCTTCGCCCGAGAATGACGGCCTGATGCACGCTCAAAGCCCCACATACCGCCGGTGATAACGCCGGCCGAGGCTGGTCAGGATCTCGTAGCCGATCGTCTTGGCGCCGCCGCCGACGGTTTCCAGGTCGAGCGGCCCGCCGATCAGCGTCACGCTTCCGCCGCGCCTGGCGGCGTCAGCCGGCGCATCGGTCACGTCGATGATGATCAGGTCCATCGAGACCGTGCCGACGAAGGGGCAGGAGACGCCGCCGATCAGCGCCGAGCCGCCGGTCGAGGTGTCGGTCCAGCTGCCGTTGCGCGGATAGCCGTCGGCATAGCCGAGGCAGATCGTGGCGAGCCTGCGCTTGCCCTTGGCCGTCCAGCGCCCGTTATAGCCGACCTGCGTGCCGTCCTGGACCTCGCGGGTCTGGATGATCGTCGCTTCCAGGCCCACGACTGGCTTCATCGGGTTCGGCTGGCCGGGCGTCGGGTTGCCGCCATAAAGCGCATAGCCCGGCCGGGTGAGCTGGTAGGACGGGCAGTCCTTGAGGAAATGGCCGGACGAGTTCTTGAGCGAGGCCGGCAGGTCGGGCAGCGCCGCCGCGATCTCGGCGAAGGCCGCGATCTGGCGGGCATTGGCCGGGGCGGCCTCGTCCTCGGAGGAGGCGAAATGGCTCATCACCAGCCCGATTCCCGCCGCCGCGATCACGCCGGAGCGCTCGCGGGCGAGATTGAGGCCCTCGCCCGGCCAAAGGCCGAGCCGGTTCATCGCGGTGTCGACATGCAGCGCCGCCGGCCGGACCTGCGCTCCAGTCTGCCGGAACGAGGCCCATTCCAGCAATTCCTCATGCGAGCCTAGAACCGGCGACAGGCCATGCGCGGCGAAGGTCTCGGCGGCGCCGGGCAGCAAGCCGTTCAGCACGTAGATCGTGGCATCCGGCGCGACCTTGCGGGCGCGGATGGCTTCCGAGACATGTGCCACGAAGAAGCTCTTGCAGCCGGCTTTGGCGAGCGCCGTCACGGCAGGCTCGATGCCGATGCCATAGGCGTCGGCCTTGACCACGGCCCCGGCCTCGGTGCCGGCGCGCTTCCCGAGCAGGCGCCAGTTCGAGACCAGCGCGTCGAGATCGATGGTCAGCGTCGCCCCAAAGGCGGGATCAGGCAGGTCGGCAGGCATCATTCACGGTCCGGAAGGCGCAACTCGTCGGCGCGGTCGGAGAAGCGTGTCACATCCGCGTCGAACTGCAAGGCCACGGCGCCGGTCGGGCCGTGGCGCTGCTTGCCGATGATCAGCTCGGCGACGCCATGCATGGCTTCCATCTCGATCTGCCACTTGTTGTGCTCTTCGGTGCCGGGGCGCGGCTCCTTGCCCTTGAGGTAATATTCCTCACGATAGACGAACATCACCACGTCGGCGTCCTGCTCGATCGAGCCGGATTCGCGCAGGTCCGAGAGCTGCGGCCGCTTGTCGTCGCGGTTCTCGACCTGACGCGAGAGCTGCGACAGCGCGATGATCGGGACGTTGAGCTCCTTGGCCAGCGCCTTCAGGCTGGTCGTGATCTCGGTCAGCTCCTGCACGCGGTTCTGGCTGTTCTTGGACGAGCCCGAGAGCAGCTGCAGGTAATCGATGAACAGGACGTCGAGCCCCTTCTGGCGCTTCAGGCGCCGGGCGCGGGCCATCAGTTGCGCGATCGAGATGCCGCCGGTCTGGTCGATATAGAGCGGCAGTTTCTCGATCTGGGCGGCGACATCGGTCAATCGGGCGAAATCGCCCTCGGTGATGCGGCCTTGCCTGATCTTGTAGGAGGAGATGCTCGATTGCTCGGCGACGATACGGGTCGCGAGCTGGTCGGCCGACATTTCGAGCGAGAAGAAACCGACGATGCCGCCATCGACCGACTTGATCGAGCCGTCCTCCTGCCGCTCGCCGCGCCAGGCCTTGGCGATGTTGAAGGCGATATTGGTGGCGAGCGAGGTCTTGCCCATGGCTGGACGGCCGGCGAGCACCAGAAGGTCCGAGCGCTGCAGGCCGCCCATGCGCTGGTCGACATCGCGCAGGCCGGTCGAGATGCCCGAGAGGCCGCCGGCGCGCTGGTAGGCACTGGCCGCCATGTCGATCGCAAGGCGCAGCGCCCCGTCGAATTTCTGGAAGCCGCCCTCGTAGCGGCCCTTTTCGGCGAGCTCGTAGAGCCGGCGTTCGGCATCCTCGATCTGCTCGCGCGGCGCCATTTCGACCGGCGCGTCATAGGCGACGTTGACGAGGTCCTCGCCGACGCCGATCAGCTGGCGGCGCACCGCGAGGTCGTAGATCGTGCGGCCGTAATCGGCGGCGTTGATGACCGTCGTCGCCTCGGCGGCGAGGCGGGCGAGATACTGGCTCGGCGTGATCTCGCCGAGATCGATGTCGTTGACGAAGGTCTTGAGCGTGATCGGCGTCGCGATCTTGCCGGCCCGAATCATGCTCGACACGAGCTCGTAGACGCGCGTATGGACCGGCTCGAAGAAATGGTCCGGCTGCAGGAAGTCGGAGACGCGGTAGAAGGCGTCGTTATTGACCAGGATCGCGCCCAGCAATGCCTGCTCCGCCTCGATATTGTGAGGCTGGACGCGGTATTCCGGCTCGCGGTTGTCGAGGCGGGCAACGAGGGCTGTAGCGGTGGCCATGGGCTCTTGTAAGTCAGTCGTGACGGATCGCTTGTGTCGCGGCGGAGACGCTCTCGCGGTGACGACGCGTTATCTCGGCTATGCCCGCATTTCACAAGCGCGAATCGAAAAGGCGCCGCATGAGCATGCGACGCCTTGACTTCGTCGAGGGATGTCAGGAGCGGTCTGTAGAGGCGCCTGAAACACCGTCGCCGTCATTCCGGGCTTGACCCGGAATCCATCATAGAGCGTTGGCGCCCCTCGATGGATTCCGGATCGGCGCCGCTACGCGGCTTGTCCGGAATGACGGCGCGCTTCTTCGGATATTAGAGCTCGACGTCGCCGGCCTCGGCCAGCGCCGCGCCGACCTCGAGGCCGAGATCGTCGAGATCGAACTCCTCGCGGGCCGTGACGTTCTCGCCGGCGGCCTGGCGCTCGGCCTCTTCAGCCGAACGGGCGACGTTGACGGTGATCGAGACCGCGACTTCCGGATGCAGAACGACCGGGACGGTGTGCAGGCCGAGCGTCTTGATCGGGGTGTTCAGGGTCACCTGGCCGCGCGAGACGTTGAAGCCGTCCTTGGTCAGGGCCTCGGCGATGTCACGGGTCGAGACCGAACCGTAGAGCACGCCGGACTCGCCCGACTGGCGCAGGATGGTGACGCTCTGACCGTTCAGGCGCTCGGCGACGGCATCGGCCTCGGACTTCAGCTCGAGGTTGCGGGTCTCGAGCTCGAGCTTCTGGCTCTCGAAGCGCTTCTTGTTGTCCTCGGTGGCGCGCAGCGCCTTGCCGCGGGCGAGCAGGTAGTTGCGGCCGAAGCCGTCGCGGACGCGGACGATGTCGCCCATCTGGCCGAGCTTGGCGACGCGTTCGAGCAGGATCACTTCCATGGGTCTTCTCCTTGATCAGTCTGTTGGTCAGGGTTTCAGGAACGGGTAGGCGGAGGCGGCAGCGCGGCCCGCTTGCGCAGGCCGAGAAGCGTGTCGATGACGCCCGCGATCGTGAGCAGCGGCGTCAGCACGGCCTGCATCAGGATGAGGGCGACATAGATCGAGATCAGCATCGGCATCCGCCAGGAACGGCCGCGCGAGAGGTCGTGCAGGGCGGCGAGCCCGCTGAACATGAAGGCGGCGAGCAGCGCGCCGGCAAAGGCCATAGCGGCGACGCCGATGAAGCCGCCCATCGTCGCGGCGAAACTGGCGGCGATCAGCAAGAGCAGCGCCTGCCGCGGCAGCGTGGTCGACGGGATGAAGGGCCAGGGGCGCGGCAAACGGTCCGACATCTTCACGGCGCGGGCCGCGAGCCAGAGATTGGCGGTGATGGTGGTGACGAAGGAGGCGCCGATGCCGAGCGGCACGGCGGGGGCCAGGCTCTGCGCGAGGTCCTTGACCTGGATGTCGCCGGGCAGCGCGATCAGCTTGCCGCGTACCATCTCGTTCAGCAGGGTCTCGATCATGCGCGCGATCACCGCGCGATAGGTCTCGTAATCGGTGGTCATCACCAGAGCGCTGCCGACGGTGGCGAGCGCGGCGGTGGCAGCGATCCAGAGCAGCAGGTTGCCGAGCGGATACCACTCGACGTGACCGTCAGCGTCGGCACGGGCAAGAAGCGCGAGATAGGCGATCCACCAGGCCGGCAGGCCGATGATCAGGGCAAACGCGATGCCGCCAGTCGGGGCGAGCGCAACCGCGACGGCGAGCGCACCGGCAACCGTGGCGAACAGCCCGGAGCGGTGGTTCCAGCCCAAAGATGCGATGAAGATCGGGAGCGGGGCGGCCGAATACAGCAAAGCGGCCAGCGGCGATCCGGTGATCACCACTGAGAAGAGCAGGGCCGAAACGAGGCCCGCGCCGATGCCGACAATCGGAATCATTAATCCGTCCTGCTGTCCCGCTGCTCACACACCATCCGGTGCGGCAGGGTGAGAGGCCCCTTGGCCTCAACGAACCCGATGGAGTTTCACCGCCGGGCGACTGGTTGATCTTGAAAGCGAGAACCGGAGGCGCGGGAGGCGCCTCCGGAATTTAGTGTCTGCCGGATCCGAAGGAACGGATCAGCGGATGACGTAGGGCAGCAGGCCGAGGAAGCGGGCGCGCTTGATCGCCTGGGCGAGCTCGCGCTGCTTCTTGGCGGAGACCGCCGTGATGCGGGACGGAACGATCTTGCCGCGCTCGGAGATGTAGCGCGAGAGCAGACGCACGTCCTTGTAGTCGATCTTCGGAGCGCCTTCGCCCGAGAACGGGCAGGATTTGCGGCGGCGGAAGAAGGGGCGGCGAGCGCCAGCGGATGCAGTCGACATTCTCAGGCCTCCGCTTCGGCGGTTTCGGTCGCTTCGTCGTCACGACGCGGACGGTCACGGCGCGGGCCGCGCTCGAAACGGTCGCCGCCACGCTCCGGACGGTCCTCGCGGTCACGCTTCTGCAGCATGGCCGACGGACCTTCCTCGAGCTCCTCGACCTTGACGGTCATGAAGCGCAGGATGTCCTCGTTGATGCGCATCTGGCGCTCCATCTCCAGCACGGCGGCGGAGGGAGCCTCGATGTTCAGCAGCGTGTAGTGAGCCTTGCGGTTCTTCTTGATGCGGTAGCCGAGGGACTTGACGCCCCAGTACTCGACCTTGCGGATGGCGCCGCCATTCGCTTCGATCACGCCCTTGAACTGCTCGACAAGAGCTTCGACCTGCTGCGCGCTGACATCCTGCCGCGCGAGCAGCACATGCTCGTACAATGCCATATGTGGCCTTCCTTGTTTCACCCTGCTTCGCCCGGCGCGGAGCCCTCCGAGCCCTGGATAAGGCCCGACAGGATTTCATCGAAGGCGGAGACACGGGATGACGGTTCGGGAAACGAACCTGCGCAGGCCCAAGCGGGCGAGCACCATCCGTTCAGCCTCCGGCCGAACAAGCAGGATGCGGTCGTTACAGTGTCCGATACGTCATGGCAACCGGAATCTGCCGGAAAACGCGGCTTCGGGGGCAGAAAATTCGGGCGCTGCGCTTGACTTGGCGGCGGAAGCGATGTGACAGCCGCGTCATATAAGACGAATGACTGATAATGAAGACCGGGACATTCATAGCATGACCACTGCGTTCATCTTTCCGGGCCAGGGCTCTCAGGCAGTTGGCATGGGCAAGAGCCTGGCCGAGAACTTCCCCGTCGCGAAAGCGGTCTTCGACGAGGTCGATGCGGCGCTGTCGCAGAAGCTGTCGGCGGTGATGTGGGAAGGTCCTTCCGAGGAGCTGACCCTGACGGCCAACGCCCAGCCGGCGCTGATGGCGGTCAGCCTCGCGGTCGTGCGCGTGCTCGAAAGTGAAGCCGGGCTCGACCTGAAGCGCGATGCCGCCTTCGTCGCCGGCCATTCGCTCGGCGAATATTCGGCGCTTGCCGCTGCCGGCACCTTCTCGATCAGCGACGCCGCCCGCCTGCTGCGTATCCGCGGCGACGCCATGCAGAAGGCCGTTCCGGCCGGGCAGGGCGCAATGGCGGCCCTGCTTGGCGCCGAGCTCGATCTCGCCCGCGAGATCGCTGTGGCCGCGGCCCAGGGCGAGGTCTGCGAGGCCGCCAACGACAATGGCGGCGGTCAGGTCGTGCTCTCCGGCGCCAAGGCCGCGATCGAGCGCGCCATCGTGCTTGCCGGCGAGCGCGGCGTGAAGCGCGCCATGCTCCTGCCGGTTTCCGCGCCCTTCCATTGCGCCCTGATGCAGCCGGCGGCCGACGCGATGCACGATGCCCTCGCCAAGGTCTCGATGCAGGCGCCGGTGGTGCCGGTCGTCGCCAATGTCGGCGCCGCGCCGCTGAGCGACCCGGATGCGATCCGGGCCTCGCTGGTCGCCCAGGTCACCGGCACGGTGCGCTGGCGCGAATGCGTGCAGGCGATGGCTGCCGCCGGCGTCACCGATTTCGTCGAGCTGGGCAGCGGCAAGGTGCTGGCCGGTCTCGTCAAGCGTATCGTCGTGGGCGCGGCGCCGGTCTCGATCGGCACGGCCGAGGATATTGCAGCCTATAAGGCCCGCGGCGCGTGACGACGCGGGCCCGGAACGGGCAAAGACGGCAGAATGCCGGAAAAGGGAGCGAACATGTTTGATCTGACCGGCCGCAAGGCCCTGGTCACCGGCGCGACCGGCGGCCTCGGCGGAGCCATCGCCCGGACGCTGCATGCGCAAGGCGCCAGCGTCGCGATTTCCGGAACGCGCGCTGAAGCACTGGAAGCGCTGGCAGCCGAGCTCGGCGAGCGCGTCGTGATCGCGCCCTGCAATCTCTCCGACAAGGATTCGGTCGAGGCTCTGGTGCCGACCGCCGAGGAGAAGCTCGGTGGGCTCGACATCCTCGTCAACAATGCCGGCATCACCCGTGACAACCTGTTCATGCGCCTCAAGGACGAGGACTGGGACAGCGTGCTCGCGGTCAACCTGACGGCGGCCTTCCGCCTGTCGCGCGCCGCCGTGAAGTCGATGATGCGCCGGCGCTACGGCCGAATCGTCGCGATCGGCTCGGTGGTCGGCACCACCGGTAATCCCGGCCAGGGCAATTACGCTGCCGCCAAGGCCGGCTTGATCGGCATGTCCAAGGCGCTGGCCGCCGAGGTCGCGAGCCGCAACATCACCGTCAACGTCGTGGCGCCGGGCTTCATCGAGTCGCCGATGACGCAGGCCCTCAACGAGAAGCAGCGCGAGGGCATCCTCTCCGGCGTGCCGATGGGCCGCTTGGGCGAGGGCGCGGATGTGGCCGCGGCCGTGGCTTTTCTCGCCAGCACGGAAGCCGGTTACGTGACTGGGCAGACCCTGCACGTCAACGGCGGAATGGCAATGATCTAGGCGCGTTAGCGCCTGTTCCAGATCGGTTTTGATAAGTCTGCGGCGCACTCGCCAGCCTGTAAAGGGTGTGTTAACTAGCGCCGTCGCGCTGCAGCCCGGCGATCCGAGGGGGCTTGACGAAACCTCGGTTGTTGCGTTTGTGCAGGCTTCGAGCTTTCCGGATCGCGGACATCGTCACGATGGCGCGGCGGCTCGGAATGAGATCCCTCCATCGCGTCGCACCCCTGCGATGCGATTTCAGTTTCTAAGTCTAAGGAAGAGACCCATGAGCGATGTTGCCGAGCGCGTGAAGAAGATCGTGGTCGAGCACCTCGGCGTCGAGGCCGACAAGGTCGTCGACGGCGCCAACTTCATCGAGGACCTGGGCGCGGACAGCCTCGACACCGTCGAGCTCGTGATGGCCTTCGAGGAAGAGTTCGGCGTCGAGATTCCGGACGATGCGGCCGAGACGATCGTGACGGTTGGCGACGCCGTGAAGTTCCTCTCCGCGAAGAGCGCCTGATCGGCCCGGAAGGCTGATCGACGCAGAAAGAGCCATGGCTTCTCGCAGTTATCCGATGCGGCGTGTCGTCGTGACCGGTCTCGGCATGGTGACGCCGCTTGCTTGCGGCGTCGAGCCGAGCTGGTCGCGCCTTCTGGCCGGTGCCAGCGGCGCCGGCCCCATCACCAGCTTCGACGCCAGCGATCTGCCGGCGCAGATCGCCTGCAACATCCCCCGGGGTGACGGCAGCGACGGGACCTATAATCCCGATGACTGGATGGAGCCGAAGGAGCAGCGCAAGGTCGATGAATTCATCGTCTTCGCGATGGCCGCGGCCACGCAGGCGCTGAAGGATGCGGGCTGGAAGCCGGAAAGCTACGAGGACCAGATCCGGACCGGTGTCGCCATCGGTTCCGGCATCGGCGGGCTGGGAGGCATCTATGAGGCCTCCCTCCTGCTCAAGGAACGTGGACCGCGCCGGCTCTCGCCCTTCTTCATTCCCGGGCGCCTGATCAATCTCGCGTCCGGCTATGTCTCGATCGAGCACGGGCTGAAAGGTCCGAACCATTCGGCCGTGACCGCCTGCTCGACCGGCGCGCATGCGATCGGCGATGCCTCGCGCATGATCGCGCTCGGCGATGCCGACGTCATGGTCGCGGGCGGCGCCGAATCGGCGATCAACCGCATCGGCATTGCCGGCTTCTGCGCCTGCCGCGCCCTTTCCACCGGTTTCAACGAAACGCCCGAGAAGGCCTCGCGTCCCTATGACAAGGATCGCGATGGCTTCGTCATGGGCGAGGGCGCCGGCGTCGTCGTGCTGGAAGAGCTTGAGCACGCGCTTGCCCGTGGCGCGAAGATCTATGCCGAGGTCCTCGGCTACGGCATGTCGGGCGACGCCTATCACATCACCTCGCCGGCCGAGGATGGAGATGGCGCCTATCGCTGCATGCAGGCTGCGCTCGATCGCGCCGGCATCACCGCCTCCGATCTCGACTATATCAACGCCCACGGAACCTCGACGCCGCTCGGTGACGAGATCGAGCTGCGCGCCGTCGAGCGCCTGCTGGCCAACGCCTCCAAGCGCCCATCCATGTCCTCGACCAAATCGGCGACCGGCCATCTGCTTGGCGCCGCCGGCGCGATCGAGGCGATCTTCACCGTGCTCGCGATCCGCGACCAGGTCGCGCCGCCGACGATCAATCTCGACAACCCTTCCGTCGAGACCGAGATCGATCTGGTGCCGCATGTCGCCCGCAAGCGCGAGATCGATTACGCCCTGTCGAACTCCTTCGGCTTCGGCGGCACCAATGCCTCGCTGGTGATGCGGCGCTACCGGCCGGACCAGTAGGGGGCTGCGAAGCAGCGCGGTTTCGCCATAATCTTGGGTAGAGTCTGCGCCACCCTCGGCCGAACGCCTGATTCCGCGTTCACAGCCGCAAGGAAACCGGCTCTAATGCGGTCGTCCGGATCCGGTGCGGCCGACGTCCAATCCGGCAGGCGCGGTCCAGGTTGCACCGTGCCGACATCATCTACCCCGTGCTGCGAGCGTCTTGATCGTGAATGATACGCCCCGCGTCGCCCCGAAGAGTCCGAGCGAGGCCCTCAAGCCCGTAGCGCCGCCGGCGCCGCCGCCCAAGGTCCGCCGGCGTCGGCGCAGCCCCTTCCTGTCGATGCTGAGCGGCCTGTTCACGATTGCGCTCGTCGGTGCCGGCGTGGTCGGTGCCGGGATCGCAATCGTCTCGAACCAGAGCAAGGCGCCCGGGCCGTTGGCCAGCGACCGCGTCCTCATCATTCCGAAGGAGAACGGGCTCACCGAGATCACCGAGCTGCTGCAGCGCGAAGGGCTGATCGAGCATCCGTTGAGCTTCCGCGTCGCGGCGATCATCGGCGGCGACTGGCACAAGCTCCAGGCCGGCGAATACCTGTTCAAGGCCCGCGTCAGCCCGCAGGAGATCCTCGGCATCATCTCCAGCGGTAAGGTGGTCGAGCATTCGATCACCGTGCCTGAGGGGCTGACGAGCGAGCAGATCGTCGAGCGGCTGCGCAGTAACGAATTGCTGACCGGCGAGATCTCCCAGGTGCCGAAGGAAGGCTCGATCCTCCCAGATACCTACCGATTCCCGCGCGGTTTCTCGCGCAAGGCGATGCTCGAGAGCATGGCTGTCGCCCAGAGCCGGCTTGTAGAGCGGATTTGGGCGCGCAAACCCGCCGACCTGCCGATCAAGACGCCGCAGGAACTCGTCGTCCTGGCGTCGATCGTCGAGAAGGAGACCGGCCGCGCCGACGAGCGTCCGCGCGTCGCCGGGGTCTTCATCAACCGTCTCAACCAGAAGATGAAGCTGCAATCCGACCCGACGATCGTCTACGGCCTCGTCGGCGGCAAGGGCACGCTCGGCCGGCCGATCCAGCGCAACGAGATCACGCAGGCGACGCCCTACAACACTTATGTCATCACCGGCCTGCCGCCGGGGCCGATCGCCAATCCCGGCCGCGCCGCCATGGAAGCAGTGGTCAATCACTCGCGGACCAAGGACCTCTATTTCGTCGCCGATGGCAGCGGCGGCCACGCCTTCGCCGAGACGCTGGACCAGCACAACCGCAATGTCGGGCGCTGGCGCCAGATCGAGACGACGCGCAGCCAGCAGCAGGGCGGAAAGCCCCCAGTGGATAGCGTCGACAAGGTCGAGCCGCCCGCAGGCCCTGACAACCGCACGGAAGCGCCTGCCATGACCCAGCCAGCAGCCGATAATGCCGGCTCGGCCGGTTTTCCCGTCGCGCAGCCGACCGGAGGCGTGCCCGGAACGCGCGCGCGCGCTTTCGACGCCTCCGAAGGGACGACGCGCGATCCACTGCTCAACAAGAGCTTCGACCTGAACTCACCGAAGCAGGTGCCGCAGCTCAAGCCCTGAGCGCGCTCGTTTTTCTCCTGAACCGCCTCGTCATCCCGGGCTTGACCCGGGATCCATCGTAAGGCGCCGCCGCTCTACGATGGATCCCGGATCTCCGCTGTGCTCCGTCCGGGATGACGGCGTGTCTGGTCTGAAATCGGCGGGTTCCAAAGGCCCCCCATCCCCATTTTCCGACCGTCGGCCGCTTGCTGTCGCGGGTGTGCGCCACTACGGTCCCGCCCGATCTTGAACAAAGGCGGCAGGGGCGATGGCCATCGAAAGCATGACGGGGTTCGCCCGTGCGGCCGGGACGGCCGGGGTCCATAGTTGGGCCTGGGAAATCCGCAGCGTCAATGGACGCGGGCTCGACCTGCGCGTTCGCGTCCCGCCCGGCTTCGAGGTTCTCGCCGAAGCCGCCCGCAAGAAGCTGGGTGCCGCGTTCTCGCGCGGAACGCTGCACGTCAATCTTGCCGTCACCAGCGATGCCGGCCCACCGCGTCCGCGCGTCAACGAGGCGGTCCTTGCGGCGCTGCTCGAGGCGGTCGAGAGGCTGCCGCCGGCTGCCGGCATCAATCCGCCATCCTATGACGGGCTGCTCGGCATCCGCGGCGTCGTGGACTATGCCGACGAGGCGCCGGATGTGCTGGGCGCGGTCGAGGCGCCGGCTCTTGCTGGACTCGACGCCGTCACCACCGCCTTGAAGGAAGCACGGGCCGCCGAAGGCCGCGCTCTTGAGGCGATCGTCGTTGGCCATCTCGAAACCATCGCCCGATTCGCTGGCGAGGCGGAGCATCATCCGGCCCGCAGCAGCGAGGCGATCCGCGCCCGGATCGCGGCGCAGGTCGAGGCGCTTCTGGGTTCGAATAATGGCTTCGATCCGCAGCGCCTTCACCAGGAGGCGGCGCTGATCGCCGTGCGCGCCGATATCCGCGAGGAGATCGATCGCCTGCATGCCCATGTCGAAGCTCTGCGCGAATTGCTGGCCAAGGGTGGGCCGATCGGCCGCAAGCTCGACTTCCTCTCGCAGGAATTCGGCCGCGAGGCGTCGACGCTCTGCGCCAAGGCGAATGATCCCGGCCTGTCGCGCATCGGGCTTGAGCTCCGCACGGTCGTCGACCAGATGCGTGAGCAGGTCCAGAACGTGGAGTGAGCCGGATGACTGCCGAGACCCTTCACCCGGCCCGTCGCGGCCTGATGCTGATCCTGTCCTCGCCCTCCGGTGCCGGCAAGACGACGCTCACCCGCAACCTCAAGAGCGAGAACAATCTCGACCTGTCGATCTCGGTGACGACCCGCGCCAAGCGCCCGTCCGAGATCGAGGGCGTGCATTACCGCTTCATCGACCGCGCGACCTTCGACGTGATGCGCCAGCATAACGACCTGCTGGAATGGGCGGAGGTCCATGGCAACGGCTACGGTACACCGCGCAAGGAGGTCGAGGCTTCGCTGGCGGCCGGGCGCGACGTGCTGTTCGACATCGACTGGCAGGGCACCCAGCAGATCGTCAAGAAGGCGCGGGCTGATGTCGTCACCATCTTTATCCTGCCGCCTTCGATGGCGGAGCTGCGCTCGCGGCTGATCCGCCGCGCCGAGGATGCCGAGGAGGTCATCATCAAGCGCCTCGCCAATGCCCGTGACGAGATCGCGCGCTGGAGCCAGTACGACTACGTCATCGTCAACAACGATCTTCAGGCGGCCTACGAGTCGATCAAGGCGATCCTGACGGCCGAGCGGCTGAAGCGCAGCCGCGCCGTCGGCCTCAGCGACTTCGTCGACCAGCTGCTGGCCGAACAGCTGCCCTGATCAGCGCTGCCCGGCGAGCGCGTTCGCCAGCTTCACGAAGCCCGAGACCGGGATCTCCTCGGCGCGGGCCGTCTCGGTGAGGCCGGCCGCCGCGATGATCGGCGCCGGGTCCGGCAGCACGGCTTTCAGGCTCTGCCGCAGCATCTTGCGGCGCTGGCCGAAGGCGGCGAGCGTCACCCGCTCCAGCAGGCGCCGGTCGCAGGGCTCCGGCTCTGCACGCGGGATGAGCTGAACGATGGACGAAGTGATCTTCGGCGGCGGCACGAAGGCGCTGCGCGGCACGTCGAACAGGATCTTCGTCTCGCAGCGCCAGTTCGAGAGCACGGCGAGCCGGCCGTAATCGGCGCGCTCTTCCGGCGTTGCGACGATGCGCTCGGCGACCTCGCGCTGGAACATCAGCGTCAGCGAGTCCCACCAGGACGGCCAGGGTTCGAGGCTGAGCCAGCCGACCAGCAGCGGCGTGCCGATATTATAGGGCAGGTTGGCGACGATCCGCGCCCGCTCTCCCGCGAGATAGGGCGAGAGGTCGACGGCGAGCGCATCGCCGTCGACGACCTCCAGCCGGCCCGGATAATGCGCCGCGATTTCGGCGAGCGCCGGCAGGCAGCGCCGGTCCCGCTCGATCGCGATCACGCGCCGGGCGCCGTTCGCCAGCAGCGCTCGCGTCAACCCGCCGGGGCCGGGGCCGATCTCGACCACCGTCTGGCCTTCGAGCGGTCCGGCCGCACGCGCGATCCGGCTCGTCAGGTTGAGGTCGAACAGGAAGTTCTGGCCGAGCGCCTTCTGCGCCATCAGTCCATGGCGCTCCACCACCTCGCGCAGCGGCGGCAGGTCGTCGATCTGGCTCATGAAGCAGTGTCCGTAAGCACTCGCTCGGCCATCCGGGCGGCGAGCTTCAGGGCGGCACAGAGACTGTCGGGCCGCGCGATGCCCTGGCCTGCGATGTCGAAGGCCGTGCCGTGGTCCGGGGAGGTCCGGATGAAGGGCAGGCCTAGCGTCACGTTGACGCCTTCGTCGAAGGCGATCGTCTTGATCGGGATCAGGGCCTGGTCGTGATACATCGCCAGCGCCGCGTCATAGCCGGCCCGCGCGCGGGCATGGAACATCGTATCGGCGGGGTAAGGGCCGCGCGCATCGATGCCCTCTGCCTGCAACTGGGCGATGGCCGGCGCGACGATGTCCCCGTCCTCGTGGCCCATCGTGCCGTTCTCGCCAGCATGGGGATTGAGCCCGCTGATCGCCAGCCGTGGCGCGGCGATGCCGAAGCGGCTGCGCAGCTCCGCCGCGACGATCCGGCCGGTCTCGACAATGAGCGCGGTGGTCAGGAGCTCCGGCACCCGGCGCAGAGGCTCGTGGATCGTCACCGGCACGACGGCGAGCTCTTCGCACCAGAGCATCATCACGGGGCGCGGCTCGACGCCGCCCCGGGCTGCCAGATATGCGAGATATTCCGTATGGCCGGGATGCTTGAAGCCGGCCTGATAAAGCACAGATTTCGCGATCGGATTGGTGACGACGGCAGCGGCCTCGCCGGCGCCGACCGCCGCGACCGCCTGGTTGATCGAGCTGATCGTGCCCGCGGCTGTCGCCGGATCAGGCCTGCCGGAAACAACGGCGCAAGCCGCGGAAGCAAGCGGGACAACTGGCAATGCATCGGTGAAAACGGCGCCAACGTCGCTCCAGCCGCAGGCCTGTAGCGGCACGCTCCAGCCCAGCCGGTCGGAGACATTGGCGAGGTGGTCGATGTTCCCGATGCAGGCGAAGGCGGGAAGCGCCCGCGCGCTGCGTTCCAGCCAGGCACGAAGGGTCAATTCCGGCCCGATCCCGGCCGGATCGCCCTGTGTCAATGCGAGCGGTTTTGCCGGCAAGACGAGCTCCGCGCCCTGAAGAATGAGGCGGCCCATGGTTTCGGGCCGCCGCGACAACTAGTTGGAGGAACTGACGCCGTCGCTCGACGAGCTCGAGCTGAGATTCTGCGAGTAGCTGATCTCGCCCAGCGTGCGCAGCTCCAGGCGGAACATGACCGTGCGCGTGTCCTTCGTCGACCCCGACTGGCGGTCGGCATAGCTCTGCGAATAGCTGATGTCGAAGACCGTGCACTCGTCGGTGTAATTGATGCCGAAGGAGGTCGATGCCGTCTGGAACGGCCCGGTATTCGGATAGACCGGGATCGCCGATACGGTCGGAGCTGCCAGATAGGACGCATAGGCGGTCCGGTAGAGCTCGCGATCGTATTTGTACTTGTCCAGATCGAACAGCACGCCGGCCCGCAAGCGCCAGTTATCGGCGACCTTGAGCGACCCGTTCAGCGAAAGACCCTCGCGGCGGCGGGTGATGCCGAGATCGGGCTGCGGCTCGTAGCGGCCATAGCCGACCGATGCTGTGATGACGCTGTTGGCATAGGTCGCGGCTGCGTCGATGCGCTGTGCCTCGAAGGTCGTCGCATTGAGACGCGTCGCACCGGTCAGGAAGAAGCCCTTGAAGGGCGAAATCTGGGCGCGGGCCACATAGTCGGAGTTGCGGGTATCGAGACCGGAATTCAGGCCGGTGTTGAGCAGGTCTCCGCTGGCATAGGAATTGCGGCCGGCGAGCTGGAAGGACTGGCCGAACAGCATGTTGGCGAAGGCTTCCTTGCCGAAGCGCCCTGTGTAGAGCGCACCGACATTCGCGCGGGTCCCGCCTTCGACGCGATCGAAGCCGGAGAACTTGCCGCTCCACTCGAACAGGTTGTTGGCGTCGAAGACGAGGCTCTGCGCGTCCTCGTTGGCGACGCGCAGGCTGTTGGTCTCGTTCGGGCGGGCGACGATCTGCGCGACCGGCTCGATGATATGGGTGCCCCAGTCGGTCTTGGCGACGAACGGGTAGCGATACATCAGCCCAATGGCCGGCATCACGCGCCCGAAGACCTCGTCCGAGGTATCGGCGATGGTCGCGACGGGCGAATTGATCACACCGCTGGTATTGGGGTTGATCGAGAAGACGTCAGCTCGAACCGAGGCATACGGCGTCCACATCTGCCCGAGCGGATCGATGAAATTGCGCCGCCAGGAGGCTTCGACCGTGGCACGCGAGACATTGCCGGCAAGGCCGCGCACGAGGCAGTGGTTCTTGTCGTAGATGGCGCAGCCGTCATAGAGCGAGTAGCTCGGCGTCGTGATCAGATAGCTCTTCTGCTGCGGCAGTTGCGAGAAGGCGGCGGTGTCGCGATTCAGGCTCGTGACATTGGCGGTGAACGAGAGCTCGCCCCCGAGGAAGGACGGCTTGTTGATGCGCTTGTTGTAGTCCAGCACGGGCAGGACGACAGGCTGCTGCTTCTGCCAGTCCTGATAGTTCAGCGGCTGGAAATAATAGCCGCGCAGGTCGAACCAGGCGTTCTCGCTCTGCCCGTTCAGATAGGCGGTCGAGATCGATTCCTGCAGGTAGGTGGTAGTGCTGAGGCTCTCGTTGCGGATGCGGTAGTTCTTGTAGAACCAGCGATCCGTCGACATCGCGGCATTCCAGCCGATCGTCCAGCGCGGGTTGATAAAGAACTTACCGTTGGTTTCCACTGAGCCGCGGAATTCCTTGTCGCGCGGGCCGAGCGGGCTGGGCAGATAGGCAGCCTGATCTTGCTGGAAAATGCCGGAAGCCCGGATCGCGTAGGAGCCGGTCATCAGGCGGTGCCGCCATTCCACCTGCCCCAGGAAGCCCTGGCGGCTGAGATAGGTGGGCGTAAGCGTCAGGTCGTAATTCGGCGCGAGGTTGAGGAAATAGGGCAGGCCGACGCCGTAGCCGAGCGCGGCAGTGTTCATGAAACGCGGTGACAGGAAGCCGGACTTGCGCTTCACCGTCGAATCCGGCCCCGACATATACGGGATATAGGCCATCGGGATGCCCGCGAACTCGACGCGCGCATCCTCGTAATAGATCGTCTGCTCCGACTTCTTGTGGATGATGCGCGCAGCACGGACCTGCCAGAGCGGCGGGCGCTCGGGATTGTCCTTGCAGGGCTCGCAGGCGGTGTAGATGCCCTTGTCGAAGACGAAGGTCTCGCCGTCCGTCCGCTCGGCGCGCGGCGCCGAGAAGCGGGTCTTGTCCGGATTCACGACGCGTAGCGAGTCGATGAAACCGTCGCGGAAATCATCGGTCAGGTTGAACTTCTCGCCGGTGATGACCGTGCCGTTGGATTCGATGATCCGGGCATTGCCGATGGCGGTGACGCGCTTGTTCGCCTGGTCGTAGATGACCTTGTCGGCCTCGATCGTCCGGCCTTGATAGAGAATCTGGACGTTGCCGACGGCCGCGACCGTCTTCTTGTCGTTGTCGTAGACGAGCTCGGTCGCGTCGACGACCATGCGGTCCTGCGGCTTCGCAGGCGCCGCCGTGGCAGCCGCGGGCTTGGCTTGCGCGCCGGCTGCCCGATTCTGGGCATAGGCCGGCCCGGCCAGCAGATAGGCCAGGCTGGAGGCGAGTGCCGTCGCCGCAGCAAAACGTGCCAGCCGGTTCACTCCTGGACCCATCTTGTAAACTCGAAATTAACCATAGGCACAGTACGTTTCACCCATCTTCCTGATGGAGGAGGGCGAGTGCTCCCAGCATTGCCCCCAATGCTGCAGGCAACCACGCCGCGACGACCGGGTTGACGATTCCCGACGACCCGAGCTCCTCCGACAGTTGTGTCGCCACATAGAGCACGAAGCCAGCCGCGACGCCACCCACCACCAGTTTGGTCACACCACCAAACCTGAAAAATCTTAAAGAAACGGATGCTGCCACCAGAACCATGGCGATGAGCAGTAGCGGCCGTGCCATAAGCGATTGATAACGCAGCTTATATGGCGTCGTGTCGAGGCCGGCGCGCTGTGTCCTGTCGATCACAGTCGGCATGGACCAGAAGCCCACCGCATCGGGTGGGGTGAAGCTCTGGCGCATCTGTTCCGGCTCCAGCGTCGTTGCGAGCGTGTAGCTCTTATAGCTCTGTGGCTCTTCCGTGGCGGAGGTGGTGCGCGCGTCGCTGAGCTCCCAGTGTCCTGGGCGCAGCAGGGCTTGCCTGGCGTCGATTCGTTCCTTGAAGCTGCCGTTCGGGTTGAAGATGAAGAACGCGACCTGCGACAATCCGTCTTCGTCGGGCAAGGCGCCGGCTGCGCGAATGATCGCCTGCCCGTCGACGCTGCGCTGCCGCAGCCAGATTTCCTTGGGCAGGCCGGATTTGCCGCCGGAGCGGACGAACAGGCGCGTCTCCAGCGCCGTAGCCTTGCGCTTCAGCTCGGCCGCGACCGGGTTGTAGATCAGGATCGAGACAAGCCCGATGACGCCCGCCACTGCTGCCGCGGGCTGCAGGAACTGCCAGGCCGAGACGCCGACGGAGCGGGCGACGACGAGCTCGAGCTTCCGGCTCAGCGTCAGCAGCGCGAACATGCCGCCGAACAGCGCGGCGAAGGGGAAGATCTGCTCGGCGACGGCCGGCGCCCGGAACAGCGCGAGCTGAACGATGCGCGGCGTCGTCGCGATCGGGGAATCGCCGGCGCGCCGCATCAGCTCGACGAAATCGAGCGTCCCGATCAGGAAGAAGAACGTGCTGAAGACGCCCAGGATAGCGCGTGCGAAGCGCTTCGTCAGATAGCGCCCGAAGGTCGAGAACAGCAGCATCAGGCGCGCCGGAAACGGGCCGCGAGATTGACCAGCGGCGTGGTGAGGGGAGAGGCGATGCGGGCCATGACGGGTTGGATTCGCGCGCCGTAGAAGATGAGGCTCGTGGCCAGGATGATGGCTGCGATCGGCAGGATGTAGAGCAGCGCGGCCGCGAAGGGGGAGCGCACGCTCGCAGTCCACGCGGCGTAGGCTGCGATGCGGGTGGCGCCCACGATCATGATCGCCGACTGGATCGCCAGCGCCCGTCCCTGGCGGGTCGTGCGCGCCTCGCCGATGGCGGCGAAGGCGATCAGCATGAAGGCGAAGGGATAGAGCGGGGAGGAGAGCCGGTTGTGCAATTCGGCCCGGAAGCGGCCTTCCTGGATCTTGTAATAGGCCTCGTTCGGGTCCTGCCGGAGCAACTCCCAGGTCGAGCGTTCGCGCGGCTTGTAGATCACCTTGTCGCCGTCGCCCTCGCCGGGGCCGCCGCTCGAATCGCCGGTCAGGGCCGACAGATTCAGGGCATAGCGCTCGAAGGAGATAATCGAGGTCGTCGAGGTGTTCTTGGCCTCGCGCTGGATCGTGCCCTTTTCCAGCATGAGGAAGCTCTGGCCTTCGGCCTCGACCGTCCGGCCGCGCTCGGCGAGATAGATCGAGGGCTGCGCGGGGTCGCGCCGGTCCTGCATGAAGATGCCGATCAGCGCGTCGCCGGCCTTCTCGCGATAGTGGAAGGTCACGCCGGAATCGAGCGAGACGAACTGGCCTTCCTTCACCACGTTGGCGACGAAATCGGCGCGGATCAGCGTGATCAGGTCGCGCAGCATGCGGAAGCTCGCCGGCATCACCGAGATCGTCATCCAGGCGACGATCAGCGAGGCCGCGACCGTCAGCACGATGAAGGGGCGCGTGAGGCGTTGCGGCGCCACGCCGGCGGCGTTCATCACGATCAGCTCGGAATCGCCGTTGAGCCTGTTCAGCGTGTAGAGCGTCGACATGAACAGCGCGACGGGCGCGATGCCGGCGATCAGGGCCGGCAGCGAAAGCAGCGTCACGGTCAGGAAGATCAGGACCGTCTGGCCCTTGCCGGTGATGAGATCGACCTCGCGCAGCGCCTGCGTGACCCAGATCACGCCGGTAAGGCCAAGCAGCAGCACGATCGCCGCCACCGCCGCGATCTTCAGGATGTAGCGATCGAGGCGGTTGAGAAGCACGCGTCGGTTCCGGAGCTTGAGGGCGGGTGCCCTCCGAGGTGGTTCGTCGGACACACCCTATGGTATAGGCGCGGCGAGGGCGCAAACGGGAATCGTTTGCCGTCTGCCGTCTAGTGTCCTTCCCCTGTCATTTTCGCAAGATTGTGAGCGGATCATGTCGCAGCGCCTGAAGCTGGAGATCAAAGCCCTGGATGCCGTCGAGGGGCAGGATCTCGTGATCCTCGTCTCGGACGGGCTCGCCGTGCCCGGCGCGGCTCGGGAATGGGCCGGCGCGGGCGCGCAGGCGCTGCTGACGCGGGCCGCCGCCGCCGAGCGCTTCAAGGGCAAGGCGCTGGCCGGGCTGACATTGCCGTCGCCGGAGGGAGCTTCCTACGAGCGTCTGGTCGTCGTCGGCGTCGGGCCGGAGGACGAGCGCGCCAAGCTCGATTTCGTCAAGCTCGGCGGCGCCATCGCTGGCCGGCTCGGCGCCGGTCGCAGCGCCGAGATCGTCCTGGCGCTGCCCGACGGCCGGATCGAGCCGAAGCAGGCCGCCGATATCGCGCTCGGCCTCAGGCTGCGCGCCTATGCCTTCGACCGCTACAAGACCAAGAGCAAGGACAAGGACGAGGCCGAGCCGCTGACGGTCTCGCTGCGCGCGGCCGATCCCTCCGCCGTGAAGAAGGCCGTGAAGACGGCCGATGCCATCGCCGCCGGCGTGATCCAGGCGCGCGACCTCGTGAACGAGCCGCCGAACGTCCTCTACCCGGAAGAATTCGCCGACCGCGCCGCCAAGCTCGAGAAGCTCGGCGTCGAGATCGAGATCCTCGACGAGAAGGCGTTGAAGAAGATCGGCATGCGCGCGCTGCTCGGCGTCGGCCAGGGCTCGCGCCGCGAGAGCCGCGTCGCGATCATGCGCTGGAACGGCGCGAAGAAGGACGAGAAGCCCATCGCCTTTGTCGGCAAGGGCGTGACCTTCGATACCGGCGGCATCTCTCTGAAGCCCGGCGCCAGTATGGAGGACATGAAGGGCGACATGGCGGGCGCGGCCTGCGTCGTCGGCCTGATGCAGGCGCTGGCCGGCCGCAAGGCCAAGGTCAACGCCATTGGCGTGATCGGCCTCGTCGAGAACATGCCCGACGGCAACGCCCAGCGCCCCGGCGACATCGTGACCTCGCTCTCCGGCCAGACCATCGAGATCATCAATACCGACGCCGAGGGCCGCCTCGTTCTCGCTGATGTGCTCTGGTACACGCAGGAGCGCTTCTCGCCGCGCTTCATGATCAACCTGGCGACGCTGACCGGCGCGATTCTCGTTGCGCTGGCGCAGGAGAATGCCGGGCTGTTCAGCAACAATGACGAGCTGTCGGAGCGCCTGACGGCGGCCGGCATCGCCACCGGCGAGACGGTCTGGCGTCTGCCGCTCGGCAAGGCCTACGACAAGATGATCGATTCGAAATTCGCCGACATGAAGAACTCGGCCGGCCGCTATGGCGGCTCGATCACCGCGGCGCAGTTCCTGCAGCGCCATGTCAACGATACGCCCTGGGCGCATCTCGATATCGCCGGAACCGGAATGGCCGCCGCGAATTCGGAGATCAACCGCTCCTGGGGGCCGGGCTGGGGCGTGCGCCTGCTCGACCGGCTGGTCGCGGATCACTACGAGGATTGATGTGGACGCTTCGTCGTTCTCCGATCGAACCGCCGCCGTCATCCCGGACGGAGCGAAGCGGAGATCCGGGATCCATCGAAGGGCTCCGGTGTTCTATGATGGATCCCGGGTCAAGCCCGGGATGACGGCGAGCGCCGCCGATGGCTGAGATTCTGTTCTTTCATCTGCAGTCCCGTCCGCTGGAGCAGGTCCTGCCGACGATCCTCGACCGCGCCCTGTCGCGCGGCCAGAAGGTCGTCGTCGAGGTCGGCGGCCAGGAGCGCCTGAGCGTGCTCGACGATCACCTCTGGACCTATGCGGATGAGAGCTTCCTGCCGCATGTGACGGCGCTGGAGGCGGATGCAGCTAGCAATCCGGTGGTGCTGACGACGCAGGCGCATAATCCGAACGCTGCACAGGTCCGGATCTGCGCCGACGGGGTCCGCATTCCCGACGCAATGCAGGACTACGAGCGCGTCGTCCTGATATTCGATGGCGACGATCCCGAGGCGCTTGCCGCCGCCCGCGAGGATTGGAAGAAGGCCCGGGCCTCGGGCCATGCCGCCAGCTACTGGCAGCAGGACGATGCCGGCCGCTGGGAGAAGAAAGCGTGAGACTGCCTGTTCTGTTGCTCTGCACCGCGGCCCTTGCCGGCTGCTCGGTCGATATGGGCGGTTTCGCCTTCCAGTCCGAAACCAAAGGCGGGGTCACTACGACCAAGACGGCTTCCGCCAGCGCCGGCATCTCGACGCAGGAGCCGGTGCTGACCCCGGAAGGCGAATGCAGCGTCGGTGCCTCGCTTGATCCCTCGACCCGGCCGCTGCCGAAGGAGATCGCGCCGGGCATCACCGAATGCGAGCTGGTGAAGTTGAAGGGCGGGCGCCCGACCGACGTGCTGGTCGGCGAGAGCGGCAAGGGCCAGCGCGAGGTCCAGGTGCTCTATTCCGAGCCCGGCGGCCGCGAGATCTACCTCTTCACCGACAACCGCCTGACGCGGATCGTCAAGCCGGGGCAGGGGTGAGCTGAAAGGAACAGCAAGCTCCTCGCTATGGGAAATGCCCGCTATCGATCCATCAGAGACGTTGACTGAGGCCGATCAATTATCGTCACTTGGTGCTCGTCCCAGGCAACAGACGAGCGCAACCCCACCTGCGAGGAGAACCAGCAATGCAATCGCGATCACAGCGGTATGCTTGTTGGCAGCCTCGTACAGCAAGAAGAACGCGCAAACCCCTGCGAGAATTATCAGGCTCGGACGGGTCTGAACCCGCCACACCCAACCAACCATGGCTTTCAGCATATCCATCTGGGCCTTGGTAAACCAGGCGCATTAACGTCGGCTTGCGAGCCATTGCAGGCATTCTCGGAAGATTAGCCGTCAGGCAATCTGTCGCTTGTTTCCGCCAAATCCGCAACGCATCATCGCGGCATGACGAAATACCTCATCTCCTTCCCGAGCGAGGCGATGGTGCTCACGGAGGAGCAACTGGCCGCCGCCTCTGTCGACTCCCATGCGGTGATCGAGGAGGCGAAGGCGGCTGGCGTCTATGTCTTCGGCGGCGGGATCAACGAGTCGGTCGCCTCCGTGCTCGTCTCTGCGGATGGGGCGGTGTCCGATCGGATCTATCCGGGCAGCCGCCTCAATGGCGGATTCGCGGTGCTGGAGCTGCCGACGCGCGAGGACGCCGTGAAATGGGCCGCGAAGCTCGCGCGGGCCTGCGGCTGCGCGCAGGAACTGCGCGAGTTCATGTATGACCCGGCCAGCTAGCGACCTTGCTTGGCTCTCGGAGAGATACGCCGTCATTCCGGACAAGCCGCGATAGCGGCGCCGATCCGGAATCCATCATAGAACTCGACACCCTACGATGGATCCCGGGTCAAGCCCGGGATGACGCAGCTTTTTCAGCGTAGAACCAGCGCTCTCTGAGCCCTCACGCGCTCTCCAGCTCCTCGCCGAGCAGCAGCCATTCCTCCTCGGCAGCGGCCAGCGCTTCCGACAGTTCCGCGCGCTGGCGCGAGAGCTGCAGTGCCTTGTCCGGCTCGCGTGCGAAGGCGCCGTTGGCTAGCGCGGCATCGACCTTCTCGATCAGCCCCGTCAGCTTGGCGATGCGCGCCTCGGCGAGGTTGAGCTTCTGCCGCAGCGGCCCCTGTGCGGCGCGCTTCGTCGCCGCTTCCTTGCGCTCGTCGGCCTTGGGCTTGGCGGCGGCGTCCGGCGCCGGCTTGCCGCGCTTCTCGGCCTTGGCGGCGCCCAGCACGTAAGTGCGGTAATCGTCCATGTCGCCGTCGAAATTCTTCACCGTGCCGCCGCCGACGAGCCAGAGCCGGTCGGCGCAGGCCTCGATCAGGAAGCGGTCGTGGCTGACCAGGATGACGGCGCCGGGATAGTCGTTGATCGCGGTGACCAGCGCCGTGCGGCTGTCGATGTCGAGATGGTTGGTCGGCTCGTCGAGGATCAGCAGATGCGGCCCATGGAAGGTCGCCAGACCCAGCATCAGACGTGCCTTCTCGCCGCCGGAGAGCAGCTTCACCGGCGTATCGGCCTTGTTCGCGGGGAAGCCGATCTGCGCCGCCTTGGAGCGGACCTTCGCTTCTGGCGCATCGGGCATCAGGTCGCGCAGATGGCCGACCGGCGTATCCTCGATGCGCAGTTCGTCGAGCTGGTGCTGGGCGAAATAGGCCGTCTCCAGCTTGCTCGACTTCTTCATCTCGCCGGACATGGCATCTAGCCGGCCGCCAATCAGCTTGCAGAAGGTCGACTTGCCGTTGCCGTTCGAGCCGAGGAGCGCGATGCGGTCGTCGGGCGCCAGCGACAGGTTGAGCCGTGACAGCACCTTGCGCTCGCCATAGCCGGCGCTGGCATCCTCCAGCACGATCATCGGCGGCGAGAGCGGCTTTTCCGGGCCGGGGAAGACGAAGGGCTGCACGTCGCGGTCGACGATCGCGGCGATGGTCTGCATCTTCTCCAGACGCTTGACGCGCGACTGTGCCTGCCGGGCCTTGGTCGCCTTGGCCTTGAAGCGGTCGACGAAGGACTGGAGATGCTTGCGCTCGGCGTCCTGCTTCTCCTTGGCGCGGGCGAGCTGCATCTGCTTCTCGGCGCGCTGCTTCTCGAAGGAGGAATAGCCGCCGCGATAGAGCGTGAGCTTGCCCTGGTCGAGATGCATGATGTGGTCGACCGAGGTGTCCAGCAATTCGCGATCGTGGCTGATGACGATCACGGTATGCGGATAGCGCTCCAGATAGTCGTAAAGCCAGAGCGTGCCTTCGAGGTCGAGATAGTTGGTGGGTTCGTCGAGCAGCAGCAGGTCGGGCTCGGAGAACAGCACGGCGGCGAGCGCGACACGCATGCGCCAGCCGCCGGAGAAATCGGAGCAGGGGCGTTGCTGCGCCTCCTCGTTGAAGCCGAGCCCGTGCAGCACCATCGCCGCGCGGGCCGGGGCCGAATGCGCGCCGATATCGGCGAGCCGCGTGCCGATTTCGGCGATGCGGTGCGGATCGGTCGCCGTCTCCGCCTCCTTCATCAGGGCGGTGCGCTCGGTATCGGCGGCGAGCACGACCTCGATCAGCGTCTCCGGGCCGCCGGGCGCTTCCTGCGCGACGCCGCCGATGCGCCGCCCCCTCGGCAGGCTGATATTGCCGCTCTCGGTGCCGAGATCACCGGTAATGATCTTGAACAGGGTCGTCTTGCCGGTGCCGTTGCGGCCGACGAAGCCGACGCGCGCGCCGTCGGGGATGGCGGCACCGGTATGGTCGAGCAGCAGGCGCTCGCCGAGACGATAGGTGATGTCGTTGATTGTCAGCATGGCGCGTTCGTTTAGGCGCGAGAGCCCCGAAAAGGCAATCGAAAGCCGGAACCAGCGGCCGATGTCACCGTTTCGTCAAAATCTCGCCTTGGGACGGCCCGCACCGGCCATCACCCAAGGGAAACCGAATAGATCCCGATTCGCCGAGGCTGTCTTCATGGATGCCCGCCTGTCCTATCCCAGTCCCCGCCGTGCTTCCGCTGCGGCTTCGCTCATGGTTCTCGTCTCGATCATCATCGGCAGTGCGGCTGCGCTCGCTACGCTCGTGCCGCTGAGCTGAAGAGCTGTTTGGACATGTGAGCCCTCATCCTGAGGAGCCGCGTCAGCGGCGTCTCGAAGGATGTTCCAGATGTTTCCAGAGCCTCCTGAAGCATCCTTCGAGACGCAGCCTTGGGCTGCTCCTCAGGATGAGGGCTGCGGGGAGTGCGGGCCGCCAAGCCCCTGAGAAGGCTTGTCGTCTTCCGGTCCAGCCGCTAACGCTGGCCGCATGGCACGCATTGCTTTCTACACTGGCTCCTTCGATCCCGTGACCAACGGCCATGCCGACATCATCGCGGCAGCGGCCGGCGTTTGCGACAAGCTCGTCCTGGCGATCGGAGTCCATCCCGGCAAGACGCCGCTGTTGTCGGTCGAACAGCGCGCCGACCTGCTGCGTCAGGTCGCCACGCCCTTGCTGGCGGCGAAGGGCGCCGCGCTCGATGTCGTGACCTTCGACGACCTCGCCGTCGATGCGGCGCGCCGGGCTGGGGCTTCGATCATCATCCGTGGCTTGCGCGACGGCAGCGATCTCGACTACGAGATGCAGATGGCCGGGATGAACGGCACGATGGCGCCGGACGTGCAGACCGTCTTCCTGCCGGCCTCGCCCGGCGTGCGCTACATCACCGCGACGCTGGTGCGCCAGATCGCGGCGATGGGCGGCGATGTCTCGCCCTTCGTGCCGGCGCCGGTGCTCGCTGCTCTGAAGGCGCGCTTCGCCAAGGGCTGAAGCGCAAAATAGGGCGTCATGCTCGGGCTTGACCCGAGCATCTCATGCCGCAGCATGCGCCGGAGCCTCTTCCTTCACGAGATTCCCGGGTCTCCCTCCGGTCGCCCGGGAATGACGGCTGGGGCGAGCCATGCGGCGCATGTCGCCCGCGAAAGGCACATAACTTCGCCATCTTCCGCCGCTTCCTGCTGATTTGGGTTTGCTTTTTGCCGAGAGCGATGGTGTCTCTCAGCAAGGCCGACTCGCTCTTCGATCACCCGGCGCGATTCCGCGCGCAGGGCCCTCCGACAGGTTTTCCGATGCGTCTTTCCCGCTATTTCCTGCCCCTTCTGCGCGATACGCCCAAGGAAGCGGAGATCGTCTCGCACCGGCTGATGCTGCGCGCCGGCATGATCCGCCAGCAATCGGCGGGCATCTATTCCTGGCTGCCGCTCGGCCTGCGCGTGCTCAACAAGATCAGCAACGTCATTCGCGAGGAGCAGAATCGCTCGGGCGCCATCGAGATCCTGATGCCGACGATCCAGTCGGCCGATCTCTGGCGCGAGAGCGGGCGCTACGACGCCTATGGCAAGGAGATGCTGCGCATCAAGGACCGGCATGATCGCGACATGCTCTACGGCCCGACCAACGAGGAGATGGTCACCGAGATCGTCCGCTCCTACGTCAAGTCCTACAAGGACCTGCCGCTCAATCTCTACCACATCCAGTGGAAGTTCCGCGACGAGGTCCGCCCGCGCTTCGGCGTGATGCGCGGCCGCGAGTTCCTGATGAAGGACGCCTATTCCTTCGATCTGGACAAGGATGCGGCCCGCCACGCCTATAACCGCATGTTCACGGCCTATCTGCGCACCTTCGCGCGGCTCGGCCTGAAGGCGATCCCGATGAAGGCCGATACCGGCCCGATCGGCGGCGACCTCAGCCACGAGTTCATCGTGCTCGCCTCGACCGGCGAGAGCGAGGTCTTCTGCCACAGCGACTACCTGAATTTCGAGACGCCGGCCGCCGACACCGATTTCGACAGCGTCACCGGTCTGCAGGGCGTCTTCGACAAGTGGACGAGCCTCTACGCCGCGACCGAGGAAATGCACGACAAGGCCGCCTTCGAGGCGGTTCCGGAAGACAAGCGCGTTTCGGCGCGCGGCATCGAGGTCGGCCATATCTTCTACTTCGGCACGAAATATTCCGAGCCGATGGGCGCGACGGTCGCCGGGCCTGACGGCCAGCCCGTGCTGCTGCATGGCGGTTCCTACGGCATCGGGCCGAGCCGTCTTGTCGCGGCGCTGATCGAAGCCGGGCATGACGATGCCGGCATCGTCTGGCCCGAGGAGATCGCGCCCTTCGACGTCGCGGTCATCAATCTCAAGGCCGGCGATGCGGCGACCGACGGCGCAGCCGAGCGCATCTACAAGGACCTGCTCGCCAAGGGCTACGACGCCCTGCTCGACGACACCGACGACCGGCCGGGCGCCAAATTCGCCACCGCCGACCTGATCGGCGTGCCCTGGCAGATCATCGTCGGCCCGAAGGGGCTGGCCGAGGGCAAGGTCGAGCTGAAGCGCCGCGCGGGCGGCGAGCGCGAGCTTGTTTCGCTGGAGGCCGCGCTCGATCGCTTCAAGGGCAGGGCGGCGTGACGGCGAGCACCATGATCCCGTTCAGCCCTCATCCTGAGGAGCCGCGAAGCGGCGTCTCGAAGGATGTTCCAGATGCCTCCGGAGCCTCCTGGAGCATCCTTCGAGACGCGCCTGCGGCGCTCCTCAGGATGAGGGCTCGCGGGGAAGGAGCCGCCGCATGAGCGCCGTCGCCGACAGCGCCGAAGTCCCGACCGGGACCAAGGCCTTCGCCGGTTTCGAATGGCTGCTTGCCGGGCGTTATCTGCGCACGCGCCGCCGCGAGGGTTTCGTCTCGGTCATCGCCGGCTTCTCGTTCCTGGGCATCATGCTCGGCGTCGCGACGCTGATCATCGTGATGTCGGTGATGAACGGCTTCCGGATCGAGTTGCTCAGCAAGATCGTCGGCGTGAACGGCCATATCTTCGCGACGCCGATCGACCGCCCGCTCGACGATTACGACAGCGTCGCGGCGAGGCTCAGCAAGATTCCCGGCATCAAGCTCGCCATTCCGTTGGTCGAGGGGCAGGCGCTCGCCTCCTCGCAGACCGGCAACAATGGCGTGCTGGTGCGCGGCGTCCGCGAGAGCGACATCAAGGCGATCCCCTTCATCGGCGGCAACATCAAGTCCGGCACGCTCGATGGCTTCGATGGCGGAACGCCCGGCGTCGCCATCGGCCGAAGGCTTGCCAATGCGCTCGGCATCCAGGCCGGCGACATGATGACGCTGGTTTCTCCGCAGGGAGCCTCGACACCCTTCGGCACGGCGCCGCGGATCAAGGCCTATCCGGTCAAGGCGATCTTCGAGATCGGCATGACAGAGTTCGACGGCACCTTCGTCTACATGCCGCTCGCCGAGGCGCAGGCCTATTTCAATCGCGACGGCGACGTGAACGTCATCGAGATTTTCGTCGACAATCCCGACAAGACCCAGGCCGTCCGTGACGCGATCGAGGCCGATGCGCCGCGTCCGCTGGTGCTCTCCGACTGGCGCCAGAGGAATCGCAGCTTCTTCAATGCTCTGGAAGTCGAGCGGAACGTGATGTTCATCATCCTGACGCTGATCGTGCTGGTCGCGGCGCTGAATATCGTCTCCGGCCTGATCATGCTGGTGAAGGACAAGACCGCCGATATCGCGATCATGCGCACCATGGGCTGCACGCGCGGCACGGTGCTGCGCGTCTTCCTGATCACCGGGGCGGCGATCGGCGTCTTCGGCACGCTCGCCGGCCTCGCTCTCGGCGTCGTCTTCGCCAAGAACATCAAGTCGATCATGGCGGCGCTGAACTGGATCACCGGCGCCAATCTCTGGGACCCGACCGTGCGCTTCCTCAGCGACATCCCCTCCGTCACCGACTGGAGCGAGGTGGTGAGCGTGGTGCTGATGGCGCTGACCCTGTCGCTCCTGGCGACGCTCTATCCGGCCTGGAAGGCGGCGCGCCTCGATCCGGTCGAAGCGCTGAGGATGGGCTAAGGCGATGGCACAGGAAATGCCCGCGCTCTTCCTCTCCCAGGTCGAGCGCTATTACCCGCAAAGCGATGCGCCGCTCGAAGTGTTGCGCAAGGCCGATTTCGCACTCTGGCCGGGCGAGGTCGTTGCCCTGGTCGCGCCGAGCGGCACCGGCAAGTCGACGCTGCTGCATGTCGCCGGCCTGCTCGAGAAGCCCGATGCCGGCGAGGTCTTCGTCGGTGGGCTCGCCACGACCAAGCTCGACGACAAGGGCCGCACGCGGCTCCGCCGCACCGAGATCGGCTTCGTCTACCAGTTCCACCATCTTCTGCCCGAGTTCACGGCGCTGGAGAACGTGGTGCTGCCGCAGCGCATCCGCGGCCTCTCGCGCCAGACCGCCGAGGAGCGCGCCTCGGAACTGCTGACCTTCCTCGGCCTTGGCGGGCGGCTCGACCACCTGCCGGGCGAATTGTCCGGCGGCGAGCAGCAGCGCGTCGCCATCGGCCGCGCCGTCGCCAACGGCCCGCGCCTGCTGCTGGCCGACGAGCCGACTGGCAATCTCGATCCGCATACCTCGCAGCATGTCTTCGGCACGTTGATGGCGCTGGCGCGCGCTTCGGGACTGGCGGCGTTGATCGCGACGCATAATCTCGAACTCGCCCGCCAGATGGACCGGCAGGTCACGATTCGAGACGGGTTGGTCGTCAAGCTGTAGGTGGCGGGCGTCCGCCAAGTCGTTTCTTGCCAGCTCTGTCTTTGTCATTCCGGGGCTTCGCGCAGCGAAGAGCCCGGAACCCACGACTAGGTGAGCGGCTTGCATTCGGGCATCGAAGGCATCACCCGGTCGTGGGTTCCGGGTTCAGGCCTGCGGCCTGCCCCGGAATGACAAAGGTGGCTTCTGACCGGGAGCGACCTTGAATCATGCTCGCCCTCGTGGCGAGCATCCCGGTCTTGAACGCCGCCTTCATCGAAGGAAGACGTGGGCGGCGGGACAAGCCCGACCATGACAGGGCGGTGCGATCCCAGAGCGGCGCCCCTGATCGCCGGCACCATCTCAGAATGCAGGTAGCATTTCATTAACCGCCGCGCCGGGAACGCCCTGCCAGCTTCCGTATCGACATTGACGAGAACAAAAAGAGAACTAAGCTGAACTTATCGCGAACACAGGAGGTTCTCATGACTGCAGCGCGTAAATTCGCCGCCGGCCTCGCCGAGATCGCCTCGCTCGGCGTCTTCCTCGGCATGATCTGGCTCTGGGCCGCGATCCTCTCCGGCCCGCATGTCTGAGGACGGCAGGAGCCATCCACAGACGGGGCCGCAAGGCCTCGACGCCGGCCCCGCCCAGGACGCATAAGAGGCGTATAAGGACAGGGTCGACGAGTCGCCCGATCGCGGCGACAGGAGCGGGACATGAGCAGGGAAGCTGGCGAGGCGCGCGTTCTCCAGGAGATCGGCTTCGTCCACCTGCATGTCCATTCGAGCTATTCGCTGCTCGAAGGCGCGATGACGGTCTCGACGCTCGCCAAGATGGCGGCGGCCGACGGCCAGCCGGCGCTGGCGCTGACCGATACGGATAATCTCTTCGGCGGTCTCGAATTCTCCGAGAAGCTGGCGGGATCGGGCCTCCAGCCGATCGTCGGCGTGCAGCTCTCGGTCGATTTCGCCGATGAGGGCGAGGGCAGCCGCAAGCCGACGCAGCCGCAGCGCCTGCCGCATATCGTCCTGCTCGCCATGGACGAGGCCGGCTACGGCAACCTGATGAAGCTCGTCAGCGAGGCGGCGCTGGCGACGGGCGGCTCCGGCCAGCCGGTCACCACGGTCGAACGCCTTGCCGCCTACAATGCGGGGCTGATCGCGCTGACCGGTGGGCAGGGTGGGCCGATCGACGTCGCCCTGCGTCTCGGCCAGCTCCCGCAGGCTGGGTCGCGCCTGGCGACGCTCGCCGGCATCTATGGCGACCGGCTCTATGTCGAGATCCAGCGCTATGGTGGCGATGGCGAGGCGACGCGGGAAGCCCATCTCCTGCGCCTCGCCTATGATGCCGATCTGCCGATCGTCGCGACCAACGAGCCCTTCTTCGCCAAGCCCGCCGATTTCGACGCGCATGACGCGCTGCTGGCCGTGGCGGAGGGCCGCCTTGTTTCAGACGGCACGCGCCGCCGCGTCTCGCCGGAGCATTACTTCGCCTCGCGCGCCGAGATGAAGAAGCGCTTCGCCGACCTGCCTGAGGCGTTGGCGAACACCGTCGAGATCGCGATGCGCTGCCATTGGCGTGTCTCGACCCGCAAGCCGATCCTGCCGCGCTTCGGCGAGGAGGGGCGCGACGAGGCCGAGGAGCTGGAGGCGCAGGCCCGCGCCGGCCTTGCCGCACGGCTGGCCAAGCACGGCCCGGCCGAGCCCTTCACGGTCGAGGATTACGAGAAGCGGCTCGATTTCGAGCTCTCGATCATCACCCGGATGAAGTTTCCGGGCTACTTCCTGATCGTTTCGGACTTCATCAAATGGGCCAAGGCCCACGACATCCCGGTCGGCCCGGGCCGCGGCTCGGGTGCAGGCTCCCTCGTCGCCTATGCGCTGACCATCACCGACGTCGACCCGCTGCGTTTCGGCCTGCTCTTCGAGCGCTTCCTCAATCCCGACCGCGTCTCGATGCCGGACTTCGACATCGACTTCTGCCAGAACCGACGCGAAGAGGTGATCGAGTATGTGAAGCATCATTACGGGCAGGAGCGCGTCGCCCAGATCATCACCTTCGGCACGCTGCTGGCGCGCGGCGTGCTGCGCGACGTCGGCCGCGTGCTCGAAATGCCCTATGGCCAGGTCGACAAGCTGACCAAGCTCGTGCCGCAGAACCCGGCCAAGCCCATCTCGCTGAAGGACGCGATCGAGGGCGAACCGAAGCTGCAGCAGGCGGCCGAGGAGGAGCCGATCGTCGCGCGGTTGCTCGAAATTGGCCAGAAGCTGGAAGGGCTTCACCGGCATGCTTCGACTCACGCCGCAGGTGTGGTGATTGGCGACCGGCCGCTCGAACAGCTCGTCGCGCTCTCGGTCGATCCGCGTACCGGGATGCGCGTCACCCAGTTCAACATGAAATGGGTCGAGCAGGCCGGGCTGGTGAAGTTCGACTTCCTCGGCCTGAAGACGCTGACCACACTGACGACCGCCGTTAAGCTCATCGCCCAGCGCGACATCCATATCGACCTGGCGCAATTGCCTTTCGACGATCCGACCACCTACGCCATGCTGGCTCGCGGCGAGACCGTCGGCGTGTTCCAGGTGGAATCGGTCGGCATGCGCAAGGCGCTGGTCGAGATGAAGGCCGACCGGATCGAGGACCTGATCGCGCTGGTGGCGCTCTACCGGCCGGGCCCGATGGACAACATCCCGACCTATTGCCGCCGCAAGCTCGGGCTGGAGGATCCGACCTATCTCCATCCCGGCATGGAACCCTATCTGCGCGAGACCCACGGCATCATCGTCTACCAGGAACAGGTGATGCAGGTGGCGCAGGCGCTCTCGGGCTATTCGCTCGGCGAGGCAGACCTGCTGCGCCGCGCCATGGGCAAGAAGATCAAGGCCGAGATGGACGCCCAGCGCGACCGCTTCGTGAAAGGCGCGATCGACGGCGGCATCAAGAAGGACATCGCCTCCGAGATCTTCGACCTGCTCGCCAAGTTCGCCGATTATGGCTTCAACAAGAGCCACGCTGCGGCCTATGCGGTCGTCGCCTTCCAGACCGCCTATCTGAAGGCGAATTACCCGGTCGAATTCCTGGCGGCGTCGATGACGCTCGACATGGGCAATACCGACAAGCTCTCGGAATTCCGCCGCGATGCCGAGCGGCTCGGCATCAAGGTCGAGCGCCCGGCGATCAACCAGTCCGGCGTCGAGTTCGACGTGGCCGATGGCAAGATCTTCTACGCGCTCGGCGCCATCAAGGGTGTCGGCCGGGCGGCGGTGGAATCGCTGGTGGCGGCGCGGCAGTCTGCTGGCCCATTCCGCGACCTCGCCGACCTCGCCCGCCGCATCGACACCCGGCTCGTCAACCGCCGCACGCTGGAAGCCCTGATCGCCGCCGGCGCTCTCGACGAGTTGGAAGCGGATCGTGCACGAGCGGTCGCTGCGCTCGACGGCATGCTGGCGCTCTCGAACCGTACACGGGACGAGGCCGCGGCGGGACAGTTCGACCTGCTCGGCGGTGGCGTGGTGCAGGAGGCCTTCCGCATCCCGCAGGTCGAGCCCTGGGCGCCGGCCGAGAAGCTCAAGCGCGAGCATGAGGCGGTCGGCTTCTTCCTGTCCGGCCACCCGCTCGACGATTACGAGCATGTGCTGAAGCGCCTGCGCGTGCAGCGCTATGCCGATTTCGCCCAGACGGTGCGCGCCAACGGCACCGGCGTCGGCAAGGTCGCGGTCTCCGTCATCGACAAGTCGGAGCGGCGGACCAAGTCCGGCTCCAAGATGGGCATCGTCAACCTCTCGGACCCGAGCGGCCAGTTCGAGGCTGTGCTGTTCTCGGAAGGGCTGATGAAATTGCGCGACCTGCTGGAGCCGGGCAGGGCGCTGGTGCTGCGGCTTTCCGCCGTGCTCGACGGCGAAGAGGTGCGTCCGCGGATCGAGGACGCCGAGGAGCTCGACGGCCTCGCCGCGCGCCAGAAGCAGGATCTCGTCGTCTATCTGCGCGACGACAAGGCCGTGGCCTCGGTCGCCGAGCGCATCCGCCCGCGCGAGGCAACGCGCGCCGAAGGCAAGGTCTCGATCATCATGATCATCGACGACGGCGCTCAGGAGGTCGAGATCGAGTTGCCCGGCAAGTTCCCGGTCAACCAGCAGATTGCCAATGCCGTGCGCGCTGCGCCCGGCGTGGTCGATGTCAGGCTGCAATAAGGAGCTTGTCGATGGCCGACGACCGAACCGTGCTGCTCGTCGTCGACGTCCAGAACGATTTCTGTCCGGGTGGCAGCCTCGCGGTGCCGGACGGCGATGCGGTTGTGCCCATCGTCAATGCGCTCGGGCGTCGCTTTCGCCATGTCGTGCTGACGCAGGACTGGCATCCGGCCGGCCACGCCTCCTTCGCCTCCTGCCATCCCGGCCGCAAGCCGTTTGAGGCAATCGAACTGGCCTATGGCCCGCAGGTGCTCTGGCCGGATCATTGCGTGCAGGGCACGACTGGGGCCGCCTTTCACGCCGGGCTCGACCTGCCCCATGCGGAGGCGGTGATCCGCAAGGGCTTTCGCCAGGGCATCGACAGCTATTCCGGCTTCATCGAGGCCGATCGCCGGACGCCGACGGGACTGGAAGGCTATTTGCGCGAACGCGGCATCACGAAGGTCGTCATCGCTGGCCTCGCCACTGATTTCTGCGTGAACTGGACGGCGCAGGACGCCGCCCGCGCCGGCTTCGAGACCATCGTGGTCGAGGATGCCTGCCGCGCGATCGACCTCGACGGCTCGCTCGACCGTGCCTGGGCCGAGATGGCGGCGGCCGGGATCAAGCGCGTCGGCGCCGCGAGCCTGGCGATCTGAGGCGGCAATGTCCCGCGCCCAGCGCCTGCTCGATCTCGTTCAGGTGCTGCGGCGGCATCGCCGGCCGGTCTCCGGCCGCAAGCTCGCGGCCGAGCTTGGCGTCAGCATTCGCACGCTCTATCGCGACATCGTCACGCTGCAGGGGCAGGGCGCGCCGATCGAGGGCGAGCCCGGCATCGGCTACATCCTGAAGCCCGGATTCATGCTGCCGCCGCTGATGTTCAGCGAGGAGGAGATCGAGGCCCTGGTACTGGGCTCGTGCTGGGTCGCGGACCGGGCCGACCCAGCCCTCGCGCTGGCGGCGCGTGACGCCATGGCCAAGATCGTCGCCGTGCTGCCAGCCGACCTGACCCGGCGCGTTGAGGACGCCGCGCTGATCCTCGGGCCGGGGAAGGCAGCCGTCGATGCCCCGCAGCTCGATCTCGCCGCCATCCGCAAGGCCATCCGTTCCGAGCGGCGCGCTTCCATCGGCTATGGCGATGCCGAGGGCCGCATCAGCGAGCGCATCGTCTGGCCGCTGGCGTTGTCTTTCTTCGATCAGGTTCGCGTCCTCGTGGCCTGGTGCGAGATGCGGCAGGATTTCCGCCATTTCCGCACCGACCGGCTGATGCACTTCGAGGCTTTGGAAGGCCGCTATCCGCAGCGGCGCCAGGCCCTGCTCAAAACCTGGCGCGAGAAGGAGGGCATCGCGCCGCCCGCATGACCGATACTGCCGGAAATTGGCAGCATCTGATTCTAGTCTCCCTCATCCAGACCAATCGGGAGGCCACCATGTTCGATGCCCATTTCATCCTGCTCCATGTCGAGAGCCCGGCCGCCAGCGCCGCCTTCTATGCCGACCTGCTCGGCAAGGAGTCGCTGGAGCTGTCACCGACCTTCGCGATGTTCGCGCTGCCCTCGGGCGCGCGGCTCGGCCTCTGGTCGCGCCATACCGTCGAGCCCGCTGCGACCGTGACGGGCGGCGCGGCCGAGATCGCGATGATCGCTCCCAGCGCGGAAGCCGTCGATACGACCTGCGAGGACTGGCGCAAGCGCGGCGTCGTTATCCTGCAGGAGCCGACCGACCTGGATTTCGGGCGCACCTTCACGGCGCGCGATCCCGATGGGCATCGCCTGCGCGTGTTCCACCCCTTCCCGGAAGCCTGAGGGGCTTGGGTTTCAGGCCGCGGGCTTCAGCTGCGCCTGGACGCGGTCCCGGCCGAGCCGCTTGGCGCGATAGAGCGCCTCGTCGGCCTCGACCAGGAGGTCGTCGAGCTCGCGCCCGCCGAGCTCGATCTCGGCCACGCCGATGCTGAGCGTCAGCTGCAGCCGGATCTCGGCGAGATCGGCGAGCTTGTCGCGAAAGGCGCCGCGGAGACGCTCGGCAACCCGCACCGCTTCCCGGGCGCCGACATCGGGGAGGATGATCGCGAACTCGTCGCCGCCCTGCCGGGCCAGGATGTCGGTGCTGCGCAACTGCTCCCGCACCGCGTCGGCAAAGAGGCGCAGGATACGGTCGCCGGCGGCATGGCCGAGCGTATCGTTGAGCGTCTTGAAGTGGTCGATATCGACGAGCAGGAGCGCGGCCTGCCGTTCGCCGCGCGACTGCCGCGCCAGCCATTGTTCCAGCCCGGAGCGGTTCATCGCCCCGGTCAACGGGTCGCGCCGCGCGAGCGTCGCCAGAATCCGGTCGCTGCGTTCGGTTGCGAGCAAGAGCAGGGCCTGGCCTCTCAGGATGATGAAGGCGACGCCGGTCGCGGCGAGCCAGCCGGTCGCCCCCGGATCCGGTGGAAACAATGTCGTGCCGACCTGGTCAAGCGCCGCCAGCGCGATGCGTCCGGCATAGATCACGACCGTCGGCGCGAACAGGATGGCCAGCAGCCAGGCCGAGCGCAGCCGCTCCTTTCGTCCGAGCCGTACGGCCTCGCGGACGATGGCGGCATCGCAGAGCGCCATCACCGTCGCCACGACCATGACGCGTGTCGAATAGCCTTCCGTGCCGGGCGACAGCGCGAGCAATGTCCAGATGCCGAGGAGCACCACTCCCAAGCCGAACCAATTGAGCTCGCGCCCCGCAAAATGCCGGATGCCGAACAGCAGCAGCAGGCAGCCGGCCAGCATGATGGTGTTGGCGAACTCGATCGAGAGGATATCGGGAATAGCGCCGCGGAACGCGGTGCCGAGCAGGCCGGCGCCGATGCACAGGCTGCTGACGCCCCACCAGACCGGGCTGCGGGTGAAGCGGCCGGTGGCGAAGGTCATGAGCTGCATCGTGCCGATGATGAAGCAGGTCAGCGCGCCCGTGACGAAGATCGTTCTCAGGTCGATGATCACGCGGATTTCGGCCTCTCGCGATCGCTCCGGCCGAGGACGCCGATCGGTGCGCCTGCGGCCGCACTAGCCTGCTCGCGCAGCGAAACCGGTCCACCGAGCCGGACAGGCCGCGGCGTTTCGGGTTGTCCGGTCCAGCCCCGCGCGCTAGGCAGGTGGAGGTGGGAGGGAGAGCAGTTTGGCCTGCTTGAGAACATGATGGCTTGAGGATATTCCCGATGAACTTTTATAAGTCGTTGATGACCGTCTCTACGGTCGCGTTTTTGGGCTCGGTCGCCCCATCTTTCGCTCAGGCCCAGGCCGATCAGCTCAAGGTCGCCTATCAGGCCGCCCGCAACCAGCTCGGCATCCTCGGCTATTGCGCCGACAACGGCCATATCGATGGCTCCGCGGCCGGGGTGCAGAAGAAGTTGATTGCGCTCATTCCCGCTCCGGCGGATGGCAGCGGCGGCGATGCGGCCGAGGCGGCCGGCCGCAAGGGCACGGTGTCGGTGATGGGCATCGAGCAGAGCATCGCCGCGGCGCAGGGCGGCCCTCCGGCGGCATATTGCAAGAAGCTCGCCGAGCTGGTGAAGCAGATGGGCGCCAACCTGCCGCAGTAGGGCGAGGCCGGACGCATCGCCTGCCGTCGCGATAAGTGGCCCATGCGGACGCCGCATGGGCCTCATCATATCGCGCCGTCGGTTTTCTCGGCTCAGCCGGCTTGCAATGCGGTCCCATCCCCTGTAAGGCGCAGCGCATCCCACATGGAGCGCATCGCCTCGATGTCCCGAGGCGTTCCGGTGACGTGGCAGCTCATGCCTTGTTCATTCGCGCTCCAGAGGCTCAACCGGAAGGACTAGAACACCATGGCTCTGCCTGATTTCTCCATGCGCCAGCTCCTCGAGGCCGGTGCCCATTTCGGCCACCAGGCTCATCGCTGGAACCCCAAGATGTCCCCGTACATCTTCGGCGTCCGCAACAACATCCACATCCTCGACCTGTCGCAGTCGGTGCCGATGCTGCACCGCGCCCTGCAGGCCGTGTCGGACACCGTCGCCCGCGGCGGCCGCGTCCTCTTCGTCGGCACCAAGCGCCAGGCGCAGGATGCCATCGCCGATGCCGCCAAGCGCTCGGCCCAGTACTATGTCAACTCCCGCTGGCTCGGCGGCATGCTGACCAACTGGAAGACCATTTCGGCTTCGATCCAGCGCCTGCGCAAGGTCGACGAGCTGCTCAACGGCGGCGGCACCGGCCTGACCAAGAAGGAGCGCCTGATGCTGTCGCGTGAGCGCGACAAGCTCGAGAAGGCTCTGGGCGGCATCAAGGACATGGGCGGCACGCCGGACATGATCTTCGTGATCGACACCAACAAGGAAGCGCTCGCGATCAAGGAGGCCCAGCGCCTCGGCATCCCGGTCGCCGCGATCGTCGACTCGAACTCGGATCCGGACGGCATCACTTTCCCGGTTCCGGCCAATGACGACGCCGGCCGCGCCATCCAGTTCTATTGCGATCTGATCGCCCGCTCGGCGATCGACGGCATCGGCCGCGCCTCGGGCGACCAGGGCATCGATGTCGGCGCCGCCGAGGCGCCGGTCGTCGAGGAGGCTCTCGAGACCGCTTCCGGCGCCTTCGAGACGCTGACCGCTCCGCGCGGCGCTCCGGACGATCTGACCAAGCTCTCGGGCATGGGCCCGGACGCGGTCCAGAAGCTGAACGACGGCGGCATCTACCACTTCTGGCAGATCGCGGCGATGACGCCTGCCGACGTGAGCAAGATCGACCACGACCTGAAGCTCGGCGGCAAGATCGACCGCGAAGGCTGGGTCGCCCAGGCTCGCGATCTCGCCGACGCCTGATGCAGGCTGCCTGACTGCGGCGCGTCATCCGCGCGTCGCAATCAGATTCTCGATTGACGCCGACCAACGCCGACGGCCGGAAACGGAGCGTCGGCGTTTCCCCATGCAGGCGTCCGCATAATTCCGATCCGCGGCCGGTCTTAAGGGCCTGCGCCGCACCGACAGCAAGGACAAGACAGATGGCCGCGATCACCGCCGCACTCGTGAAGGAACTCCGCGACAAGACCGGCGCGGGCATGATGGACTGTAAGGCCGCCCTCTCGGCGAATGACGGCAACCTGGAGGCAGCCATCGACTGGCTGCGCGCCAAGGGCCTGTCGAAGGCCGCCAAGAAGGCCGGCCGTGTCGCCGCCGAGGGCCTCGTCGCCGTCGCCGTGCAGGGCAACGAGGGCGTCGTCGTCGAGGTCAACTCCGAGACCGACTTCGTCGCGCGCAACCCGGAATTCCAGGCGCTCGCCAAGACCATCGCCGATGTCGCGCTTGAGCGTGGCGGCGACGTCGAGGCACTGCTCGGCCATCACTATCCGGGCGGCGGCACCGTTCAGGACGCGATCGCCAACGCCATCGCCACCATCGGTGAGAACATGACGCTGCGTCGCGTCGCCTCGCTCAAGGTGTCCTCGGGCGTGATCGGCTCCTATGTCCACGGCGCGATCACCGAGGGCCTCGGCAAGATCGGCGTCATCGTCGCGCTCGAGACGACGGCTAAGTCGGACGAGCTCGCTGTGCTCGGCCGCCAGCTCGCCATGCATGTCGCGGCGACCAACCCGGTTGCGCTCGACCTCGCTTCGGTCGCCCCGGACGTGCTGGAGCGCGAGAAGGCGATCCTGGCCGAGAAGAATGCCGGCAAGCCCGAGCATGTCCTGGCCAAGATCACCGAGAGCGGCCTGAAGAGCTACGCCAAGGAATACTGCCTGCTCGAGCAGGCCTATATCCATGACGGCTCGAAGTCGGTTGCGCAGGTCCTCAAGGAGATCGAGGGCAAGGTCGGCGCCCCGGTCAAGCTCACCGGCTTCGCCCGCTACGCGCTCGGCGAGGGCATCGAGAAGGAAGAGCAGGACTTCGCGGCCGAGGTCGCTGCCGCCGGCGGCACCACGGGCTGACAAGCTCCATCACGAATGAGAGAAAGGCCGCGCATTGCGCGGCCTTTTTTGTAGGAAGATAGGGCTGCGTCGAATCGCAGCCGGCCCCCAACACGACGGAGAGACATCGATGAGACCCCAACGCGTTCTCGTGAAGCTCTCCGGTGAAGCCCTTGCCGGTCCTGTCGGCAACGGGCTGGATGGCGGCACGCTGACGGCGCTCGCAGCCGATATCGCCCATGCCTCGCGCGAGGGCGTCGAGATCGGCATCGTCGTCGGCGGCGGCAACTTCTTCCGCGGCGTCCAGGGCCTCAACAAGGGGCTCGACAGGACCACTGCCGATTCGATCGGCATGCTCGGCACGGTGATGAACGCGCTGGCGCTGGAGCATTCCATCGAGGCGGCCGGCGCCCCGGCCCGCGCGATGTCGGCAGTGCCGATGCCCTCGCTCTGCGAGAGCTATGCCCGCAAGCGCGCGCTCGACCATCTCAGCAACGGCAAGGTCGTCATCCTCGGCGGCGGCACCGGCAACCCGTATTTCACCACGGACACGGGCGCGGCGCTGCGCGCGGCTGAACTCGGTTGCAGCCACCTGCTCAAGGCGACGCAGGTCGACGGAGTCTACAGCGCCGACCCGAAGAAGGACCCGACCGCGACCCGCTACGAGACGCTGACCCACGAGGACGCGATCAAGCGCGACCTCAAGGTGATGGACACCGCCGCCTTCGCGCTCGCCCGCGACGCGAGCCTCACCATCGTCGTCTTCTCGATCGCCGAGCCCGGCATGCTCGCCGCGGTCCTGCGCGGCGAGGGCAGGGCGACTTACGTCACGCCCTGAGGCGCCAGTCTCAGTAGGTTCGCCACAGGCCGGGCGTCGCCAGTTCGAGCAGATGCCCGTCCGGGTCGCGGAAATACAGGCTCGTGCTGCCGCGTTCCCACTGCATGCGTCCTTCGACGACGATGCCGAGTCCCTTGAGCTTCGCTTCCCAGGCCGGGAGCTCGTCTGTGTCTATCGCGAAGGCGATGTGGAGCGGCCCGCTCCCGTCATGCGGCGGGATCGTTCCACCGGGCGAGCTCTGCGTCTGCAGCGAGGCGCCGCGCTGGAACAGCAGAAGCACATTCGCGCCGCCAACATCATAGGCGAGGAGCGTCTTCGTCCTGAGCAGGGGCGCGAGGCCGAGCTTGTCCTCGTAGAAGGTACGGGCGCGGTCGAGGTCATCGACATAGAGCGCCGTCTCGACGATGCGGTTGAGGCGAGGCACGTCTTTTCTCCGTCATTCCTTGCTCCCGGCGCAGCCCGAAGCCGTGCCGATCCACACAACGGACATGGGCATCCCGCAGCCGCGGAACAGCGGGCAGGGGCGCTACTCCGCCATGTTCGGCGCGCATCGACGCTTTTCCCTTGCTCATCGCGGGGGAAAATGCTGTTCGAGGATGTAAGAGGCTCTAACACAACCCGGAGGGGTCTCGATGGGCTTTGGAGGAGCCGCATGCCAGGAGGAGCGTGCAGCCGATATCCATCGATATCGGCAAGTCGTTCCGACGCCGCAGGCGGCCCTCCAAAGCCCACCTTCGGCGCCGGGAATTCGACCGCCCGCGGCGTCGCGGCGCTTGCCGATACCAATGGTATCGGCTTCACCGCCGCTCCTGGCGGAGCGGACGAATTGCCGGCGTCGAGGCCCCTCCGGGTTGTGTTAGAGGCTCTTGATCTTGACCCTGCGCGGCCTCGCCGCCATGGTCGCGCCGATTTTGAATTATCTGCAAGGTCCCGATTGAAATGGCCCAGACGACGTTCGACCTCGCCGACATCAAGCGCCGCATGGCCGGTGCGGTGCAGTCCTTCAAGGGCGATCTCGCCTCGCTGCGCTCCGGCCGCGCCTCCGCCAACATGCTCGACCCGATCATGGTCGAGGCCTATGGCGCCCGCACGCCGCTGAGCCAACTCGCCACGGTCAGCGTGCCGGAGCCTCGCCTGCTCAGCGTCCAGGTCTGGGACCGCTCGATGGTGAACGCCGTCGACAAGGCGGTGCGCGAATCCGATCTCGGCCTCAACCCTCAGACGGAAGGCCAGGTCCTGCGCATCCGCATCCCGGAGCTGAACGAGCAGCGCCGCAAGGAGATGGTCAAGGTCGCGCACAAATACGCTGAAGAAGCCAAGGTCTCCGTGCGCCATGTCCGCCGCGACGGCATCGACGTCGTCAAGAAGCTCGAGAAGGACGGCGACATGACCAAGGACGATGCCGCCCGCAACTCCGACCTCGTCCAGAAGGCGACCGACCAGCACATTGCCGAGATCGATCAGGCGCTCGCGGCGAAGGAAAAGGAAATCCTGCACGTCTGATCTCCGGCGCGGGAGATCCCCCCGCGCCCCTTCGTCCGAGGCCGAGCGAGGCTCATCCGCATGTCATCCGGTCAGCGCGACGCAGATGTGTCCAACCCGGCCCATGTCGCCATCATCATGGACGGCAACGGGCGCTGGGCGCAGATGCGCGGCCTGCCGCGGCAGGAAGGCCATCGCCGTGGCCTCGAGGCGCTGCGGCGCACCGTCCGCAATGCCAGCGATCTCGGTATCAAGGTCCTGACCCTCTACAGCTTCTCGACCGAGAACTGGCGCCGCCCCTATGCGGAAGTCACCTTCCTGATGGGGCTGCTCAAGCATTTCGTCGAGAAGGATCTCGCCGAGCTTTCGGTCGCCAATGTCCGGGTGCGGATCATCGGCAGCCGGGACGATCTCGCGGCCGACCTGCGTCGCCTTGTCGAACATGCGGAAACCAGCACCCGCAACAATACCGGTCTCGTGCTGGTGATCGCCTTCAATTACGGCTCGCGCGACGAGATCGTGCGGGCGACGCGCCGGCTGGCGGTCGAGGCGGCTGCGGGGCGGATCGATCCGGCCACGATCGACGAGGCTGCGATCGCGGGCCAACTCGACACCCACGACCTCCCGGACCCCGAACTGGTCATCCGGACTTCTGGCGAGACCCGCATCTCGAACTTCCTGCTCTGGCAGGCGGCCTATGCCGAGTTCATCTTCGCGCCGGTGATGTGGCCGGATTTCGACCGGGCCGCCTTCGAGGAAGCTCTGGCCCAGTACCGCCAGCGCGAGCGCCGCTTCGGCGGCCTGTCCACCTCCTCTGACCGCAGCGTGGGCGTCGCGTGAATGCGCCGAATCCCTCTGCGCCGCGCGCGAACTCCGAGCTGAAGCTCAGGGTCGCCTCGGCGCTGGTTCTCGGCGCGCTGATCCTGCTCGTCACGCTGTGGGGCGGCTGGCCTTTCCGATTGGTCTGGATTCTGGTCGCCGGGCTCGTCGCCTATGAATGGCTGGCGATCATCGGCCGCGGCAATGCGATCCCTGCCGGTATCGCGGTGGTCGTGGCCGGTATCGCGCTGGCCTTCTCCCCGGCGAGCCCAGTCGCGATTGCGGGAACCGCTTCGGCCATGGCACTTCTCGGCGCCGTCATGACGCCTTTCATGCGCTCGCGCCTGGCGCTCGAGCTCTGCGGCGTCGCCTATGCGCTGGCCTTCGCTCTGGTTACGCCGGCGCTGCGCGATCTCGCGGGGGTAGGCCTCGCCCTGATCCTGTGGAGTTTCGCCGTCGTCTGGCTCACCGATATCGCCGCCTATTTTACCGGCCGCAAGCTGGGCGGGCCCAAGCTGATGCCGGCGGTCAGCCCCAAGAAGACCTGGTCCGGCGCGATCGGCGGCGCCGTGGCGGGAATGCTCGGAGGCTATCTCGTCTGGCGCTTGATGCCGGCGCTGCAGGGTATGACGGCAGTCGGGCCGGTGGTGACGGCTTCGCTCGCGGGTTCGATCGTCAGCCAGGCGGGAGACCTGTTCGAATCCGCCCTCAAGCGCCGTTTCGACGCCAAGGATTCAAGCAAGCTCATCCCCGGTCACGGCGGCTTCCTCGACCGGCTCGACGGCTACTGGGCGGTGCTGGTGCTCGCCGGTTTCGCGCTCTTCGCCCTGCACCTCAACGTCTGACACCAATGTCCTTGCGCAGAGTCACGCTTCTGGGGGCGACCGGCTCCGTCGGACGCTCGGTCCGCGACATCGTCGCCGAGAATCCCGAGCGCCTGTCGATCGCGACCGTGGTCGGTGGTCGGGACGCGCAGGCGCTGGCCCGGACAGCGATCGAAACGGGAGCGTCCTTCGCCGCGCTCGCCGATCCGGCTGGCGAGGAAGCCCTGAAACAGGCGCTCTCCGGTACGGGGATCGCCAGCGGGGCAGGGCGCTCCGCGGTGCTGGAGGCGGTGAACCGCCCTGCCGATATCGTCGTCAGCGCGATCTCCGGTGCGGCCGGGCTCGAGGCGACCTTCGCCGCGCTCCTGCCTGGGCGAACCATCGCGCTCGCCAACAAGGAGAGCCTGGTCTGTGCCGGCGCGGCGGTGATGGCGCGGGCGGCCGAGGTCGAAGCCCGCCTGCTGCCGCTCGATTCCGAGCACAACGCCCTGTTCCAGGTGCTCGGTGCCGAGCCGCTCGCTTCGGTCCGCAGCATGACGCTGACCGCTTCCGGTGGCCCGTTCCGGACCTGGAGCGCCGAGCGCATCGCCGCGGCCACGCCCGAGCAGGCATTGAAGCACCCGAACTATGCGATGGGCGCCAAGATCACGATCGACTCCGCCAGCATGATGAACAAGGGGCTCGAACTGATCGAGGCTCGCTTCCTGTTCGATCTGCAGCCGGACCAGCTCGACGTGCTCGTCCACCCCCAGCAGATCGTCCATGGCCTCGTGACCTTCCGCGACGGCTCTGTCAGCGCCGGCCTGGCGGTGCCGGACATGCGGGTTGCCGCGGCACATTGCCTCGGCATCGACGGCCGGCTCGACGCGCCGCCGCCGCGCTTCCTCGATCTCGCCATGGCGGCCCCCCTCAGCTTCGAGCGCCCCGATCTCGTCCGCTTTCCGGCGCTCGGCCTCGCCATGGCTGCATTGCGCGAAGGCGGCGCCATGCCGGCGGTGCTCAACGCCGCCAACGAGGTCGCCGTCGCGGCCTTCCTGGAGCGTCGGCTGCGCTTTTCCGATATCGCCGTGCTGGTAGAAACGGTCTGCGCCGCATTCCCCGCCGGAGTGCAGGCTCCGCGCCATGTTGCGGACGCGCTCGCCATTGACCAAGATTCGAGACGGCGGGCTGCCTCGCTCTTGTCGCAAGCGCGGTTCACTGCCACCTAAAGCGACACGCCAATCCGGTTGGCCTGTTGCCCTGTCGATGTCCGGCTCTAGAGGCCGTCGGGACCCTGGGAGATCGTTTGATGGAATTCGCAGCGTCGTTTTGGAATGCCGGGCATTTCCTGCTCAGCTATCTGCTGCCGTTCCTCTTCGTCCTGACCATCGTCGTCTTCGTCCATGAGCTCGGACATTTCCTGGTCGGCCGCTGGTGCGGGGTCGACGTCAAGACCTTCTCCATCGGCTTCGGCCGCGAGCTCTTCGGCTTCAACGACCGGCATGGCACGCGCTGGCGCTTCGCGTTGATCCCGCTCGGCGGCTACGTGAAGTTCTCGGGCGATGCCGATGCCTCCAGCGCGCCCGACGATGCGGCGGTGAGCCGGATGTCGGCGCAGGAGCGCGCGCGTTCCTTCCCGGCGCAGTCTCTCGCCGAGCGGGCCGCGATCGTCGCCGCCGGCCCGATTGCCAATTTCCTCCTGGCGATCCTGATCTTCGCCGGCTCGGCCTTCTTCTTCGGCAAGCAGGTGCTGATCCCGCGCGTCGAAACGGTCGTCGCCGGCAGCGCGGCGGAGAAGGCCGGGCTGAAGGCGGGCGACATCGTGATCGCCATCGACGGCCAGAAGGTCACCAGTTTTTCCGACATGCAGCGGATCGTCTCGACCCGCCCCGAGGAGCGGCTGGAGGTCTCGATCGAGCGCGACGGCGGCACGGTGACCTTGCCGGTGACGCCCTCGCTCACCGAGATGAAGACGCAGCTCGGGACGCAGCGTATCGGCGTGATCGGCGTCAAGGCTTCGCCCCGTCCGGAGGATTGGAGGACCCAGCGATTCGGATTGCTCGAATCCGCCAAGTCGGGCTTCGTCGAGACTTGGTTCGTCGTGACGCGGACCTATGACTACATCGCCAAGCTTCTGAGCGGGCGTGAATCCACCGACCAGCTCTCAGGTCCGATTCGGATCGCGCAGGTCTCCGGCATCGTCGCTTCCAGCGGCGGCTTGCTGGGGCTGATCAATCTCGCCGCGATCCTCTCGGTTTCGATCGGCCTGATGAATCTCGTGCCGGTTCCCATGCTCGATGGCGGCCATCTGCTGTTCTATCTCTATGAGGCCCTGCGCGGCCGGCCCCTGAGCCCGCGGGCCCAGGAAATCGGTTTCCGGGTCGGCCTCGCGCTGGTGCTGATGTTGATGCTGTTCGTGACCTGGAACGACATCGTTCACGTGCGCGGCATGCTCTGAAGCCGCCTGCGGCGCCGCGCTTTGCGGCGGAAAAGCGGCGTGCCGCGTGGCGCGTCGGCAACGAGATTCCTAAAAACGCTTTATTAACGATGATCGCGGTTTGCACCCTGCCGGAAACTTTGTAGAAGCGATTGAACCGCAATGTCCCCGTGCTGCCGTCCTGAGATGGCGGTCCCCGTTTGGGGTGGTGACCAGAGAGATGGAATAGGCGACCCGATGACGTCGACCCAAAAGAGCCGGACGAGCAAGATGCGGCTCTCTCGATCGATCGGACTTTCGGCTTTGATGCTGGCCGTGAGTGGTGGTGTGGCGTTCGCGCAGGCCGTGGTTGTCCAGGGCAACCGGCGCGTCGATGCGGAGACGATCCGCTCCTACGCCGTTGGTCGGGAGAATCCGCAGGAAATCCGCGAGAGCCTGATGGCGACCGGCCTGTTCTCGAATGTGCAGGTCAATCGTCGCGGTTCGCAGATCGTCGTCGCGGTCAAGGAGCAGAGCGGCACGGCCAATCGTGTCGCTTTCGAGGGCAATCGCAAGCTGAAGGGCGAGCAGCTGTCCCAGATCGTGCAGTCGCGCCCCGGCGGTCCCATCAGCCAGGCGCTGATCAACTCCGATGTCGAGCGCCTGCGCGAGGCCTACAAGCGTTCCGGCTATGGGCTGTCCTCGGTCAGCGGTCGCATCGCTCCTCTTCCGAATGGTCGTGAGGACATCGTCTTCACCATCAACGAGAGCAGCAAGACCGGCATCAAGTCGATCAACTTCACCGGCAATCAGGCCTATTCGGCCGGGCGTCTGCGCGGGCTGATGACCTCGACGGAGTCGAACTTCCTGAGCTGGATCAAGACGTCCGACGTCTATGATCCCGATCGGGTCAATTCCGATATGGACCTCATCCGCCGCTTCTACCTGAAGAACGGCTACGCCGATTTCCAGATCACGAACAGCAGCGCCCGCTTTGATGACGCGGCCGGCGGCTGGGTCGTGGACATCCAGGTCGAGGAAGGTCCGCAGTATCAGGTCGGCAACGTCTCGGTCGATTCGTCGCTGCGCGACGTCGATGCTGCTGCCCTCCAGCGTTATGTCGCCACCTCGCGGGGCGATACCTACAATGCCGAGGCGGTCGAGAAGTCGCTGGTGGCGCTCACGACGGAAGTGGCGCGCCGTGGTCATGCCTTCGCGCAGGTTCGCCCGCGCGGCGATCGTGATTCTTCGGGTCGTCAGATCGGCATCACCTATGTCGTCGACGAGGGGCCGCGCGTCTATGTCGAGCGCATCAACGTGCGCGGTAACACGCGTACTCGTGACTATGTCGTTCGCCGCGAGCTCGACCTCGGTGAAGGCGATGCCTACAACAAGGTCATGGTCGACCGCGCCGAGCGTCGCCTGAACAATCTGGGCTTCTTCAACAAGGTTCGCGTCACCAACGAGCCGGGCTCCGCTCCGGATCGCGTGATCGTCAACATCGATGTCGAGGACAAGGCGACCGGCTCCTTCTCGATCGCTGGCGGGTACTCGACCTCTGACGGCGTTATCGGCGAAGTCTCGCTGTCGGAATCGAACTTCCTCGGCCGCGGCCAGTTCGTTCGCATCGCCGGCACGATGGGTCAGCGGACGCAGGGCGTCGATTTCTCCTTCACCGAGCCCTATTTCCTGGGCTACCGCGTGGCGGCCGGCTTCGACCTGTTCTCGAAGTACAACGACAACTACAACACCGGCCGCTATGAGAGCCGCGTGACGGGCGGGCAGGTTCGCTTTACCTTCCCGATCACCGAAGAGTTCTCGGTCACGCCGCGGTACTCGATCTATACGACCGAGATCAAGATTCCGAACACGACCAGCCGTCCCTATAACGACTGTACCTATGCAATCCCCGGCATCACGCCGGTCGGCGCGACTGCGGCCAACGCGTATAACTGCGTGACCAATGGTGAGGCGACGGTGGCGGTCAAGGAGGCTCAGGGCTCCACCTTGACCTCGCTCGTCGGCCTGAACTTCAACTACAACTCGCTCGACAGCTACCAGAACCCGCGCAACGGCTTCTCGGCCGAGCTGAAGCCGGAATTCGCCGGCGTCGGCGGCGACTCGAAGTTCCTCCGCATCGCGGCGGACGCTCGCTACTACCGCGAGATCTTCGACGACGTCGTCGGCTTCCTGCGCGTCCAGGGCGGCCACGTCCAGGCGACCAGCGGCAACCTGCGCATGGTCGATCACTACTTCCTTGGCCCGTCGCTGGTGCGTGGTTTCGCGCCCTCCGGTATCGGTCCGCGCGACGTCCTGAACGATCCCACGGCCAACGCGGTCGGTGGCACCACCTATTTCGGCGGTACGGTCGAGCTGCAGTTCCCGATCTGGGGTCTGCCGCGTGATATCGGCCTGCGTGGCGCGGTCTTCGCCGACGCTGGTACGCTGTTCAACTATGACGGCGGCTCGAGCGTCATTGCGAACGGTGCCTTCGCGGGCTGCCCCGCTGGTTCTTCTGCGCGCCAGTACAATGTCGTGACCGGGGGGGCTCAATCGAGCATCGGCTGTATCCGCGACAAGAACGTCATCCGCTCGTCGGTGGGCGTGAGCTTGCTCTGGCAGTCGCCGCTCGGACCGATCCGGTTCGACTATGCCTACGCCCTGACCAAGGATGACGGCCAAATCGGCGTCAACCCTCAGACTGGTCTCGCCGGCAAGTATGGTGGCGACCGTCTCCAGGCATTCCGCTTCTCGGGCGGTACCCGCTTCTGATACAGCGGGGCTAGGCATCGACCGGGAAGCGGCTTCTGCTTCCCGGAAGAAGTCGATGCGATAACAACGACATGGATCGCCATCTTCGCGTCTGGTGAGATGCGCGGCGATCCGCGCTCCGGACCGGATCATGGCAGAGCCAGTTTTCTTTCCCTTCGCGACCTCGCTGGACTTCGGCGAGGTCGCAGCCATTTCAGGCAGCACCTTGCCGGAAGGCGTGGAGCCGACCCGCAAGCTCGACGGCATCGCAGCCCTCGAGACGGCCGGCCCGACCGACCTCGCCTATATGGACAATCCGAAATATACCGAGGCTCTGGCGGCGACCAAGGCGGGCCTGTGCATCGTTTCGTCCCGTTTTGTCGAGCGCGTTCCCGCCGGAACGGTGGCTTTGGTGTCGCCCGCGCCCTATCACGCCTTTGCAAAGGTGATGGCACGTTGCTTCCCGAATGCTCTGAAGCCTGAATCGGTCTTCGCCTCGCAGGGCGTCGCGCCCGGCGCCATCGTTCATGCGACGGCCGTCCTCGAAGCAGGCGTCACCGTCGATCCGGGCGCGGTCATCGGCCCCGGTGCCGAGATCGGCGCCGGCACGGTTGTCGCCTCGCATGCGGTCATTGGCCCGCAGGTCCGGATCGGGCGCAACTGCTCGATCGGCGCGGGCAGCACGATCCAGGCCTCTCTGATCGGCAATCGCGTCATCATCCATCCCGGTGCGCGGATCGGCCAGGATGGCTTCGGCTTCGCGATGAGTCCGAAGGGGCACATGAAGGTGCCGCAGATCGGCCGTGTCATCATCCAGGATGATGTCGAGATCGGCGCCAACACCACGATCGACCGTGGCGCCAGCCGCGACACGGTGATCGGGGAGGGCACCAAGATCGATAACCTCGTCCAGATCGGCCATAACTGCGTCATCGGGCGCCATTGCGTGATCTGCGCCCAGACCGGCCTCGCGGGGTCCTCGACGCTCGAGGATTTCGTCGTGCTCGGCGGCCAGGTTGGGCTCGCCGGCCACCTCACCATCGGTGTCGGTGCGCAGATCGCGGCACAGAGCGGCGTTGCCGGCGATGTCCCGCGCGGCGCGCGCTATGGCGGTTACCCGGCTCAGCCGGCGCTCGGCTGGGCGCGCGAAACGGCGCTGCTCAAGACGCTGGTGGCCAATCGCGGCAGGAAGCCCGGCGCGGGGCAGGACTGACCCAGCGTTTCGGCTGCCGGACGTGCTCTTTCTGCCTTGGATGTTGAGAATTATGTTGCCGAACCCGCTCTGTTTCCGGCAAAGCGGCGGAAGATTTTGAAATCGTGGCAAGTTGCAGGAGCGTTGCCTGCTTCCGGCCACTGAAGTGAATGCAAGGCGCTGCCCGGCGACGGCACGCGGGAGAAGACAGACCATGAGCGAGGCGACGACTGCACTGGGTGTGATCGACATCCAGAAGATCATGGCCAGCATCCCTCACCGCTATCCGTTCCTGCTGGTCGATCGCGTCGTCGAGATCGACGGCGACACGTCGGGCGTCGGCATCAAGAACGTCACGGTCAACGAGCCGCAATTCACCGGCCACTTCCCGGAGCGCCCGGTGTTTCCGGGCGTCCTGATGATCGAGGCGATGGCCCAGACGGCTGGCGTCCTGGTCGTGAACGCGCGTGGCACGGACGAGAAGCCGGTCCAGACCGTCCTCTTCACCACGATCGACAAGGCGAAGTTCCGCAAGCCGGTCACGCCAGGCGATCAGATCCGCTTCCACCTCACCAAGCTCGCCCGCAAGCGCAATATCTTCTTCTACCGTGGCGAGGCCCGCGTCGATGGCGCGCTGGTGGCCGAAGCCGAAATCTCGGCGATGGTCATTTGAGCGCCGGGTCGATTCAAGATCAGGGTCACGTCTCGATGAGCGTCACCATTCATCCCATGTCGCTGGTCGACCCGAAGGCGCAACTCGGCGCCGGCGTGAAGATCGGGCCGTTTTGCATGGTCGGTCCCGATGTCGTCCTCGGCGAGGACGTCGAGCTTGTCAGCCATGTCGTCATTGCCGGCCGTACCACGATTGGCCCGCGCACGCGGATCTTTCCCTTCGCCTCGATCGGTCACCCGCCACAGGACGTGAAGTATCGCGGCGAGCCTTCGACGCTCACGATCGGCGCGGATTGCCAGATCCGCGAAGGCGTCACCATGAATCCGGGCACGGAAGGCGGCGGCATGATCACCAGCGTCGGTGATCGCTGCTTTTTCCTCGCCAATTCGCATGTCGGCCATGACAGCCGCCTCGGCAGCAACATCATTTTCTCGAACAACGTGATGTGCGCCGGCCATGTCACGATCGGGAACTACGTCATCGTCGGGGGCGGCGCCGGCCTGCAACAATTCGTGCGCATTGGCGACCACGCTTTTATCGGCGGCGGGGCCGGGGTGTTGAGCGATATCATTCCCTTCGGCACCGTACGGGACAACCCTGCCCATCTGGTTGGGCTCAATCTCATCGGCCTCAAACGGCGTGGTTTCACGCGCGAGCAGATCCACGAGTTGCGCCGTGCCTATCGTCTGCTCTTCGCCGATGAAGGCACGCTGGCCGAGCGTGTCGAGGACGTTGCGGCGGAATTCTCGACGCATCCGTTGATCGACGAGATCCTGAACTTCATCAGGGAGGGCGGCGACAAGCCGCTCTGCACGCCGCGGGACGCCACCGCAGCGGAGCGGTGAGCGGCGATACGCCAGGAGTGGCCGCTGCACGCGGACCGCTTGTGATGATCGCGGGGAGCGGTGACTATCCGCTCCAGCTCGCGCGCATCGTGACTGCTAATGGCGAGCGCCCTTATATCGCGGCGCTGGACGGTGCGGTCGATCCCGCAGCTTTCGGCGAAGGCGCGGATGTCAGGAAGTACCGCCTGGGCCAGCTCGGCAGCCTGCTCGAAGAGCTGCGCCGGCGCGGCATCGTCGATATCGTCATGCTTGGGGCCTTGCCGCGGCCGAGCTTCGGTTCGCTGCGCCCCGAGGTCTCGACGTTGAAATATTTGCCGCATTTCGCCAAGGCCTTTCAGGGCGGGGACGATCATCTCCTGCGCGGCGTGGTCGGCTTTTTCGAGATGCAGGGCTTTCGCGTCCACGGACCGGCCGACATCGCCCCCGAGATGACGGCGCCACGCGGCGCATTGGGCCGCAAGCAGGCCAATCCTGAACAACGCGCAGAGCTCGAGCGGGGCTTCGCCTTGCTGGCGACCTTGTCGCCCTTCGATGTCGGGCAGGCCGCGATCCTCGCCGATCACCGCGTCGTCGCGATCGAGGCCGCCGAAGGCACGGACGCGATGATCCGCCGGGTCGCCGACATGGTGGCGCGCGGGCGCCTCAAGATCGGCAAGGGCGACGGCTTCCTGGTGAAGGTCCCCAAGACGGGGCAGGACCTGCGCGTCGACATGCCCGCCATCGGGCCGGACACTTTGCGGAACATCGCCGAGGCCGGACTCTCCGGCATCGGCGTCCGGGCCGGCGAGGTCCTTGTCGGCGATCGGGCGGCGCTCGGCCGGCAGGCCGACCAACTCGGTCTCTTCGTCGAAGGCTTTCCCTGATGCGGCCGTTCCGCTTGGGCGTCATCGCGGGCGAGGCGTCGGGCGATGCTCTGGCCCTGCGCTTCCTCGCCGCGCTGCGCGAGCGATTGGGGGAGCGCCCGATCGAACTTTGCGGCGTGGGTGACCACGGCCTGCCGGAAGCCGGACTAAAATCCCTCTTTCCTCAGGCCGATATCGCCGTCATGGGATTCGGCCCGGTGATCGCGCGCTTGCCTTTGCTGCTGCGGCGGATGGAGGATGCGGCGCGCGGCATCGCAGCCTTCGAACCCGACCTGCTCCTGACGATCGACAGCCCGGATTTCTGCCTGCGCGTCGCGAAGAAGGTGAGGGCGCGGGCGCCTTCCATTCCGATCGTGCACTGGGTCTGCCCCAGCGTCTGGGCCTGGCGCTCCGGCAGGGCGCGGCGGATGGCTCCGCATGTCGACCGCATCCTGGCCCTTTTGCCGTTCGAGCCCGCCGCGCTCGCCCGTCTGCACGGCCCCGAGACCGTCTATGTCGGCCATCCCCTGATGGAACGGCTCGCCGAAATGCGCCCCGATGCGGGAGAGCAGTGTCGGCGCGACGATACCGAGCGGCCGACCATCCTTATCCTCCCTGGTAGTCGGCGTTCCGAGATCCATCATCTGATGCCGGTCTTCGGCGAGGCAGTGGCGAAGGTGGCGGCAGCTACGCCGGGGGCGCGGTTCGTGCTGCCGGCGGTGCAGCGGCTCCAGCCGATGATCGACGAGGCCGTGGCGCGCTGGCCGGTCGCGCCGGAGATCGTGACGGGCGAGGCGGCCAAGCTTGCGGCGTTCCGCGGAGCGCGTGCAGCGCTCGCGGCATCGGGCACCGTGACGCTGGAACTCGCCCTGTCGCAAGTCCCGACGGTCGCGGCCTATCGCGGCGCCAACTGGGAAGCCTTTCTGGCGCGGCGCCTCGTCAAGCTGCCGAGCGTGATCCTGCCCAACCTGATCCTCGGCCGGAGCATCGTCCCGGAATTCATCCAGGAGGAAGCGACGCCGGACGCGCTGAGCAGCCATCTCCTCGCTGCCATGGCGGAGGGCGGCAAGCGCCAGGGACAGCTCGACGGCTTCGCCGAGGTCGAGACGATCATGCGCTCGGCTGGGCCGAGCCCGGCCGCCAACGCGGTCGAGGCGGCGCTGGCACTCTTGCCGGGCGGGCGGGGCGGCTAAGCGCTCCCGTCACCTATCGCCGCGGCTTCGAACCAAACGCTTGTCATTCCGGGGCGCGCCGCAGGCGCGAACCCGGAACCCACGACCGGGTGAGACATTCTGTGTCCGGTTGTTACCCGCTCGCCCAGTCGTAGGTTCCGGGTTCTTCGCTTGCGCGAAGCCCCGGAATGACAAATGTGGTTGCCTCCCGGATCGCGATCACCTCGACGATCACAACCGTCACACCCCAAGAAAAAAGGCGCGAGGCTTTCGCCGCGCGCCTTTCCGGATAACCGATGCCGCTGGGCTCAGCGGCGGCCGATCGGGGTGTAGTCGCGCTGCGGCGAGCCGGTATAGAGCTGGCGCGGGCGGCCGATCTTCTGGGACGGATCCTCGATCATTTCCTTCCACTGCGCGATCCAGCCGACCGTGCGGGCAACCGCGAAGAGCACCGTGAACATCGAGGTCGGGAAGCCCATCGCCTTGAGGGTGATGCCCGAATAGAAATCGATGTTCGGATAGAGCTTCTTTTCGATGAAGTACTCGTCCGACAGCGCGATGCGCTCCAGCTCGACCGCGACGTCGAGCAGCGGGTCGTCCTTGATCCCGAGCTCGTTCAGGACCTCATGCGTGGTCTTCTGCATGATCTTCGCGCGCGGGTCGTAGTTCTTGTAGACCCGGTGGCCGAAGCCCATCAGGCGGAACGGATCGTTCTTGTCCTTCGCCTTGGCGATGTATTTCGGGATGTTGTCGACCGAGCCGATCTCCTCGAGCATCTTGAGCGCCGCCTCGTTGGCGCCGCCATGGGCGGGGCCCCACAGGCAGGCCGTGCCGGCCGCGATGCAGGCGAAGGGATTGGCGCCGGAGGAGCCGGCAAGGCGCACCGTCGAGGTCGAGGCGTTCTGCTCATGGTCGGCGTGCAGAATGAAGATGCGGTCGAGCGCGCGCGACAGCACAGGATTGACCTTGTACTCCTCAGCCGGCACCGCGAAGCACATGCGCAGGAAGTTCGAGGTGTAGTCCAGAGAGTTCAGCGGGTACACGAAGGGCTGGCCGACGGTGTACTTGAACGCCATCGCGGCAAGAGTCGGCACCTTCGCGATCATGCGCATCGAGGCGATCATGCGCTGATGCGGGTCGGAGATGTCGGTGGAGTCGTGATAGAAGGCCGACATTGCGCCGATCGAGCCGACCATGACGGCCATCGGGTGGGCATCGCGGCGGAAGCCTTGGAAGAAGCGGGCCATCTGCTCATGCACCATGGTATGGCGCGTGATGCGATAGTCGAAATCGGCCTTCTGGGCGGCCGTCGGCAATTCGCCTTCGAGCAGCAGGTAGCAGGTCTCAAGGAAGTCGCCATGCTCGGCGAGCTGTTCGATCGGGAAGCCGCGATAGAGCAGAACGCCCTTGTCGCCGTCGATATAGGTGATCTGCGACTCGCAACTCGCGGTCGAGGTGAAGCCGGGGTCGTAGGTGAACATGCCCGTTTGGGCGTAGAGCTTGGCGATGTCGATGACGGCGGGGCCGACTGACCCCTCCTTGATCGCCATGTCGACGGTCTTGCCGCCGACCTGGAGCTGGCTGGTATTTCCGCTCATCGATACCGATCCTTTCAAGGCTCGCTGCTGTTCAGCCCCGGTTTCGCCTCTCCGCGCCTGCGCGCCGGGCATCTCGTATCCGAAGGCCGCGATGTGTCGGCCAAGCGTCGGAAGGAGACGGGGAGAAGCGGCCCATGTGACTGATCTACAAGCAATATTCGTGCACGCCTGCGTTGCCGCACCGCAATGCACTTGCGCGTCACTAGACCATTTGCGCAGTGCATTCAACCGAGCCAAAAGGCGGTTGGAACAGCGTTCCGCTCATATCGGCGCGTGCAGCCCCGCCGCTGCCTTTTTCAGGACGGCGGCGGGGGCATCGGAGGTGGAGTTCGAAGACTTTCCGGGCTGGCGAAAACCGCGGCTGGGGGATTCAGGCCGCCTGGTCGGCGAGCCGTGCCAGTGTCTCGTCGCGACCGAGAACGGCCATGACGTCGAACAGGCCCGGCGACATCGCCCGGCCGGTCAGCGCCGCGCGCAGCGGCTGCGCCGCCTGGCCGAGCTTCAGCCCGCTCTCCTCGACATAGGCGCGAACCGCAGCTTCCAGCGGCGCCGGCGACCAGTCGCTGACCGCGGCAAGCTTCGCCGCGATCTGCGGCAGGCGCTGGCGTGCGGCCTCGTCGAGCAGGCCCTTGGCCTTGTCATCGAGCTGCAGCGGGCGCTGGGCATAGAGATAGAAGGCGCTGTCGAGCAGTTCGATCAGCGTCTTGGCGCGCTCCTTGAGGCCTGGCATGGCGGCGAGGAACTTCGCCTCCAGCTCCGGCGACAGCGTGGCACCGAGCCCGCGCGCCGGTCCGATCTCCGGCAGGATGACCTTGAGCGCAGCGAGCAGGTCGGCATCGCTCGACTGGCGCATGTAGAGCCCGTTCAGGTTCTCCAGCTTGGCGTAGTCGAAGCGCGCCGGCGAGCGGCCGATCGAGGACAGGTTGAAGGCGTCGATCATCTCCTGCGTCGAGAAGACCTCCTGGTCGCCATGGCTCCAGCCCAGCCGCACCAGATAATTGCGCAAGGCCGCCGGCAGATAGCCCATCGAGCGATAGGCATCGATGCCGAGCGCGCCATGGCGCTTCGAGAGTTTGGCGCCGTCCGGCCCGTGGATTAGCGGGATATGCGACATGCTCGGCACGTCCCAGCCGAGCGCGTCGTAGATCTGGGTCTGGCGGGCGGCATTGGTCAGGTGGTCGTCGCCGCGGATGATATGGGTCACGCCCATGTCGTGATCGTCGACCACCACCGCGAGCATATAGGTCGGCGTGCCGTCGGAGCGCAGCAGCACGAGGTCGTCGAGATTCTCGTTCTGCCAGACGACGCGGCCCTGGACCTCGTCATTGACCACGGTCTCGCCGGTCTGCGGCGCCTTGAGGCGGATCACCGGCTTCACACCTTCCGGCGCGGCCGACGGGTCGCGGTCGCGCCAGCGGCCGTCATAGCGCAATGGCTTGCCCTCGGCGCGCGCCTTCTCGCGCATCTCCTCGAGCTCGGCCGGGGTCGCATAGCAGTAATAGGCCTTGCCGTTGGCGAGCATCTGCTCGGCGACCTCGCGATGCCGGGCTGCGCGCTGGAACTGGTAGACGGTCTGGCCGTCCCAATCGAGGCCAAGCCATTCCAGCCCGTCGAGGATCGCGGCGATCGCCGCCTCGGTTGAGCGTTCCCGGTCGGTATCCTCGATGCGCAGCAGCATCTTGCCGCCTTGCCGGCGGGAATAGAGCCAATTGAACAGCGCGGTCCGGGCTCCGCCGATATGCAGGAATCCGGTGGGCGAGGGCGCAAAGCGCGTGACGACGGCGTTGCTCATGGGAGGAAACTCCGGCCGGGCGGCGCGGCCGTCCGGGGCAAGACAGGGGATGGCGCCAGGTCGGACATGACAACCGGCGCGCGCCCTGTAACATGGCTTTGCCGGAAACGCTAAGCGGTCAAATCGCAGCGCCGGCAGGGGGGAGAGCGGGCGATGCAGCCGGCGCCGCCGGGGCAGGGGCAGGCACAGGGCCGGCGCGGCGCGCGCGTCGATGCCTTGCCGGCTCGTCTCGGCTCACCGGTCACGCTGGCGGCAAGTCTAGGCTCGTTGCTTCGGCAGCTTTGGCTTCGTCTGCAGCAGGGATTCGCGCTGGAGGTCGAACGGCGCCGCCCGTTCCTCTGGCTGCCCATCGCGATGGGCGTCGGCATCTTGCTCTACTTCGCCGCCGATCGTGAGCCGGCATTATGGGCGCCCCTGCTCGGCCTGGCCCTGAGCGGGGCGGCGGCCTTCGCCTTGCGCCTGCGCCGTTTCGCATCGATAGCCTGCCTCGCGGCGGCGGCCGCCTTCGCGGGATTCGCTGCCGGGGTCTGGCGCACGGCCGATATCGCCGCGCCGATGCTGGAGCGCTCGCGCATCGGCAAGCTCTCGGGCTTTGTCGAGAACGTCGAAGCCCGCGACAGCGGCGCGCGGATCGTGCTGCTGGTGACGGATCTCGCCAATGTGCCTCAGGACCAGCGGCCGAAACGCGTCCGTGTGAGCATGCGTTCCGGCGCGGTGGCACCCGGCGACCATATCGCGGCGACCGCGCGGTTGCTGCCGCCACCGGGGCCGGCGCGAGCGGGCGGTTATGATTTCGGCCGCGATGCCTTCTTCCGCGGGATCGGCGCCGTCGGCAGCATTTCCGGCAAGATCGCGCTGGCGCCGGCGCCTTACCCGATGCCGACGCGCCTCGCCATCGACGTGATGATCGACCGGGCCCGCAATACCTTGACCCGGCGCATCGCCGATGTCGGAGGCGGGCAGGGCGGGGCGGTCGCCGCCGCGCTCGTCACCGGCAAGCGCGGCCTGATCACCGAGGCCACCAACAACGACCTGCGCGCCGCTGGCATCTACCATATCGTCACAATTGATGTGGTTTTCTGACCTTCAAAATTATGCTACGCAAAGATATGAAAACCAGGGCTTTCTCTTATATTCGAATGAGTTCCAGCCGGCAGCTCAAGGGAGACTCGCTGACCCGCCAGCTTGAGCTGTCCGAGGCATTTGCCGCCCGGCATGATCTCGAGCTCGACTCTTCGCTCAGAGACCTTGGTGTCTCGGCTTTTGACGGGTCGAACAGCCAAAGTGGGGCACTGGCGGCATTTCTCGCAAAGACGAGAGCAGGAGAAATTCCGAAGGGTTCGTACCTTTTGGTCGAATCGCTTGATCGCCTGTCGCGGGGGACCGTCGCGACCGCACTGACGATGTTCATGGAGATCATCAATGCGGGCATCACCATCGCGACAGTTGGCGACGACTACATTTTTTCGAAGGACAGGATCGACCGTGATTGGACTCAGCTCGTTATCAGTCTCGCCGTCATGTCGCGCGCCCATGAGGAAAGCGCCAGGAAGTCCCACCGGCTACGAGCGTCATGGGTGAGAAAGAGGACGAACACCGAGCGAAAGATGACCGCACGATCGCCGTCGTGGCTCACTCTTGCGGATGATAAGGTGCATTTTCAGATCATACCTGAGCGTGCGGCGGTCGTCGTTCGAATTTTCAGCGAGCTCGTGGAGGGTTTTGGACGCGACACGATCGCCCGCCGCCTCAACAAGGATGGAATTAAGCCTTGGGGCGGAGGCCGGCAGTGGCACGGAGGCACTGTCCAAAAGATCACCGACAGCGAAGCTGTGATCGGGCGGTTCCAACCAAAGAGCACGCACAAGATCGTCGAAGGCGGACGCGTAAAAACCGTACGCTCGTCGGTCGGGGACGTGATTGAGGATTATTACCCTCCCGTCGTTCCTCGAGCGCTATGGCTGGACGCCAGGCGGGCCTCCGACGCCAGACGCCGATCAGGACCTGGGAACGCTGGTGGAAGGCGGGGGACGTTGTTCAGCAACCTCCTGTCGGGGCTGGCTTATTGCGACGTTTGTGGGTCACCCATGAATTATCGCGACCGCGGATCTCGGTCTTCGCCTGTGCTGAGATGTTCCGGCGAGCGGAGTGGAAATTGTGTTAACCGCCGAACCATCCCCTATGCGCAAGCGGAGGTCGAAGTGCTGCGCACGGGAATGATGTACGAGCCGAAATGGGATCCGGTGGAAGATCGGGAGATCCGGGAAAAGATTGCGGTTCTCGAAATGCGCTGCCAGTCGCTCGACGTGACAATCGACCGCCTGCTCGACGCTCTTGAAGTGGGAGAAAGCCAGAATGTGCGGCATCGCTTGAATCAACGCGAGGACGAGCGCAGCATCGCAAAGCAAGCCCTAATTGATGCCCAGCAGGAATTGGAAGCTGCTCAGCAAGAGCCATCCGCTTCAAATCGACGGAGCATATTGCGCGAGGCCGCAAAAGCGCACCGACTGCCTGCTGAACAGCGCTTTGCTCTCCGCGCGGCAGCGAACCAGGTTCTCAAGGATCTGATGTTCCAGCTGCGGTGCAAGCAAGATGGGACCCTGGCGCTCATTTTCAATAAGATCGACGTCGAACTGAGGACACCGGCATCGCTCGAGATACTGGGAACACTGACCTCGAATAGCGATTGGCTATAACCGTCGCATTTTAGGCAACTGTCACCATCACTTTTTATCCGCATCTGCCACGGTCATGCCGACGTGCGGGAGTGGAATTCGATGGAAGCAGCCGGAGTGGCAACGACAGATGGGCCGATCAGCGCAGACGAGCTGAAGCAGCGGGCGTTCGCCCCGCTCAAGTTCATTGTCGAGGGACTGATTCCGACCGGTTTGACCATCCTGGCGGGGGCTCCGAAGGCCAGGAAGAGTTGGCTGGCGCTGGATATCGCCTTGTCGGTCGCCCGTGGTGTCGCCTGTCTCGACGAGCGGAAAAACCGTTGTGCGAAGGGAGCGGTCCTCTATCTCGCCCTCGAGGACAGCCAGAGGCGGCTGCAGCATCGCATCGAGCAGATGCTGGGGGCGGGGCCGGCTTGGCCAGCCAACCTGTTCTTCGAGACGGAGTGGCCACGGATGGACGCCGATACGGTCCCCCGGCTTCGCCAATGGATCGAGGGAACGCCCGAGGCGCGCTTGATCATCATCGATGTCTTCCAGAAAATCCGTGCGGGCCATGGGCCGCAAGCGGGTTATGCCAGAGACTATGACGACCTTACCGCGTTGCAGAAGCTCGCGCGGGAGAGGGATATCGGCATCCTGCTGATCCACCATCTGCGCAAATCGGGCGGTGACCCGTTCGAGCGCATGACGGGCTCGGCAGGGTTCCAGGGTGCATCGGATACCTTGATCGTGCTCGACAAGGGCCGAGGCGGGACCCGTCTGCTCGCGCGGGGGCGCGACATCGACGAGGTCGAGTCAGAGCTGGCTTTCGACAATCTGGCGAAGCGCTGGCGTCTGGCCCAGCCTAGCCCGGCGACCAGCGCCCATCCCGAACGCGATCGGATCAAGGTCTTGCTGGCCGAGAGCCCGAGTCCGCTATCCGCAAAGGAGGTCGAGGACGCGACCGGGCAGGGGGCTGACGCGGTGCGGCAGCTTCTCAAATCCATGGTGGATAACGGTGAGATCGTCCGGGTTGCGCGCGGGCGCTACAGCCTCCGCACGGAGACGTCGGCATGGCGGGGCGCTGGCGATCACAGCAATCACAACGATCACAATGCTCACGAAGAGCGCCTGGCGACCGAGAGAGACTGTGCCGAACGCGAGGAGTTTGAACGCCAGGCTATGAATGCTCCTGAGCCTGAGGACACCAGCGCCGCAGCTGAGACGATGCGGTTTCTGCACGATGCCTTCGAGCAGACATTGTCACGCATGTCGGCTGTACACCGGTCAGGCGGTGCCGCGTCCTGACCAACGCCGGGAATACTGGCTGCGATCGCGCCAGCTGGCGGGCAGGCGAGCGATCCTGCCTATGACCCAGTCATGGATGAGGCGCTCGAGGATGATGAGGAGCCTGTCTGAATCCTCGCCGTCGGGGCGGAAGATGTAGAGCTCCTCGGCCTTGTCGATGCGCGCAGTCCGGCCGAAGCGGTAGATCGTCCAGCGCTGCTGCTCTTCGGGCACGAGGCCGAGCATGGCGCAATGCTCGCGCCCGGCCGGCGTCAGGAGGAAGCTGTTCAGGCTCGCATTCCGCATCCGGTAGTGCAGCAGCTTCTCGAAGACGCGCTTGCTGAGATCATGGGGGCGCCGCAGCGCGAAGAGATGGCCATCGAGGCTGACCGGCGAGCCGGGCAGGGGCTCCCGGCGGGGCAGGAACTGCTGGAACGTCCAGTCCTGGAAGCCCGGCTGCCGCTCGTAACCCTCGGATTTCAGGACATGGGAGGCATAGCGCATCCGGTTCAGAGCTTCGAGCCTGCGGCGCGGATCGGCGAGTTCTGTCGCCGAGAGCTTGTAGATTGGCATATGCAACCGGTCGGCGACACTCTTCAGGCCGCTCGCCAGCTCGGGCCTGTCGAAATCCGCTCCGCAGCACGCGAGATAGGGATAGGTCCAGATCCCCGGTTCGTAGCGCTCGATGAAGGCCGCATTGGTGAAGGCAGTATCGGGGAGGGGGCGGATGCCGGGGCCGCCGATGCGGGGCCATTGGGTCCTGACGTAGCAGGTGACGGCGGCGGCGCTGCCGATCGGCTGGATCCTGCGGAGAGGGCGGGGCGTTGTGCCCGGAATGCTGGTCATCGTCATCGTCTTCGTCGTCTATCTTCTTTGCTCTTGTCGGCCGAGGTTTCCCGGGGGCATTCCCGTTCTCACCCACATTCCCGTTCGCCTTCGCCCTTCCGCCTTGGCGGGATGAACCCGATCGGCTTCCTCGCGCCCTCCATGCCGGCGAGCAGGATCGCCTCGGCGGCTTCTATGTCGGTGGTGACGACATAGCGGCGTCCGGCCTCGGCGGCGAAGCCGAGCGCGAGGGTGACGAGCCGGCGTATTCCGCGCGGATTGGCGCTGGCGAGCCGCGCCACGACGCGATCATCCGGCTGAGCAAAGGCGTGACCATGCGCGGCGATGATGTCGGCGGCGATGCGGCTGGCGATCGCCCGCAGTATGGTGCCGTCAGGCGGCGTCACCGTCACCACCAGGAAGCGGTCCTGGATGAAGCCCGGCAGGAGATCGATATCGTTGGCGGTCGCGACGATCAGGCAGCGCGAGAGGTCAAACGGGATGCGCAGATACTCATCGACGAGAGCGCAGGCGTTTTCCGGCTCGAGCACCGCGAGAAGGCTGTTGTAGGGCTTCTCGGTCGAATGGGTGACGAACTTGTCGATTTCATCGAGGACAATCAGGGGATTTCCGGTCTCGCCGCTGAGCAGCGCTTCGGTCAGCACACCCATCCGGGCCCCGCGCCAGGTTGGCGGGTGACCGATGAGAAGCGCCTGCGCGTCGGAGTTGGTCGCACAGCTGAAGGCATGCTGCTCGACACTGAGCGCAGCAGCGAGCCGGCAGGAGAAGTGGGTCTTGCCCAGCCCAGGTGGGCCGACGAGCAGGAGCGGCGGGAAGGCGATGCCGGTACCGGCGATGGCGGAGAGCGCGACGGCTCGCTCGACCAGGGCGATGACTCCGCTGAAGCCGGGGCATTCCTCGCGCAATCGGGCGAGGCGCTCGCGCATGCCGGCGTCGGCGACCACGAGGCGGCGCAGCGGATCCACGTTGGCGAGCGCGCGCAACTGCGCCAGCCGCGGCTGCTCGTCGCTGGAGACAGAGGCGACGGGTGCTTCGTCCTCGGCAGACGGGTGGCCATCGGCAATCCTAATCTGCTTGAGCAGCGCGGCCCTGTCGAAGATTGCGATCGAGGGACCACTCGGTGGAACGGCCAAAGCCGGCTCAGGGGCGGGCTTGTGCTGTTTAGGCTCAGGGCCGTCGGCACGTTGCCGGCGCAGATGGCTGAGCAGGACCCGATTCTCGTGATCGCGCCAGGACCGGACGAACTCGGCCTCGTCGTCCTCGGATGTGGTTGGCGTCACGCTGCTCATGACCGGCCTCACAGCTCGACGCCGCCGAGAACCGTCACGAAGGGCGGCCCCTGCCGGGCGATGCGGCGCCCGACGCCGAGCGCGATCTCGACGAGGGCCCGCATGAAATCGGGATCGGCGGTGCGTCCGGAGACGAGCCGCTCTACCTCCATCTTCGCGACCAGGTGGCCGGAGCTGCGTGCCGGCCACAGCCCGATGCGGCAGAGCCGGGCATAGGCGAGGATCAGAGCACCGCGCCGGGCCGCGTACCAGGACGGCCCGGGCTGCACGGGCTCCGACCAGGCGTCGATGGCGGCGAAGAGGCGCCATGTATTGTCGAGCAAGGCTGTGAGATCCGGAGGCGCGTTGAACCAGGTCTCCAGCGCATGCGCGTCTTCGAGGTGGTAGACGCCGGGACCGGTCTCGTTCTCGTCCCGTTCCGGCAGGACTTCCCCGCGGAAGCGTCGTGCCGCCATCTCCATGCCGACCGGAATGCGCGCGCCGATCACCAGCCGCATGCCGCCCGACCGAACGGTCGCCCGCAGCGCACGTTTCATCAGCGCTGGATCGTGACGGCCGTCGCCATCGGCGCGGTACTGTCGGGCCCGCTCCTTCGCCAGCATGGCTCGTGCGAAGTCGTCCTCGGGAGAGCCCGGCGGCACGAGCAGCATCGCAATCTCCGCGGCATGCGAAAGGATTGCGAGCGCATTACCGGTGTTGACGCGGTCCTCGAGGGCGGAGGGATCGGCCTCGGCGAGCGCGAGGAAGCGCTCGTACTGCTGCGCATGAACCAACGCCCGGCCGCGCAGATCGAGGAGTGGCGGGAGCCGCTCGAGCAGCGCGGCATGGCGCTCCTGATCATCAGGTATGTCTGGAAGCTGCGTCTCGAGCCGGGCGAGCTCGTCGAGAATGGGACGCAACCTCGTCGTTGCGAGCGTCAGATCGCGGAGGGTACCGGCGGTATCCGTCATGGTCTTGAACCTATTGTCCTGAGGGGTCGGCCTGTCCGCCCCTTCACCTCCCGTCTTCGCCATGACGAAAGGCGCGCCACGCAGGCGCGCCTTCCTATTCTTTCCTGCTGAGCTGTTGGCGCGGCTGTCAGTCGTGCTCATCGACATGGAGGAAGCGGCTGCTCTGCCCGGCGATAGTCTCGCCCTGGCCGAAGGCGATCTCCCAGAGCGCACCGAGATGGCCTGGATCGGCATCGCGGGCGCGGACGAGATCGCGCGCGGCGATCTTCGCGGAGACGTCGTCGTAGTAGCGTGCCGGCCAGAGCGCGACGCGGATCAGCCTGGCATAGGCCAGGATCAGCCCGCCTTCGATCGCATCGGCAGTGACAGCGTCCGGCTCGGCAATGCCGCGCAGCCGGTCGACCAGCGCCAGCACCCTCTGGGCGCCGCCGAACAGGCCGGCGAGATCAGGCGCGGCATCGAAGTAGACCTTCAGGCTCTCGGCCTGCTCCAGCGTGTGGACGCTCGGAGCGCCGGGATCGGCCGCCTCCGGCTTCGGCTGCAGCGCGCCGGCACGCCGCGCAAGCGTCTCGATCATCTCGGCAACCGCCTCGATGCCGGTCGGCAGCGTCAGATGCCCCGGCTTGGACGACAGCTCGCCCACCGCACGGCGGGCCAGCGCGATCTCCTCGCCGTCGCCGTGCTGACGCGCGTGACGCAGCAGGTTGCGGCCGAACTGCTCGCCCGCCCAGACGTCGTCTTCCGAACGCGCCGGCAGCAGGAGCAGCGCCAGATTCGACGCGTTGGTCATGATCGTCAGCGCGTTGGCGACGTCGATCCAGCGCTCGACCTGGTCTTTCTCGCGGGCGAGCAGCCCGATCAGGCGGCGAACCTGCTCGGTATGAGCCTGGCCCCGACCACGGACCTCCAGGAGACCCGGCAGCTGGCGGCGGAAGATGGCGAGGCTTTCGATCTCGCTCGGCGCCGCGGGGACGAGGCGTTCGAGCGCCGCGAGATCGTCGATGACGGGATGCAGGGCCGGGTCGATGACGATGGTGCTGAGCAGCTCGTTGCGGCGGGTGGTGGTCTTCATGGTGTTTCCTTCGAGTCCTGAGGGGTGACGGTCTCGTTCCGTCGAATTTCTCCTCTCTCCCGCTGATCCGCCGCGCGGCCGGCCCAGAACTCGAAAGGGCAGCGCCCGTGAAGACGCTGCCCTGGTTCTGCTGGTTCGGAGCGACTGTCAGGCGCTCCGGCCTTACTTGGTCGCGAATAGCGCGGCGATGCGCACGCCGAGCCCGAGCGCGAGGAGGCTCACCTCGTCGAGGTGAGCCTGAGCGGTTGCCATCTCGATCGCGGCAAGCCGAGACGCGGCGATGCCGGTCGCGCGGCTGAGATCGTCGATCGTCAGGCCGTGCTGCTCGCGCAGGCGCCGGAGATTGCGCGCGAGCACCTCGGCGGCCGAAAGAGGCTTTGCTGGATTCATGAGGGGTTCCCTTTCCGTTGGATCGGGAGAGCCCTTTTTTCTGCTCTTTCCGGTGTGAACCGGCCGCTCAGATTCTCGGCTTGCGTCCTGCTTTCAGCGGCAGCGGCGCGGTGTCGTCCAGCCCGGGCTCGGCAAACATCTCAGCGATCGGGACACCGAGCGTCAGCGCCAGTTTCTCGACGATGGCGATGGAGGGGTTCTCGATCCGCCGCTCGAGCCGGCTGACATAGGTCCGGTCGATCCCGCTATCTAGCGCCAGCTTCTCCTGCGACAGGCCGCGCTCGACCCGCAGCCGTCTCATGTTCCAGGCAAGGAGTTCGCGCGCGTCCACCCGCCGATGTCGACCGCAGCAAGGTCGATTTATCCACGGTAATTAGACCCATTATTAAACCTGACTCATCTTTCGGGCGATGCACGAGCATCGTGCGACGCCGGATTCAGCGTCGATTAAATCAGATGTCTATAGGCCTATATTTATATCGGCCGAACGATGGCGCCTGAGGATAGATCCACATGACCCGGCAACTCCTGTCCCGCTTCCTGATCGCCGCGAGCCTTTGCTTGGTCGCAACAGCGTCGTCAGCCTTCCCGGATGCTGGACTCCGCTTTCGGGACAACGGGGCCGCGGCCCAGGCCAAGGCGTTGCAGCAGCGTCTCCAGCAGCTCGGCGGCGAGCGCGGCGCCGACACACAAGCCACCCGACTTTCGGGCGAGGTTGCGCGCATGATCGGGCTTCTCGACCTGTCGCGCCCGGCGATCCCTAAATCCGCGAATGTCTGTTCCGAGCTGCTCGGACCCTGGTATTCGGCGGGGCCGCCGTTGCTGGACACTAACGCGGCGCAGGTCGACGCCCGCACGCGCGCGGCTCGCGGCCTGACCATCGGCTGCTGGAATACCGTCAATTCGCATCTTCTGGCGAACAAGGACGCGATCGTCACCGGCATGCTCGGCTGGATTGCAACTTGGGCCGCGAAAGAGCCGATCGGCACTGCGAAGGGATGGTGCACGGGTTTTGGCGCACAGGACAATTGGTGGCCGCTGCGCAGCTTCTATCCGGATGACCTGATCAATGCCGTCATCGCCGGCTGCACGGCTCGGGCCGACGCGGTGCTGGCCAAGGCGGCTGAGACTCGCATCCAGGCCGCGATCGCAGCGGCCGAACGCACCGACCGGACGCTGGAGGCGATGGTCGCGGCCAAATGGCTGCCAATGCCCGACCTGCGCATCGGCGATCCCGCCTTGGCCCGCAGCATGAAGGAACGCTACGAGGCTGCCGTCCTGCCGATCCGACGTCAGGTCACCGATGAGATCGTCGAGAAGCTTGAGGAAGCCTATGGCCGCAAAACCGTCGCGGACAAGCTGATCCGCACGGCCCGCCAGGCCTGCAACGAGGTCTGGTCGAAGACGCTGTTCTCCAGCCCGGACGACGGCATGCGTGCCATCGACGCCTCCTGCAAGAATATGGAAGCCGCCTTTATACAGCGCGCCTGCAAAAGCGCGCTCGACAAGGCCGGGATCGAGACACTCGGTGGCCCTAAACTGATGGCGGTGCCACGCGCCAACGGCAGCCTTGGCCCGGTCGACTACAACACCGTGGTCTGCGCCGCCGCGATCGACGGCTTTGCCGTCACGGCCAGCACCTCCTGGTTCGGCTCGCCCTCGATCACGATCGGGCCGGCACGGGGCGGCGCCTCGGCGACCATGAAGCTGCGCAAGGTGACCCGCGAGGGGGGCGTCGAGATCTGGGCGATCGGCGACCTCGAAGGCAGGATCCCGCTGACCACCACCTCGGATCTGCTCGGCTGCCTGGCGACGACGCTCGATCGCAACGACCCGACGCCGGTCGTCCGGGGGCTCGGCTTCGCGACCGGCGCCGTCGTGACGCTCGCCGACCTGATGAGCGGCAGCAGCCTCACCACCTTTGCCTGCCGCGACGCCAAGCTGCGCTGGCTGGAGAACGCATCATGATGCGCTCTCCCCTCCGCTTCATCGGCATTCTGGCGGTGCCGGTTTGCATGCTGGCCGGCATCGGCCAAGCCGCAGCCGAGGCCACCGAGCACTTCGCTGATCCGCAGGGCGCGCTTGGCGTTGCACGGGGACCTGCGGCGGCAGAGGTTCGCGCAGCGCTGACCGCCAGAACACAAGACTGCACCAGCATGGAGTTCAAGCCGACCCGCTGCGCGCTCGCCGACAACGCGCTCAATGCCGATATCCACTATGGCGCGAAGCATAGGGATCGCAGATGGGCCTTCGTCTCCGTGCGCTGGCAATCCGATCCGACCGGCAATGCCGTCGAGGTCAAGGGGCTGGTGTTCGTCGCGGAGAATGGTTCTGGATTTCGCCTGTTCGGCCAGATCGATCTCGTGGGCGACAGCGTCAGCGACGTCGTCTTCGAACTAGGGCGAATCACCTACGCCACCAACTATCTGCGGACGGATGATTCTCGCAGCAATCCGACCGGCCGACGCCGCTATGAGATCCGGCTGGGAGCGAACGGGACCGGCCCTGTCGCGATCCAGCGGACGGGCTTTGGCGCCGCCACGTTAGTTCAATCACCGCCGCAACCGGATGAAGCGCTTCAGCTCGTCAAACGACTCTACGAGGCGGGAGAAGACTATGCGGCGATCTTCGGCGGCAGCGCTGCGGCGAGCGCCATGCTCTCCCCCGGTCTCGCGAAGGTCGTCCGTGAAGCGATGTCCCTGTCGCGGCGCTGCCCGATCTATGACGGCGATCCGCGCCTCGGTGGCGCGCAGGGCGCCGGCGGTCCGACCCGAATGCGCTACGACGTCGAAGCGGGCCGGAATACGGTCGATCGGCGGACGGTTATGGTCACCGCCGCTCAGGCCGAGGCTCCCAAATCGATCTCGCGCACGCGCGTTGTGTTGATCCCAGCGCCAGGCGGCTGGCGCATCGACGATCTGGTGACCGAGGGTATGCCGGGCTACCGCGCCACGCTTGCTGATGCTAGCGCCCGATGCCGGTCTGCGCGATCGCGCTGAAGGCGACGACATCACCAACTGCGCGACAACGGCCAGTCGGCGGAACACATGCAATAGGAAAGGCAGCGTCAATGAAGGCGCTGCCTTGTGGTGATCATGCCGGTTGCCCGTCTCTTAGACGATCTCGCTCCAGCCGAAGACGAGATCGTCGCGGGCATCGACCGGCAGCGACTTAATCCAGGCGGCATCCGCCGTGACGTGGCGGATCGCCGCTTGCATGTGGAAGGGATCGCCGATCTCGCCGCGCAGGTTGACCAGCGTGACGATCTCCTTCTTGAGAGCGAGCGCCGACCGGTTGTGCACCGGCCAGATCATGATCTGCGCAGCAGCGAGGTAGCCGGCGATCCGCGCGCCCTCCGCTGCGACCATCAGCTCGCTGGCGTTCTCGGGGCCGCGCTGCGCCAGCGTGAGCAGCCGGTCGCAGGTCTCGAACATCTTGCGCGCGCGAGCCAGCAGATGCTCGAGATCGGGCGCGGCCCTGGCGAAGCCGACCCAGTTGCCGATCTGCGTGTGGGCGAAGGCCGGCGGTCCGCCACGCAACGGCAGGCCGGCAACGAGATCCCAGCGCTCCAGCGGCCAAGCTGCGAGCCCGCGGCTGTCGCCCTGCGGCGCGGTGGGGCCCAGTGGCAGCATCAGCTCGGGTACCGCGAAGGCGGCGCGCTTCCAGCGCAGCCGACGCGCATGGGGCGCCCCCATCGACGAGACGTAGTCCTTCTCGTGACGATGATGCAGCGCGCCGGTGCGCTCGGCGAGCGCGAGCTTCGCCTCGGCCTGGTCGAGGTCGTCGGCCGGCCAGGTCGTAACCAGCGCGACGAGGCTGAGGGCCATGATCTGCAGGCCGGCGCAGGCGAACTCGTATTGGTCGTCGCCCAGCTCCTTGCTACGTCTGAGACGGAACTCCTCGTTCTGGAGGGCCTTGGCATGGCGCGCCGCCGCCTTCAGGTCGATCGGCTGGCGCCGGAAGGCCACCAGCTCATCGACGCTGGGATCGTCGCCCGCGATCACACGCGTTACGAGCGCGATCGGATCGTGGAGCGCGGTGTCGTTCGGCTCATCCACCGGCCCACTGGTGCGCGGGGCGAGCGAGCGCCCGCCACCCTGATGTTTCTTGGTCATGTCGGGACCTTTCATTGGGGTTACGACCATCTGGTCGCGTTTCCCCCGCTCCCGGAATCGAAAGAGGCGTCCGATCAGGACGCCTCCGTCATCTGCTGTGCGGGTCGTGCCGTCGCTCAGACGATCGGGATCCAGTCCGGGTCCAGTTCGAGCGTGGCGCCGAACCTGAACCCCTTGGCGATCCAGTTCGCCTGCGAGACGACATGACGGATCGCCGCCTGCATGTGCAGCGAATCCGGTCGCGAGGCCCGCTCGTTGACGAGCGCGACCAGCCTGAGCTTCGCCTCGGCATCGGCCGAGTAGCGCATCGCCGGCCAGATCGCGGCCCGCGCCGCCGCGAGATAGGCAAGGATGCGGGCGCCCTCGGCCGCGCGGCGCAGGAGACGGGGATCATCACTCGTCGTGTCGGCTACGACCATCAGACGGTCAGCCGTCGCGATCAGCCGCGCGAAGCGATCGACCAGATCGGAGAGCGTGGGATAGGCGTCGACGAACCCGGCCCAGCGCGCGATCTGCGCGCTGGCGAGCGATGCATCGCCTCCAGCGAGCGGCACAGCATCGACGAGGTCGAAGCGCGATAGCGGCCAGCTGGCCAGACCGCGATCCGCCATGGAGGGAGCGACCGGGCCGGGCGGTACGATGAGCTCGCCGACAGCGAAGGCAGCCCGGTGCAATCTGATGCGTGCTGCATCCTCGACCGAGAGCATCGGCGCGATTCCATAGTCGGTGTCGTCGCCATGCAGCCGGGTCTCGCGGGCGAGCGCCCGCTTGGCGTCGGCATCCGCGACCGTGTCGACCGGCCAGATCGCGACCATCGCGGTGCAGCTCAAAGCCACGATCCTGAGCCCAACCCGTGCCATCTGAACCTCATGGGTCTGTTCGCGGCCATAGGGCAGCCGTGCCGCCTCGTCGTCGCAACGCTTCGCCTCACGGGCGAAGAGCGTGAGGTCAGGCGCGCCGTCGCGGAAGGCGATCAGCTCGGCGAGCGAGGGATCGTTGCCGAGCGCGTCGGTCACCGCGGCAAGCGGATCGCGGATCGCACCGAGCCCGCCGCCGCCTCCATCCTGTCCATCGCCGGCCAGCGGCGCGAGGCCACGATCCTGATTGGTCTTCGTCATCTCGGGAACTTTCTCAGTGGGGTTACAGCCATCCCGGCTGCGCCTCCCTTCCGGTCCCTGAAACGACGAAGGCGCCGTCTCCGGCGCCTTCGTCATCATCGCCGCTGTCTCGTCGCCTCAGGCTGCGAGCCTGAAGAACTCGCTGCGCGCGGACAGCCAGCGCTCGATCCCGTCGAGATGGACGCGACCGCCGATGTCTTCGGGCGGGAGCGCCTGACGCAAGGTCGTTACCTCGCCGAGCGCCTTCGGCAGCGTCAGCCACTGGACATCGGCCTCGGTCGTCAGCCGATCGCGCAGCCAGGTCTGGCCTTTCCGCCACGCTGCCGGCGAAAGCGATTGCGGCGCCTCCAGCAGGGTCAGCCGGTTGGCAAAAGCCTTGAGCCGCTCGTCGCTGAACCCGACCGCGATCGCGGGGCGGTCCGTCCAGGACGAGCCATGCCAGCGGGCACAGGCACGGGCATCGTCGTTCGAGATGAACCCGCCGGAATAGAGCGTCGCCTCATGGTGCGGCGACGGCGCGCGATCGGCGAAGCGGTTCGCCAGGGCGGCCGCAAGGTTCGCCCGGAATCCGGCATGATCCCGGATACGGGCTGCGCGCTCGTGGTAGAGCGGGCTATCGCGATGTTCGGGCGACAGGGCGTGGCAGCCCTGCTCGTATGCCAGCAGGATCGGCTGGGCATTGGTCTTGACCATCCGGATCGGACGGGGGCCTGATCCCGAGACGAGCTTGCCGATCTCGTCCGCCGCGAGATCGAGATAGCTCGCCGGATCGATGCTGAGGTCGGCCACCGCCCAGGACGTTGCGACGTTCGGGTTCGGCGTCACGCCGGCGACCGGCGCCAATCGCGATGAACCGCCGAGCACGAGAACCTCGCCGCCGGCGAGCCTGCGGTTCGCGACCGCCTTGTCGGCGAGGCTCAGCAGGGTTGCGACAGTTATGGGCGCGACCTCGCGCAGATGCCGGAACAGGGCAAGCGTCGCCTTCGCGTCGGCGAGGGCATCATGGGCCGCCTCCTCGGACAGGGCGATACCATTGGCCCGACAGACCTCACCGAGCTTGAAGCTCGGCTTGCCCATGGTGTTCAGCGGTATCGAGATCACGTTCGGCTCCAGCATCGCTACCGCCCTGACCATGGTCAGGAGATCGGCGCGGCGGTGGCCATTCAGCTGCGTGCCGTATGGCGGCAGCAGATGGGTGAAGAAGGCGTGCCGGAGGATTTCCTCATCATACCTGATCGTGTTGTAGCCGATGATCGTCGCCGGCGCCCAGGACTCCAGGGCCTTGGCGATGATGCAGAGCATCTCGGTCGAGGAGAGCGGCCCCTGCTCGAGCTGTTCGGGTCTGATGCCGGTGGTCATCAGCGCGCCGGGCGACGGCACGATATGACCCGGCAAGCGGCAGCGCAGCGAGAGCTCGCCCAGGCAGGCGAGGTTCTCATCGGTGTGGAGGAAGGCCGCCTGGAGCAGCACGTTCCATTGCGGTTCGAGACCGGTGGTCTCGAGATCGTAGATCACGAACATGGGGCCGCGTCCTCAGTGCCGGCTCTCGGTGCCGGGCGTCACCGGCACCTTGGTCAGGTTGATACCGAGTTCGTGCGCATCCTGCTGCATCGCGGCCTCGACCATCCAGGGGGTGCGCGAGCGGCGGAACTCATCCTCGTCGAAGACCATCGCCTCGTAGACCATGATCTTGGCCTCGAAGTGCTCGGTCTCCCGCGCCGGCGCCTCCGCCAGCATGAAGGCGAAGAAGCGCGCGGTCGCCCGCGCCCCTTCCGCCAATTGCAGACCTGTCAGGTCCCCGTGCTGCGGATAGCTGCGCTCCGGCTGCTGCTCCAGCAGCAGAGCATGCGCCATCGCCTCCTGCCAGAGCCAGTAGAACCGTTCCGGCCGATCAGTCGTCATCCGGTAGCTGCGCTGGTAGCGCGCGAGATGCGCCTCATCCGGTCGTGCCTCATCCCAGGCGGTGTCATCCGCCCCTTCATTCCTCGTCATCCCAATATCCGTCCGGGCTCACATGACCCGGAACGGCTTGTCGGCTCAGGTTCGCGGGGGTTCCCGGTAGCGGGTTCCGACCCTCTCGTTCTCCCTGAATCTCTCCGACCACCCGATACGCCCAACGCGCAACTGCGGCCCATTGCAGACATTGCGAGGGTCCGCTCCTGGATAAGCGCACAGGCAACCTGCGGGCCTGTCAGTTGCCACTGGGCCACTCCAAGCTGGAAAGCACGGTGCGCTACCTCGGCATCGAAGTTGATGATGCCCTGCTCCTGTCTGAGCAAACAGATCTGTGACCAGTCCGGCGCGGCGGCAGTCGTCGCGCCGGAATTTGCGCCAGGCTATGTCTTCATTCAACGCACGCTGGAGCTGTCGACACACCATCTCGGCGATAATCGATCGGGGGGCGACCTTCCCAGCGCAGGAACGCGCGGTTGAAATGCGACGGTGCCGAGTAAC
>NZ_CAMFJF010000001.1 GCF_945956895.1 uncultured Allobosea sp. | reverse complement strand
CGCCGCATATGCTCGTGCTGGCGCTGACCTGCATGTACATCATCCTGGGCTGCCTGATCGACGGCATCTCGATGATCGTGCTCACCGCCGTCATCGTCCTGCCGATGGTCAAGGAAGCCGGCTTCGATCTGGTCTGGTTCGGCGTCTACCTCGTCATCCATGTCGAGATGGCGCAGATCACCCCGCCGGTCGGCTTCAACCTGTTCGTGCTGCAGAACATGAGCGGCAAGGACACGATGACGATTGCGAAGGCAGCGTTTCCGTTCTTCATTCTGCTGAACATCGCCGTCATCATCATCACGACCTTCCCGCAGATCGTGCTCTATCTGCCGAAGCTCGCTTTCCCCGACTGATCTCCAGCCCCGTCACCATAAGCAAAAGAGAGGGAATGACATGATCAACCGCAGACTGCTGACCGCCGCGGCCTTCGCCTTCGGAGTCAGCGCGCTCGCCTTCGCCATGCCGGCCGCCGCGCAGACCAAGTGGAACCTGCCCAACGCCTACCCGTCGGACAATCCCCACACCGAGAACCTCGCCCTCTTCGCCAAGGACGTCGAGGCAGCCACGGGCGGCAAGCTGCAGATCACGGTCCATGCCAATGCCGCGCTGTTCAAGGCGCCTGAGATCAAGCGCGCCGTCGCATCCGGCCAGGCCCAGATGGGCGAGGTCCTGATGTCGCTGCACGAGAACGAGGACGCGGTCTTCGGCATCGACGTCGTGCCCTTCCTGGCGACCTCCTTCGCCGACTCGCGCAAGCTCTACACGGCCTCCAAGGCCGCGATCGAGAAGAAGCTCGACAGCCAGGGCATCAAGCTCCTCTTCATGGTCCCCTGGGCGCCGCAGGGCGTCTACGCCAAGAAGGACATCAATACGATCGAGGACATGAAAGGCCTGAAATGGCGCTCCTATAATGTCGGCACCGCCCGCCTCGGCGAATTACTCGGCATGCAGGCCGTCACGATCCAGGCGGCCGAGCTGCCGCAGGCGCTTGCCACCGGCGTCGTCAACTCCTTCATGTCGTCAGGCGGCACAGGCTACGACTCCAAGGTTTGGGAATCGCTGACCCATTTCTATGACACGCAGGCCTGGATCCCGAAGGATGCGACCTTCGTCAACAAGGCCGCCTTCAATGCCCTCGACAAGGCGACGCAGGACGCGATCCTGAAGGCTGCCGCCACCGCCGAGGAACGCGGCTGGAAAATGTGGCAGGAGAAGGCGGGCTGGTATCTCGACCAGCTCAAGGCCAAGGGCATGAAGGTGCAGGCGCCTTCGACCGAGCTCGCGGCCGGCTTCAAGAAGGCGGGCGACACGCTGACCGCCGATTGGCTGAAGAAGGCTGGTGCCGAAGGCCAGGCCATCGTCGACGCCTACAAGAAGATGTAACATAGGCGACCTCGCCGCACGTCGCATCAAGGCCGCGGTCATCCCGGGCGACCGGAAGGAAACCCGGGATCCATACCGGAACGGTTCAGGCATGGATCCCGGATCAGCGCCGCTGACGCGGCTTGTCCGGGATGACACGGCGTTCTTATTCAGAGCAGTCGAGCGTGATGACCTCTCCACCCCCTGACGACCTCGGCCCGATCGTCTCCTCCGGCCATCTCGCCTCGGGAGCCCTGCCGGCCCTGTCTGAATTCGAGTTCGCGCTGAGCATGACGGTGCACGCTTTCCATCGCTGGATCGTGCGCGGCATGGCGGCAGCCGGCATGCCCGATCTTTCGCCGCTCGACGTGCTCGTGCTGCACAACGTCAATCACCGCGGCAAGGCCAAGCGGCTCGCCGATATCTGCCTCGTCCTCAATATCGAGGACACGCATCTGGTGAACTATTCGCTGAAGAAGCTCGAGCGGCTGAAGCTGCTCAAGGGCGGCCGCAAGGGCAAGGAGAAGACCGTCGAGGTCACGCTGGCCGGCGAGGAAGCCTGTCGACGCTATGCCCAGATTCGCGAGCAGCTCCTGGTCAAGTCCGTCCGCGCCACCGGCGCCGACCCGGCCCGCCTTTCCGAAATCGCCGCCGCGATGCGCTCGCTCTCCGGCCAGTACGACCAGGCGGCACGGGCAGCGGCGAGTCTCTAATCAGGCTTGCTCGTCAGTTCTGGCCCGGCTCGGGCAGGCCAGCATAGCGCGCGGCATAATCCGCATCGAGCGCCTTGAAGCGCGACCAGAATCCGCGACGCGGATTGCCGCTGAGCACACCGTCCAGCAGGCCCAGATGCATGTGCCAGCCACCGGAGACGCTGGTCATCTCCGCCTTGCTCGCGAGCTTGCGATGCGTGAGCACCAGCAGAACCTTCCCGCCTTTCGGGACAAGCTCGAATTCGACCTCGGATTCCGACTCATCGCATCCGCCCCAGGTGAAGGCGATGATCCGCGGCGGCTCATAGCGCGTGATCGTACCCGTCGAGCGCACGCCGTTCTCGTGGACGTTACGGTAGACCTCCGGCGGCGTCTCGTCGGTGAGGTCAGAATGCTTGAACAGCATCTCCGTCCGGCCGCCGACACGCAGATCGAATGCGCCCGAGGCCAGCCACTGCCCGCGCTTCTCCGACTCGGTCAGATAGGACCAGACCCTCTCGACTGGCCCGGGTAGCAGACGCTCGAAACGCACCGCGCCGCTTTCCAGCACGACTCCATAGTCATCCATCATTGCCTCCCTCGCCCGGTTCAGGCTTTGCGAGCTCCTGCTCCAAGAGATCGAGATGGTGGCCCCAGAAGCGCCGGACCTTGCTCAGCCAGGCATCGAACGCCTCGAGCCCCGCCGGATCGAGCCTGTAGATCCGCTGCTGGCCCCGGACCTCCACTGTGACGAGCCCCGCCCCGCGCAGCACCTTGAGATGCTGCGAGATCGCCGGCGCGCTGGCGCTGAAACAGGCGCCGATCTCCCCCGCCGAAAGCGGCCGCTCGCCCAGCATCTCGACGATGCTGCGGCGCGTCGGGTCGGCGAGGGCGGTGAAGCGATCCATGCTCAATAATTTTGTCATTCACTTAATTAAGTCAATACTTAATATCAGGAGGTCATGCGGGCATGCAGCGTGGCCGATTGCCAGGCATGGCCAACTCGGCCAGTTGAGGTGCGCCTTTGGAAACCCTCGCCTGACATGACCGCCCGCAACGCCTCCATCACCGGCATCGCCATGATGCTCGTCGGCATCCTCCTGTTTTCCCTCAACGACGTGATGGGCAAATGGCTGGTCGCCACCTACACGGTCGGCCAGCTCCTGCTGGTCCGTAGCCTGGCGGCGCTCGTCGTGATCCTGCCCTTCGTCTTCAAGCAAGGCGTGCACAGGACCTTGCGGCCGGAGCGCCCCGGCCTGCAGGCCTTGCGCGTCTTGTTCAGCTCCGGCGAGGTCGCGCTGTTCTACCTTGCCGTGACCTATCTGCCGCTCGCCGACGCCATGACGATCTGGCTCGCGGCGCCGGTCTGGGTGGTGATCCTCGCCGCGCTTCTGCTCGGCGAGCGCATCGACGGCCGGCGCTGGCTCGCCATCGCACTGGGCTTTGCCGGCGTCGCGGTCTCGCTCAATCCGAGCGGCGCCAGCCTGTCCATGCCGGCGCTGATCGCCGTGCTCGGCAGCTTCCTCTTCGCCGCGATGATGATCGCCGGCCGCCAGTTGCGCGGCACGCCGGATGTCACGCTGGTTGCCTGGCAGACATTCGGCGCCCTGCTGATGGGGCTCGCGCTCCTGCCCTTCGGCTGGGTGACGCCGAGCCTCGAGGACACCGCCCTGCTTGCCCTGCTCGGCATCGTCGCGATGGGCGCGCATATCTGCGTCACCCGCTCGCTCAAGCTGGCGGAAGCCTCGGTCGTCGTGCCCTATCAGTACACGCTGATCGTCTGGGCGCTGGTCTTCGGCTGGTTCATCTTCGGCGACTGGCCGACGCCCGCGATGCTTTGCGGCGCGGCGCTGATCGTCACGGCCGGGCTCGTCCTGCTCCTCCTCGAACGCCGGGCCGCTCCGGCACCGGCCGTGCTCGAAGTGACAGGCGCCGGCGCTCCTTGATCACCGCGCCTCAATAAAGGCGCGTGCGATAGGCTTCCTCGAGATTGCGATCGGCCTCGTCGCCATCGACTGCCTTGGTCTGGTCGGCGATGATGCGGCCGAGCGTCGGGAAAGAGTGGCGCGGCACCTGCGTCGCCGGGTCCCAAAGCTTCGAGCGGATCAGCGCCTTGCCGCAATGGAAATAGGCTTCCTCGACCTCGACGATGATCCCGGTCACGGGAGCGCGCTCCTGCATGATGGAGGGAGCCAGCAACGCGGCATCGCGTGTCGCCCTGCCCCTGCCGTTGACGCGCAGCGTCTCCGGAATCCCCGGCACCATGAAGACGAGCCCGACACCCGGCGCCGATAGGATATTGCCGAAGGAATCGACGCGATTATTGCCGCGCCGATCCGGGATGAGCAGGGTCGTATCGTCGAGCACGCGCACGAAGCCGGGCCCGTCGCCGCGGGGGCTCGCATCGGCATTGCCCTGCGCATCGCAGCTCGCGAGCACGAGGAAGGGCGAGAGCGCGATGAAGTCCCGGCAGAACTGGTCGAGCCGGCGCAGCACCTTGCCGGTCGCGAGCGGCGAGACCGGGCCGACATGGTCGCGCAAGGCCTCGGCATCCTCGATGCGCGCCGCCGGATCATCGAAGCAGTCCATGATGTCGTTTCCCCGCGTTTCTCCGGCCAATCTGGCCGATCGCAGCTCTCTGCGCCAGCACGGGAGGCTCCTGCCGGCCGCCCCTTCGCCGCATGGCGCCGTCCTTTCGCCTGCCGCCTTGACCGGTGGCCGGCACATCGCCATCGTGCGCCGTATCTTCGCCCTCACATACGAGGCTTGATTCGATGCGCCGCGCCCTGCTGCGAACCGCCCTTGTCTCCTTCGCCTGCCTCACGGCTTTTGCCGCCGGCGCCGCGAACGGCCGCTTCGTCCACCCTGCCGACCGGGCTGAGAATCGCACCTTCCCGATGACCGGCAATCTCCCCGGCTGCGACGATCCCGCCGTGCTGGGCGCAGTGACGAACCGCTTCAATTCGCGTGAAGATACCTATTGGGGTCCGCTCCAGGCCCTGTCCTATGATCGCGTTACACAGATCGGCTTCCGCAGCTGGGGCGACGACTTCATCCCGCGTCGTTTCTGCAGCGGCCGCGTCCTGCTCAACGACGGCAAGTTCCGCCGCGTCGACTATTCCGTGCGCGAGAGCCTCGGCCTGTTCGGCCTGACCTGGAACGTCAACTGGTGCGTGCACGGTCTCGACCGCCAGCGCACCTATGCACCCGATTGCCAGATGGCGCGCCCCTGATCACGGGCAATCCGATGATGAAGCGGCTGGCGATCGCGGCTCTGGCGCTGTTCGGCTTCGCGGGAGCCGGCCACGCGCAGGGCTTTGGCCAGCGTAGCAGTGCGCCGGGCGATTTCGACTTTTATGTCCTGGCGCTCTCCTGGTCGCCGGGCTTCTGCGAGCTCGACGGCGATCGCACGCGCAATCGCGAGCAGTGCGGCGAAGGCGCCGGCCTGCGCTTCGTCGTGCACGGTCTCTGGCCGCAGAACGAACGCGGCTATCCCAGCGAATGCGGCCCGGCTGGCCGCTCGCCCTCGCGGATCGCGATGGAGCAGGCCGAGGGCCTGTTCCCGAGCGAGGGCCTCGCCCGTTATCAGTGGCGCAAGCACGGCACCTGCACCGGCTCCAGCCCGAGCGACTATTTCCGCGATGTCCGCCGCGCCCGTGAGAAGGTGGTCATCCCGCCGACGCTCGCCAAGGCAGAGCGCGACCAGAGCTGGACTGCGATCGATCTCGAGCGCGCCTTCGCCGCCGCCAACCCCGGCCTGCGCCCGGACATGATGTCGGTCGCCTGCAAGCGCGGCGCGCTGCAGGAAGTGAAGATCTGCTTCACGCGGGATCTGCGCGATTTCCGCTCCTGCCAGCAGGTCGACCGCTCCGGCTGCCGCTCCCGCGAGTTCACGGTCGTCGCGCCGCGCTGAAAGCCGGACACGGCCAGACTTTGCCGCTTCCGGTGAGGAGCGGCTTCCTCTACCAACGGCAGCATGAACTATCGTCATGGCTTCCACGCCGGAAACTTCGCCGATGTGCTGAAGCATGTCGTGCTGACGCGCATCCTGCTGCATCTCAACGCCAAGCCGACGCCCTACCGCATCATCGATACCCATGCCGGCAGCGGCCGCTACGATCTCGATTCGGAAGAGGCGCTGAGAACGCATGAATGGAAGGACGGCGTGGCGCGGATCGACCGCTCACCACTGTCCCCTGCCGTCGAGGCGCTGCTCGCTCCCTATCGTGCCGCCCTGGAAGGCGCCCGCGCGCTCCATGGCGCTGGCGCCTATCCCGGCTCGCCCTGGCTCTGCCGTCATGCGATGCGGCCGGACGACCGGCTGATCGCGGCCGAACTCCATCCGCCAACCTACAGGAAGCTCGCCGAATCGATCGGCCGCGACAAGCGCTGCAAGCCACTCGCCATCGACGGTTGGACGGCGCTCCGCGCCAATGTCCCTCCGAAGGAACGCCGTGGCCTCGTCCTGATCGACCCACCCTTCGAGGAGAAGGACGAGTTCGCCACGCTCGCGGCCCAGTTCATCGCGGCGTACCGCAAGTGGCCGACCGGAATCTATGCGCTCTGGTATCCGATCAAGGGCAGCAGCGGCGTCGTGTCCCTGATGGACGCGGTGCTCGACGCCGGCATCGGCCGGCTGCTGCGTCTGGAGATCGATGTCGACCGGCCGGAAGCTGCCGGCGGGCTCAGCGCCACCGGTCTGCTGATCGTCAACCCGCCCTGGCGTCTGACCGAGGAAGCGGAAACCTTGCTGCCAGCCTTGACTGAACGGCTCGCCCAGGGGCCGCGCCCGCGCTATCACTGCGAGGCGATCCGCCCCGACGGCTGATCGATCGCTCTCCGTTCCGCATCAAGGATACCGCCGATGCTCGTCCTGCGCTCCTCTCCCGCCTCTCCGTTCGGCCGCAAGGTCAAGATGGCGGCCATCGAACTCGGGCTGATGGACAGGATCGAGATCGTCGCCGCCGATACGAACGACCCGTCCGAGGTCCTGCGCCAGCAGAATCCACTCGGCAAGATCCCGACGCTGGTGCTGGAGGACGGCACGACGCTGTTCGATTCTCGCGTGATCGTCGATTATCTCGACCATCTGAGCGGCGGGAAGCTCATTCCGGCCGGAGAAGCACGCTTCACCCAGTTGCGACTGCAGGCGCTGGCCGACGGCATCTGCGACGCCGCCTTGCTCAAGGTCTATGAAGGGCGCTTCCGCCCCGAGGAAGGCCGCAACGCCAACTGGGTCGCGCATCAGGATGGCAAGGTCGCACGCGGCCTGGAAGCGCTCGAAGCCGCGCCGCCCGCCTTCACGGACCGCCCGCGCATCGGCGAGCTCGCCCTTGCCTGCGCCCTCGGCTATCTCGATCTGCGCTTCGCAGGACAATGGCGGGCCGGCCATCCGAAGCTCGTCGCCTGGCTCGATGATTTCGCCGCCCGCGTGCCGGCTTTCGAACAGACCCGCTTCAAGGGCTGATCGAAACACCCCAACCAGGCGCCCCTGACGAAAACGCCGGCGACCTCGGTCGCCGGCGTTTTCGTATCTGCGTTCGCAGAAGTCGTCGCCGTCCAGACCAGAAAAAACCCGGTGGCCGAAGCCACCGGGTCCGTTCTGTCTCCGGAGGGAGAGGATCAGAACTTGTAGCTGAGGCGGGCGCGGACGACCGAGAAGTCGGTGCCGATCTTGGTGCCGGTGTTCAGGATGCGCTTGTCGCCCAGGTCGACGTAGAGGTACTCGACGCCGGCGATGATGTTGTTGGTGAAGGCATACTCAAGACCGCCGCCGAGAGCCCAGCCGCCGGTGTGGCTGTTATCCGACGAGACGGCGAAGACGCCCGGGAACGAGGTCTTCACGTTGCCGTAAGCCCAACCACCGGTGATGTAGGGCATGAACCGGTCGAAGGCGACGCCGACGCGGCCACGAACCGTGCCGAAATAGTCGGTCTTGACGCGCAGGCCAGCGAAGGTGTTGCCGGTGCTGAGGTCAGCACCCTGGATATCGGCTTCGAGACCGACGACGAACTGGCCCATCTGATAGTTGTAGCCAACCTGACCACCGCCGACGAAGCCGTTGAGGTCACCGGTGTTGGTGATGGCGAAGCCACCGTTGGTGTTCACGTTGCCCCAGCCGTAGCCGGCGTTGGCACCGACGTAGAAGCCGGTCCAGGTGAAGGCCGGAACGTAAACCGGAGCCGCGACCGGGCCCTTGCGGGACGGCAGGTCAGCGGCCGAAGCGGCGCCAGCGGCGACGAGACCGAGCGCGGCAACGCTCGCAAGCAGATACTTCTTCATGACAAACTCCTTAGTCGTCGCTATCGCCGGAAAACCCGGCGGTTGATTTCGATGGACCCGTTATAAGACCGGGAGCCGGCTTTGTCTGTTGCATCGGAAGCACATCTGCCTTGCAGACCGCGGCAGAAATGCGGCACGAATGCGATAACTGAACGCAAACAGGTAAAATTGAGTTAACCAAACTGCGGTTAGCCAATACGGTAAATTGAATACTAACAGCATCTCCGCAGCCTACGAACGCAAGAACGCGTGCCCGCCTGAAAACGCCGGAGCTTTCCCAAGGTTCCCGAGCAGATTGCGGCTTTTTTGACCTGCCTTGCCGCTCCGGCGCGACCGTGCTTAAGCCTTGAGGCAAGCAGGAATCCAAGAAGACAGTGCCACCTCTTTCGATTTTCATCATCGCCCAGAATGAGGCGGACCGGATCGGCCGGACCATCGAAGCCGCGCGCGGGCTGAGCGATGACGTCGTGGTCGTCGATTCCGGTTCGACCGACGGCACGCAAGCCTTGGCCGAATCGCTCGGTGCCCGCGTCATTTTCAATGCCTGGCCGGGCTATGGCCAGCAGAAGCGCTTCGCCGAGGAGCAATGCCGCCATGACTGGCTGCTCAACCTCGATGCCGACGAAGTGATTCCGCCCGATCTTGCCGCGGAAATCGCCGCGCTTTTCTCCGCCTGCGCCCCCGCGAAGGACGCCTACAGGGTGAGAATCGCCGAGATCTTTCCCGGCGAAGGCGCACCACATCGATTTGCCTACGCGCTCGCGCCCGTGCGGCTCTATCGCAAGAGCAAGGGCCGCTATTCGCCCTCCCCGGTGCATGATCGTGTCGATCTAGCTCCCGATGCCAGCGTCGGCCGCCTGCGTGGAACAGTACATCACTTCTCTGTGCGTTCGCTCGGAGAACAGATGGACAAGCTCAATGCCTATAGCGACGCGCAGGCCGATGATCTCGACGCTCGCGGTGGCACGCTCTCGGTCTTTCGGCTGGTCGCCGAGTTTCCCGCCAATTTTATCAAGGCTTATATCGGGCGTCGCCACGCGCTGCGTGGCATCTATGGCTTCATGACCGCGATGAACTACGCCTTCTACCGTTATCTGCGGGTCGCCAAGCATTGGGAACGCCGCCTGCAACGGCGCGCCTCGTCCCAGGCCGCCACGCCTCCCGCGAATCGCGATGGCCGCAATGACTGAGGTCGCGCTGGTCACGGGCGGCGCCAGGCGAATCGGCCGCGCCATCGTCGAGAAGCTCGCGGATGCCGGCTATGCGGTCGCGATCCATCACGGCGGCAGCCGCGAAGACGCCGAGGCCTTATCCAGGAAACTCGAAGCAGCCGGCGCCAGGGCCTGTCTGCTCGGCGCCGACCTCGTCGACCCGGCCGAGGTGGCGACCCTGATTCCGGCAGCGGAGGAAGCGCTCGGCCCGGTCACGCTTCTGGTCAACAATGCGGCAAGCTTCGTTGCCGACGACGTCCGCTCGCTCGACATCGCCACCTGGAACCGTCAGTTCTCGATCAACCTGCGCGCGCCGTCCCAACTGATCGGCATCATGGCCGAACGGCTCCCCGCCGATGCGAAAGGCGCCGTCGTCAACATAGTCGACCAGCGCGTGTGGAAGCTGACGCCGCAATATTACTCCTACACCCTGACCAAGGCGGCCCTGCTCACGGCGACCCGAACGCTGGCGCAGGCGCTGGCCCCGCGCATCCGCGTCAACGCCGTCGGCCCCGGCCCGACCTTTCCCAACAGTTATGACGGCGTGGACCGGTTGGAGCAGGAAGCCGCAGGGACCCTGCTCGGGCACAGGGTCGTGCCGGAAGAAATTGCCGAAGCGGTACTCTACCTTGCTCGCGCCAACTCCGTGACCGGCCAGATGATCGCCGTCGATGCCGGCCAGCATCTCGGCTGGCGCACGCCCGACATCATCGGCTGATCGTCAGACGGCGCCTTCTGCGCGATAGGGCCCACGGCCGCTGGCAAGCGCCGAATCCAGCAGGTCAAGCCGATCCTGCCCCCAGAACACCTCACCATCGAGCACATAGCTCGGTGCCCCGAAGACGCCGGCCTTTACGGCCTCGCCGAGCGCCTCCTCATATCGGAGCCTGACCGAAGAACCTTCGGCCGCATCGAGCAGCGCCGCCCCGTCGAAGCCCGCCCGCGCCGCACAAGCCAGCAATGCCTCGGGCCGACTCATGTCCTCGTCGCGCGCCCACAAGCCGGCCATCACGTCACTGATGAAGGCGAAGGGATCGCCGCCCCGGGCGAGGATCGCGATCGTCATCCGATCGGCCAGCGACGGATCGAAGGGAAAATGCTTCGGCTGCAGCACGAGCGGCAGGCCGCGCGCCGCCCGCCAGCGCTGGAGATCGAGCAGCCGATAGCGCTGCCTCACCGGATGGCGCTTCGGCAGCGGCAAGCCGCCCGTCTCGTCGAAGACGGACCGCAACGGCATCGGCCGGTAGTCGATCCCGCAGCCGTGGCGGCGGGCGATCTCGTGAAAGGCCGCATTGCCGAGATAGGTCCAGGGCGAATGCAGTGAGAAGTAATAGGTGATCGAGCGGGACAAGGCTTCCTCGCGGTGTTTTCCGGCAGGGCGAGCATCGCCGCCACCGAAGCCATCGCGCAAGATCGCGGCCCTGCATCGTACACAGCCCGGCTCCGCAAGGAGCCGGGGCTTTCATGGAACCGGGGACGACTGGTTCAGGCCGCCTTGTTCTTCACCGCCCCGATGATCGCGGTCAGGATCGCGCCGCCGGCACCGCCCGCGATCAGGTTGGTCAGGATGCCGCCGACGCTGAGATTGCCGCCCTGCGCCGCCGCGCTGATCGCCGGCAGCAGGATCGGGATCAGTTGCCCGAGCACGCCGCCGCCGACGAGACCGGAGATCGTGTTGCCTATCGTACCGAGATCGAAGCTCGGGCTGGCCTTGCCGGCCGCATTGCCGCCGATCGCCCCGGCGATCAGGTTCATCAGGATCTGTTCCATCTCGGCTCCCGCATCTCAATGCATCGCCTGAGGACGAGCGCCCGCGAGGAAGCGATGCATTCCCCCGGCAAACGGGACGATGCATCGGCAGGGGCAGTGCGACAAGCCGCCGCACCACTCCATCAACCGCTATTCGTTCAGTCGAGCACGATCGCCGCGATCAGGCGGCCGTAATCGGGCTCGCCGCGATGCGTGGTGCGCCGATAGCTGAAGAAGCGCTTTTCGTCGCCATAAGTGCACAGGCCCATGTCGACGAAGCGGCCGATTCCCGCCTCCTGCGCCTTGAGCCCGATAAAGGCCGGCAGGTCGAACATCGCGCGTGCCGGGCGCTCGGAGGGGACGAAGAAGCGCGAATAGGTCCGGTTCTCGGCCTTGAAGCGCTCGATGAATTCCGGCCCGACCTCATAGGCCTTGGCGCTGATCGTCGGGCCGAGCACCGCGGTGATGCGTTCCCGGCGAGCGCCGAGCTTCTCCATCGCCGTCACCGTCGCGCCGACGATGCCGGTGAAGGCGCCCTTCCAGCCGGAATGGGCGGCGCCGATCACGCGCGCCTCGCCATCAGCGAAGAGAATCGGTCCGCAATCGGCGGTGGAGACGCCGAGCGCGACATGCGAGGCGGTGGTGACCATCGCGTCGGCCTTGGGCCGCTCGCCCGGCCAGGGACCGGTCACGACTTCCACATCGGCGGAATGGACCTGATAGAGGCTGATCAGCTTCTCGGGATCGACGGAGAGATGGCGCGCCATCCGGGCCCGGTTCTCGGTGATCGCCGCTGGATCGTCGGAGGAGCCGAGCCCGCCGTTCAGCGAAGCGTAGATGCCGGTCGAGACGCCGCCCTCGCGGGTGAAGAAGGCGTGACGGATGCCGGCTTCTCCGGCGAGTTCGCGGGCGGTAATGAACATGGGCGTCGTCCGGCTGGAGCATTTTCGAGCGAAGTGGACACCGGTTCGCGTAAAGAAAATGCGATGAAATAATAGTGGCACAAGGCCGCGAACGGCTCCGCTCGCGTTCAGCCCTGATCTGGCAGCCGATGAAGGTCAAATCCGGGCAGGGGCGGCAGGCTCCGCTGCGATAGCGCGATAACCTTGAACAAATCCCCCATGCCGGTCTCGCCCGTTGCGATCAAGCGGTCGAAGGCGGCGGAAATCGCGGCGCGCTGATCTGGCTTCGCCTTGAGGGACAAGGCCTGCGCCCGCTGCGGCAGCCCCAGCGCCAGCAGGAAATCCCGCTGTGTCGCCGGCCCGTACACAGCCGCGCCCGCCTTGAGCGCCGCCTCGCCCATCCTTTCGAAATCGACATGGACGGTCAGGTCCGCCTCGCCGGGCTCAGCCAGCGGCGCGACGAAGTCATGCCGCTTCATCGCCTGCAGCGTGTCGCCAAAGCCCGAACGCACCGATCCGTAATCGATGAACAGCGCCGCCCCGCCCGCCGAAGAAATGTGGCCGGCGAGTTGCGCGACGATGTCGAGGGCGATCGATGGCTGCTCGAACACATGGCCGACAGGCGCGACGATCTTCAGCTCGTTCTCGCCCGCAGCGGACAAACCGAAGGCGAGATCGCCGTTGTCGCCAAGCCCGACCAATCGCTCACGCCAGCCCTCCGGCGTCATCACGAACTGGTCGAGCGGCAGGGCGTCGAGGAACTCGTTGGCGATTGCGATCACAGGGCCGTCGAGCGCACCCGCGACGGTGTCATGCCAGACTGGCTCGAAACCCTTCAGCGCCGCCGCCTGCCGCGCACGCAGCACCGGGCTAGTCTCGACGAGATGCACCGAAAGGGCGTGCTGGAATCCCGGCACGATCCGCGTCGCCCTGAGCATGTCGGCCATCAGCGTGCCGCGCCCCGGCCCAAGCTCGACAAGCCGGAAACGCGCCGGCGCCCCCATCGCCTGCCAGGCATGGGCCGCCCAGAGCCCGATCAGTTCGCCGAACATCTGGCTGATCTCGGGCGCCGTGGTGAAATCGCCCTCGGCCCCCAGGGGATCGCGCGTCATGTAGTAGCCATGGCGGGGATGGCCGAGCGCCAGCGCCATGTAGCGGCCGATCCCGATCGGGCCTTCCAGCCGGATCAGATCGATGATCTCGGCCTTGAGCTTGGTCACACCCGCGCCCCGCCGGGCATCCCGCGCCGGCTGCGCAGCACCAGCCAGAGACCGGCGAAGAACACCGGCAGCGAGAGCAGCATGCCCATGGTGATGCCGCCCGAGAGCGCGTCGACCGATGTGCCGAACAGAAAGCCGAGCTGCGGATCAGGCTCGCGGAAGAATTCGCAAACCGTGCGGGCGACCGCATAGCCCATGCCGAAGACGCCCGCGACAAGGCCCGGTCGCCGGAAGCCGCCGAAACGGACCAGCAGGTTCACCAGCACGAAGAGCAGGAGCCCCTCAGTGAAGGCCTCGTAGAGCTGGCTCGGATGGCGCGGCAGCGGCCCGCCATTCGGGAACACCATGGCATAGGGGAAGTCGGGCGCCGGCCGGCCCCAGAGCTCGCCATTGATGAAATTGGCGATGCGCCCGAGCATGAGCCCGATCGGCACCACCGCGGCAGCGAGATCGAACACCGACAGCGCCGGCAGCTTCAGCCGCCTCGCGAAGAGCCACAGGCCCAGCGTCGCGCCGATCAGCCCGCCATGAAACGACATGCCGCCCTGCCAGATCGCCAGGATATCCTGGGGCCGCGCCAGATAGCGCGGCAGGTCGTAGAACAGCACGAAGCCGATCCGCCCGCCCAGCACGACGCCGAAGGCGACGAAGAGCAGCATGTCGTCGAGCTCGGCCGGCTGCGGCCGCGGCCGACCGCCCCACAGCTTGTCGGAGGCGACGAGGCGGCGTGCATACCACCAGCCGCCGAGCAGCCCGACGACATAGGCCAGCCCGTACCATTTGATCGCCAAGGGCCCGAGCTGCACCGCAACAGGGTCGATCATCGGGAAGGGAATGGCGAATACGGGCATGGGAATTTCCGATGGCGGGCGCATGGTGATGGCCGCGCGCCCGCTCAATGGTCAAGAAAAAAGGCTGGCGCGTGGCGCGTCGGGCTCAGAGCCTGACGATCAGCTTGCCGAAATTCTTGCCCTCCAGCAGGCCGATGAAGGCCTCCGGCGCGTTCTCCAGCCCCGCGACGATGTCCTCCTTGTACCTGACCGCGCCTTCCGCGATCCAGCGCGCCATCTCCTCCCGGAACGTCGGTCCCTGAACGGCCGCGAATTCGCGCTGGATGAAGCCGCGGATCGTCAGGCTCTTCGACAGCACCTGCCGCATCATGCCCGGCAGCCGGTCCGGCCCCGGAAACTCGCCACTGGCATTGTATTGCGCGACGAGCCCGCAGACCGGGATGCGCGCGAAGGTGTTGAGCAGCGGGAAGACCGCATCCCAGACATGGCCGCCGACATTCTCGAAATAGACGTCGATGCCATCCGGGCAGGCGGCGGAGAGCTTGGCCGCCATATCGGGATCGCGATGGTCGATCACCGCGTCGAAGCCGAAGGCGTCGCGCACAAAAGCGCATTTCTCGGGGCCGCCGGCAATGCCCACGGCCCGTGCGCCCTGGATTCGTGCGATCTGGCCCACGGCCGAACCGACTGGTCCGCTCGCCGCCGCGACCACGACCGTCTCGCCCGGCTTGGGCTGGCCGATAGTGAGCAGACCGGCATAGGCGGTGAAGCCGGGCATGCCGAGCACGCCGAGCGCCGTGGTGACGGGCGCGCTTTTCGGGTCGAGCTTCCGCAACTGTGCGGCATTCGCCACCGCGTGCGACTGCCAGCCCGAATGGGAGAGGACGATATCGCCCGGCTTGAAGGCCGGATCGCGGCTCTCGATAACCTCGCCGACGGTCCCGCCCTCCATGGGCTGCCCGATCTCGGTCGCGGCCGCATAGGATTTCGCCGCGCTCATCCGCCCGCGCATATAGGGATCGAGCGAGAGATAGAGGATCTTGAGCAGCACTTGCCCCTCGGCGGGCGCCGGGATGGCGGCGTGCTCCAGCCGGAAATTCTGCGGGCTCGGGCGCCCTTCCGGACGGGAGGCGAGAACGATGCGAACGCTGTCGGACTGGGACATGGGTTTCGATCCTCGGGTGATGAGTGGCGCGGGCCTATGCCTTTCATATTGGCGTGGCCTGGCGAGGACGGCAGTCCCCTCGCTCTGCATTTGAAGGCAGAGCCCGCGCACCGGCGACATGGCGGAGCTTTTTGGACAGCGGCGCTCAGCTCCGATCGCGCCGCTCACGCAGCCGTTCGAAAGCCGAAGGCCGCGAGCGATCCCGCCACGCGGAGATGACAGCGTCGGCATTGGCCTCCCGGTCCTGCATCGCATCGATCTCGATATCGTAAAGGCAATAGGAATGAATGCGGTGGAAGTCGCGTCGGGCATCGCCGATCGGCCTGTCGCCACGCTCGCGCTCGCGCCGCTCGAGCTCTTCCAGCGCGCAATGGACGCCGACGAAGAACACGTCATGGCCGGCAAGCGTATCGGCGAGCCGGAGCAGCCAGGCCTCACTTTCCATGATGTGTTCGACAATGAGGTCGTTGCCAGCCTCGACATAGGCGAGCAGCGAGCGTTCGAAGCCGAGGAAGAAGGCTTCCCGCATGGCTCGCCAGTCGAACTTGCCGCTCCTGATCCGCGCCGTGGGAAGCACGCCGGAATCGCGGAGATGGTCGATCGAGATGTGCCAGAACGGCGGATTGATCCGCGCCTGGATCGCGCGAGCCAACGCGGATTTGCCGCTGCTCGACGCACCGTTGAGCAGGATGATGCAGCCTGATGTCGGAAACAGCCTGTTCATCGAACGCGTGCTCCCGTCTCCGAACGCGCGCCAACCCGGCCGAAACGCCGACAGGCGGCCCGTGGTGATGGCCGCCTGTCCGAAGCATCGTCAATAGGGAAATGTCAGAGCGATTTTGCCGCAACCCGTCGTGGACGCTTTGCCGGCGGGGCAGTGCTGGCGGCAGCCTCCTTGGCAGCAGCCTCCTCGGCATCTCGGGCGAGACGCAGGGCCCGCAGCTTTTCGGTCTTGAGCCGGGCCGCGCTCGCTTCGTCCTCGACCGCCTGCCACGCGACAAGGGCTTCCTGCCGACGTTGCTCGGTCTTCTCGAACGCCGCCTGCGCTCGCGCCTTGATCTCGTCCAGCTTCATGTTGCGGCTCGACATCGGAAACTCCTACTTAACAGGCGCGGGATCGACCGTCGTCGATCAGACGGCGGCCGGACGTGGCGCACCGGCTCCTGCTCCGGGGCGGCCCCTTCCAACAGGCACCTTGCGCTTCGGAGCCGGCAGCAAACCCTCGCGCTGCGCCTGCTTGCGGGCAGCTTTCTTGGCGCGCCGGACCGCCTCGGCCTTCTCCCGGGCACGGCGCTCAGACGGCTTCTCGAATTCGCGGCGCTGCTTCATCTCGCGAAACACGCCTTCGCGCTGCAGCTTCTTCTTCAGGACGCGCAGCGCCTGCTCGACATTGTTGTCCCGGACGAGAACTTGCATGGTTATCCTTTCCAGAAAGCACAAAGGGCCGGGCTTGTTGGTCCCGACCCTTCACTCACCGCTTGGTGCGAAACTTCGTGTCGTGGCGCCGGTACATCCGTGGTCGCCTCAAAGCGTCGTCGTTCCGCTCCGGAACGGTTACTCAGCCCGCAGGTTGTCGGCCGAGCTCTTGCCGGACCGCTTATCCTGAACGATCTCGTAGGAAATCTTCTGGCCATCGCGCAGATCGCGCAGACCGGCGCGCTCGACAGCGCTGATATGGACGAAAACGTCCTGCCCGCCATCGTCAGGCTGAATGAAACCGAAACCCTTGGTGGCGTTGAACCACTTGACAGAACCAGAAGCCATATGAGCCTCCCGCAAACATGCTTATCCAAGCCCCATGGAAAACATGCGGCGGCGAATTCGATCAGAGGAAGAAAATCATCAGCATGTCGCGCTCAAAGGGCGCGAATGGCCAAGTCATCAGGCCTAAATCGAATTTAACAGATAGGCGCTCATCGGCCTGATGTCAAATCGAAAACAGAAAGACGATTTCAGGAAAACGAAAATGAGCGGCGCCAAAGACAAAAAACAACCTCGAAAAACCATCGTGGCTTCTTCTCGAAATCGCCCTCACCGAGAAGCACACGGCTGTTGATTCAGCGTTGAATCGCCGCCGCTCCTGACATGACGAAGCCGTTCCGGCATCCTACATGCAGACCATGAGTCGCGAACGCCAGGACGATCTTCCGCAGGACGAGTTCGAGGACGAGGAGGACGCCCTCCCCGCCGAACCGACGCTCGATCTCGGCGAGACGGCGCCCGGCGCGCTCAAGGCCGGCATCGAAATCATCCAGCAATTCGCCAAGCACCTGCCGAACAAGCCGGGCGTCTACCGGATGTTCGATCGCGCCGGCGAGGTGCTCTATGTCGGCAAGGCCAAGAGCCTGAAGAACCGCGTGACCTCCTATGCGCGCGGCATGGCGCATACCAACGCCGTCGCCCGGATGATCGCCGAGACGGCGAACATGGAGTTCGTCACCACGGGTACCGAGACCGAGGCGCTGCTGCTCGAGTCGAACCTGATCAAGCAGCTCCGGCCGCGCTACAACGTGCTGCTGCGCGACGACAAGTCGTTCCCCTACATCCTGCTGACCGGCGACCATGACGCGCCGGCGATCCTGAAGCATCGCGGCTCACGCCATCGCAAGGGCGATTATTTCGGCCCCTTCGCCTCGGTCTGGGCAGTGACGCGCACCATCGACGCGTTGCAGAAGGCCTTCCTGATCCGCACCTGCTCGGATTCTTTCTACGAGAACCGCACGCGCCCCTGCCTGCTCTTCCAGATCAAGCGCTGCTCCGGCCCCTGCACGGGCGAGGTCTCGATCCCCGAATACCAGGCGCTCGCCGGCCAGGCTCGCGACTTCCTCTCCGGCCGCTCCTCGGCGGTGAAGCAACTGCTGTCCGCCCGGATGCAGGAAGCGGCGGAGGAGCTCGAATTCGAGAAGGCGGCGCGCTACCGCGACCGGCTCGCCGCGCTCTCGGCCGTGCAGGCGGGGCAGGACATCAATACGCAAGGCGTTGAGGAAGCCGACGTCTTCGCCATCGACGAGCAGGCCGGGCATTTCTGCGTCGAGATCTTCTTCTTCCGCAACCACCAGAACTGGGGCAACCGCGCCCTCTTCCCAAGGGCCGACCGTTCGCTGACGCCGGCCGAAGTGCTCGCCTCCGTCGTCGCCCAGTTCTACGACGACAAGCCGCCGCCGCGCCTCGTATTGCTCTCGCACCCGGTCGAGGAGATCGAACTGATCGGCCAGGCGCTTTCGGCCCGCGCCGGGCGCAAGGTCGAGGTCGCCCATCCCAAGCGCGGCGAACGCGCCGACCTGATGGCCCATGCCGTCAAGAACGCCCGCGAAGCGCTCTCGCGCAAGCTCGCCGAGAATGCCGGGCAGCAATCGCTGCTCGCCGCGCTCGGCGCCGCCTTCGGCATGGAGACCGCCCCACGCCGGGTCGAGGTCTACGACAACTCCCACATCATGGGCACGAACGCCGTCGGCGGCATGATCGTCGCCGGGCCGGAAGGCTTCGTGAAGAACCAGTACCGCACCTTCAACATCTCGACCGACACCATCGCCGGCGACGATTTCGGCATGATGCGCGAGGTGCTGACGCGCCGTTTCGCGAAGCTTGCGAAGGAGGAAGGCATTTTCCTCGCCCCTCATCCCGAGGAGGCCGTCGACGCGGCCACCTCGAAGGATGCTCCGGAGGGCAACGTAGCCTCGACGATCATCCTTCAAGACGCGCCTGACGGCACTCCCCAGAACGAAGCCCCGCAGAAGAAGCCGCGCAAGGCAGCGAAGCCCCGCAAGGACGAGGACGGCTTCCCGTCCCGTCCGGATCTCGTCATCGTCGACGGCGGCAAGGGCCAGTTCACCGCCGCGCTCAAGATCATGAAGGAACTCGGCGCGGCCGATATCCCGCTCGTCGCCATCGCCAAAGGGGAAGACCGCAATGCCATGCGCGAGACCTTCCACATGGAGGGCCGCGAGCCCTTCAAGCTGCAGCCGCGCGACCCGGCCCTCTATTTCATCCAGCGCCTGCGCGACGAGGCTCATCGCTTCGCCATCGGCACCCACCGCGCCAAGCGCAAGCGCGAGACGATGAAGAACCCGCTCGACGAGATCCCCGGCATCGGGCCGTCACGCAAGCGGGCGCTTCTCCTGCATTTCGGGACGGTGAAGGCGATCCAGCGCGCCAAGCTCGACGATCTCATGCGGACCCCCGGCGTCAATGCGGCAACGGCGAAGGCCGTACATGATTTCTTTCACGATGCTTGAAAGTTCTGCCACATTCACGCTGTTGCGTGTTGACGCTGCGACGGCCGGCTTGCTTTGGTGCATCTCGTGACGATTCTTCCTGACGCCATCAGGCGGCGCGGCCCCTGGTCGCTGCCCAACCTCCTCACCTACGGGCGGATCCTGGCGATCCCGGCCCTGGTGGCGATTCTGTTCTGGCCCCGCGACGATTGGATGCGCTGGATCGCGCTGGCGATCTACACGCTCGCCGCCATCACCGATTATCTCGACGGCTACATCGCCCGCGCCTGGAGCCAGCAATCCGCGATCGGCCGCATGCTCGACCCGATCGCCGACAAATTGCTTGTCGCCGCCCTGCTGCTGATGCTGGTCTATACCGGCCAGATCCAGGGCTGGACGCTCTGGGCCGCGATCGTGATCCTCTGCCGCGAGATCCTGGTCTCGGGCCTGCGTGAATTCCTCGCCGACCTCAAGGTCAGCGTCCCCGTCAGCAGGGTCGCCAAATGGAAGACGACGGCGCAGCTCTTCGCGCTCGGCTTCCTCATCGCCGGCCCGGCAGGCGACAAGGTCCTGCCCGGCAACACCATGATCGGCATCGTGCTGCTCTGGGCGGCCGCGGGCCTGACGATCTATACCGGCTGGGACTATTTCAACGCCGGCATCCGCTACCTCGTCGAAGAGGACGAGCGCACGCCATGAGCACCGCGACAGCCACGGCAGCCACAGGCACGCGGCCCGTCCGCATCGTCTATTTCGCCTGGGTGCGCGAGCGCGTCGGTCTGCCCGAGGAAACGCTCGACATCCCCGCCGACCTCGGCACGGTTGCCGATCTCGTGCGCTGGCTGAAAGCGCGCGGCGAAGGCTACGAGGCCGCCTTCGTCGATGAGACAATCGTGCGGGCAGCGCTCGACCATGTCCATGCCAAACCGCAGGCCCCGCTGGGCCAGGCCCGCGAGATCGCCTTCTTCCCGCCGATGACGGGCGGCTGAGGCCGTGATCTCTCCCCTCGTCCGCATCCAGCGGGAAGACTTTGCGCTTCAGGACGAGATCGACGCGCTCTCGGTCGGCCGCGCCGATATCGGCGCCATCGTCTCCTTCACGGGGCTGTGCCGCGACGAAGCTGGCACGCTCGCCGCGCTGGAGCTCGAGCACTACCCCGGCATGGCCGAGGCCGAGATCGCCCGCGTCGCGGCTGAAGCCGCCAACCGCTGGCCATTGCTCGGCCTCGTCGCGATCCATCGTTTCGGACTGGTCAAGCCGGGCGAGCAGATCGTGCTGGTTCTGGCGGCCTCCTCCCATCGCCGCGCCGCCTTCGAGGCCGCCGATTTCATGATGGATTACCTCAAGACCCGTGCCCCGTTCTGGAAGCGCGAGCACCGCGCCGACGGCACGTTCGGCGGCTGGGTCGAAGCCAAGGCGGATGACGACGATGCGACGAAACGCTGGGAACAGGCTCCCTGACAGCCTGAGGGGAGCGGCTCTCGTCGCCGGCCTCGCCACGATCCCGGCGCTTGCCTTGGCAGCGGCGCCGGAGCCGAAGACCTTTCGCGACTGGATGGCCGGCTGCGACAACGTCAAGACCTGCACGGCCCTGTCGCTGCCGGCGGAAACGGCCGATCCGATCGCCTATCTGCGCCTCGAACGTCCCGCCGGCCCCGCAGGGACGGCCAGCCTCGTGCTCAGGCTGCGCGGTGAGTGGAAGACACCGCCTCGGACGGTTCAAATCAAGCTCGACGGCGCCGACTTCCCAGCGAACGGCAAGCCGCTTCCCGTCACCGCCGATGCCGACCTCGCCAAGCTGACCTTCTCGCCCGATGACATGGCAGCCTTGATCGAGGCCGCGCGCAAGGCGACGAAGCTGACCGTCACCGCGCCCGGCTTGACCGGCAGCATCTCGCTCGCCGGCTCGGTTGCGGCGATGCTCTGGATCGACGAGCAGCAGGGCCGGCTTGGCACCACCTCGGCGCTGGTTCGCAAAGGCACGAGCACGGCGGTGCCAGCCGCCCCGGCCCTTCCGGTGATCGCGGCGGTCCCGGCGCCGCCCATGCTCGACATGAAGGCGGGCAAGCAGCAGGCGGCGAGCCTGCGTGCCGAACTGAAGAAGAAGGATCCCGATTCCTGCGAGGACGATACCGCTCTCGTCGAACAAGATGAGGCCTGGGCTCTCGGGAACAAGCGAGTATTGGTCGCGCTTGCCTGCTCGCGCGGCGCCTACAACCTGTCGTCGTCGTTCTTCATCATGCCTGAGAACGAGCCCGCCAAGGCCGCGCCCCTCAGTTTCGCCGATGGCGGCAACGACTTGACCAATGCGAGCTTCGATCCGCGCACCGGCCACATCGCCTTCTTCGACAAGGGGCGCGGCATCGGCGATTGCGGCGCGGCCGGCGGCTATGCCTGGACCGGCAATGCCTTCGTCCAAACCGAGTTCAGCATGATGGGCGAATGCCGCGGCATCTCGCCCGAGGACTGGATCACGCTGTATCGCAGCAAGGGGAAGTAGGTTCCTTCTCCCCTTGCGGGAGAAGGTGGCAGCGCGTCAGCGCTGACGGATGAGGGGTCTCGCAACGCTTCCGGTGAGGCTGGCGCGCCCCCTCACCCCAACCCTCTCCCGCAAGGGGAGAGGGAGAAGCGTGGTTTACGCAGCCTTCGACTGCGCGCGCACCGCCGCCGAATAGTCTTCCATGATCACCTTGCCCATGTTGCCGGTGATGAAGTTGTAGGGGCCGATCTCCGAGACCAGCGTCACTTCGGCGGCGGAGCCGGTGATAAAGCACTCGTTGAAGCCTTCGAGCTCTTCCGGTCGGATGCGGCGCTCCACCACCTCGAAGCCGCGCTGGCGACACAGATCGATCACCGACTGGCGGGTCAGGCCGTTCAGGAAGCGATCGGCCAGCGGGGTATGGATGACGCCGTCCTTGATGAAGAAGATGTTGGCGCCGGTGCATTCGGCGACATTGCCCTCGTAGTCGAGCATCATCGCGTCGGCATAGCCGGCGCGCTCGGCCTTATGCTTCGACAGCGAGCAGATCATGTAGAGGCCCGCAGCCTTGGCATGGACCGGCGCGCAGGCTGGATCGGGCCGGCGATAATCGGCGACGTCGAGGCGGATGCCCTTCAGCTTCGCCGCCATGTCGAACATGCTCGGCCATTCCCACACGGCGATCGCGGTGTGGATGGTGTTGTTGATGCCGGACACCGCCATCATTTCCGAGCCACGCCAGGCGACCGGGCGCAGATAGGCGTCCTTCAGGCCGTTCTCCTTGAGGCAGAGATATTTGGCGGCATCGAGCTCGGCGACCGAATAGGGGATCGTGAAATCCATGATCTCGGCCGACTTGTGGAAGCGCTGCGAATGCTCGGTGCTCTTGTAGATCACGCCGTCATAGGAGCGCTCGCCCTCGAAGATGCACGAGCCATAATGGAGCCCATGGGTCAGTACGTGAATCTTCGCGTCCTTCCACGGCACGAGCTTGCCGTCGAACCAGATGACGCCGTCGCGCTGGTCGAAAGGAATGACTGACATGGACCTTCTCCTGGGGGCTTGTTTCCGAAACTCCGGCACAGCCGTTTCCGGAACGCAAGCTCAAGTCTAAAGCTGCGCTGCAGCGGCACGTTTTGAAATAATCGTTCGCTCAGCGCCCTTGACCGGTAATCTTCCGTCTGAGATATGTCAATAAGGCTGACCCAAATTTTTGGAAGTGCGTTTTGGCCCCATCCTCCTCCGACGCTGACGACCTGCCGCTCAGGCCCTCCTCCGAGGCGGTGCCGCATGACCTGATCGAACTTCTCTTCTTCGCCTATCGCGACTTCGTCGGCGACCCCGACCGCATCCTCGCCGATTACGGATTCGGCCGCGCCCATCACCGCGTGCTGCACTTCGTCCAGCGCCGCCCGGGCCTGACCATCGCCGAATTGCTCGACATCCTCCAGATCACCAAGCAGAGCCTGAATCGCGTGCTCAAGGAGCTGGTCGAGAAGGGCTACATCGAGCAGCGCACCGGCCGGCAGGACAAGCGCCAGCGCCATCTCCACACCACGGCCTCCGGCCAGGACCTGGCGCTGCGCCTCGTCCGCCTCCAGGCGAAGCGCATCAACCGCGCGCTCGAAGGTGCGACGCCGGAAACCGCCGCCATCGCCGCGCGCTATCTCGCCGCTCTGATCGATCCGGCCGAGCGGCCGAAGGTGGAACGCCTTCTCGACAAGCCTTAGGCTCTCTTAGCGGCGACCGGCCCCGCGGGTTATGCTATGGGAGCCCAGCACCGCGAGCGCGCCGGCCTGAGACCGGCGCAGGAGAAAGGCGCGAGATGATCGCAACCGAGACCCTGGCGAAGCCGGCCCGCAAGCCCCTGCCCGACGAGGCCCCGCATGTCCTCGTCGTCGACGATGACCGGCGCCTGCGCGAACTGCTGGGGCGCTTCCTCGGTGACAATGGCTACCGGGTTACGACGGCTGCCAACGCGGCTGAGGCCGATACGCGGCTGGGCAATCTCGTCTTCGACGCGATCGTGCTCGACGTGATGATGCCCGGCGAGAACGGCTTCGACTTCGCGCGGCGCTTTCGCGGCGGCTCCGCCGTGCCGATCCTGATGCTGACCGCCCGCGCCGACGGCAAGGACCGCATCAACGGCCTCGAGATCGGCGTCGACGACTATCTCTCGAAGCCGTTCGAGCCGCGCGAATTGCTGCTCAGGCTCGGCAACATCCTGAAGCGCACGCTGGTCGTCGAGGCCGCGCAGTCCGGCACGCGCCCCGACTTCGTCCGCTTCGGGCCCTTCATCTACGGGCTGGCGCGCGGCGAATTGCGCAAGGGCGAAGAGACGATCCGCCTGACCGAGCGCGAGCGCGAGATCCTGACTGCATTGGCAGAGCGCGCCGGCGAGGTCGTACCGCGCGAGGAACTGGCCGCGCAGGGTTCTGCTGCCAATGACCGCACAGTCGACGTCCAGATGAACCGCCTGCGCCGCAAGGTCGAGCGCGACCAGACCGATCCGCTCTATCTCCAGACGGTGCGCGGCGTCGGCTACAGGCTGGTGACGGACCGGACGTGACACCGCTGCAACCCGGCAGGAACGGCCCATCGGCGCTGCGCCTGGCCAGGCGCGCGCTGGCCCGTGTCTTCGCCGGGTTGGAGCAGGCGCTCGAAAGCCTCGGCAAGGCCGTGCGGCCGACCTTCAAGCGCATCGGCCGGCCCTTGCAGATCGTTGCGCGCTACATGCCCAAGGGGCTCTATCCCCGCGCCCTCGTCATCGTCATCGCGCCGGTCGTGCTGCTGCAATCGGTCATCGCCTATGTCTTCATGGAGCGGCACTGGCAGACGGTGACGCAGCGCCTCTCCTCGGCCGTCTCGGCCGACATCGCCATGCTGATCGATGTCTATGAGAGCTATCCGCAGGACGCCGACACCGCGACGCTGTCGCGCATCGCCGCCGAACGGCTCGGCATGGACCTCGACATCATCCCTGATTCCGACCTGCCGGCGCCGGGACCGCGCCCATTCTTCTCGCTGCTCGACAACGCGCTCTCGACCGAGCTCAGCCAGCAGGTCGCCCGGCCCTTCTGGCTCGACACGGTCGGCCGCTCCAGCCTGATCGAGATCCGCATCAAGCTGGGCAAGGACGTGATGCGCATCCTGACAAGGCGCAACGCGGCCTATGCCTCGAACAGCCACATCTTCCTGCTCTGGATGATCGGCACGTCGCTGATCCTGCTGACCATCGCGGTGCTGTTCCTGCGCAACCAGATCCGCCCGATCCTGAAGCTCGCCGATGCGGCGGAAGCCTTCGGCAAAGGCCGCGACGCCGATTTCCGGCCGCGCGGCGCCCGCGAAGTCCGCCGCGCCGGCAATGCCTTCATCGAGATGAAGCGGCGCGTCGAGCGCTCGATCGGCGAGCGCACGACGATGCTGAACGGCGTCAGCCACGACCTGCGCACCATTCTCACCCGCTTCAAGCTCTCGCTCGCCCTGATGGAGCGCTCCTGGGAGATCGAGGCGCTGGAAAAGGATGTCGACGAGATGAGCCGCATGCTCGAGGATTATCTCGCCTTCGCCCGCGGCGATGCCGGCGAGACCGCGGTCGAGACCGATATCCGCTCGCTCCTCGAGGAGCTGAAATCCGATGCCGAGCGGCAGGGCCATCAGACCGAACTGACGGTGATCGGCGATCCGCTCGTCGTGATCCGCCCCGACGCCTTCCGCCGCCTGCTCACCAATCTCGTCTCCAATGCCGCCCGCTATGGCGACCGCATCGCGATCCGCGCGACCCATGACGCGCGCTACCTGATCGTGATGGTCGACGATGACGGCCCCGGCATCCCGCCGGACCAGCGCGAGGACGTCTTCCGTCCCTTCTTCCGGCTCGACGAGGCCCGCAATGTCGATGGCGGCGGCACCGGCCTCGGCCTCGCCATCGCCCGCGACATCGCCCGCGCCCATGGCGGCGACATCATGCTCGGCGACTCGCCGCTTGGCGGCCTGCGCGCGACGGTGCGGTTGCCGGTCTAGGGGCGGCCTCCACCGGTTCCGATCGGCGCGAGTTCGGGCAACCGCGCCACCGCATGGTCGATGAAGGCGCGCACGCGGGGCGGTGGCTGCCGGCCACCCGGCACCACGAGCTGCACCGGCAGCGGTGCCGGCTCGAATTCCGGAAGCAGGCGCAGCAGCGTACCGGCTGCCAGATCATCCGCAGCCTGATAGGACAGCACCCGCGCCAGCCCACGGCCGGCCCGCGCCGCTATCAGCACCGATTCCACCTCGTTGACGATCAGGCGCGGCGTCAGCACGACGGCGCTGCCTGAACGCGGCCCGCCGAAGCGCCAGGTCAGCGTCTGGTTGGCGGCGACGCTCGCGATCGTCTCATGCGCAGCGATATCGGCCGGACGCCTGAGCGGCGGGCAGCCTGCGAGATAGGATGGCGCAGCGACCAGGATGCGCCGGACTTCCCCGACCTTGCGCATCAGCAGGCCGGAATTCGGCAACGGCCCGATCCGGACGGCGAGTTGCAGATCCTCCTCGATCAGGTCGAGATTGCGATCCGCCAGCACGAGCTCGACCTGCACCTGCGGATAGCGATCGAGGAATTCGTTGACCAGCGGCGTGACATGCCGCCGGCCGAAGGAGAGCGGCGCCGTGATGCGCAACAGGCCGCTGACCGGCTCGGCCGCGGCGACGCCCAGCGCCGCCTCGTAGTCGGTAAGCAGGCGCCGGGCTGACGTAGCGAGCTCCCGGCCGGCATCGTTCGGCGTCAGGCGCCGCGTCGTCCGCGCGATCAATTGCGTCCCGACCCGCTCCTCCAGCCCGGCGAGCGCCCGTGTCACGGCCGGGCGCGACTTGCGCAGACGCCGTGCCGCGCCTGCGAGGCTGCCGGCGTCGACGATTGCGACGAAGATCGCAAGCTCCTCGATCCGGTCCATCGCATCGTTCCATAAATTGAAATTCTGAGTTCAACCGATAGCAGATTTCGGCATCTCAGCGAAACGATCATCGTGCTCCGCAAAATCAGGAGAACCACGATGCCATCGCCAGAGATCATCCTCCACGGAACGCCCCTCTCGGGCCACGCCCACCGCGTCGAACTGCTGCTGCGCGCACTCGGCCTGCCCTATCGCATAGAGCCGGCGCCGGCCGATGTCCGGCAGGGCGCCGCCTTCCGCAAGCTCAACCCGCTCGGCCAGATTCCGGTGCTCCAGGACGGCGACCTCACTCTCGCCGACAGCAACGCGATCATGGTCTATCTGGTCCGGCGCTATGCCCCCGACAGCAATTGGCTGCCGCTAGCCCCCGTTGGCGCAGCCCATGTCCAGCGCTGGCTCTCGATCGCCGCCGGCGAGGTCATGCACGGCCCCTCCATCGCCCGCCTCGTCACCCAGTTCGGCCTGAACGACGACAAGGCTCGCGCCAAGCGGATCGCCGCCCGGCTTTTGACTTTCATGGAAGAGCATCTGGCCGCGCGCGACTACCTTGCCGCGGCCCAACCGACGATCGCCGATCTCGCCTGCTACTCCTATGTCGCGCATGCGCCGGAAGGCGGCATCTCGTTGAAGCCTTATCCGGCCGTGCGCCGCTGGATCGCTCGCATCGAGGCCTTGCCCTTCTTCAAGCCGATCCCGCCTTCGCCCCTGCCGCCGGAGCTCGACGACGATGCTGCCTGACGGTCCCTTCCACCCCGGCGAGCTGGCCGCTCAGGCACTGGCCGGCGTCGCCTCGCGCGGCGCTGGTATCCGTCCGTTCATGCCGGAGCAGCACCGCATCTTCTTCAGCCAATTGCCCTGGCTTTTCGCCGGCGTGCTCGACCGCGACGGCTGGCCGCTAGCGACGGCTCTGGCCGCCGCGCCCGGCTTCGTCACGAGCCCGAGCCCGACCGCGTTGTCAGTCGCGGCCTTGCCGTCCAGCGCTGATCCGGCCTTCGAATCTTTCCGGCCGGATAGCCCCATCGGCCTGCTCGGGCTCGAATGCGAGACCCGCCGCCGCAACCGCGCCAATGGCCGAATCGAGAGCCTTGACGCCGATGGTTTCACGGTTTCGGTGGCGCAGAGCTTCGGAAATTGCGCGAAGTACGTTCAGGTTCGCGACCGACTTCGGGACGGCGACGAACCAGAAGCAACGCCCGACAGCCTGTCTGGCCTGGATTCTGCGGCACGGGCGCTGATCACTCAGGCCGACACGCTATTCATCGCCAGCGCGGCCGCCCTTGAGACCGAAACCGGCGGCGTCGACATCTCGCATCGCGGCGGCAGGCCGGGCTTCATCCGCATCGAGGGCGACACGCTCACGATCCCGGACTTCGCCGGCAACAACTACTTCAACACCTTCGGAAACCTGCTGCAGGAGCCGCGGGCCGGACTGATCTTCGTCGATTTCGAGACGGGCAGCGTGCTGCAATTGCAGGGCAAGGCCGAGATCGTCTGGCGGGGGCCGGAGCTGGCGCAGCTCGATGGCGCCCAGCGCCTCTGGCGCTTTCATGTGGAGCGAGGCTGGCGCCGGGCTCATGCCCTGCCCTTGCGCTGGTCGGCGCCCGAATTCGCACCGACCACCTTGCAGACCGGCCTGTGGCCGGTTGCAGCCTGAACTGCCCGGCTAGAGCATTTTCGAGCGAAGTGGATACCGGTTCGCGTGAAGAAAATGTGGTAGAACAAAGGCCTAGAGCAGCTCCGCGATTCAAAGAATTGCGGAACTGCTCTAGAAGAGCCTGCCGCCGTCGGGCACGGCCTGCCCCGGCCCGATCAGCACGACCTCGCCCTCGGCGTCGGGAATGCCGAGCGTCAGCACCTCCGACATGAACCTGCCGATCTGGCGCGGCGGGAAGTTCACCACCGCGAGGACCTGCCGGCCGGGGAGATCCTCCGGCCGGTAGTGCTTCGTGATCTGCGCCGAGGACTTCTTGCGGCCGATCGTGCCACCGAAATCGATGACGAGCTTGATCGAGGGCTTGCGCGCCTCCGGATAGGGCTCGGCCTCGACGATCGTGCCGACACGGATGTCGACCTTCAGGAAATCGTCGAAGCCGATCTGGGCGGCAGGCTCGGAAGGCGCGCTCAAAACTCCGCCCACCCGTCGTCGCGCGCATCGGACTTCGACGCGGTGGCGACAGTGCCGTTGGAGGCCTTGGCGCGCGGAACCGCCGGGCGCGGTGCCGAGTCGACGGCTGCCCGCATCGTCTGCGAGATCGCCTTGAGCCGGGCGACGTCGCCACCGAGCTGGAAGCGCGCGACCAGCGCGGAGAGCCGGTCCGCTTCCTGCGACAGGGAGTGCGCGGCGGCGGTCGACTGCTCGGCCATCGCGGCGTTCTGCTGGGTCGCCTGATCCATCTCGCCGACGGCGGAATTGACCTCCTGGAGACCCGAGGCCTGTTCCTGAGCCGCGCCGGCGATCTCGGCGACCAGCGCGGTGACGCGGGTGATCTCGGAGGCCATGCGCTGGAGCGCGCCACCGGTCTGCCCGACCAGCGTGACACCCTTCTCGACCTCAATGCTCGAAGCGTCGATCAGGGTCTTGATCTCCTTGGCGGCGGAAGCGGAACGCTGCGCCAGCGCCCGCACTTCCGAGGCCACGACCGCGAAGCCCTTGCCGGCATCGCCTGCGCGTGCCGCCTCGACCGAGGCGTTGAGCGCGAGCAGGTTGGTCTGGAAGGCGATCTCGTCGATCACGCCGACGATCTGCGAGATTTCCAGGGCCGATTTCTCGATGCCGCCCATTGCCGTCACCGCATCGCGGACGATGCTGGTCGACTGCTCGGCCTCGGACTTGACCTGCTCCGTCGCCTGATTGGCGAGGCGCGCGCTCTCGGCGGTCTGACGGACCGTGGCGGTGAGCTCGTCGAGCGCCGTCGCAGTCTCCTCGACGGAGGAAGCCTGCTGCTCGGTGCGGCTGGCGAGGTCGTCGGCCGCCTGGCTGATTTCGGTCGAGCCAGCCTTCATGCTCTCGGTATTGGTCGCGATCTGGTGCATCGCGTCTTCCAGCTTGGCGATGGCGCCGTTGAAGTCGTCCTTGAGCTTGACGTACTCGGCGGTGAAGCTGTCCTCGATCCGATAGGTCAGGTCGCCGTCAGAGAGGCGCTCCAGGCCCTGGCCGAGCGCATGGACCACATCGGCCTGCACGCGGGCATGCTCGGCCCGGTCAGCCTCGTTGCGGCGGCGCTCGCCATCGGCGGCATGGCGATGGCCGGCGGCCTCCTCTTCCATGCGGATCTTGTCGGCCTCCATGGCCTCCTTGGCGAGAGCGGCATCGCGGAAGACGACGAGCGTGCGCGCCATCGCGCCGATCTCGTCGGACCGCTCCTGATGCGCGATCGGGGCGTCGAGCTGGCCTGCCGCCAGCCCTTCCATCGAGCCACGCACCGAATGCAGCATGCCGGAAGCGCGGCGGCTCAGCACGATCACGAGACCGAGCATGATGAGGCCGAGCGGCACCAACACCTTGGCGACGCCGCCGACCATGCCCGTGAAGGCGGCATCGACGTCCTGCATATGCAGGCCGGAGCCGACCAGCCACTGCCATTCCGGAATGCCGATGACATAGGAGATCTTGAGCGAGGGCTCCTTGTCGCCGGCCTTGAGCCAACCGTAGTCGACGAAGCTCTGGGTCTTCGCCTTCACCAGCGCGATCATCTCCTGGACGAAGAGCTTGCCGTCCGCGTCCTTGAGCGGGCGCATGTCGGTCGACTGGATCTTCTTGTTCGCGTGCAGGACGCTGATGCCGTCATAATTGACGAGGAAATAATAGTTCCCATCGTCGAAGCGAGCGCTGCCGATGGCCTCGATCGCCATCCGCTTGGCGTCCGCTTCCTTGAGCTCACCGCTCTGGACCCGCGCCTGATAGCTCTTGACCGTCGTCGCCGCAGCCTCGACGGCATGCTTCATCTCCGCCCGTTTGAGCGCGATCATCTCGTTGCGGGCGGCGTTCAGCGTGTAGCCAACGCTGCCGGCGGCGATCAACACGGCCAAGGCGCCGATCAGACCGAAGGAACGGCTGATCGAGAGGGTCGCAAGCTTTCTGATGAACGACATTCGCGTATCCTGCGCGATGGGGAATCCTCCCTCATTCGCCCGGGATTGACTAAGGCGCGCTTAACACTGGCCCAGTTTCGCCATATTCCGCGAGATGCACAGTTCGGCCAGCACTCAGATCGCCGGCGCATAATCCTCACTGTCCTCGCCGCGATCGGACGCCCGTTCGCGCCGGCGCGCCTTCAGCGGCCGCCCGGAGCAGATCGCGCGCGCCAGCCCGCGGAACGGCGCCGTCAGCCGGTGGACATCCTCGACACGGGCCATGATGCACCCGGCCGTCTTCAATTCGCGGTCGAGCCGCGCCATGGTCTTCGACAGCTCGGGCTCGTCATCGTCGAGCCAAGCCTCGGAGACACGGGCCATCAGCAGCACCGCGCCCTGCGCGCGCAAAGCCCCAAGCGCATCCTCGGTCGGGATGCCGGCCGAAGCCAGCATGTAGCGCCAGGAATTGACGGCCCCGCGATTGAGCGCCGCCAGCGCCAGCGGATCGCGGCGGATGACCGGCGCGATCTTGCGCAGCCCCGCCTTGTAGGGCGCCATCGCATCGAGCCGGCGCATGACGAGGTCGAACAGGCGCTCCTTGACGGGTTCGCCGGTGAGGTCATCCGAGGAGCCGGCCAGCACGGCGTCATCGACGATGCGGGTCACCCCGCCCAGCATCGCGAGCTTGGAGGGGAACAGCCCGCGCAACTGCGAGAGCGTCAGCCCGGCCGCGGTCGCGATATCCGGCAGCTCGATCTGGTCCCAAGGTCGCTCGGCCGCGAGCGTCATCAGCGCATCGACGGCGCGCTTGCGCGGGTCGACCGGCTTGGCCGCCGGCGCCTCGGGCGAGGTGGAAACGGGTTTGCGGGCCATGGGGACAGCTCCTCTCGCTTCGCGTCGAGAGGAGGTTAGGCCGCTATCGTGGCGGGCGGAAGGCTGCCTGCAGCATTTTCAAGCGAAGTGGAAACCGGTTCGCGTGAAGAAAATGCGCCATGCAAGAATCTGAAATCGTTAAGCTTTCAACGAAAACGGCGCGATTTCAGCCCGAAAGCTCGCCGGCGCGACGTTTCGCTGCAGCCACGGCCTTGCGCATCAATGGCTTCATGCCGTCCTCGGCCATCAGTACCTCGAGCGCGGCGGCGGTGGTCCCGCCGGGCGAGGTCACGTTCTGGCGCAGCGTTCCCGGAGGCAGCGGCGACTGGAACAGCAATTCGCCCGCGCCCTCCACCGTCGCCCGCGCCAGCCGCTCGGCGACATCGGCAGGCAGCCCGGCATCCTTGCCCGCCGCCGCCAGGCACTCGACCAGGTGGAAGACATAGGCCGGGCCCGAACCGGACACGGCGGTGACCGCATCGATCAGCCCCTCGTCGTCGAGCCATTCGACCTTGCCGATGCTGCCGAGCAGCGCGTCGGCGGTGGCGCGCTGGGCCGCGCTCACACCTTTGCCGGGAGCAGCCGCGGTAGCGCCGCGCTGCACGGCGGCCGGCAGGTTCGGCATGGCCCGGATGACCGCGTTGGCATTGGGCAGCCGCGCACCGAGATCACCCAGCGTTTTGCCGGCGAGGATCGAGATCAGTAACGTCCTGGGATGGATGAAGGCCTGCACGGCGGGCGCCGCCGTATCGAGCATCTGCGGCTTGGTCGCGAGCACGACGACTTCTGCGGCAGGGATGTCCTTGGCGGCGGGATTGACCCGCATGCCCTTTTCCTGGGCGAGCGCGACCATCTCGTCCGAGGGCTTGGGATCGATCAGGCTGATTCCCTTGGGATCGATGCCGATGCGCAGCCAGCCTTCCAGCATCGCGCCGCCCATCTTGCCAGCGCCGATGAGCACGAGCGATTGCGGAAGGGAGTTCGACATGACGGCCTCTCAAGGCTTGGCGTTTCGCGGGCCACTGCCCGGACGATCAGGGCCGAGAGCCTTCCCGTCCCGCAGCCGTCCGGTCAAGCCCGCCCACAGGGAATCGGCGGTTCAGGCTTCGCCGACCGTCTCCAGGATGGCGCCTTCCATGCCTTCCTTCGCGGTCTTGCCGGCCCAGACGACGAACTGGAAGGCCTGATAGTAGCGCTCGCAGGCCTCGACCGCCGCCTTCACCAGCGCCGCCGCCTGCTCGTCGGTCGGCTCGGCGCCGCCGGAGAGCAGCAGGGCGTGGCGGTACATCACCACGCTCTCGCTGCTCCAGAGGTCGAAATGGCCGAGCCAGAGCTGTTCGTTGACGAGGCTGACGAGCTGCAGCACCTCGCTGCGCCGCCGCTCCGGCACCTTGAGGTCGAAGGCGCAGGCGATATGCAGCGCCTCCACCTCGGCAAGCCAGGTGATCGCGACATGATATTCCGACCAGCCGCCGGTGACGGAGACCGAGAGCTCGTCCTCGCTGTCGCGATCGAAGGACCAGTCGTTGAGAGCGGCAAGGCGTTCAAACAGGTCGAGCGGGTTGGAAGGCCGATCCAGCTCGGCATCCATATCGAGGTCTATCATGCCCTAAGGTCCACCTTCCGGATGCTGACGCATCCGGCGCGTTCGAGAACGGGAACACGGCGACTGGAAAGCCGAAGGAACGCAACACACCTCCGGAGCCCCTCTCACGGAGATGCTCCCATCCGGCGCGGCAGGACGAATCCGCCCGACGAATCAATTCTTTCCACCGACGATAGCGCAGGCGCTGTGACGCTCCCAACACGGCGCCAAGCTCCGCGGATTCGGCCGGCGGGCTCAATCCCCCCGAAGGGCTGTCCACAGCACATGGCTGTGGACATGACCTAGGAGCAACCGAGGAGAGCTTTCAGCACAACCCCGGCTCGCTCTCAGGCCTTGCCGAGCTTCTCTTCCAGCGCCTTCAGCCGCGCGGCGAGCTTGTCGTTCTCCTCGCGGGCGATCAGCGCCATCTCGCGCACCGCCTCGAATTCCTCGCGGGTGACGACGTCGAGATCGCGCAGCAGGCGTTCGATCTGCGTCTTCACCACCGTCTCGACCTCGCGCCGCACGCCCTGCGCCGCGCCGGCGGCATCGGTGGCGAGGCGGGCGATGTCGTCGAGGATGCGGTTGCCGGGGTTCACCATGGCTCTCTCCCTTGAGGGCGAAACTCTCTGACGACAGCCTATAGGCAGCCCGAGCGGGGCCCGCAATTGCGACCGGATGTCGGGCTTGCCCGGCGATGGCCGGCGCGCTCACATGCGCGACCGCCCGGAGGAGACGCGCCATGGCCCTGCATTTCACGCCCGCCGAATTCGCCCGCCGCCGCGAAGCCCTGCTGGCCGCGATGCAGAAAGACCGTCTCGATGCGCTCTTCCTGTTCCAGCAGGAATCGATGTTCTGGCTGACGGGCTACGACACTTTCGGTTTCTGCTTCTTCCAGTGCCTCGTGGTCAAAGCCGATGGAACCATGGCGCTGCTGACCCGCTCCGCCGATCTCCGGCAGGCGCAGCAGACCTCGAATCTCAGCGACATCCGCATCTGGAAGGACGGCCGCGACGCCGATCCCACAGTCGACCTGCTGGCCCTCGCCCGCGATCTCGGGCTTGCCGGCAAGCGCATCGGCGTGGAGTTCGAATCCTACGGTCTCGTCGCCTCGAATGACCGCAAGCTCGAAGCCCGCTTCGCCGGGCAGGCCGAATTCGTCGACGCCTCGCCGATCGTCACTCGCCTGCGCGCTGTGAAATCGGCGGAGGAGATCACCTATGTCCGGCGCGCCGCCGTTCTGGCAGATGCGGCCGACAGCGCTGCGCTCGTTGCGATCCGGGCCGGCGCCGACGAGGGCGAGATCCTCGCCGCCCAGCACAATGCGATCTTCGCGGGCGGCGGCGACTATCCCGCCAACGAGTTCATCATCGGCTCCGGCCGCGACGCCCTGCTCTGCCGCTACAAGTCCGGCCGCCGCCGGCTCGATGCCAACGACCAGATCACCCTCGAATTCGCCGGCACCGACCGGCACTACCATGTCGCCGCGATGCGCACGGTCGTCGTCGGCGAGCCGCGCCCGCTTCACCGCCCCTACCACGCCGCCGCTCGCGACGCGCTGCTCGCCTGCGAGGCGGAACTCAAGCCCGGCCGCACCGCCGGCGATGTCTTCGCCGCTCATGCCCGCGTCTTCGACGAGCACGGCCTCGCGCAGCACCGACTCAATGCCTGCGGCTATTCGCTGGGTGCCAAGTTCACGCCGTCCTGGATGGATTGGCCGATGTTCTACGAGGCGAATGACTGGCCGATCGTGCCGGGCATGGTGATGTTCGCCCATATGATCCTGATGGATTCCGCCAGCGAGACCGCGATGTGCCTGGGCCGGACCTATCTCGTCGGAGAAGGTGGCGCCGAGGCGCTGAATCTGCCCGATCTGGACCTCGTCATCCGTTAAGCCTAGAACAGCGGCGCAGGGAATCTCGAAGCAGTCCACAGCCCAAAGGGCGGGAGGCGTCATGATCAACCGTTTTAGCGGCCTCGTTCTGGGGCCGGTTTTGGCGCTTGCTGTCGCCGGTTGCCAGGAAACCACCCAGACCGCGGCCCGTCCGCGCGTCGATGCGCCCGGCGTCCCGGTCTCGGTGCAGAGCATCTCCGGCGCGCCGGAAAACGTCACCACCAGCTTCGCCGGCCTGCTCGGCGAGGCTGCGGCCGAGCGCAAGATGGAGATCGTCCCCGGCAACAAGCCGGCGCGTTTCCGCGTCAAGGGCTATCTCACGGCCCAGCCGACCGAGGACGGCCAGACCTCGCTCGCCTTCGTCTGGGACGTCTACGATTCGACCAAGCAGCGCGCCCAGCGCGTGCAGGGCGAGAGCATCGGCAAGCGCAGCGGCGGCTCTGACCCCTGGGCCGGCATCGACCGGACGATCGTCGCAAAGGCTGCCTCGGATTCGATGGACGCGATCGCCGGCTTCCTCGTCACCGCGCCGGGCGTCGAGACGCTCACCGTCGACGAGAAGCCCGCGAAGCCTGCCAAGGCCGGCACCAGCATCGCCGCGACGGACGAGAAGAAGAAGAAGAGCTGACACGAGCGGCGCAGCGACGCTGCGTCAGTGGTTTCCGGGTCACGGCGCAGCGCCCTGCGCTTTTTACCGGTCGATATTGCACTGCAGCGGTCGACTCCTTCCGACCGCGCTGTTAAGAGCCGTTCGAATTGAGCCGGCAATGCCGGCCCTCCCTGCTCAGCCTTAATGCAACGGTGCGCTACGGCATGGCCTCCCATTTTAAAGTCGTCGCCGGCAACTCCAATCGTCCGCTGGCCGAGGCGATCTGCAATCATCTCAGCATCCCGCTCGCCAAGGCCTCCGTCCGGCGCTTCGCCGACATGGAGGTCTTCGTCGAGATCCAGGAGAACGTGCGCGGCCAGGATGTCTTCGTCATCCAGTCGACCTCGTTCCCGACCAACGACCACCTGATGGAACTGCTGATCATCACCGATGCGCTGCGCCGCTCCTCGGCCAGGCGCATCACGGCGGTGATCCCCTATTTCGGCTATGCCCGTCAGGACCGGCGCGCCTCGGGCCGTACCCCGATCTCGGCCAAGCTCGTCTCCAACCTGATCACCCATGCCGGCGTCGACCGTGTGCTGACGCTCGATCTCCACGCCGGCCAGATCCAGGGCTTCTTCGACATCCCGACCGACAACCTGTTCGGCGCCCCGCTGATGGCGCGCGACATCAAGGACCGGCTGGAGTGGAAGAACGCCATGGTCGTCTCGCCGGACGTCGGCGGCGTGGTTCGTGCGCGTGCGCTCGCCAAGCGCATCGACGCACCGCTCGCCATCGTCGACAAGCGCCGTGACCGCCCGGGCGAGTCCGAGGTCATGAACATCATCGGCTCGGTCGAGGGGCGCTCCTGCATCCTGATCGACGACATCGTCGATTCCGGCGGCACGCTGGTGAACGCGGCCGACGCCCTGCTCGCGCAGGGTGCCAAGGAGGTCTTCGCCTATATCACCCACGGCGTGCTCTCCGGCGGCGCGGTCGCGCGTATCGCCTCATCCAAGCTCAAGGAACTGGTCATCACCGACTCGATCATGCCGACCGAGGCCGTGAAGGTCGCCCGCAATATCCGCGTCATCTCCATCGCCGGCCTGATGGGCGAGGCCATCGAGCGCACCGCGAGCGAGACCAGCGTGTCGAGCCTGTTCGACTGAGCATGCGCGCTCTCCGTCATTGCGAGCGCAGCGAAGCAATCCAGAAAGACTGGGCTGAACCGTTCGACCCGGTCCCCGTGGATTGCTTCGTCGCTACGCTCCTTGCAATGACGGCGACACAGCGATGACCTCCCGCGCCCTCGTCCTGTTCTCCGGCGGCCAGGACTCCACCACGGCCCTGGCCTGGGCGCTCGACCGCTTCGAGACGGTCGAGACGATCGGCTTCGACTACGGCCAGCGCCATCGCATCGAGATGGAATGCCGCGAGACGATCCGCGCCAAGCTGCCGGCGCTCTCGGCCCGCTATGCCAAGCGGCTTGGTCCCGATCATGTCGTCGATCTCAAGGCGCTCGGCGCGATCTCCGAGACGGCCTTGACCCGCGAGACCGAGATCGCCTTTGCCGAGACCGGCCTGCCCACGACCTTCGTGCCCGGCCGCAACCTGATCTTCCTGACCTTTGCCGCGGCCCTCGCCTATCGCCGCGACCTCAAGCACATCGTGCTCGGCGTCTGCGAGACCGACTATTCCGGTTATCCGGATTGCCGCGACGACACGATCAAGGCGATGCAGGTCGCGCTTGGCCTCGGGCTCGACCGCCGGCTCGTGCTGCATACGCCTCTGATGTGGCGCGACAAGGCGCAGACCTTCGCGCTCGCTCGCGCGATCGGCGGTGAGCCCCTGCTCAACCTTGTGATCGAGGACAGCCACAGCTGCTATCTCGGCGACAGGACGACCCGGCATGACTGGGGTTACGGCTGCGGCCATTGCCCGGCATGCGATTTGCGAGCAAAAGGCTTCGCGGCCTATCTCGCAGCCCCCGATGACACTGGACTTATTCCATGACCCGTGACCGCCAGCGCCTGACGGAAGGCGTTATCGCCCTCGTCCTGTTCGGCCTGACCATTCCCGCCGCCAACTGGATGATCGGCAATGCCGGCGCGGTCTGCGTGCCGAATGGTCCCTGCCTCGTCCCGGTCTGGCCGGGCATCATGGCGCCGAGCGGCGTCCTGATGGTCGGGCTTGCCCTCGTACTCCGCGACATCGTCCAGCGCCGCCTCGGCCCGCTCGCCGGCCTCGGCGCCATCGCGGCGGGCGCGCTGATCTCGGCGATGCTAGCGCCGCCGGCCATCGTGCTGGCCTCGGTTGCCGCCTTCTTGCTGTCGGAGCTTGCCGATTTCGCGGTCTACACGCCGCTCCAGCGCCGGCGCTTCGTCACGGCCGTCTTCGCGTCCAGCGTCATCGGCCTCGTCGTCGACAGCCTCGTCTTCCTGTATCTCGCCTTCGGCAGCCTCGACTTCCTCGCCGGCCAGATCATCGGCAAGGCCTGGATGGTGCTGCTCGCGCTGCCGCTGATGCATCTGCTGCGGCGCCGCGACGAGCGGCTGGGCCTTGTTGCGGCCTGAATCCGGGCACCACAACCCCACGCAAACTTTGAAGCGGCTCCTCAACCTGAACTTAAGGCATCCCCGATAGGAAGCCGGTTCTTCGACGAACCCGGCCGGACATGTCGTGACCAGACCTTCGGGCCGCCTACAGGCTCTCCAGAACGATATTCTTGAAGATATCGCGCGCGGTGAGCCGCTGGCCGCGTGTATGGAGCGCCTGTGCCATCGCGCCGAGGCGATCTCGCCTGGCGTCATCTGCTCGGTCGTGACCGTCGACGACCAGCAACGCCTCCAGCCCCTCGCATCTCCGAGCCTGCCGGCCCATTATGTCAGCTGTATCAAAGACTTGCCTGCCGGCCCCCAAGTGGGCTCCTGCGGAACCGCTGTCCATCGCGGCGCACCGGTCGAGGTTACGGATATCGCCACCGACCCGCTTTGGGAGCCCTATGCCAGCCTCGTCCTGCCGCTCGGGCTGCGTGCCTGCTGGTCGACACCGATCAAGGCGCGCGACGGGCGCGTCGTCGGCGCCTTCGCCTTCTATTTCACCAGACCGCGCCGCGCCCGGGCACTCGAACGCCAGATCGTCACGACCTGCGTCCATCTCTGCGCCATCGCCATCGAGCATGACGAGGTCCGCGCCCGCAATCACCGGCTCGCCTATTTCGACACGCTGACCGGCCTGCCGAACCGCAGCCAGTTCAACGGCGCCATCGCCGAGATGAGCGCCGCCGGCCGCCGCTACGGGCTGATGCTGATCGATATCGACCATCTCAAGCTGGTCAACGACACGCTCGGTCACGCGGCCGGAGACGCCTTGATCGCCCAGGTCGGAGAGCGGCTGGACGCAGCGCTGACGGGCTGCCTGACCTGCCGGATCGGCGGCGACGAATTCGCCGTTCTCATCCCCGATTGCGAGGGGCCGGTTCGCATGCGCGCCCTCGCCTCGGCGGCCCTGGGGGCGATGGCACAGCCGCTCGATCATGACGGGCACAGCCTGCAACCCGGCATCACCATCGGCGGAGCCCTCGCCGGAGCGGACGGGCCGGACAGCGTCACGCTCCGACAGAACGCCGATCTCGCGCTCTACCACGCCAAGGAAACCCGACGCGGCCGCTATATCCGCTTCCGCAGGAAATTGCGCAGCGCCATGATGCAGCGCATCAGCGTTCGTCGTGATGTCAACGACGCGCTCGGCGACGAACGCATCATCCCCTATTATCAGCCGATCATCCGGCTCGACACGACCGAGGTCGTCGGCCTGGAGGCCCTGGCCCGGATGCGCCTCGACGACGGCCGCATCGTCAGCGCCGGCGAATTCCAGGACGCGCTCCGTGACCCGAAGATTGCCCATCGCACCACCACCCAGATGCTGACGGCGGTCGCCGCCGACATGGCCGAGTGGCGTGCGGGCGGCCTGAACTTCCAGCATGTCGCGATCAACGTCACCTCGGCCGATTTCCAGAAGGGCGATCTGGTCCAGCGCGCCGCCCGCATCCTGGAGAAGGCCGCAGTGCCGATGCAGCATCTCGTGGTCGAGGTTACCGAGCAGGTTTTCATGGGCGGCCGCAAGGACGGCGTCGCGCGCACCATGGAAGCGCTGCGCGCCTGCGGCTCGCCGGTCGCACTCGACGATTTCGGCACCGGCTTCGCCTCGCTGACCCATCTGCTCGATTTCCCGATCGACATCATCAAGATCGACCGCTCCTTCGTCGGCTCGATCGATAGCGGCACGCGCAGCGAGATCATCATCGAGGCGCTGCTGACGATGACCAGCCGCCTCGGCATGAAGATCGTCGCGGAGGGCATCGAGACGCAGGAACAGGCCGAGCGCCTCGCCGAAATGGGCTGCCGCCACGGCCAGGGCTATCTGTATTCCCCGCCGGTCCCCGCTTCGGTGATCCGCGAATGGCTGCGGTGCTTCGCCCGGCCGGCGCATGCGACCGTTCCAGGCCTCGTCGCGAACGCGGCCTGAGCCGGGCTTGAGATCGCGGCCGTTTTCGCCTATGAGCACCCTCGCGCTCGGCTGACACCCTTGGAGGCTCTGAGCGCGCCATCCGATGGCCGCCCTGAGGCGGCCTTGTCATTTTACAAGTCAAGGACATCCAACATGACCGCCGTGAAGCAAATCGAGGCTTCGGCGCGCGCACAGGTCGGCAAGGGGGCCGCCCGTGCTGTTCGCCGCCAGGGCCAGACGCCTGCCGTGATCTATGGTGGGGGCGCCGCTCCCGAAGCCATCGCGCTCGACGCCAACAAGACCCGCCAGCTGATTTTCGGCGGCCACTTCCTGACCACGATCTTCGAGATCAGCGTCGCCGGTAAGAAGCAGCGCGTCATTCCGCGCGATTACCAGCTCGACCCGGTCAAGGATTTCCCGATCCATGTCGACTTCCTGCGCGTCGCCAAGGGCCAGACCGTCACGGTCCAGGTCCCGGTTCACGTCGTCGGTCAGGAGAAGAGCCCCGGCGTCAAGGCCGGCGGCCTGGTCCAGATCGTCGAGCATGCCCTCGAAGTCACCGTCGAGCCGGACAGCATTCCGGAGTCCATCGACGTGTCGGTCGCCGGCCTGAACGTCGGCGCCTCGATCCATGCCGATGCGATCAAGCTCCCGGCCGGGGCCAAGCTCACCATCGGCGCCGAGGCCACGATCGTCACGATCTCCGCGCCGACCGTCGAGGCCGAGCCGGCCGCCGACGCGGCTGCCGAGACCGAAGCCAAGGCCTGATGAAACGGCGCCTGTGGGCGCCGCTTCCATCCGGAACGATCACGCGACGGCCGGGTCCCCCCCCGGCCGTTTTGCTATGGCATCGGACCGAAACCTGGTTTCTGGACGAAGCCGATGCTGAACTGACAAGCCTGCCGGAGTCCCGCCATGCTGATCTTCGCCGGCCTCGGCAATCCCGGCGCGCGCTATGCCCGCAACCGGCACAATATCGGCTTCATGGCCGTGGACGAGATCGCGCGCCTGCACCGCGCTTCGCCCTGGCGCTCCCGTTTCCAGGCCGAGGCCTGCGAGGCGACGATCGGCGGCGAAAAGGTCATCCTGCTCAAGCCGCAGACTTATATGAACGAGTCGGGCCGCGCGATCGGCGAGGCCGCGCGCTTCTTCAAGATCGCGCCCGCCGATGTCGTCGTCTTCCATGACGAACTCGACCTCGCGCCCGCCAAGCTGCGCGTGAAGCTCGGCGGCGGCAACGCCGGCCATAACGGCCTGCGCTCGACCACCGCGGCGATCGGCAACGACTATCGCCGCGTGCGGATGGGCATCGGCCATCCCGGCGACAAGGCCCTGGTCCACGCCTATGTGCTCAACGATTTCGGCAAGGCCGAGCAGCCCTGGGTCGAGGATCTCTGCACCGCCTGTGCCGACCACGCAGCCCTTCTCGCAGCCCATGACGACACCGGCTTCCAGAACAAGGTCCATCTCTTCATGGACGCGCGCGGCCACGCCGCCGTGAAGCGGCTTGGGGAGAAGAGCGAAGGCTGAGGCCTGCTCTTCCGGGGTGGCGACGAAACGCATCGTCATCCCGGGCGACCAACGGGAGACCCGGGATCCATGCCTGAGCCTTCATCGGAAACGCTCAGGCATGGATCCCGAATCAGCGCCGCCAAAGGCGGCTTGTCCGGGATGACGGCCCAATCTCAACCCTTCACCTCAGAGCGGCAGCTTCGCCCCCGCCTTCGCCACCGTCACCCGGCTCGTGCTGTAGCTGCCATCCGCCTGACGGTTCGCCGTCATCGCGACCTGCGCGCCGGGCTTCAGTTCGCTCGCTTCGGCCGGCGCGGCCATCAGGATCGTCGCCTCCGGCGTGATCGCGACCTTCTGCTCGCCGCCGGGATAGTTCAGCACCAGATTGGCGCCATCGACCCGCGAGACCGTCTCGGCCACCGTCGCATTGGTCATGGTCGCATCCGGCAGCACGCCCCAGGGCCGATGCCCCTCGCCGGTACCGCGCATCGACTCGGGGAAGATCACCACCTGCACGGCCAACAGCGTTCCATCCGGTTGCGGCTTCGCCCCGACGCCGATGAAGCTGCCCTTGGCGATATCGGAGCCTTTCGCGGCCACCATGCCGCCGACCGAGAAGCCCGGCGCAAGCGCGACCTTGATGTCCCTCCCGTCCGCAGCCTTGAGCTCCAGCGACATGCCCTGCATCCGTTCGACGGTGCCGCGCAGCCGCGTCCCCGGTGCCTGGGCCGCGGCAATGCCGCCGACAAGGGCGAAGACCGGGAGGGCGAGAGCGAGACGAAAACGCTTCATGACGAGGCTCCGAATGACACGGCAACGGGGTCGGGCCGATCCAGCACCCGCATCCACCCCGCCGCCATGCACGTTCGCGTGAGGGACGTAGCCGCCATAAGGCCCGCGGCACTTGTCTTTATCGCGCAGGCCCCCCAATAAGGCCGCAACTTTCAAAGCTTCACGCCCAATCGCGGTTTCTCCGCCACGGGCAACGGAACAGGCGATCATGGGTTTCAAATGCGGAATCGTCGGCCTGCCGAATGTCGGCAAGTCGACCCTCTTCAACGCGCTGACGCAGACGGCCGCGGCGCAGGCTGCGAACTACCCGTTCTGCACGATCGAGCCGAATGTCGGTGACGTCGCGGTGCCCGACGCGCGGCTTGAGAAGCTCGCCGCCATCGCCGGCTCCAAGGAGATCATCCCGACGCGGCTGACCTTCGTCGACATCGCCGGTCTGGTGCGCGGCGCCTCGCGCGGCGAAGGGCTGGGCAACCAGTTCCTCGCCAATATCCGCGAATGCGACGCCATCGCCCATGTCGTGCGCTGCTTCGAGGATGGCGACATCACCCATGTCGAGGGCAAGGTCTCGCCGGTCGACGATATCGAGACGATCGAGACCGAATTGATGCTCGCCGATCTCGACAGCCTCGAGAAGCGCGTGCTGCCGCTGGAGAAGAAGGCCAAGTCCGGCGACAAGGAGGCCAAGGAAGCGGTCGACCTGATGAACCGCTGCCTCACCCTGCTGCGCGACGGCAAGCCCGCCCGCCTCGTCCAGCTTTCGCCTGAGGAGCGCCGCCCGTTCGAGCTGCTCGGCCTGCTTTCGTCAAAGCCCGTGCTCTATGTCTGCAATGTCGAGGAAGCCAGCGCCGACAAGGGCAACAGCTTCTCCGAACTGGTGAAGAAGCGCGCCGCCGAGGAAGGCGCTGTCGCGGTCGTCGTCTCCGCCAAGATCGAGAGCGAGATCGCCGTCCTGCCAGCCGGGGAGCAGACCGAGTATCTGGAGGCCGTCGGCCTCGACGAACCCGGCCTGAACCGCGTGATCCGCGCCGGCTACGCCCTGCTCCATCTCGTCACCTATTTCACGGTCGGCCCGAAGGAGGCCCGCGCCTGGACGATCGAGAAGGGCACCAAGGGGCCGCAGGCCGCCGGCGTGATCCATACCGATTTCGAGAAGGGCTATATCCGCGCCGAGACCATCGCCTTTGACGACTACGTCACCCACAAGGGCGAGGCTGGCGCGCGCGAAGCCGGCAAGTTCCGGCTCGAAGGCAAGGAATATGTCGTAGCCGACGGCGACGTCCTGCATTTCCGCTTCGCCAACTGAAGAGCTTGCCGGCGATGTCGTATTTCGAGGATTTCGTTCCAGGCGAGAGCGCACGTTCGCGCAGTCTGGCGGTCTTGCAGGACGACATCGTCGCCTTCGCCTCGCGCTATGACGCGCAGGATTTCCATGTCGATCCGGAGGCCGCCAGGACGAGCTTCGTCGGCCGCCTGATCGGCTCGGGCTGGCATAGCTGCTCGCTGCTGATGCGCCTGCTGGCGGAGGATTTCCTGCTCGACGCCGCCAGCATGGGCGCGCCGGGCATCGACGAGGTGAAGTGGCTGCGCCCACTTCTCCCCGGCGACAGCGTCAGCGCCCGCCGCACCGTACTGGAAAGCAAGGCGTCGCGTTCGCGCCCGGAAATGGGCCTCGTGCGCTTCCGGCTCGAACTCCTGAACCAGCGCGACGAGCCGATCCTCGAGCAGACCAACTGGATCATGTTCGGCCGCAAGGGCTCCGGCATCGGCAAGCACCCGACCGGTCCCTGGCTCGACCATGCGCCGATCTACGAACGCCCGGCGATTGAGAGCCCATTGGAGAACCCGGCCGAGCCGCCCGGCCCGCCGCGCTTCTTCGAGGAGCTTTCGGTCGGCGACAGCCACGAGCTCGGCAGCTTCGTCTTCACGCCAGAGGAAATCGTCGCTTTCGCCCGCAGCTTCGATCCACAGCCCTTCCACATGGACGAGGCGGCAGCGCGTAACAGCTCCTTCGGCCGGCTCGCGGCGTCCGGCTGGCACACGGCCGCCGTCTGGATGGCCTGCATGGTCCAGCATCGCCAGCGCCAGCTCGCGGCCGCACCGGATCGCCCGGCGCGACTCGGCCCCTCCCCCGGGTTCAAGAACCTGCGCTGGACGAAGCCGGTGTTCGCCGGGGACCGGATCACCTATCGCTCCGAGGTGATGGACAAGCGCGAGAGCGCCTCGCGGCCGCAATGGGGCCTGTTCTTCCACCGCAACACCGGCACGAACCAGCACGGCGAAGAGGTCTTCAGCTTCGACGGTTGCGTCTTCGTCGAGCGGAAGCCGAGCTGAATTCAGCCCGCCCTCAGGCCGGCCCCCGTGGACAAATGCGCGGTCTCGATCCGATCGCGGCCATTGCGCTTCGCGGCATAGAGCGCGGCGTCGGCATGGGCATAGAGCGCATCGCCGTCGAGCGGCCCATGGCCGCAGCACAGCCCGACCGAAACCGTTGCCGCCTGCAATTGCGCATCGACCGCCCGCCAGGGTGCCTGCATCAGCGCCTGCCGGATCGCCTCCGCCACGGCCATCGCTTCCTCGGGCGTCGCGTCCGCGATCAGCACGCCGAATTCCTCCCCACCGAGCCGCGCGACAAGGCGTGCCGAGCCTGTCGGCGGGCCGTCGATGATCTGCGCCACCAGACGCAGGCAGGTATCGCCGGCGACATGGCCGAACTGGTCGTTGATCGCCTTGAAATGATCGACATCGACGATCAGCAGCGCCAGAGATTGCGGGCGGGCCGCCTCGCTGGCGAGGCATTCGATGAAGCGGCGGCGGTTGGCAAGCCCGGTCAACCCGTCCGTCTGCGCGAGCTTGACGAGCTCGGCATTGGCCTCGCGCAAGGCACCCTGCGCGGCGAGAAGCGCCGCTTGCTGGCGCTTCGCCGCCGTGGTGTCGGCATGGATGAAGCAGCTCAAGCCTTCCAGCGTGTGCCGGGCAACGACGCGCCGCCAGCGCTGGCCCGGCAATTCGATCTCGAAGGGCGCGCCATCGTAGCGCAGGCCGTTGAGGATGCTGGCGCGCAGGCCCGCGACGGCCGAGACGCCGCGCCAGCAATCGGCGACGATCTCGTCGAACTTCAAGCCGACGACCAGCCTATCTGCGGGAATGTCGTAGAGTTCCCGGAAGGCGGCGTTGGCCGCGATGATCCGGTCTTCGCCGTCAAGGAGCATGGCGCCGTCGGGAATGAAGCGCAGCGCCTCGAAAGCCGGCAGCATGGCCTCCGCCACCGCGCCGGCACGGCGTGGCGTCTCCAGCATCTGCCACATCCGCACCCGGCCACCGCAGGGCGCCAGCAGGGAGGTCGCGCGCAGCCGCCGCCCGTTATGGAGGAACTCGAAGGCCTGCGTCTGATTCTCGTGGCGCGCCAAGCCTTCGGCGACATAGCGGTCGATGTCGGGCATCTCCTCGGGCGCGAGCCGCAGCGTGTAGAAGCGCCGGAGATTGTCGACATAGGGCTCGCCCGGATAGATCAGCCCGTCATCTTCCGGGAAGAAATGCAGGAACGTACGGTTCCAGCCGACGGCACGATGCTCCGCATCGTACTCGCAGACGCCGACCGACAGCACATCGAATGACTCGTGCAGGTAGCGCGAAACGATCATGCGCCACCCTATGGCGGCAGTGTTTAACGTTGCGTAAGATGATCGAGGCCAGATCAACCGACCTTGCCATAGCCCGCGAATCTGGCGCCGACGCGCTCCATCTCGGCCGCATCGAGGATGACCGGCTCGATCCCTGCCGCCAGGATGTCGAGATACTGCCCCGCGAGGTTCTCGACCTCGGCGACGATGGTATGAGCGCCGGCGAGCGTCTGGCCGAGCGCGATCACGCCATGGTTGGCGAGCAGCACCGCCTTGCGCCCCTCCAGCGCCTTCACGGCGTTCTCGGCAAGCTCGGGCGTCCCGAAGGTGGCATAATCGGCGCAGCGCACATCGGCCCCTCCACAGAGCGCGATCATGTAATGGAAGGCCGGAATGCCGCGCCGCGTGCAGGAGAGCGCCGTGGCGCGCGGCGAATGGGTATGCACGATCGCCTGCGCATCCGGCCTCGCCCGATAGATTGCGACATGGAAGGGCCATTCAGAGGACGGCCTGCGGCTACCGCCGAGCACCGTGCCGTCGAGCCCGAGATGGATCAAGTCTTCCGGCTTCGTCTGCGCATAGGGCAGGCCCGAGGGCGTGATCAGGAGGCCGTCCCCGAAGCGAGCCGAGACATTGCCGGATTTCGACGGGCAGAAGCCCGCCCGATCGATCGCCTGCGCGACCGCGACGATCTCCTGCCGCAACTCCTGTTCGGTCATGTCCTGTCCCTGTTCGCCAGATCGGGGAAGAGCTGCGCGAGCCCGGTGGCGCTGGCCGCGCAGACCCCGCGCTCGGTGATAAGTCCCGTCACGAGCCGCGCCGGCGTCACGTCGAAGGCCGGGTTGGCCGCGCCGCTGCCCGGAGCGACGATGCGGACCGAGCGTACCTCACCGTCATCGGCAAGGCCCGAGAGATGCGTCACTTCGCGCGCCGCCCGCTCCTCGATCGGGATTTCGGCAAGGCCGTCGCGGATGGTCCAGTCGATCGTCGGCGAAGGCAGCGCCACATAGAACGGCACGCCGTTATCATGCGCCGCGAGCGCCTTGAGGTAGGTCCCGATCTTGTTGGCGACATCGCCCCCCGACGTGGTCCGGTCGGTGCCGACGATCACCATGTCGACCTGCCCGTGTTGCATCAGGTGGCCGCCGGCATTGTCGGCGATCACGGTATGCGGCACGCCATGGCCGCCAAGTTCATAGGCCGTCAGCGCCGCGCCCTGATTGCGCGGCCTTGTCTCGTCGACCCAGACATGGACGGGGATGCCGGCATCATGGGCGAGGTAGATCGGCGCCAGCGCCGTTCCCCAATCCACGGTGGCGATCCAGCCCGCATTGCAGTGGGTGAGGATGTTGACCGGCGCGCCGGCAGGCTTTCGCGCCGCGATCCCGGCGATCAGCGGCAAGCCGTGCTCGCCGATGGAACGGCACAGGGCGACATCCTCGTCGCAGATCGCCGCCGCCTCGGTATAAGCTGCCTCGGGACGCTTCTCCTGCGGAAGGCTCGCCAGGGCTCGGCGCATCCGCGCCAGCGCCCAGTGCAGATTGACGGCGGTCGGCCGCGTCGCCCCCAGCAGTGCGTGGGCTGCCTCCAGCGCTGTATCGGAGCCATCCGCCCGCATCGCCAGGGCCATGCCATAGGCCGCCGTGGCACCGATCAACGGCGCGCCGCGCACGACCATGCTGCGGATGGCATCGGCCGCCTGCTCGGCCGAGCCGAGCGCCACGGTCTCGAAGCGGAAAGGCAGGCGCGTCTGGTCGATCACGACGACGCGCCAGCCATCCTGCGCGAGCCAGATCGTCCGATAATGCTGGCCGTTGATCTTCATCCGCCGCTCAGTCGCCCGCGAAGGAAACCAGGGTGCGCACCGGCACACCGAGCCGCCGGATCTTGTCGGCACCGCCGAGCTCCGGCAGATCAACGATGAAGCAGGCCGCCACGACCTCGGCCCCCAAGCCCGCGAGCAGGTTGACCGCAGCCTCGGCCGTGCCGCCGGTCGCGATCAGATCGTCGACCAGCAGGACGCGCTCACCCGGCTGCACAGCGTCGCGATGGATCTCGATCTCGTCCGTGCCGTATTCGAGCGCATAGGTCGCGCGCAGCGTCTCCAGCGGCAGCTTGCCCTTCTTGCGGACCGGAATGAACCCGGCCGAAAGCTGATGCGCCACCGCCCCGCCCAGAATGAAGCCGCGTGCCTCGATGCCCGCGATCTTGGCGATCTTCAGGCCCGCGAAAGGCTGCACGAGTTCGTCCACCGCGCGACGGAAAGCCCGCGCATCGCCAAGCAGCGTGGTGATGTCGCGGAAGACGATACCGGGCCGGGGGTAATCCGGGATCGCGCGGATGCTGTCGGCGAGGTTCATGGGCACCGTCTCATGCGGATTGACGGACGCCTTGGTCGGACGCCGGGCCGGCTTCGTCAAGGGCGCCGACATCACGCCACCTTGAGCACGCGCCCGGCGACGGCATCGAGCTTCGCGAGCAGGGCCGGATCGCGGAAGGCCGGCGCCGTCACGATGGCGTTGTCGAGAGCGTTGTGGGAGCCGGCCGGGCACGGCTCGCGCTCGGCCGGGAAATCGGCGGCGAGCCGCGCCACGAGGCGCCGCGCCTTGTCGGCATTCTCGTGCAGCACGGCGATGACCGAGGCGACATCGACTGCGCCATGCAATTCATGCCAGCAATCGTAATCCGTCACCATCGCGACGGTCGCATAGGTGATCTCGGCCTCGCGGGCGAGCTTGGCCTCCGGCATCGCGGTCATGCCGATCAGGTCGTAGCCGAGGCCGCGATAGGTCATGGATTCCGCATAGGTCGAGAATTGCGGGCCTTCCATCGTGACCAGAGTGCCGCCGCGCACAAAAGCCAGATCCTCGGCTTGCGCCGCCGCGGCGATCCGCGCCTGCAGGGCAGGCCCGACCGGCTGTGCGACCGAGACATGGGCGACGCAGCCCTTGCCGAAGAAGGAATTCTCGCGCCGGCTCGTCCGGTCGACGAACTGATCGACCAGCACGAACAGGCCGGGATAGAGCTCGGCCTTGTAGGATCCGCAAGCCGAGAGCGAGACGAGATCGGTCACCCCCGCCCGCTTCAGCACGTCGATATTGGCGCGATAGTTGATCTCGGAAGGCGGGATCGAATGACCACGCCCGTGCCGAGGCAGGAAGACGATCTTCGTCTGACCCATCCGGCCGATGCGCAAGCTGTCGGAAGGCTCGCCCCAAGGGCTGTCGATGCGCTCCTCGCGCAGGTCGGTCAGGCCCGGCAGATCGTAGATTCCCGATCCGCCGATGATTCCGAGGACGGCTTCGCTCATGGTCGATTCCCTGTTTCGGCGCGGAAGGGACCATCTTTCGGTGACGGTCGCAATACGATGTGGGCAGGATGCCGTCATGCTCGGGCTTGACCCGAGCATCTCGTGCCGAAGAGGGCTCCAATTTCTCTTTCCCGAGTTGCTCGGGTCTGCGCTTCGCTTCGCCCGAGAATGACGGCCCGACAAGGAAAAGGGCCCATAACGAAAAAGGCCCCGTCGCCGGGGCCTTTTCCTGAAACGATTTCCAGCCGGATCAGTGCGCCGGCGAGCCGTCTGGCATGCGCGACCACACCTTCTTCTTGGTGTAGTAGAGCAGTCCGGCGAAGATCACGAGGAACGCCATCACCTGCAGGCCCAGGCGCTTGCGCTGCTCCAGGTGCGGCTCCGCCATCCAGACCATGAAGGCCGCAACGTCGCGGGCATACTGGTCGACGGTCTCCGGCACCGGCGACTTGCCGTCCGGCCCCTTCGGATACTCGACCTGGCCGTCGGAGATCGGCTTCGGCATCGCGATCAGGTGGCCGGGCATGTACTCGTTAAAGTTCTGCCCGGGCAGCAGGGCCGGGAAGCCGGCCGGCGGCTCCTTGTAGCCGGTCAGCAGGGCATGGATGTAGTCCGGCCCCTGCTCCTGGTACTGCGTGAAGATGTCGACGACGAACATCGGGAAGCCGCGGACATAGGTGCGGGCCTTGGCCAGCACCGAGAAGTCCGGCGGATAGGCGCCGCCCTGGGCCGCGCGGGCCGCCTGCTCGTTCGGGAACGGCGACGGGAAGCGGTCGGCCGGCCGGCCGGGCCGGTCGAACATCTCGCCCTGCTCGTTCGGGCCGTCCTTGATCTGGTAGGTCGCCGCGAGGGCTGCGACCTGGCCCGGCGTGAATTCGGGGCCGCCGGGCTGCGACAGGTTGCGGAAGGCAACGAGGTTCGCGCCATGGCAGCTCGCGCAGACTTCCTTGTAGACCTTGAAGCCGCGCTGCAGCTGGGCCCGGTCGAACTTGCCGAACGGCCCCGAGAACGACCAGCTCAGCGCCGGCGGCTTGGGGCCGCCTTCGGCAGCTTGCGCGGCCGGCTGGAAGAACGCCAGCGAGAGGCCGGCGGCGAGCCCGGTCAGGGCGAGACGAAACGAGGTTCTGCTCATGGTTCCGTCAGCCCTTGACGTTCGGTTCGGCAGCGGTGGCGGTCGCGACGCGGGCCGCCGACCCACCATTGGCGGAAGCGAGCACGGCATCGGCGATCGAGGTCGGCAGCGCCTTCGGGCGTTCGAACAGCCCGACGATGAACAGCGCGACGAAGAAGCCGAAATACAGCACGGTGAGGATGCGCGAGATGGTCACATAGGGCTCGTCAGCCGGCATGGCGCCGAGATAGCCGAGGCCGATGCAGACCAGGACGAACATCCAGAACAGCTGGCGCGCGATCGGCCGGTAGGTCATCGACTTGACCTTGGAGGTGTCGATCCAGGGCAGGAAGGCGAGCACGACGATCGCGCCGCCCATGGCCAGCACGCCACCGAGCTTGTCGGGAATGGCGCGCAGGATCGCGTAGAACGGCAGGAAGTACCATTCCGGGACGATATGCGCAGGCGTCGAGGCCGGGTTGGCCTGGATGTAGTTGTCGGCATGACCCATGAAGTTCGGCTGGTAGAACACGAACCAGGAGAACACGATCATGAACACGACCATGCCGAAGATGTCCTTCACGGTCGCATAGGGCGTGAACGGCACGGTGTCCTTCTGGACGTTCTTCACCTCGACGCCGGTCGGGTTGTTCTGGCCGACGACATGCAGCGCCCAGATATGCAGCACGACGACGCCGAAGATCATGAACGGCAGCAGGTAGTGCAGCGAGAAGAAGCGGTTCAGCGTCGGGTTGTCGACCGAATAGCCGCCCCACAGATAGGTCACGATCGTCTCGCCGACCACAGGCAGGGCCGAGAACAGGTTCGTGATGACGGTCGCGCCCCAGAAGGACATCTGGCCCCAGGGCAGCACGTAGCCCATGAACGCCGTCGCCATCATCAGCAGGAAGATGACCACGCCGAGGATCCAGAGCACCTCGCGCGGCGCCTTGTACGAGCCATAATAAAGCCCGCGGAAGATGTGCACATAGACGGCGACGAAGAACATCGAGGCGCCGTTCGAGTGCAGGTAGCGCAGGAGCCAGCCGTAGTTCACGTCGCGCATGATGTGCTCGACGGAGTTGAACGCCATCGTCGCATGCGGGGTGTAGTGCATCACCAGGATCACGCCGGTGATGATCTGCGCCACCAGCATGAACACGAGGATACCACCGAAGGTCCACAGATAGTTCAGGTTGCGCGGAACCGGGTAGGAGACCGCCGAGTCATGGGCAAGCCGGATGATCGGCAGGCGCGCGTCGAGCCAGCGCTCGATACCGGTCTTCGGGATGTAGGAACTGTGACCACTCATGAAGAATGCCTCAAGGCTGTCTCATCTTGGCAGAAAAGCGTCGAGCGCATTGCTCAGCCGATCCGAATCTTGGTGTCCGCGGTGAAGGCATAGGGCGGCACCGGCAGGTTGAGCGGCGCCGGCCCCTTGCGGATGCGGCCGGAGGAATCGTAGTGCGAGCCGTGGCAGGGGCAGAACCAGCCGTCATATTCGCCCTTGGGCTCGCCCGGTGCGGTGCCCAGCGGGATGCAGCCGAGATGGGTGCAATTGCCGAAGACGACCAGGATCGGCTCGTGGCCGGCCTTGGTGCGCTGCTGGTCGGTCTGCGGGTCGCGCAGGGTCGCGACGTCGACGGCGAGCGCCTCGTCGATTTCCTTCTTCGTGCGATGGCGGACGAAGATCGGCTTGCCGCGCCAGAAGATCTTGATCGCCTGCCCTTCGGCGATGGGCGCAAGGTCGAGATCGACCGGCGCGCCGGCCGCGACCGTCTGTGCATCGGGCGCGAGCTGGCTGATCAGGGGGACGACGACAGCACCGAGGCCGACGGCACCGGCTGCGCCGGTGGCCAGCATCAGGAAATCGCGGCGGGTTGTTCCGGTCGATGTATCGGTCGCGTGCGCCACGATCCAATCCTCTTAAACGTCTTGCGAGCTGTAACAGCTCGAAATTATCGCCTCTCGCCCTCATAGGGGCGCGCCGCTGCCGCCGCAATGCGGCGGTGCGTCACCTTGGGCTCTTTGACATGCAGATTGGACGAAGTCTACTGTCGCGAACGCCCCAGCCATGCATGGCGCACAGTCCACCGGCGAAGACGTCAGACCGCGAGCTTTTCCGGATCGGCGGCGGCGAGGAATCCGCCCGACTGGCGCGCCCAGAGCCTGGCATAGAGCCCGCCCCGCGCGATCAGCTCGTCATGGCTCCCGATATCGGCGATCCGGCCCTGATCGAGCACGATCAATCGGTCGAGCGCCGCAATGGTCGAGAGCCGGTGCGCGATCGCGATCACGGTCTTGCCCTGCATCAGGGCCGCGAGCTGTTGCTGGATCGCCGCCTCGACCTCCGAGTCGAGCGCCGAGGTCGCCTCGTCGAGAATCAGGATCGGCGCGTCCTTGAGCAGCACGCGGGCGATCGCGATGCGCTGGCGCTGGCCGCCCGAAAGCTTCACGCCACGTTCGCCGACACGCGAATCGAAGCCCGTGCGGCCGTCCTGATCGCCAAGGCCGAGGATGAATTCATGCGCCTCGGCCTGCTGCGCCGCGCGCGCGATCTCCGCCTCGCCCGCGCCGATGCGGCCATAGGCGATATTGTCGCCGATCGAACGGTGCAGCAGCGAATTGTCCTGCGTCACCATGCCGATCTGGGCGCGCAGGCTGTCCTGCGTGACATGGGCGATGTCCTGTCCGTCGATCAGGATGCGCCCGCCTTCGAGCGGATAGAGCCGGAGCAGCAGGTTCACCAGGGTCGACTTTCCGGCGCCCGACGGACCGACGAGCCCGACCCGCTCGCCCGGCCGGATCTGGAGATCGAGCCCTTCGAACAGCCCCTGCCCCCGGCCGTAATTGAAGCGTATCTTCTCGAAGCTGATCGCGCCCTTGTCGACGACGAGCGGGCGGGCGTCGGCCGCGTCCGGCAGGTCGTGCGGCTTGGCGATCGTCTCCATGCTCTCCTGCACCGAGCCGATATTCTCGAAGATGCCGCGCACGAGATGGATCAGCCAGCCCGACATCTGCACCAGCCGGAGCACGAGACCGATGGCGGCCGCGACCGCGCCCGGCGTCATCTCGCCCTGGCTCCAGAGCAGCAGCGCGAGCCATGCGGTCGCCACCACGAGCAGGCTGTTCATCGTCTGCAGGATGACGCTGACGCCGGTGATCAGGCGCGACAGGTTGAGGAAAGAGGCGTTCCACCGCGTCAACGAGTCGCGGACGGCGGAGCGCTCGGCATCGGCCCGCGCGAACAGCTTCACGGTCAGGATGTTGGTGTAGGAATCGACGATGCGCCCGGTCGTGCTCGAGCGCCCGAACGAGTTCGCCTCCGAACGCTGCTTCGCCCGCGGCACGAAATAGATCAGCAGTGCGACATAGGCCGAAAGCCAGACGATCACCGGCAGCGCCAGCCACAGGCTCGTCTTGCCGAAGAAGCCGATCGCCACCGTGGCGAAGACCAGCGCATACCAGAGGTCGTCGATGACCTCGATCGTCGCACCGCGAATCGACTGCCCGGCCTGGATCACGCGGGCGGAAAGGCGTCCTGCAAAATCGTTCTGAAAGTAACCCAGCGCATGGCCGAGCGTGTAGACATGGTTGCGCCAGCGGATCTGGTTGGTGATCTGCGGCACCACCACCTGGTCGACGATGGCGTGGTTGGCGAAATAGATCAGCGGCCGGACAACGACGAGCAGGAAGGCCGCGCCCGCCAAGAGCCAGCCATGATCGCGGAAGATCGTTTGCGGCGACTGCGTCGAGAGCAGGTCGACGAACCAGCCGACCATCAGGTACATCGCCGCCTCGATGCCGCTGAAGCCGAGGCCCGTGATCATGATCAGGGCCATCCAGCCCTTCACGCCCTTGATGTGATGCCACATGAAGGGCCAGACGCCACGCGGCGGCGTCTCCTGCTCGTCGAACGGAGCGAAGACGTCGATGCGGCTTTCGAGCCAGCGGAAGAGCGGAGCGAACATGTCAGCTCTCCCTGGAGCGATATCGCGACGGTTTCGAGGCATATGGTCCCCGCCTGCACGAATGACCAGCCTGCTTGACGCATGTCCGAGCGTCACCGCATGACGGGAGCCATGCTTCGCCTCGCCCTCTTCCAGCCGGACATCCCGCAGAACGCCGGCACGATGATCCGCATGGCCGCCTGCCTCGGCATCGCCGTCGACATCGTGGAACCGGCTGCCTTCGACGTCTCGGACCGGCATTTCCGCCGCTCGGGCATGGACTATCTCGAACGCGCCGCCGTCCGGCGCCATGATTCCTTCGCCGCTTTCGACGGCTGGCGCAGGGCCCAGGGCCGTCGCCTCGTCCTGGCCGAGACCGATGGCGCGACACCCCTGCCCGATTTCGCCTTCCAGGCCAGCGACATCGTCCTGGTCGGGCGCGAGTCGGCCGGCGTGACGGCCGAGGTCCGTGCCGCCGCCGAGGCCAGCCTGCACATTCCCATGCGATCGGGATTGCGTTCGCTCAATGTCGCGCTGGCGGCAGCGATGGTAATAGGCGAGGCCTTACGACAGACTGGCGGCTTTCCGGACCGCAATGGAACAGAAGCAGAAGATGGTCACCCCGAAGCCCGATGAATTCTCTCCCGCCGATCCGGCCGTCGTCGAAGCGCTCAAGCCGCGCGCCGCCGCCTGGTTCGAGAGCCTGCGCGATCGCATCTGCGCCGCCTTCGAGGCGATCGAGGACGAGGCTGCCGGCCCCTTCCCGCCCGAAACGGACAAGCCCGGTCGCTTCGTCCGCACGCCCTGGCAGCGCACCAACCATGATGGCGCGCCCGGCGGCGGTGGTGTCATGTCGATCATGAAGGGCCGCGTCTTCGAGAAGGTCGGCGTCCACGTCTCCACGGTGCATGGCAGCTTCCACCCCGATTTCGCCGGGCAGATTCCCGGCGCGGCGCAGGATCCGCGCTTCCATGCCACCGGCATCTCGCTGATCGCCCATCCCTGGAACCCGCATGCGCCGACCGTGCACATGAACACGCGGCTCGTCGTCACCACCAAGCCGTGGTTCGGCGGCGGCGCCGATCTGACGCCGGTACTCGACGCGCGGCGCAACCAGGAAGACCCGGACACGCGCGACTTCCACGCCGCGATGCGCCGTCCCTGCGACAATTTCCCGGCCATCGCGGACTATCCGCGCTTCAAGAGCTGGTGCGACGAGTATTTCTTCCTGAAGCACCGCAACGAGCCGCGCGGCATCGGCGGCATCTTCTACGACTATATCTGGACCGGCGATGTCGAGGCCGATTTCGCTTTCACCCGCGCCGTCGGCGAGGCTTTCCTCGACATCTACCCCAACATCCTGTGCCGCAATATCGGCAAGCCCTGGAGCGAGACCGAACGCCACGAACAGCAGGTCCGTCGCGGCCGCTATGTCGAGTTCAACCTGCTCTACGACCGCGGCACGATCTTCGGGCTGAAGACCGGCGGCAATGTCGATTCGATCCTGTCCTCGATGCCGCCGACGGTGCGCTGGCCTTGAGGCTGCCCGCGCTGTCCGCGCCGGGAATATGTTGAGATTTATTGGAACCGCGACGTCATCCCGGCCTTGAGCCGGGATCCATCGGCGAGCTCCGGGGCTTTACGATGGATCCCGGATCGGCGCTGCTGCGCAGCTTGTCCGGGATGACGCTCTGGTTCCATCAGGAATCAACACGCCCTAGGGAAGAGCGGCTACAGCCATCCGCACAAACTCTATCTGCTCGCCCATGCCGGAGACACAACCGGCCTCGATCCAGCTCTGCCGGGCCGCCGCAAGCGCCTGCCCGACGCGTGGACCGGGCGGGACACCGAGCCCGATGACGTCCTTGCCCGTCGGTTCGAAGCGCGGCGTCCGGCCGAGTTCGCTGATGAGGCGCTGAACCTTGTCCTTGCCTTCGCCTGCCGCCGTGGCGTTCAGCAGGGCGAGTGCCGCAGCCGTCGCATCGTTCCCGGCATCATGGGCGACAAGGCGCAAGGCCGCGATATCAGGCAGCCCCGCCCGGCCGCCCAGCTTCTCCAATGCCGAGGCGATCCGGGCGGTCCGGTCGAATTCTTCGTTGGAAAGACGCAGCCGCTCACGCAGGCGCAGCGCATCCTCCCCAACCGAAACCGCCAGCGCCGCCAGCCGGAACACCGCATGGACGCCCTCGCCGTGGTCTTCCGCAACCAGCGCGAAACGCGAGAGATGCGGCACGCCGCCGATCACCGGCATCAGCAGGCCGGCTCCGGCCATCGCCTGCAAGGTCGGGCTGACACGGGGGGCGACCAGAAGCTTGAGCAACTCCGCACGGACCCGCTCGCGCGACAAACCGGCGAGCCCCTCGCGGCCGGCGATGCAGGCGCGCAGGCCTTCGGCATCGGGCTCGCCGGCACCGTAACGGGCATGGAAGCGAAAGAAGCGCAGGATGCGCAGATAGTCCTCGCGGATCCGGGCCGCGGCATCGCCGATGAAGCGCACCCGGCGTTGGGCGAGATCGTCGAGCCCGCCGCAATAGTCACGCAGCGTGCCGTCGCGCCCAAGGCCGAGCGCATTGATGGTGAAGTCGCGCCGCAGCGCATCCGCCACGAAATCCCGGCCGAACACGACCTTGGCGCGGCGTCCGTCCGTCTCGACATCGCGCCTGAGCGTCGTGACCTCGAAGCTCGTGCCCTCCGCGACCAGCGTGACCGTGCCGTGCTCGATGCCGGTCGGCACCGCCTTGAAGCCGGCCGCCTTGCCGCGCCGGATCGTCTCCTGCGGCAAAGCGGTGGTGGCGAGGTCGACATCGCTCGCCGGCTCGCCGAGCAGGAGATTGCGCACCGCACCCCCGACGACGCGCGTTTCCTCGCCGTTCCCGTCAAGCGCCGACAGCAGCCGCGCCAGCGCCGGCTGGGCCAGGAAGCATGCGATCTCGCCGGCGCGTTCCCCAGTCATTTGAAGCGGCCGGGCACCAGAACCCCGTTCTCCATATGCGGCGGTTCGTAGGCGCCCTCGCTGCGCGGCGCGATGAAGCCGCCATAGATCAGCACGGCGATCGCCAGCAGGAAGCCCGCGACCGCAAGGCGGAAGACATGCGGGCTCCAATGCTCGACATCGAAAGGATTGCGCCTGTTGATGACGAGATAGGCTGCGAAGACGCAGAAGGGCAAGACGAAGAGCAGAACCTCTTCGATGATCGCGCGCAGCATCGGCTTCGTCGTTCCCCGGCGCGGCATCCGCGCAAAAAGTCTTATCCGGCAAGCCGCTCGTAGAGATTGCGGATCATGCCGGCGGTCGCTCCCCAGATATAGCGACCCTCGAACGGCATCGCATAGTAGGTGCGGAAATGCCCCTTCCACTCACGCCCCTCGCGCTTGTGGTTGGCGGGATCGAGCAGGAAGGAGAGCGGCGTCTCGAAGGCCTCATCGACCTCGTTATGGTTGATCGTCAGCGAGAAGGGCGGCTCGATCAGCGCCACCACCGGCACGATGCGATAGCCGGTGCCGGTCAGATAGGCGTCGAGGAAGCCGAGCGTGCGGATATGCGACCGCGGCAGGCCGATCTCCTCCTCGGTCTCGCGCAGCGCCGTGACGATCGGCGAGCCGTCGACGGCATCGACCCGGCCGCCGGGAAAGGCGACCTGCGCCGAGTGATTGCGCAAGGCCGCCGCACGCTGCGTCAGCAGCACGGTCGGCCCCGCCGGGCGCGGCACGATGCCGATCAGCACAGCTGCCGGCACGGCGCGCTTCTCGTCAGGGATCGGCACCGACGAAGGCTGATTCTCATGATCGCCGCGCGGCCGGCTGATCACGTCGCCCAACGCCGGCGGTTCTGCTCGAAGACGCGCGCGCGCCAGGGCTGCGAAGCCCTCGGCACTGAGGTTGAGGGCAGACTCGATTGTCTTCAGCACTAGATGCCCTCGATCTCGCTCGCCGGCAAAGCCGGATAGAACTGCTCTGCAGCTGCAATCCCGAACATCGCCTCGCCGTCAACCTCCCGCACCTCGCCGAGCGCCAGCAGGTCGTAGGTCAGCGCGCGCGTCAGCCGGGCCCAGAGCCCGCGCCGGATATGGATATAGGGTGTCAGTCCGTCCTGCGCAGCCCGCCTGAAACGCAGGCCATGCTCCGGCCCGAGGCAGACGAGATCGTCGACCTGCGTGCGGAACGCGATCGTCCGGCCATCACCCTCGCCATCGACCTGCATTTCGACCGCCTGGAACGGCGCGTCATCGACGGTGATTCCCACTTTCTCGACCGGGGTCACGAGAAAGTAATCGTCGCCCTCGCGTTTCAGCACCGAGGAGAACAGCTTCACCAGCGCCGGCCGGCCGATCGGCGTGCCCATGTAGTACCAGGTCCCGTCGGCGGCGATGCGCATATCGAGATCGCCGCAGAAGGGCGGATTCCAGCGTTCGACGGGTGGCAATCCGCGCGCCTTGCCGCTGCCGAGCGAGGCCATCAACCGCTCCATCGCCTGGCCCGGCTCCGTCATCGAATCCTCCCTGGCCACCGGCTGCGGCATCGTGCCTGCATCGCGTTTCCGCCTTGAACTCCACATAATCGTGAAGCCGAGATGATGTGTACCATTCCATTCGGCGCTTGAGCCGCCGTGATGGCCCGTCCACACTGAACGGCCGAACGCATCGACGGTTCGCATGGCGGCGCAACGGCCAGCGACAGTGAAGGAGACCGACATGGCGGCGCAAGCCCGGGCAAACGAGAGCACTTCGCCGATCGACCTCGACACAGGCATCGTCGAGGCGGCCGAAGCCGCGCTCAGTGCCATCGGCGCCGCGCGCAAGGAGATCGGCCAGGTCATCTTCGGCCAGCAGAAGGTCGTCGATCTCTCGTTGGTGACACTGCTCTCGGGCGGCCATGGCCTGCTCGTCGGCGTCCCCGGCCTCGCCAAGACCAAGCTCGTCGAGGCGATGGGCACCGTATTGGGGCTCGCGGCCCGGCGCGTCCAGTTCACGCCGGACCTGATGCCCTCCGACATCCTCGGCTCCGAGGTCCTCGACGAATCGAGCGACGGCAAGCGCCATTTCCGCTTCATCAAGGGCCCGGTCTTCGCCCAGTTGCTGATGGCGGACGAGATCAACCGCGCCTCACCGCGCACCCAGTCGGCCCTGCTCCAGGCGATGCAGGAGCACCACGTCACGGTGGCGGGCGAGCGCTACGACCTGCCGGCGCCCTTCCATGTGCTGGCGACGCAGAACCCGATCGAGCAGGAAGGCACCTATCCCCTGCCCGAGGCGCAGCTCGACCGCTTCCTGCTCGAGATCGATGTCGGCTATCCCGACCGCGAGGCCGAGCGGCGCATCCTGCTGGAGACCACCGGCGCCACCGAATACAAGCCCTCGCAGGCGATGACCGCGGAGACGCTGATGTCGATCCAGCGACTCGTCCGCCGCCTGCCGGTTGGCGACGCCGTTGTCGACGCGATCCTCGATCTCGTCCGCTCGGCACGCCCCGGCGAGGGCGATGCCTCGGTCACCGACAAGCTCTCCTGGGGCCCCGGTCCCCGCGCCAGCCAGTCGCTGACGCTGGCGGCGCGCGCGCGCGCCCTGGTCGAGGGCCGGCTCGCTCCTTCGGTCGACGATGTCGCGGCGCTCGCCATTCCCGTTCTGAAGCACCGCGTCGCCCTGACCTTTGCCGCCCGCGCCGATGGCGAGACGGTCGAGGGGTTGATCGGCAAGCTCGTGGAACGGCTGGGATAGGCCGATGTTGCGCACGCGCGTCCTGGGTCCGGGCGAAAGGCGGCCGTCGCGGCCGGTCCTTACGGAATCGCTCGACCTCGCCGCGCGCCTGCCGCGCCTGATTCTGGAGGCGCGCCGCGTCTCCGCCAGCATTCACGGCATCCATGGCCGGCGCCGCTCCGGCCCAGGCGAAACCTTCTGGCAATACCGCCCGCTGGTCGCCGGCGAATCCGCCTCGCGCATCGACTGGCGCCGTTCGGCCCGCGACGGCCATCTCTTCGTCCGCGAGCGCGAATGGGAAGCCTCGCATTCGATCTGGCTCTGGATCGACCGCTCGCCCTCGATGGGCTTCGCCTCCTCGCTCGCCATGGCCTCGAAGCTCGACCGCGCATTGGTCGCTGGCTTCGCGCTGGCCGAGACGATGGTCGAGGGCGGCGAGCGTGTCGGCCATCTCGGGTTGACGCGGGCGCTGGCCTCGCGCCGCATTGTCGAGGTCCTGGCGCAGGCCATTCTCGCGGACGAGCGCAACGCCGCCTCCGACCTGCCGCCGGAAGCGCCGTTGCCCCGGCTGGCGGAGGCGGTCATCATCACCGACGGTCTCTCCCCCGCCTCGGCGCTGACCCAGCGGATCGCCACGCTGGCATCGTCGGGCGCGCGGGGCCATGTCCTGCTCATCGCCGATCCGATCGAGGAAACCTTCCCCTTCACCGGACAGGCCGAACTCTTCGATCTGGAGGACGGGCTGACCCTGCGTGTCGGCGATGCCGGCGCCTGGGGCGATGAATACCGTCAGCGCCTTGCCGCCCATCGCGAAGCCATCACCGAAGCCAGCCGCAAGGCCGGCTGGACCTTGACGCTGCATCGCACCGACCGGCCGGCGAGCGAAGCGGTGCTGCGCATCGCGAGCCTCGTCGCGGCCTCGCGCAGCGCCTCGGGCTTCTGAGGGGGATCGCCGATGCTCAGCGCCCTGCCCTTCAGCTTCTCCGCCCCGCTCGCTCTCGCCGCGCTCGCTTTGTTGCCCGCCCTCTGGCTGATCCTGCGCGTGACGCCGCCGCGCCCGCGCCGGATCGACTTCCCGCCGCTGAAGATCATGGCGGACCTGATCTCCAAGCGCGAGACACCGGCCCACACACCCTGGTGGCTGCTCGCCTTGCGCATGGCTATCGCCGCGCTCGCGATCCTCGCCGTCGCCGGCCCGGTCTGGAATCCCGTGCGCGACGCCGCGCCCTCGCGCGGCCCCGTCCTGCTTCTGATCGATAACGGCTTCGGCGCCGCGACCGACTGGTCCGAACGCGTCTCGGTTGCCGAATCACGCATCGCCGCCGCGACCCGCGAGGGCCGCCCGGTCGCCGTGGTCGGCCTCGCGGAGGCCCCCACCGCGATCGCGCTGGCCGAGCCGCGCATCGCGCTCGACCGTCTGCGCGCGCTCCCGCTCCAGCCGCATGCGCCGGACCGTTCCGCCCATCTCCAGCGCATCGAAGCCTTCCTGCAAGGCTCGCCCGCCACCGAGATCGTCTGGGTCGCCGACGGCCTCGGCATCTCCGACGACGGTGGTTTCCTCGCGCGCTTGAAGCAGGATGCCGAGGCCCGCCGCCTCGCTGTTCATGCAGCTCCGCCCGCGCAGCTTGCCCTCTCTGCGCCCGAGAACCTCGCCGGCGCCCTCACCGTCAAGGTGCTGCGCCCCACAGCCAGCGCGCCCGCGACCGGACAGGTCCGCGCGCTCGATCTCAAGGGCTTGCCGCTCGGCAACACCCCCTTCATCTTCGAGGGCAATAATCTGGAGACGACCGCCCGACTGACCTTGCCGATCGAGGTGCGCAACGCCGTCTCGCGACTCGAGATCGTCGGCGAGCGCAGCGCCGGTGCCGTGGCGCTGCTCGACGACCGGGCCAAGCGCCGCCGCATCGGCCTCGTCTCCGGCGCCACCGCCGACACCGCGCAGCCGCTACTCTCGCCGACCTACTATCTCTCCCGCGCCCTCCAGCCCTTCGCCGAAATCCGCGAGCCGCGGCAGGGCTCGACCGACCCGATCGGCGAATTGCTGGCACAGAATCTCTCGGTGCTGGTCCTCGCCGATATCGGCGCGCTCGATCGCGAGACGGCCGAGAAGGTCACGAGCTTCGTCGAGCGCGGCGGCGTGCTGCTGCGCTTTGCCGGCGCCCGCCTCGCCGCCGCCTCCGACGACCTGACGCCGGTGCGCCTGCGCCGCGGCGGCCGCACGCTCGGCGGCGGCCTGTCCTGGGAGACACCGCGCAAGCTTGCGCCCTTCACCCGCGAGAGCCCCTTCTTCGGCCTGACGATCAGCGACGATATCCGCGTCAGCCGCCAGATCCTGGCCGAGCCGGAGCCGAATCTGTCGCGCAAGACCTGGGCGGCATTGGAGGACGGCACGCCCGTCGTCACCGGCGAGCGGCGCGGCGACGGCCTGATCGCGATGGTCCATGTCACCGCCGATACCACCTGGTCGAACCTTCCGCTCTCGGGCCTCTTCGTCGATATGCTCCGCAAGATCGTCAATCTCGCCGGCAACGGCCCCGCCGCTGTCGAAAGCCAGAGCGACGACAAGCGCGTAGAGACCCTGTCGCCGGCCCGCGTGCTCGACGGCATCGGCCAGTTCCGCTCGGCGCCTGCGACCGCCCAGCCGGTGGCGCGCAACTATGCCGGCCGCGCGACGCTCGCCCATCCGCCCGGCCTCTACGGCCCGACCGACGGCTCGCTCGCGGTCAACGCGCTGACGCCGATCGACACGCTCGCGGCGCTCGACCTCGCCAGCCTCGGCGTCGCCGTGCTGCCGATCGACGAGCCGGTGGCGCGCGACATCCGCCCGCCGCTGCTCGTGCTTGCCCTGCTCCTGCTCGTCGCCGATACGCTGGCGACGCTCTGGCTCGGCGGACGTCTCAACCTTGCCCGCCTGCGCAAGGTTGCCGCGCCGGCCGCGGTCCTGCTCGCGCTTGGCGCCTCCTTCGGCCTCGCGCCCGATACGGCCCGCGCCCAGCAGCCCGCGCCCAACGCGCAGGCCGATACCCGCCCGCCGATCCCGCGCGCCCTGCTCGCCAATGGTGCGATGACGCGGCTCGCTTATGTCGTGACCGGCGACAAGCCGGTCGACGACATGTCCAAGGCCGGACTCACCGGCCTCAACACCGTGCTCGGCGCCCGTACCGCGCTGGAGCCGGGCGAGCCGGTCGGCGTCAGCGTCGAGCGCGACGAGCTCGCCTTCTTCCCGGTGCTGTACTGGCCAATCGTCGCCGGCCGCCCGCTCCCGTCGGCCGAGACGCTGCGCAAGCTCGAAGCCTATATGAAGGGCGGCGGCCTTGTAATCTTCGACACCCGCGACGCGATGAGTGCGCGGCCCGGCGGCGGCACCACGCCCGAGGGCGACCAGCTCAAGCGCATGCTGCAGACGCTCGACATTCCCGAGCTGGAGCCGCTGCCGCGCGACCACGTCCTGACCAAGACCTTCTACATCCTCGACGAGCTGGTCGGCCGCTACGACACCGGCACGACCTGGGTCGAGACCCTGCCGCCGGCCGATAGCGACGGGCGCCGCCCGGCCCGCGCCGGCGACAATGTCTCGCCCATAGTCATTACCGCCAACGACCTCGCGGCCGCCTGGGCGATCGACCGGCGCGGCGAGGGACTGGTGCCGCTTTCCGGCGGCGATCCGCGCCAGCGCGAGATGGCGCTGCGTGGCGGCATCAATCTCGTGATGTATGCGCTCACCGGCAACTACAAGGCCGATCAGGTCCATGTCCCGGCCTTGTTGGAAAGGTTGGGGCAGTGAGAAAATCCACCCATCCCACAGCCCTCATCCTGAGGAGCCGTTCCCCAGGGAACGGCGTCTCGAAGGATGTTTCAGGAGGCTCCGGAACCAGCTGGACCATCCTTCGAGACGCGCCTGCGGCGCTCCTCAGGATGAGGGCTGAAAACAGGACAAGGGGAGGAGCCCGCTGATGTGGAGCGTTTCCCTTGCCCCGCTGGTGCCCCTGCCGTTCCTGATCGGGCTTGCCGTGCTCGCGGCTTTGGCTGCCGGCGCGGCGATCGTGCTCGCCGGACGTAGCGCCATCCTGCGCGCGCTCGCGCTCGTCGTGCTGACGGCGGCGCTGGCCGATCCCTCGCTCGTCTTCGAGGATCGCGAGCCGGTCAAGGACGTCGTCTCCGTCGTGGTCGACCGCTCGGCCTCGAACCGCCTCGCCGACCGCGCGGCCCAGACCGATGCCGCCGTCGCCGAGATCGAGCGGCAATTGCGCGGCATCCCCAATGTCGAGCCGCGGATCGTCGAGCTGCGCGATGCACAAGGGACCAATGACGGCACCCGCCTGTTCGAGGCCCTGTCGTCGAGCCTCGCCGACGTGCCCTCCGAGCGCGTCGCCGGCGCGATCGCGATCACCGACGGCCTCGCCCATGACGCGCCTGTTAATGCCGAGACGCTCGGCCTGCGCGCCCCGCTGCATGTCCTGACCACCGGCCGCAATGCCGAGATCGACCGGCGCATCGTGCTGGTCGATTCGCCGCGCTTCGGCATCGTCGGCAAGGACCAGATCATTCGCTTGCGCGTCGTCGACAAGGGCGGCCCCGGTCGCGCCGGCCTGACCATCCGGCGCGACGGCGAGATCGTCGCGCGCCGCGAGGTCGCGACGGGCCAGACCGTGCAGGTCCCGGTCCGCATCGACCGGGGCGGGCCGAACGTGGTCGAGATCGAGGCTCAAGCCATCGACAACGAATTGACGCTGGCCAATAATCGCACCGTCATCACCATCGAAGGCGTGCGCGACAAGCTCCGCGTGCTGCTGGTCTCGGGCGAGCCGCATCCGGGCGAGCGCACCTGGCGCAACCTGCTCAAGGCCGACGCCAATGTCGATCTCGTGCATTTCACCATCCTGCGCCCGCCGGAGAAGCAGGACGGCACGCCGATCAACGAGCTCTCGCTGATCGCCTTCCCGACGCGCGAGCTGTTCCAGGTCAAGATCAAGGAATTCGACCTGATCATCTTCGACCGCTACGCCAACCAGTCGATCCTGCCGCTGCTCTATTTCGAGAATATCGTGCGCTATGTCCGCGACGGCGGGGCGCTGCTCGTCGCCGCTGGCCCCGAATATGCGGGCTCGCAAACGCTGGCGCGCACGCCGCTCGGCCAGATCCTGCCCGCCCTGCCCGACGGCAGCGTCATTGACGAGGCTTATCGCGCCCAGGTCAGCGAACCCGGCAGGCGCCACCCCGTCACCCGCGACCTGCCGGGCTCGGAGGTCTCGCCGCCACGCTGGGGCGAATGGCTGCGCATGGTCGGCGCCCAGGCACGGGCCGGCGGCGCGCCGGTCATGACCGGTCCGGGCGACCGGCCGCTGCTGATGCTGGCGCGCGAGCAGAAGGGCCGCGTCGCGCTCTTCCTCTCCGACCATGCCTGGCTCTGGGCGCGGGGCTTCCGCGACGGCGGCCCCTATCTCGACCTGCTGCGCCGCCTCAGCCACTGGCTGATGAAGGAGCCCGAGCTTGAGGAGGAGGCTCTGCGCGCGACCGTCCGCGGCGCGACTGTCGAGGTCGAGCGCCAGACGCTGCGCGACAATCCCTCGCCCGTCACCATCACCGGGCCGGACGGCCAGTCGCGCACGATCACGCTGGAGCCCGGGCGCCCCGGCCTGTACACCGCCCGCATCCCGACCAGCGATCTCGGCCTTTACCGCCTGACCTCCGATAACCTCACCGCCTTCGCCAGCGTCGGGCCGGAGAACCCGCGCGAACTGATGGAAGTGGTCAGCGATCCCGGCGCGCTCCAGCAACTGGCGCAGGCGACCGGCGGCTCCTCGCGTCGCATCGGCCGCGAAAGCGGCTCGGCCGTCAATGTGCCGCGCATCGTGCCGGTGCGCTCGGGCAGCCAGTTCGCCGGCAATGACTGGATCGGCCTGAGGATCAGCGATTCCGGCATCGTGCGCGGCGTGCGCATCTCGCCGCTCTTCATCGGGCTGATCGGCTTGGCCGCGCTGTTCGGCGCCCTCGTCGCCGGCTGGCTAGGGGAGAGCGGCAGGCGCATCAAGCGAGAGGCGTAGCTCTTGCCCTTCTCCCCTTGCGGGAGAAGGTGGCCCGAAGGGCCGGATGGGGCATCACTCTGTCCCGCGTCGTCATTGCGAGCACAGCGAAGCAATCCAGGGGGCAGGGTGGGACGTTTCACCAAGTCCCCTGGATTGCTTCCTCGCTTTGCTCCTCGCAATGACGGAAATCGTCGCGAGACCCTCACCCTAGCCCTCTCCCGCAAGGGGAGAGGGCTAGGGTGGAGCCCTTCAGCCCACCCGCGCCGACATGACCGCCCCGCTGCGCTGCTTGAGCACCCCCTCGACCAGCTCCAGCGCGAGGAAACGCGCCGGATCGGCCGGCCCCGGTAGCACAAGCTGGCCGGGCGGCAGGACCTTGAAGCCGAAGCGGGCGTAATAAGGCGCATCGCCGATCAGCATGATCAGGTCGTGGCCGGCCTCGCGAGCGGCATCGATCGAGCGGTTCATCAACGCAGCGCCGATGCCCCGGCCCTCGAAGGCGGGATCGACGGTCAGCGGACCGAGCATCAGCGCCTTGTGCCCGTCGGCGAACACCGCCGTCACCTTCACCGAACCGACGAGGAAGGTGCCGACATGGGCGGCGAAGGAGAGCGCGTGCTCGGGCGGCACGCCCTCGCGCAGGCGAAAGGCGGTGCGGGCGAAACGGCCGGGGCCGAAGGCGCGCTCGTGCAGGCGCTCGATCGCGGCGGCGTCCACGGGGAGTTCGTGGCGGATGGTCAAAGGCAGGGATGTCATGATGATCGACGCTGGACGGGAGGCGGGTCGGCGAAGCGAAGGCAGGCGCGTGCGGGCGCACTACCGGGAGGGCGCATTCAGCGCGCCGGTCGTCGCAGGTCTCGCAGGCTCAGCCGGATCATCATGAAAGCGCCTCTACAGCATCGGACTGGAAAGGGAAATCCACTTTCTCCGAAAAATCCGATGCGACGGCACATGGTTTCCAGGCAGCCATCGTTTAGCCTCGCTCCGATCCCGTAGACACTTGCCGCGCGTACCGGTTTGGCCTCAACTCCAGCTCCAGGCGGGGCAATAAGCCACGGAAGCCGAAGGCGATCTCGCCCTCGGGACGGAGGAAACCGATGTCCGGATCGAAGCCGCTCACCGCCGCCGCCCTGCTTCTGGCAACGACCTCCCTGCCCGTTCATGCCCAGCAGCCGGCCCCATCCAGGGAGCCGGTTCGGGACGAATTCTTCTGGCTGGGCGAGATCAACAAGGCGAGCACGGTCATCAACGCCGAGCAAGGCCTGCTCGACCGGGCGCTGGCGCCAAAGCTGGCGCAGGGCATCGCCCGGGTCATCGAGGCGGGCAGCCAGCCCGGCGCCAGGCGGCCCTCATCGGTCATCACTTTCGAACCCTTGATGATCAAGGAGGCCGGGGTCGAGGTCACGCTGATCCATGCCGGCCGCTCCAGCCAGGACATGCACGCGACCTATCGCGCCGCGATCATGCGCGAGCGGCTCCTGACTTTGGCCGAGCGCCTCAACCAGGCGACACGGACGATGGTCGAGCTCGCCGCGACCAACCGCGATACCGTTGTTCCCAATTACACCAACGGCGTTGCCGCCCAGCCCAACAGCTATGGCCATTACCTGCTTGGCCTCGCCGCCGGGCTCGATCGCGATGCCCAGCGCATCCGCGAGACCTATGCCCGCGTCGACCGCTCGCCGATGGGCACGACCGTGCTCAACGGCACGAGCTGGCCGCTCGATCGCCAGCGGATGGCGGATTATCTCGGCTTCGCCGCTCTCGTCGACAATGCCTATGACGCCTCGCAGGTCGCCGCGGCCGACCTGCCCGTCGAGGTCGGCGGCATCGTCACGGGCATCGCGCTCCATGTCGGCGGTTTCATCGAGGACGTGATGACGCAATATGCGCAGGCGCGGCCCTGGATCCTGCTGCGCGAGGGTGGCGGCACGAGCGGTGGCGGCAACACCTATGTCTCCAGCGCCATGCCGCAGAAGCGCAATCCGGGCCTGCTGAACGGCACCCGCGAGGATGCCTCGACTACGCTCTCGCTGGCCATGGGGCCGGTCTTCAGGGCCCATAACATTCCGCCCGGCATGCCCGACGCCAAGGACGCCAGGACCAACAGCGCCATGACCGACAGCGCGGTCAAGGCCCTGCAGGGGCTCGACCGTATCCTGAAGGCGCTCGCCATCGACCCGGAACGCGCCCTCGAGGAGCTCAACAGCGACTGGACCGCGTCGCAGGAACTCGCCGACGTGTTGATGCGCAAATACAAGCTGCCCTTCCGCGCCGGCCACCATTTCGCGTCGGAGGTGGTCGACTACGCGAAGCTCAACAACATCAGGCCGACCGAGTTCCCCTATACTCAGGCGCAGGCGATCTATCGCAAGGCGGCAGCCGAGATGGGGCTGGCCGCCACCGAATTGCCGATGAGCGAGGCCGAGTTCCGCGCGACGCTCGACCCCGTCGCGATCGTCAGGAATCGCGCCACGTCAGGCGGCCCGCAGTCGGCGGAGATGGACCGGATGCTAACGGAGGCGAAGCAGCGCCTCGATCGGCAGGATGCCTGGATCAAGGATAGGCGCGCGAAGATCGCAGCAGGCTTGGCGAAGCTTGACGCCGATTTCGTCGCGCTGGCGAAAAGCGCGAACTGAGAGGCCGGGCAGCCGCCCTCACCACTCCGTAGCCGGCGGCTCTCCGGAGACGATCTCCGCCAGCCGCCGCCGTGTCGCGGGCGTCGTGCCCTCCGGCAGGTTGTCGAGCGGGAAGAAGCCGGCCTCCGCGATCTCGCGGTCCGGCTGCTTGACGGACTCGACCCGGAACGCACGCAGGACATAGACCGCGACATGGTCGCGCCGCGAGATCCGGCGGTTGAAGAAGAGCCCGTGCAGGGCGGGCCGCTCGGTCGGGACGATGCCCGCCTCCTCCGATAATTCGCGCTCCAGCGACAATTCCGCCGTCTCGCCGACCTCGACCCCGCCACCGGGAAAGTGCCAGCCGGGCACATAGGTATGGCGGATCAGGAAGACCTCGCCGCGATCGTTCAGGACGACGGCACGCACGCCGAAGGTCATGCCTCGCGCGAAGCGGAAATAGATGTGCAGCAGCCGCGTCAGCAGGCGCTGCGCCGGCGAGCGCGGCTTCTCCGGATCGGCGGCGGCTGGCTGGGGCGTCGCTGATTGCATCCGATCGATTCTCAAGGGCGGGTTAATTGTCTATGCAAAAACCGCATGACGGACCGTCAAGCTGGTCAGTTGTTCCGCCACAAACGCGCCCCAAATGAGGCAGATATCGCCGCCCAACCACAGGACACTAGGACCATGCTGCTCTCTTTCATCATCGCTCGCTTCAAGGCCAAGCCGGCCTATGTCTGGAAGCCCGCCGTCACGCTGACCGATTCCCGCATCGTGTCGGAACTGACCGGCGCCGCCAACTGAGGTCTTCCGACCTTTCCGCAGTCCAGGCGCGCCACCGGCGCGCTTGACTGACGGCCTTCTGCGGGGGCAAGCGCTTGAGCGTGTTCAAGCTCGCGCATCTGTCCGACCCGCATCTCGGCCCGCTCGCCGGGTTTTCGCTGCATCAGCTCATCGGCAAGCGCGCGACCGGTTACGTCAACTGGCGTCGCAAGCGGCGGCATGCCCATGACATGGATATCCTGGCAAGCATCGTCGCCGATATCCGCGCGCATGAGCCCGACCATGTCGCCTGCACCGGCGATGTCGCGCATATCGGCCTGCCCGACGAATTCAAGACAGCCATCGCCTTCCTCGACACGCTCGGCCCCCGCGAGAATGTCAGCTTCGTGCCGGGCAATCACGACACCTATGCCCGCTCGTCCTTGAAGCCGCTCGCGGGACTGCTGGCCCCCTGGACGGCCGATGACGAGGGCAAGGCGGGCTATCCCTGGTATCGCCGCCGCGGCCCCGTCGCCCTGATCGGCGTCAATAGCGGCGTGCCCACCTTGCCGCTGATGGCGACCGGCCGCGTCGGCGGCGATCAGATCGCCCGGACCGAGGCGCTTCTGGATCGCGCCCGCGACGAGGGCCTGATCCGCGTCGTGCTGATCCATCACCCGCCCTATGTCGGCGGGGCCAAGCGCGGCCGCGAGCTGGTCGATGCCGCCGCCTTCGAGGCGATGCTGAAGCGCAAGGGCGCCGACCTCGTCCTCCACGGCCATAATCACAGCTTCTCGCTGGCCTGGCGGCCCGGCCCCGAACGGGACGTGCCGATCGTCGGCGTGCCCTCGGCCTCGATCGGCCCGCGCGGCCATGGCGAGCTCGGCACCTGGCATCTCTTCCGCATCGCAGGCGATGCGCGGGAGCCGCAGATCACCCTGGAGCAGCGCGGCTTCGAGCCCGACGGCACGGTTGTGCGCCGCCAGGAGATCCCTTTGCTGGGAGAATTGGTCTGATTCAGCCGCCCTACTGAAGCGTCTGAGGATTCGTCAGTGCGAGCCGTATGGCGTGCCGTTCGAGAACCGGAGCGGAGCGGACTTTCGTCCGTGAGCACCGGAAGCGCAGAACGGCGCGTCAGACGGCCGCGATGGCGGATCGGCAGATGCTTCAGACGCAGCGGCCGCCGTCGACCGCCAGCACCGAGCCCGTCACCATGTCGGCCTCGTCCGAGCACAGGAACAGCGCGGCATTGGCGATGTCCTGCGGCGTCGAGAACCGACCCCACGGGATCGAGGCCGTGAACTGCGCGCGGCGCTCCGGCGTGTCCTCGCCCATGAAGGTGGCGAGCAGCGGCGTCTCGCCGGCGACAGGCGCGATCGCGTTGACGCGGATCTTGTCCGGCGCAAGCTCGACCGCCATCGACTGCGAGATCAGGTTGGCCGCGCCCTTCGAGCCGTTATACCAGGTCAGGCCGGGACGCGGCCGCAGGCCCGCCGTCGAGCCGATGTTCAGGATGACGCCGCCGCCATGCTCGCGGAAATGCGGCACGGTCGCGCGCGCCATCAGGTAGATCGATTTCACGTTCACCGCGAAGATCCGGTCGAACTCCTCCTCGGTCACCTCGGTCATCGGCTTGTTGCGATGGGTGGTACCGGCATTGTTCACGACGATGTCGAGCCGCCCGACCTTGGCGAGAATCTTCTGAACCGCCTTGTCGACGCTCTTGGCCTTGCCGACATCGCAGGTCACGGCGAAGGCCTTGCGGCCGATCGCCTTGGCGGCCTCCTTGGCCTTGTCGCCATTGATGTCCAGCACCGCGACGCGCGCGCCCTCGCGCACGAAGGTCTCGGCGATGCCGAAGCCGAACCCTTGCGCCGCGCCGGTCACCAGCGCCGTCTTGCCCTTCAGTCTCATGGTCGTTCCTCGTGGTCTTGATGTCGCGATGTTTGAAACGATTGAGCGCGGCCGTAAATGCGCTTTTGCGCGCGGGCAGGTGCGGAAATGGGATGGCCAAGCCGTCCTTCTCGGGCGAAGCGAAGCGCAGACCCGAGAATCTCATGACCAGAAAGCGCTGGTTTCCGAGATGCTCGGGTCAAGCCCGAGCATCTCGGCGTGAGATCACGCCCCAATTTCTTCGCGCAGCATCTCCAGCTCCAGCCAGCGCTCCTCGGCCTCGCCGATCTCACGCGCGACCTCTTCCAGCCGCGTCGTCGCCTTGGCGAAGAGCTTCGGATCGCGCGTGTAGAGATCGCCCGCCACGGCGGTATTGAGCTTCGCGGCCTCGGCCTGCAGCGCCTCGATCTTCTTCGGCAGTGTCTCCAGCGCGTGCTTCTCGTTGAAGGAGAGCTTGCGCTTTGAAGCGGATGCGGCCGGCGCCGCAGCAGCAGCCTTGGACGCAGCGGGCGCCGCCTTCTCGACGGGCCGCGCCTTGGCCCCGACACCCCGGCCGCGCTGCGCCAGCATGTCGGAATAGCCGCCGGCAAATTCGGTCCAGACGCCATCGCCGTCCGAGATCAGCACGGAAGAGACGACGCGATCGATGAAGTCGCGATCATGGCTGACCAGCAACACCGTGCCCTGGTAGTCGGCGAGCAGTTCCTGCAGCAGGTCGAGCGTCTCGAGGTCGAGATCGTTGGTCGGCTCGTCCAGCACCAGCAGGTTGGAGGGCTTGGCCAGCGCACGCGCCAGCATCAGCCGCCCGCGCTCGCCGCCCGAAAGCGCGCCGACCGGCGTGCCACGCTGGATCGGCTGGAACAGGAAGTCCTTCATATAGGAGATGACATGGCGCGGCTGGCCGCCGACCATGACCTGGTCCGAGCCGCCGCCGGTCAGGGCGTCGCCGAGCGGCGTTTCCGGATCGAGGCTTTCGCGGCGCTGGTCGAGCGTCACCATCTCCAATGCCGTGCCGAGCTTCACCTTGCCGGAATCGGGCACAAGCGCTCCGGTCAGCAGGTTGATCAGCGTGGTCTTGCCAGCGCCGTTCGGCCCCACGATGCCGATCCGGTCGCCACGCGCGACGCGCAGCGACAGGTTCTTGACGATGGTGTTGTCGCCATAGGCCTTGGCGACGTCGATCGCCTCGATCACGAGTTTGCCGGAAGCCTGCGCCTCGCTCGCCTCCAGCCGGACATTGCCTTGCGCCGCGCGGGCCGTGCGACGCTGGTCGCGCAATGCATGCAGCTCGCCGAGCCGGCGCTGGTTGCGGGTGCGCCGGGCGCTGACGCCATAGCGCAGCCAGTCCTCCTCGCGGGCGATCTTGCGATCGAGCTTGTGGCGGTCGAGCTCCTCCTGCGCCAGAACCTCGTCGCGCCAGGCTTCGAACTCGCCGAACCCCCGCTCGGCCCGCCGGGTCACGCCGCGGTCGAGCCAGATCGTCGCGCGCGAGAGCGAGGTCAGGAAGCGCCGGTCGTGGCTGATCAGCACCATGGCCGAGCGCAACGACTTCAATTCCTGCTCCAGCCATTCGATGACGGGCAGGTCGAGATGGTTGGTCGGCTCGTCCAGCAGCAGGATATCGGGCTCCGGCGCCAGAACCCGCGCGAGCGCGGCGCGACGGCCCTCACCACCCGACATCGAGGCCGGGTTCTCCTGCCCAGTCAGGCCGAGCTCGGTCAGCAGGTATTGTGCGCGATAGGCGTCGTCGCCCGGGCCCAAGCCAGCCTCGACATAGGCGAGCGCAGTGTCGAAGCCTGTGAAATCCGGCTCCTGCGGCAGGTAGCGGATGGTCGCACCCGGCTGGACGAAGCGCTCGGCCTGATCCGGTTCGACGATCCCCGCCGCGATCTTGAGCAGCGTCGACTTGCCCGAGCCGTTGCGGCCGACGAGGCAGACGCGCTCGCCGGCCGAAACCGCGATCTCTGCGGCTTCGAGCAAGGGCTGTCCGCCAAAGGTGAGCGCGACGTCGCGCAAATGCAGCAAAGGGGCCATGATCCGTCCTGTGTTCGGCCTGCGGGATAGACCGCCGCCGTCGCGCTGTCACGCCCGCATGCCATGGCACGACCCTTGCCAGCTCTTCCCAGCCCCTTATCGTGATCGGGATCGAGGCCTGATGAGTCCAAGAGCGATGCCCAGCGAACGCCCGATCGGGATCGGCCATAATGGCGGCCCGCCGCTGAAGGAGCGCAAGCGTCGCTCCGGCACCGGCTCGGGCCAGATCGGCCGCTATTTCGACTGGCGCTTCGCCCATCGCAAGGCCTGGAAGAAGCCGCGCGAGGTGGCGCTGAGACGCCAGGAAAAAGCCGGGGCGCTCGGCCTGACCTATGAGGAGTACTCTCTGGAGGTCATGGAGCGCGGCTATTTCCCGCAGCCCGAGCATGTCGAGACGATCAAGTCGAAGCGCGCCCAGCGCCGCAAGGATGGAGGCGTGGTCGGCCAGTCGCTCAAGGGCATGAAACTGAGCTGACAGACACCGCGCGGCTGACGACGCGCACTGCCCTTCCCGTCATGGTCGGGCTTGTCCCGACCATCCACGTCTTCGCTGGTCGAAGACCGTGTTCAAGACGCAGATGCTCGCCACAAGGGCGAGCATGACGCAGGTTCACCCCCCGATCCAGCGCCGGACCACACGTGTCGCGGGCTTCTCGAAGAAGCGATAGAGCAGCAGCGCCGCGATCACGGAACCGGCGAGCGCGAACCCGACATACAGCATCGGCGCGTGCAGCCCGATCCGCAGCAAGACCTCGCGCATCCCCCGGATCACGAAAGGATGCACGAGGTAGAGCGCATAGGAGGCATCGCCGACCGCGGCCAGAGCCTTGACTGGCGGCAGCGGCACGATGCCTTCGCGTCCGCAGCCGGCAGCGAGCATCAGCAGCGCGGCGGCGCTGCCGCGCCACAACACGCTGCTCCAGGCGCCATCCGCGCCCGGAATCTGGGCAGCAGCGACCAATAAGGCGGCACCCGCCGCAGCGACAGCTATCCGCAGCGCCCCGTGCAACCGCAGGCCCTTCTGCCTGAGGACGGCGATCCCCATCCCCGCCGCGAATTCGAGCACGATCGGCTGGCCCCAGAAACCGAAGGGCAGCCCCAACGGCCCCTTCAGGCTTTCGACCCCGACCAACAGCGCCAGCACGAACGCGATCGCCGGCAAAGTCCAGCGTCGCGGCAGCATCAGGCCGACTGCGAACAGGACGTAGAACAACATCTCGTAGTTCAGCGTCCAGCCCAATGAATAGACCGGCTGGACCATCCCTTGTGTCGAGACCACTGGCCAGAACAGGTAGGAGCCGAGAATCTGCTGGAAATTCGGCGCACCGGAGTTGAGCGCAGCCGGAACGGCGAGCCCGACCAGCAGGAACAGCGTCGTCATCGCCCAGTAGAGCGGCACGATCCGCGCCAGCCGGCGCTTCAGGAACAGGCGCGAAGCGTCGTCACGCCCGAACAGGTCCTGCGAGGCATGGACCATGATGAATCCGGAAACGACGAAGAAGATGTCGACGCCCGCCATCCACGGCAGCAGGTCGCTGCGGGCAAAGCTCAAGCCCGCGCGATCCGCCACGATGGCCGCATCCGGCTGGACATGGTGGATCGCGACCATGAAGGCCGCAAGCGCGCGCAGGACCTGGATCGAATGAATGGGCTGCACGCGAACCTGTGCGACGTGGTGAGAAGGCCGCTCAGCCAAACCACAGCCGCTTGGGATCGTCGAGCCCGAAGCGATGGAGATTGGCGGCGATCGCCGCCAGCCCCTGTTCGGCCGCATCCGTCGCGGTGATGACATGCAGGGCGAAACGCTCGGTCAGGTCCTGCATCGGCGGCTTGTCGGCGAAGGCCGCGCGAATCGCCGCCTTGTCCGCGAGCGGCAGGAGATGCGGCGCGATGCCCCCGGCAATGAAGACGCCGCCCGTCGCCTTGAAGACGAGCGCGAGATCGCCTGCGACACGCGCCAGCAGGCGCCAGAAGCAGACGACGGCCATCAGCGCCGCCGGATCGCCGTCATGCGCAAGGCGGGAGACATCGGCCGCGCTGACCTCGGCCTCCAGCATGCCGGAGGTCCGGGCGACCGCCTTGTGCAAACGCACGAGCCCGTCGCCGCTCAGGAGATGCTCGACCGTCAGGCGCGGGATGCCCTCGCTCAGCGCCGGCCAGAGCCGCTGCTCGGCCTGGTCCTCCGGACCGATGCCGATATGGCCGGCTTCCGTCGGGATGAGCACGCCGCGCTCAGCCCGCATCAGGAGCCCCGCCGCCCCAAAGCCGGTGCCGGGCCCGAGCACGAGCTTCACGCCGTCAGGCTCGGGCTCACCTTCGACCAATGTCATGAGATCGCCCGGCGCCAGCACCGCGAGCGAGGCCGAGAGCGCCTCGAAATCATTGATCATCAGGCCTTGGGTGAGGCCGAGCGCGCCCGCGATCCGCGGCCCGTCGAGACGCCAGACGGCATTGGTCAGTTGCGCCTGCCGCCCTTCGAGCGGGCCTGCAACGGCGAGCATCGCCGAACGCGGCTTCTCCGGCACGTCCGCGAGCACGGCGGCAAAGGCCGCTTCGGCCGTCGGATAGCTGCCCGTGCCGATCCGCGCCAACGGCTTGTGCGCACATTCCGGATCGTTCACCAGCGACAGGCGACAATTGGTGCCGCCGATATCGGCGACCAGAACCGGATAGGAGATCGAGGGCGGGCGCATCAGAGCGGCTTTCGCCAGGGCGCGAACCAGCCGAGCCCTTCGAGGGTTCCGGCCTCGGGCCGGTATTCGCAGCCGACGAAGCCGTCATAGCCGAGGCCGTCGAGCTCGGTGAACAGCGTCGGATAATCCGGCCGGGACGCATCCGGCTCATGCCGGCCGTTGGCGCAGGCGATCTGGACATGGCCGACGAGCGGATAAAGCGCCTTGAGCTTGGCCGAGACGTCACCGTGGATCAGTTCGCAATGATACATGTCGAATTGCAGTCGGACATTCGGCCGACCGGATTCGCGAACATAGGCCGCCGCCTGGTCGAAATCGTTGAGGAAATAGCCGGGCATATCCTTGCCGTTGATCGGCTCCAGCAGGAGGTCGATGCCCTGCTCGCCGAGCTTGTCGGCGGCATAGGCGAGCGAAGCCCGATAGGTCTTCTGCGCGACGGGATCGTTGGGATCGGCGAGCCCCGCCATCATGTGCAGGCGCTTGACCCCGGTCTCGTGGACATAGGACAGCGCAGTGTCGACCGAGGCCCGGAACTCGTCCTCGCGGCCCGCCAGCGAAGCGATGCCGCGCTCGCCCCTGGCGAAATCGCCGGGCGGCAGATTGTAGAGCGCCTGGGTGAGGTTGCCCCCTGCCAAGGCAAGCCCGACCTGCTCGGGCGCATGCTCATAGGGGAACAGGAATTCGACGGCCTCGAACCCCGCCTCGGCGGCCGCCCTGAAGCGGTCGAGGAATTCCCATTCGGTGAACATCATCGACAGGTTGGCGGCGAAACGCGGCATTGGGAATCTCTGCAGGCTGGGCACGATCGATCGCGGCAGGCTAAACCGATGCGCCCGCCGCGTCATGGCCAAACGCGGCAGGGAGGCAATGCGTTCCGCCACGGCTACGTTTCGCGTCATGCTCGGGCTTGACCCGAGCATCTCGGAAACCAACGCCCTTCCTGATCATGAGATTCTCGGGTCAAGCCCGAGAATGACGCCCCCTATGGCTTCGGCGGTGGGTTCGGGTCGCTGGAGAAGCGCCGGAACACCATGTCGGGCGAGGAGGTGTTGTGACGCGAATGCGTCGTGCGCCCCATCCAGATATCGGTCGCCCTGCCGCCGGGATAGGACATCAGCGCCTCCTCGCGCCAGCCCTTGGCGCCGGGCTCGCGCAGCGCGATGCGGGCGACGTCGTTGTTGAACTCGGTGACATACATCGAGCGCAGCGCCAGGAAGCCCTTGCCCCCGGTCACCGGCTTGTCGAGCACGGCATCGAGCACCATCCGGTTCTCGTCGACGCTGTCGAGCTTGAGGCTGCCGGACGAGCCGTCCTTGAAGTTCAGCTTGAAGGTCAGCGTCTTCGGGTCGAACGCGATCTCCTTGATGTTCACCACCGGGCGCCCCTCCTGCTCGATCGGCCCGAACAGGAAGGAGGAACCATAGGAGGAGAAGCCGAGATGCTCTGGCGGCAATGGCCGGGCGCGCCAGTTGCCGTCCTGCGGATAGACGACGAGCACCTCATGGGACTTGTCCTTGCCGAGCTTCCAGAGCTGGACGAGATGCAGCCCCTTCTCGACCCGGTCGCCGACCCGGAAGGTTGCCTCGGCCGGGCGCCAGAAGCTCGGGAAGGTGTAGCCGACCAGCCAGTAATCGATCGATTCGTAGAAGGTGACGCGGCGTGGCGGCGTCGGCGGCGCGAAGGACGGATCGCCCTTCATGTCGCAATTCGTCCAGTCGGCATCCCAGTTGTCGCGCACGAGCCCGGCGACATAGGCCGGGTGCGCTGCCTCGATCTGGAAGCGCCGTACCTCGGGCGAGACCGCCTTGATCGTGACGTTGTCCTTCTCGGCGCAGAGCACCGGCTCGGATTCGTTCTTCACCTCGACGGCAACCTCGCCTGCTGCCCGCGCAACCGTCTGCGCGGCGAGGAGAGCGATGGAAACCGCGAGCAGGCGAAGAAAGCGATTCATGGCGATCCTTGATGGGCGTTTCGGGAACAGCCTGATCGCAGCCAGATGAACGCCAGCTGACCAGGCCGGGGCTGGAACGGGGTCAGTCAGCGGCAGCCGCGACGAGACTCGCTTGAGGTGCTCCGGCAACGGTCGAAAAGCAGCATCGTTCCAATGGAGGGAAGGCATCGCGCGAGAGAGGGCAAAATCACGCGCCGTGACCGTCATTGCGAGCGCAGCGAAGCAATCCAGGGGGCGTCGGGCTCTGCCGCCCCCTGGATTGCTTCGTCGCTGACGCTCCTCGCAATGACGGTATGGCTCTCGTGAAAAGTCTCCCGCGTCCTCAAGCCGTCAGAATGGCGTAGACATCGCCCGAATTGGCCTCATGCGGCAGGCTGCGCAGGTAGTCGCCCATCGCCTCGGCACTTGCGGGTTCGCCGAGTTCGAGCCTCTGGCTCTCGCCGATCGCGACATTGAAGCGATAAGGGCCGAGCGTCTCCAGCAGGGCGAGGCAGGCCTCGGCGACCTCGCGCTGGATCGTGGTGAACTCGAAGGAGATTACCGGCACGGCCTTGGTCAGCCCCGCCAGCACATGCGCCTCGAAGCCTTCGACATCGATCTTGAGCAGCTTCGGCAGGCCGTAGCGCATGATCAAACGGTCGAGTGTCGTGCAGGGCACGGTGATCTCATGGTCCCAGACCTGCCCTTCCCAGCCACGGGCGCCGGAAGCGGCGCCGATGAAGGCGGCCGAGGCGGTCGAGACGGTCGGGTTCCGGCTATTGATCCGGAGCGCGATCGAGCCCTCGTGGTTCCCGCAGGCCGCCTCGACCAATGCCACCAGCGGGTCGCGCCGGTGGATCAGGCGGATGACGCGGGCCGGGCCGGGCTGCGGCTCGAGCGCGACCACGCGCGCGCCCAGCCGCCGGAAGGAGGAAATCCGGTCGCCGACATGGGCGCCGATATCGAAGGCGAGATCGCCGGGCGAAAGGAAAGCCCCATAGAGCCTGTCCATCGCCGCATGGCGCTGCTTGTCGCCATGGTAGACGCGCAGGGAGCGCGACAGCGCCTTCACCGTTCCCTTGGGGTAGGTGACGGCGTTCATGCTGCCTCCGCGTCGCGGATCGCGGCGAGCACGGGCGGCAGGTCGAAATCCTCGGGGATGCCGCAGAGCCCGCGCCGCGCCAGCCAGGCGCCGCAAGCCGGCGCCGCCGTCAGCATGGCGAAGGGGATCGCCAGCACATAGCCCGCGGTCAAGGGCAGCGACCAGACCAGCACCGCCGGCGCCATCACGCCCAAAGTGGCAAAGAGATAAGCCCCGAACAACAGATGCGGCCACAGCCCGGCGAAGGCCGTCGCGAAGGACAGGGCATGGGCATCGCGCGCCTGCCCGTTCCAGCCGATCCTCGCCTGCCCGAAGGCGAGCCCGATCATGAACAGCGTCGTCCGGAAGCTCGAAACCGCGCCTTGCAGGAAGGAGAAGACAAGTTCGATCGCCGCCGAGACGAGGAACCGCGCCTTGCCTCCATAGCGTTCGACGCCGCCTTGCGTCAGCAGGATGTCGGCAAAGCCGGCGAGCTTCGGCGAGAGATACATCGCCAGGAACAGCAGATAGAGCCCGGCGGCGAGCACGACCGGGTGGTCCGCGATCGCCCGGTCCTCGAACACCTTGAGCGGCAGCAGCGCGATCATCAGCGTCCAGGCTGGCAGGCCGAGGAACATCAGAATCGCCCAGACCAGCTGGAAGCGGCTCATCGGCTTGAGGCCGGGGAGATCGAGCAGCCCAAGATATTGCAGGTTGCCGAGGCACCAGCGCAGGTCGCGCTTGGCGAAATCGAGCATGGTCGGCGGGTTCTCTTCCCAGCTTCCGCCCTCGACCGGCAGCACGCGCACCTCGTAGCCGGCACGCCGCATCAAGGTCGCCTCGACCTGGTCATGGCTCATCACCGCTCCACCGAGCGGCGGACCGCCCGGCAGCACCGGCAGATGGCAGTGCTCGCGGAACGGCGCGATCCGCACCAGCGCGTTATGCCCCCAAAACGGTCCGCAATCGCCGCCCCACCAGGCCGAGCCCATGGTGTAGGGCCGCATGCCGTGGCGCATGCCGAACTGGAAGATGCGGGCGAAGGCCGAACGGCTGGGCATGCCAACCACGAGACTTTGCAGGATTCCGAGCTTCGGATGTGCCTGCATCATTCGGGCCATCCCGAGGATCGTCTCGCCCGCCATGACGCTGTCGGCATCGAGCGGCAGCATCAATTCGTAGCGCTCGCCCCAATGCTCGCAGAAATCGCGGAGATTGCCGGCCTTGAACCCGGCATTGTCGTCGCGGCGGCGATAGGTCAGCCGCGCCGGCTCGCCGATCTCGCGCGCCAGGGCCTCGGCCAAGTTCTCCTCGGCGGCCGCAACCACCGGATCATTGGTATCCGACAGCACGAAATAGTCGAACCAGACGCCCTCGCCGGTCGCATCGAGGCTGTCCTTGACGACCTTGAGCCGACGGAAGGCCCGTGCCGGGTCCTCGTTGCGCAAGGTCATCAGCACGGCCGTGCGCATGGTCAGCGGCGTCGCCTGCTCGCCCGCCCCGGCAAAGGGTGCGACCTCGGCAAGCCCATCCGCCTTGCCATGCAGGAGCCAGAACCCGATGGCGGCATTCCAGAAACCGAGCACGGTCCAGGGCGCCCCGAACAGGAACGCGACGAAGATCGCGACATCGGCAACGCTCCAGCCGCCCGCACTCAACACGCGAGCGAGCCCGGCGAGCAGCAGGGCGAGCGTCACGAGGTTCAGGGCAAGGACGAGGAACCGCCTGCGGCGCAGCACCGCTTCCGCCTGCAGCCCGGCCGGGGTCAAGCCGCTCGGGCCTGCCTCTTGCGTCGCCCGCCGGAACGTGGTCGGAGCGGGACGCTGGTTCATGGCGGTCTCTGTCATGGTAGGCAGACAGGCTCGGGCGGGACGGGATCGGACGCGAATGGCGCGGGAGCTAAAGCCTGCAACACAGATTGACGCAAGGACCAAGGCTCTTGCGCTTTGGTATACAGCGCCCCGTGAATGCAACCTGAATGAAGTCACCCTGCCCACCCTCGGGCCGGACGATTGCCTGCTCACGACGCTCTGGAGCGGCGTCAGCCGCGGCACCGAGCGCCTGGTCTGCGAGGGCCGCGTTCCTGCTTCGGAGCATGAACGCATGCGGGCGCCCTTTCAGGAGGGCGCTTTCCCCTTCCCCGTCAAATACGGCTACTGCGCCGTCGGCCGGGTCGATGCCGGCCCGCAGGATCTGTTCGGCCGCATTGCCTTCTGCCTGCACCCGCATCAGGACCGCTTCGTTGCGCCACGCAGCCGCCTTGTCCCGGTGCCGGACACAGTGCCGGCCCGGCGCGCTATCCTTGCCGCGAATATGGAGACCGCGCTCAACGCCCATTGGGACGCCGGCTCCGGCCCCGCTGACAGGATCGTGATCGTCGGCGGCGGCGTTCTCGGCCTGCTCGTCGCCTGGCTGGCGGCCCGGCTGCCGGGAGCCGAGGTCACTCTCGTCGATGTCGAGCCAAGTCGCGCTGCGCTCGCCGCCAAGCTGGGCTTCCGCTTCGCCCTGCCCGATGCCGCTCCGCGCGACGCCGACATCGTCTTCCACGCCAGCGCTACGGCGGCGGGCCTCGCCACTGCGATCGCTTCCGCCGGCACCGAGGCACGGATCGTCGAACTGAGCTGGTACGGCGAAGGCGCCGTTCCCGCCGCGCTCGGCGGCGCCTTCCATGCGCGCCGTCTGCAGCTCATCTCCTCGCAGGTCGGCCTGGTCTCGGCTTCGCGGCGCGCACGCTGGGACTATGCCCGCCGGGCGCAGGCCGCGATGGCACTGCTCGCCGACGACCGGCTCGATTCGCTGATCACCAACGAGATCGCCTTCCGCGACTTGGCCCAACGCCTGCCCGGCCTGCTCGCTCCGGGCGCCTCTGGCCTGACCGCCGCGATTTGCTATGAAACGCAGCCCTGACCGGGCCGCACTGCCAACCCATCCCCGGGAGATCGCATGTTTTCCGTCGAAGTCCGCGACCGCATCATGATCGGCCACTCGCTGCCCGATCCCTTCTTCGGTCCGGCGCAGAACATGCACGGCGCCACCTTCGTGGTCGATGTCGCCTTCTTCCGCGAGACGCTGAACAAGCAGAACGTCGTCGTCGATATCGGCGCCGCGCTCGACACGCTCGCCGAGACGCTGAAGCCGCTGAAATACCAGAATCTCGACGCCCTCCCGCAATTCGCGGGCGTTCTGACCACCACCGAATTCCTCTGCAAGCACATCTTCGATGCCATGGCGGCCGCGGCGAAATCGGGCGTGCTCGGTGCCGACGGCGCAGGGCTGAGCAGGATTCGCGTGACCCTGCACGAGACCGACCTTGCCCGCGCCAGCTACGAGGGCGCGCTCGCGTGAGCGGCATCGTCTTCGCCATCCCCGGCGATATCGACGCGCCCACCGGCGGCTACGGCTACGACCGGCGCCTCCTGCGCGAATGGGGCGAGGCCGGCATCGCGGCCCGGCACCTCGCCCTGCCCGGCTCCTTCCCCTTCCCGACCAAAGCCGATCTCGTGGCGACGGAACGGCTGCTCGCAGCGACCGCCCCCGATGACGTCCTGCTCGTCGACGGCCTCGCCTATGGCGCCTTCCCGGAAGCGCTCGCGGCACGCTTCGCGGATCGAAGCGTCGCGCTGGTACATCACCCGCTGGCGCTGGAGACGGGGCATAGCCCGGAGGCGGCCGAGGCGCTGCGACGAAGTGAAACTTCGGCGCTTCGCCACGCGCACGCCATCGCGGTGACCAGCCCCGCGACCAAGCTGACTCTGGAAGCCGAATTCGGCGCCCCGGCCGACAAGATCGCCGTCGCTATCCCCGGCACCGACCCGGCACCGCGTGCAAAGGGTTCCGAACGTGGCGAGACATTGCAATTGCTCGCAGTCGGTTCGCTCATCCCCCGCAAGGGCTATGGCGTCCTTGTCGAGGCGCTGGCCGCCATCGCCGACCGCCCCTGGACCCTGGCCATCGCCGGCTCGCCCGATCATGCTCCGGCAACGGCTGCGGAATTGCAGGACGTTATCGCTCGCGCAGGGTTGGCGGATCGCATTGTGCTGACTGGAGGCGTCGGGACCGACAGGCTCGCCCAGCTCTATGACGAAGCGGATCTTTTCGTGATGTCATCGCTCTACGAGGGTTACGGCATGGTGCTGACCGAGGCGCTGGCGCGCGGCCTGCCGATCGTCACCACGCTGAGCGGCGCCGGGGCCGAGGCCCTGCCCGATGCCGCCTCCCTCAAGGTGCCCCCCCGCGACGCGGCGGCACTTGCCAAGGCGCTAGCGAGACTGATTGATGCGCCGGCAGAGCGTCGGCAGCGTGCCGATGCCGCGTGGGCCGCAGCCGGCAATCTGCCGCGCTGGAGCGAGACCGCGCGCATCGTCGCACAGGCCTGCCTGCGCGACGGCGGCCGAAAGGTGGGGTGATGGCTGGTTTCTCTCCGGAATGGCTTGCCTTGCGCGAGCCGGCGGACCATGCGGCGCGCAACCCGCAGGTTCTCGCCGCCGTCGGCGGCCATTTTGCCGACAAGGCCTCGCTCTCGGTGCTCGATCTCGGCTGCGGCGCCGGCTCCAACCTGCGTGCCACCTACGCTGCCCTGCCCGACCGCCAGCACTGGACGCTCGTGGACCACGACGCCGCGCTTCTCGCCTTCGCCCGGGAGCGTCTCGCGAACTGGGCCGACGAATCGCGCGAGCAGGGCGAGGAGCTCGTGCTCGCCAAGGACGGCAAGACGATCACCGTCGATACCCGGAAGATCGATCTGAACAAGGATCTCGAATGGGTGCTGGGCTGGCAGCCCGATCTCGTCACCGCCGCGGCGCTTTTCGATCTCGCCTCGAAGCGCTGGATCGAGCGCTTCGTTGCCGCGCTGGCCAGCCAGCACCTGCCGCTCTACGCCGTCTTGACCCATGACGGTCGCGAAACCTGGCAGCCCGAGCACCCGGCCGATGCCGGCATCCATGCCGCCTTCACCGACCACCAGCATCGCGACAAGGGCTTTGGCCCGGCAGCCGGTCCGGACGCATGCGAGATCATGACGGAGGCCTTCCGCAAGTCGGGCTTCGCGGTTTCGAGTGGCGACAGCAATTGGCTGCTCGATGCGAAGCACCGGCCCTTGCAGGAAGCCTTGGCGGAAGGCATCGCCACGGCGGTCGGCGAGACCGGTCGCCTCGATCCGAAGGCGATCGCGGACTGGCTTGCGGCGCGGCGCGAAGCCCGGTCGGCCATGATCGGCCATCAGGATCTCTGGGCCCGGCCGATCTGATAATGGGGCGCTCGGCCTTGCCGTCATTGCGAGCGCAGCGAAGCAATCCAGGGGGACTGGGTCGAACCGTTCAACCCAGTCCCCCTGGATTGCTTCGCCGCTTCGCTTCTCGCAATGACGTCGGTTTTTCTATTTCACCCAGGGCAGCATCCGCCGCATCACGCCATCCTTGATGATCAGGTAGTGATGCAGCGCGGCGCCAATATGAGCCAGCGCTAGCCCCCCCGTCGCCAGCGCAAGCTTGCCATGGATGGCGAGCACGCGCTTGGCCGCCTCCTCGTTGGGCTTCGCCAGCGCCGGCAGGTCGAACAGGTCGAAGATCGTCAACGCCGGAAACAGCGAAACCCCGATCCAGCCGAGCAGCGGCACGACGATGAGCAGGCCGTAAAGCAGCCAATGCACCAGATGCGAGGCCACCTTCTCCCACCAGGCCAATGTCGGCTCGTCCGGCGGCGTGCCATGCAGCAGGCGATAGGCTAGTCGGCCGACCATCAGCCAGAGCAGCAGGAAGCCGAGGAGCTTGTGCGCGCTGTAGAGCCCGTTCGTCAGCCCATCCCAGATATCCAGCACATTGCCGCGATAGCTCATGGTGAGCCCGACCGGGATCATCGTGAAGACCGCGGCAACCGTGATCCAGTGCAGCGTCCGGGCAACTGGGCTGTAGCCGCGGGCTGCCCGCATCTCGCCTTGCATCGGAAAGCCTCCTCTCGTGCCGCCGGAACGATATTCATCTCACGTTCAAGCGTTTGCGCCCATAGGACGGCGATACGCTCCGGAAGTTCCCGTTTTTGCTTGCCGAGGGACGCCATCTGACGTGGTTTTGATCGTGGAACCCGCACTGTCCCGGCCACGTTGCTGGCAGAGTGCACTGCAAGGCCCTATATCGATACCCGATGGCGCCCTGGATGCCCCTCGGCCGGTCGACGGCCCAATCTGACGGACTTTTCGATGCCTGAGTCGCGTACGCTCTTCGGCCCATCCCTCCAGACGAATCTTGTGAAGGTCGAGCGGGCGATTGCCGAGTTTCGCGCCGGCCGCCCCGTTCTGCTACGCGCTGGCGAGAAGCTGGGGCTGATCCTTTCCGCCGAGCTCGCCGACGAAGAACTCGCCCGCCGCTTCGACAGGTTGGCGCAGGGCCGCGGCCATCTCGTGCTGAGCGCCGCACGCCTGCGCCGCCTCGGCGCCAAGGGTCGCCTGGAGACCGGCATCTTCGCATTGCCGACCATCGATACCGGCCGCATCGAGACGCTCGCGCTCAAGATCGACGGTCGCATGGATGCGCCGATTGCCCCGGCATCCGCTCTCGACGAGGCCGCGCTGGAACTGGCCCGCCTGTCGCTCGTGCTGCCAGCCGTGATCCTCGTGCCGGTGAGCACCGAGGCCATCGCCGGCGAGCCGCTCGTCGAGGTCGGGATCGCCGCTGTCAACGGCTACCGCGCCGAGCAGGCCGCGACGCTGAAGATCGTCGGCCGCGCGCCGGTGCCGCTCGAAGGCGCGCCCGACACCGAATTCGTCGTCTTCCGCGGCGGCGAGGGCCTGCGCGATCAGGTCGCGATCATCGTCGGCAAGCCTGACCTTTCGTCGGCCGTGCCGGTGCGTCTGCACTCGGCCTGCCTGACCGGAGACCTGTTTGGCTCGCTGAAATGCGATTGCGGCGACCAGCTTCGCGAGACCGTGCAGTGGATGGCCGAGAACGAGGGCGGCATCCTGCTCTATCTCGACCAGGAAGGCCGCGGCAACGGCATCTCCAACAAGATGCGCGCCTACAAGCTGCAGAGCCAGGGCTGGGACACCTATGACGCCGACGAGGTTCTCGGCTTCGATCTCGACCAGCGCCATTTCGACTTCGCCGCGACCATGCTGAAGCAGCTCGGCGTTTCCAGCGTGGTGGCCCTGACCAACAATCCGCAGAAGATCGGCGCGATCGAGGCCGCCGGGCTGGAAGTCGCCGCGACCCAGCGCGTGCTCGGGCGCCCGAACGCGCATAACGTCCGCTATCTCGCCTCGAAGCGCGACCGCGCCGGCCATTTCATCGACATGGACGCGCTGATGGCGCGCGCCGCGCCGACGGATTGAGCCCGCTCCCGCTTGCGACCAGGCCAGGCTGATGCCCGCGCCCGACAACATCACGCCCGACAGCCCCGGACGCTGGCCGCTCGCCAGCGTCTGCGCCATCGTGTTCATCGCCTGGCTGGCTCTCTCCTGGCCCTGGCTCTCGGGCACCCTCACCATTCCCTGGGACGCCAAGGCGCATTTCCATCCGCAGCTCCAGTTCCTCGCCGATAGCTGGCACAAGGGCCTCTCGCCGTTCTGGACGCCCTATGTCTTTTCCGGCTCGCCGCAGGTCGCCGATCCGCAATCTCTGATCTTCTCGCCCTCCTTCGCGCTGATCGCCGCACTGAACCCGGCTCCGGACTTCCGCTGGAGCGACGGCGCCCTGCTTGGCACCTTGCTGCTCGGAGCGCTCTCGATCGTGCTGATCTTCCGCGATCGCGGCTGGCATCCGGCCGGCGCCGTGGTCGCGGCGCTCTCCTTCGCCTTCGGAGCGGCGGCCGCCTGGCGCATCCAGCATGTCGGGCAGGTGCTGAGCCTCGGCTATTTCGCGATCACGCTCTTCCTGCTCTCGCGGGCGCTGGAGCGCGGCTCGGTCGGCTATGGCTTCGCTGCCGGCATCGTCTCCGGCTTCATGGTGCTGGGGCGTGATCAGGTCGCGCTCATTGCCGTCTATGTATTGGCCGGGCTCACCATCGCCGCCATCCTGATGGCCCAGAGCCCGTGGCGCGCGATCCGTACGAGCCTGCCGCCACTCATCGCCGGCACGCTCGGCGCCGTCCTTGTCGCGACGATCCCGATCCTGCTGACCGCCTTCATCGCGCAGGAATCGAACCGCCCCGTCATCGACTTCGTCGGGGCCGGCAAGGGCTCGCTCCATCCGGCTGCGCTATTGACCGGGCTCTTCGCCAATCTCTACGGCGCGGCCGGCCCGCTCGCCGATTTCTGGGGTGCACCGAGCCCGGCTTGGGAGGCGCGCTTCGGGCCTCTCGGCCTCTTCCTCGCCCGCAACATGAGCCAGCTCTATCTCGGCCTGCTGCCGATGGGGCTCATCCTCACGGTGGGCCTCGTTCGCGGCGCGCTCTGGCGGCGCGAGATCGTCCCGCTCACCGTCGCGACGATCATCGTGTTGCTCTTCGCGCTAGGCCGCTACACGCCGGCCTTCCGCCTGTTGTTCGAACTCCCTGGCATCAGTTTCTACCGTCGCCCAGCCGATGCGCTCTTCATTCTCGGCGCCCTGTTCGCCCTGCTCGGCGGCTACCTGACCCATCTCGTCATGACCGGCGCGGCACCGAAGGCCCGGCCCTGGCAAGTCGCCCTCGAGGTGCTGATCTTCGCAGGTGCGCTTGCCCTTGCGCTCTGGCTCGCCTGGACGGTCGGGCGCATCCCGGTCGCGACGCTGCCGCTCGTGATCGCGGCGCTCTGCGCCATGCTCTCGCTCGGCGGCCTCATCGCCGCCCGCGGGCTAGCAGGACGAGGCTCGGCCCTTGCCGCGACCATGGTCCTGGCCGCGACGCTGACCATCGACCTCGCGGTCAATAACGGCCCCAGCGAGTCCACCGCCCTGCCCGCACAAACCTATGACGTCCTGCGCAAAGACAGCAGCAACGACACCATTGCGCTGCTGAAGCGCGAGACCGCCCGCACCATGGCTCCCGACCGGCGCGACCGCATCGAGCTCGCGGCCATCGGTTTCCACTGGCCGAACGCCAGCCTCGTCCACGATCTCGACAATACGCTGGGCTACAATCCGCTGCGGCTCGGCCTCTACAGCAAGGCGACCGGCGCCGGCGACCATGTCGCCCTGCCCGACCAACGCACCTTCTCGCCCCTGATGCCGGGTTATCGCTCCCTGCTCGCCGACATGCTCGGCCTGCGCTTCATCGCGACCGGCGTGCCCGTCGAGCAGATCGACAAGCGCCTGAAGCCCGGAGACCTCAAGCAGATCGCCCGCACCAATGATGCCTTCGTCTACGAGAACCCGCGCGCGCTGCCGCGCGTGCTGCTGGTCACGGACGCCCGAAAGGCTGATTTCGACGCGATCCTCACGACCGGCGCATGGCCTGAGGGCTTCGACCCACGCCGCACCGTGCTGCTCGACCGCGATCCTCCGCCCCTGCCGACCGGCCCGCTCGGGCGAGACAGCGTCGCGATCCGCGACTACGGCACCACGACCGTGACGCTCGCAGCCGAGACGGCGCGCGGCGGCTACCTCGTGCTCAACGATGTCTGGCACCATTGGTGGCAGGTCGAGATCGACGGGCAGCCGGCCGAACTGCTGCGCGCCAATGTCCTGTTCCGCGCCGTCGTCGTGCCGCCCGGCAAATCGACCGTGCGCTTCGTCTTCCGCCCGCTGCAGGGGCTCTGGCACGACATCGCCGCGCATCTGCGCCCCCCGGCCGGACGACCGGGGTAAAGCCTCACGATACTGCCCTCAGGCCAGCGCGCCCATTGCCGCGATCGGCTGGACGGGGAGACCGTCGAGCACCTTGGCGAGGCCTGCGGAAGCGACCTCCCCGCCCCGCATCGTCTCGTCGCGATGGATGCCACCGGCGATGAACAGGCTGTCGAATCCCATCAGCCGCGCCCCGGCGAGGTCGGTGCGGACGGCATCGCCGATCACCAGCACCTTGTGGGGCTCGACCGAACGGCCGCCACGGGCATCGGCAGCCGCCGCCAGCGCGAGATCATAGGCCGGGCGATAGGGCTTTCCGGCCCAGGCGACGGAGCCGCCGAGCTGCTCGTAGATCGTCGCCAGCGCGCCGGCGCAGGGCAGCAGGTCCTCGCCGACATGCACGACGAGATCGGGATTACCGCAGATGAAGGGCAAGCCGCGCCGGGCGAAGCGCTCCAGCAGCGGCCGGTACTGCTCAGGCGTCTCGGTGCGGTAGTCGTTGAGCTCGGTCGCGACGACGATATCGGCCCGCTCCTCATCGACGAGCTCGACATCGAGCCCGTCGAACACGGCGCGATCGCTCTGCCAGCCGATATGATAGGCGCGCTTGTGATGGCTCTGCGCGATCAGCGCGCGCGTCACGTCGCCGGAGGTGACGAGCCGGTCCCAGGCCTCGCGCGGCACGCGCTTGGCGTCGAGCAAACCGGCAACCTGCTGCGACGGCCCCGGCGCGTTCGAGAGCAGCGCCACCGTGCCGCCGCGCTCGCGATAAACCATCAGCGCCTCGCAAGCCGGCTCCAGCGCCCAGAGTCCGTCATGGACGACGCCCCAGACATCGCTGATCAGCACATCGTAGCGGGCGAGGAGATCGCCCGCCCGCTTCAGAACCGGAACACTCATCAGGAACGCGCCTCCGCGGCAATGCGCGCCTCGACATCGGCGCGGCGCGGCAGCGGCGCCACCGCGCCATAGCCCAGCGTCGACAGGGCCGCCGCGACATTGGCATAGGCGCCGGCGGCGAAGGCATCGCCCGTGCGCAGATACTCGGCGAGGAAGGCTCCGTCATAGCAATCGCCCGCGCCGGTCGCGTCGATCGCATCGACCTTGATCGGCCGGAAACGCTCACGCCGCACCGGCGTCGCCACCAGCGAGCCCTCATGGCCGAGTGTCAGCGCAACCACGCGCGCGCCGAGGCCGAGATAGAAATCGACGATGGCGTCAGGGTTGTTGAGGCCCGTGAGCTGCGTGGCGTCGTCGAGCCCCGGCAGGATGATGTCGGCCATGGCGCAGGCGGCATGGATGATCGCCTTGGCGCGGGTCAGCGGCCAGAGCTTGAGGCGCAGGTTGGTGTCATAGGCGGTGAGCACGCCGGCCTTGCGCGCGGTATCGAACGCGTCGAACACCGCGTCGCAGGCGCTGGCCGAGATCGCCTGGCTGATGCCGGAGGCCTGGATGATCCGGGCCGAGCGGATCAGGTCGCGCGGCAGGTCGCGGGGACCGTAGAGGCTCGCGGCGGAACCGGCGCGCAGATAGGAGAAGACATGGCCGGAGGGGCCGTGATCGACGAAATAGAGGCCCGTCGGCGCGCTCGGATGGGTCGCGACATGCGTATCGTCGACACCCTCGCGCTTCCACAGTCCGCGGATCGAATGGCCGGCGCTGTCGTCGCCGAGCGCCCCGAGATAACCGACCGACATGCCCTGGCGCACAGCGGCAACCGCGCAGTTCGAGGTATCACCGCCATGCCCGAACAGGAAGGCGCCGCTCTCGGCGCGGGTCGCGTTGAACTCGCCGAGCGGTTCGCCCAGGCAAAGAAGATCGAAGCGGCTGTCGGTCACGTTTCAAACCATTCAGATGGCATGGAATGCCGGGAAGTCCTGCCTTCCTAGAGCATCGAATGGCAAAGTGAAATCCGCGAGAGAGCAGACAGGATGCATTTCGGAAAAGCGCGGGTCATCCCGGACGGAGCGCAGCGAAGATGCGGGATCCATGCCTGAACCTTCGCCGGAAGCGCTCTGGAATGAATCCCGGGTCAAGCCCGGGATGACGCCGTGTTTCAGTGGAAAATCGGAAAACGCCGGTGGCCGCCAACCGCTGGCCGCGCCTATTCCGCTGCCTCGCGCTTCGGCGCTGCGCTCATGAGCCGATCCGCCAGCTTGACGATCTCCTGGCGCAGGGCCGCGTCGTGGGCTCCCGCGCTCCCGACCCTGCGCAGGGCCGAAATCTCGTCCATCAACTCGGCCCGGTCGGTTCGGGCCTGGGTCAACGCACCCTGGAGCGTCTGAAGCTCGGCTCGCAGCATCTCGACCTGGCTCTCGCGTTCGTTCTGAGCGTCCTGCAAGGTTGCGACCTCCTCCCGGTTTCGCCGCTCGACCGCCTCATGGTCATCCTTCGCGGCGGCCAGCGCCAAATCCAGTGCTCCACGGATATCCCTGGTCGCAGCATGTTCGGCCTGCTCCTGCCGAAGTTGCGTTTCGAGCTGCTGCGCCGCGACACCCACCGCGCTGGCACGGGCATCGGCAGCCGCAAGACCAGCCTCGGCCTGCACCGCCCGCGCGTCGAAGGCATCGGCCCGCACCCGCTCGCCATCACGCTCGCCGGTCATCGCGCGCAGCGCCGCCTCGCTCTGGGCGAGGCGTTTCTCGGTCACGGCGAGCTTGTCGGCAAGCTCGTCGCCCTTGGCCTGCAACACCATGATGCGGGTGCCGGCTTCGACCTGCGTGACGCGCAGCTTCTCGGCCGCATTGCGGCTCTCCGCCAGTTCCCGCTCGCGTTCCGCCAGCAGAGCCTCGATCCGCCCGACAGTCTCGCGCTCCCGCGCCAATTCGTCATTGCGCGTGTTCAAGTCTGCGCCCGTGCCGCTCAGGGCCGCGCGCGTCTCCTCGAGGCTGCGCTCCAGGCTAGCGAGATCCGCCACCCGCTTTTCCAGCGTCGCAGCGGTTTCAGCATGACCGGTTCGTTCGCTTGCGAGCACGGCTTGCGTATCGGCAAGCTCGGCGCGGGTCTGCGCCAGATCGTCCTCAAGTCCGCCGATCCGGGTGTCGCGCTCGCCAAGTTCGCGTTCCAGCCGCCCGATCGTCATGTCGCGCCGGCCGAGTTCCTGCATCGCGCCGGCCTTCGCGGCGAAGCCGCGCTCGGCGTCCTGCTCGGCCGAGCGCATGCGCAAGGCGAGCTCGGCGCGCAGATGGTCGCGATCGGCGGCGATTTCGGCAAGCGACAGCGGGAATGCAGCCTCGGCCCGCTTGCGCGCCAGCCTGTCGGCCCGCCGCGTCAACGCCGGCACGGCCGCCAAAGCCATGAGGGCGGCGCAGAGGAAGCCGAGCGCGAACAGCATGGCGGCTTCGATCAAGTCTCAGGACTCCCGACTATGGGCTGAGGTCGAATCTGCCATGACGGCGGCGTCATGGCCAGAGAGGGTAGCCCGGCAACCGAGCGCCACCTATCCGGCCACAGCCCCTGGCTCGACGGTCAGAACGGGTTCCAGGTCGCCTGCGGCGTGAACTTGAGATAGCCGAGATTGACGCCGAGCCGCCAACCGACGCCGGTGCGGATCGGCACGATCATGATGCCTTCCGCCGTCAGCGCAGTGAAGCCGAAGCCGCCGATGAAATAGGCCGATCCATCCACGCCGGCGAAACGCTGGTAGAGCGCGTCGACCACCGGCAGGTTGTAGACCAGCATCATCGTGCGTGCGCCCTCGCCGCCGAAGTCGAACCCGATCGACGGCCCCTGCCAGAACACCCGGCGGTCGCCGGCATTGCGCGTATAGAGCTGGCCCTCGCCGTAGCGCAGGCCACCGACGAAGGCACCGGAAGCTTCCTGACCGAGAACATAGCCGTTCGGCTCGCCCCAGCGGCGCACCGCCTCCTCGATCGTCAGCGCAAGGCCGCGCGACACGTTGCCGAAGAACTTGTGTCCGGAGCCGACGAGCTCGTTCTGGCTGAACGACTGCTGGTTCTGGTAATTCTGGGCAAGCGCGGAAAGCGGCACCCCGCTCAAGCTCGCGCCAGCCACGGCGAGACCGCCCGTGATCAGGTTGCGGCGGGTCTGGGTCATCAGCGACATCTCCAGGCAGGGCGCCAGACAAGGCAGAGCGCCGGGGCGGTTCGATCGTCCGTCCGCTCGGCACCTGCGGCGGCTGCACGGCAGCCGTCCCGGGATGGATGCGGCACGGACCGGGGGGCGGGCCGATCCTGGGCCATCCGCCGCCCGACCGAACGTCGAAGCGCGACGTTCGGCGAATGCGAATCAATTCGGTAACGAATTTGATACGCCGCAAATCTATCCAAGGCGTGAAGATTCCGGAGAGCCGTTCGGCCCGGGATGGGACCTGCCAGAGGATTTGATGCGATGAAGGCCGCAACAAGGCAGCGCTGGATCTCGCTCGCCGCTGGCTTCGTCTCGCTTCTCGCAATCGCCCCATTAGCTCTGGCCGGCACCCCGCAGGCGGCACCTGACGCGGCAGCCGCATCTCCATTCTCGACGCTGCCCTCCGGCCTGCCGGACCTGCCTTCACTTGGCGAAGTGATGCAGCGGGACCTGCGCACGGGCCTCGCCATCAATGGATTCGACCCGGTCTCCTATCGGCTGGGCCCGCAGCCTCTGGCGGGGCGCGTCGAATACGAGCTCATCCAGGACCGGTTCGCCTGGCGCTTCGCCTCGCAGGCCAATCTGGAAGCCTTCCGCGATGCGCCGGAAATCTACACACCCGCCTTCGGCGGCTTCGACCCGACCGGTGTCGCCAATGGCGTTGCCGTCGACAGCGACCCCAGCCAGTTCGCGGTGGTCGGATCGCGTCTGTTCCTGTTCCGCTCCGCCGACAACCGCCAGCGCTTCCTGCAGGATACGGGATTGCTGGCGCAGGCCGAAAGCCGCTGGAACACCGTCCAGCGCCTTATCGCCCACTGAAAGGGCGGAAGCTCAGCCGCCGCAATCTCCGGCGATGGCCTGGCGTGCCAGTGCTTCGCTCGACGCCGCCACGAACGGCGGGTTGCGGAATTGACGCTCGCTGCGGCCGTAGTCGGGCAAGGTGCCGTCCAGCGTCAACACGATCCCGCCCGCCGCCGAAAGGATGGCGTCGCCCGCCGCGATATCCCATTCCATCGTCTGGCCGCAGCGAACATGGATATCGGCCTCGCCCGAAGCGATCATCCCGAACTTCACCGCCGATGACATGGGGATGCCCTTGCTGCAGCACATCGAAGCCGCGATGTCGTCGCTGCGGCCGTCGCCATGGAAGCGGCTGACCAGCGCGACCGGCCCCTCGCCCGGGACAGTGCGCACGCTCGTGCGCCTGGCCTCGCCCAGAAGGATGCCGTCAGGGCCGAAATCCTGCACATAGGCGTGCGCGCCGGAGAACCAGAGCCGCCCCAGCGCCGGGGCTGCGATGGCCCCCGCGATCGGCCGCCCATCGCGTACGACGGCGATCGCGACGCAATAGCTGTCGCCGCCGGCGAGGAATTCGCGCGTGCCGTCGAGTGGATCGAGCAGGATGAAGATGGCGCCGGGCGCCGCGTTCTGCGCCGTCTCCTCGCTGACGATCGGAAAGCCGGGCAGCAAACGCGCCAGCGCCGCCTTGGCGGCGTGGTCGGCCGCAAGATCGGCGGAGCAGACCGGCGAACCGTCGCTCTTCAGCCGGACATCGCGCGCCGCCCGCTTGGCCAGCAGGACGGCAGCACTCAACCCAGCGGCTTCCGCAAGCTTGCGCCCCAGCCCGTCGCGATCACGCAGGCGGGGATCGTCATGGCCGATCATCGCGGCCCATCCTTCTCATAACCGCCCTCATATGGCGATTAACCACATGAAAACCAAGATAGCAGCATATCAAGCGATAACGGCGCCCCAATCCGGCGCCTCCCCGTTTCCAGGACCTCGCCCCCATGACCGACATCTCGCTCGAGCCGCTCGATCTGGCTGCGCTTCTGTGCAGCCGCGTCTGTCATGACGTGATCAGCCCGGTCGGCGCGATTGTCAACGCTCTTGAAGTTCTGGAGGAAGACGATCCCTCGATGCGCGACTTCGCGCTGGAACTGATCAAGAAGAGCGCGCGGGCCGCCTCCGCCCGCCTGCAATTCGCACGCCTCGCCTTTGGCGCGGCGGGTTCAGCGGGCGCAATGATCGATCTCGGCGATGCCGGCAATGTCGCCAACGGCTTCCTCAACGACGAGAAGCTCTCGCTCGACTGGGAGGCGCCGCGCGCGTTGCTGCCGAAGAACCAGGTCAAGCTGCTGCTCAACCTGCTGGTGCTGGCGACGCAGGCCGTGCCGCGCGGCGGCAAGCTCGTCTCGCGCGCCACCGTCGAGGGCGAGCAGGGCACCTTCGAGATCACCGCGACCGGCTCGCATGCCCGCATCCCGGCCCATGTCGAAGAGCTCCTGGCCGGCCGTTCGGAGACCGGCACGATCGACGCCCATGCCGTCCAGCCACTCTATGCCGGCATGGTCGCCCGCGCCGCCGAAATGGGCATCACCTTCGCCATCGAGGGCGACACGGTGACGATCAAGGCCGCCAAGGCGGCCTGAACGAAGCCGGCTTGAACGGTCGTTACCGGTCGAGGCACGATCTCAACCGATCATAAACCGTTCTCCTGCTTTAGTTCCTGCAGCGTTCCGCGTTGAGTGAAGTTCCTGCATGGACGAGCTGCTGCAAGAGTTCCTGACGGAGACCGGCGAGAATCTCGACACGGTCGATCGGGAACTCGTCCGCTTTGAGCAGGCCCCCAACGACCGTGACATCCTGCGGAACATTTTTCGGCTGGTCCACACGGTCAAGGGCACCTGCGGCTTCATCGGCCTGCCCCGGCTGGAAGCGCTGACTCATGCCGCCGAGTCGGTGATCGGGCAGTTCCGCGACGGCGCCACCGTCAAGCCCACCGCGGTGACCGCGATCCTCGAGACCATCGACCGGATCAAGGACATCCTCGCCGAGCTCGCGGAGAAGGGCCAAGAACCCGAGGGCAACGACGAGACGCTGATCGGCGAGCTTCTGGCCCTGGCCGATCGCGCCAAGGGGGAGCTCAAGCAGCAGCCTCCGGCGGACATTTCGCTCGACCCGGTTGCCGCCTACCTCGCCCGCCACGGCCAGACAGCGCCCGAGACGAGCGTCGAGGACATCGTCTTCCGCAGCGCACCGGGTCCGCAGCGCGGGCGCAACGGCCGGATCGAAGGCGCGGAAGCCCCCGCACCGGTCGAGGATACGCACAGCCCTGCACGCAGCAGCGCTCCGGCCACACTGCGCGTCAATGTCGATACGATCGAGCATCTGATGACGATGGTCTCGGAGCTCGTCCTGACCCGCAACCAGCTCCTCGAGGTCGCCAGGCGCCAGGAGGATGCCGGGCTCAAGGCCCCGCTCCAGCGCCTGTCGCTCATCACCGCCGAATTGCAGGACGGCGTGATGAAGACGCGCATGCAGCCGATCGGCAATGCCTGGTCGAAGCTGCCGCGTATCGTGCGCGACCTCAGCGCCGAACTGGGCAAGCGCATCGAGCTGGTGACGGAAGGCGCCGAGACCGAGCTCGACCGCCAGATCCTCGACCTGATCAAGGACCCGCTGATCCATATGGTCCGCAACTGCGCCGACCATGCGATCGAATTGCCGGCGGATCGCCGCGAGGCGGGCAAGCCCGAGCACGGCACAATCCGGCTCGCCGCCTATCACGAGGGCGGCTCGGTCACCATTTCGATCGCCGATGACGGACGCGGCCTCGACATCGAGCGCATCCGCGGCAAGGCCATCGCCAATGGGCTCGCCAGCGAGGCGGAGCTCGAACGGTTGAGCGACGGCCAGATCGGCCGCTTCATCTTCCATCCCGGCTTCTCCACCGCCGACAGCGTGACCGCGGTCTCGGGCCGCGGCGTCGGCATGGATGTCGTCAAGGCGAATGTCGATTCGATCGGCGGCACCGTCGATGTCGCCAGTCGCCCGGGCCTGGGCACCACCATCACCATCAAGATCCCGCTCACGCTCGCCATCATCTCCGCATTGATCGTGGTCGCCGGTGAGGATCGCTACGCCATCCCCCAGATCGCGGTGCGCGAGCTGGTCCGGGCCAAGGCCGGCGACGACAACCGCATCGAGGAGATCAACGGCGCCCCGGTCCTGCGGCTGCGCGGGCGCCTGCTGCCGATCGTGTCGCTGCCGGGCCTGATGGCCTCCGCCGGCACGCAGCATGCCGGGCGCGCGGATGGCGAAGGCTTCATCGTCGTCACCCAGATCGGCGAGCGGCAATTCGGTATCCTCGTCGACAGCGTCTTCCACACCGAGGAAATCGTGGTGAAGCCGATGTCGAGCAAGCTGCGCCACATCCCGCTCTTCTCGGGCAACACGATCCTGGGGGACGGCACCGTCGTGCTCATCGTCGATCCCAACGGCGTCGCGCGCCTGGTCGGGGCGGCGATCTCCGACGATGTCGAGGAGGAGCCACGCGAGGCGGCTGCCCAGGTGCATCGCGGCGAGCGCACGACGATGCTCGTCTTCCGGGCCGGTACCGGCAGCCTCCAGGCCTTGCCGCTCTCCCTCGTGACACGGCTGGAGGAGATCGAGGCCGGCGAGTTCCAGCGCAGCGGCAGCCGCACGCTGCTGCATTACCGCGGGCGCCTCGTTCCGGTGACGCCGGTGGCGGATACGCAATTGCGCGACCAGGGCATCCAGCCGCTGGTCATCGTCTCGAACGGCGATCTCACCGCCGCGCTCGCCGTCGAGGCGATCGTCGACATCGTCGAGGACACGTTCGAGCTGGAGATGGCAGCGGCGGAGGAGCGCGGCATCATCGGCTCCGCCATGATCCGCGGCCGCGCCACCGACGTGCTCGACCTCGCCCACTACCTGCCGCTGAACGAGCCCGGCTGGTTCGGTGTCGCGCGCGGCGCCGAACTCCCCGGCCGGATCCTGTTGGTCGAGCCTTCCGACTTCCTGCGCGACATGCTGAGCCCGGTCCTCAAGGCCTCGGGCCGGATCATCGCGACATTGTCGGATTTCAAGGAAGCCGGACTCGCCTCGGCCGGCGAGTCGATCATGCTCGCACTGCTCGATCTCGACCGCGACAGCGAGGCCGCCTTCGCCTTTGCCGCACTGCTGCGCGAGCGGGCCAAGGGCGAGCGCCTGCGCATCCTCGGCCTCACCACCTGCGCTACGCCCGACCTGCACATGCGCGCGGTTCAGGCCGGCCTCGACGACGTCGTCGCGAAATTCGACCGCCGTGCCCTGCTGAGCGAACTCAACACGGCCGGCGCCGACCTGAGGCATGCGGCATGATGGCGAACGAACCCCACATCCCCGAGCCTGCGGCAACCGGCTTCGGCGACTCGCTGGACTATGTGACGATCCGTGTCGGCGAGCAGCTCCTCGGCCTGCCGATCAGCCGTGTTCAGGACGTCTTCATCGCCAACCGCATCACCATCGTGCCACGCGCGCCCGACGAGATCGTCGGGCTGATCAACCTGCGCGGCCGCATCGTCACCGCGGTCTGCCTGCGCAAGCGGCTGGGGCGCCCGGTCGAGCTCAAGCTCGACAGCCAGGGCCGCCACGAGCTCACGGCGATCGGCATCGACCACGATGGCGAGGCCTATGCGCTCATCGTCGACGCCGTCGGTGAGGTCATCAGGCTCGACCGCTCGACCCTCGAACCGCTCCCGGTTCATCTCGATCGCGTCTGGGCGGCATTGGCGACCGGCATTCATCGCCTCGCCGACGAACTTCTCGTGGTTCTCGACCTCGATGCCGTTCTCGATCTCGACCTTCGCAGCGCAGCCTGATGGCGGCGCCCCAGTTCTGGAGCCAAAAGTCATGAAATACTGTCTCGTCGTCGACGACTCAGCGGTGATCCGCAAGGTGGCCCGCCGCATTCTCGAAGGGTTGCAGTTCCGTATCGCCGAAGCCGAGGACGGCGCGCGCGCCATCGACGCCTGCAAGGGCGAAATGCCGGACGCCGTCCTGCTCGACTGGAACATGCCGATCATGGACGGCTACGAGTTCCTGCGCACGTTGCGCCAGATGCCGGGCGGCAAGCGCCCCAAGGTGGTCTTCTGCACCACCGAGAACGACATCGCCCATATCGCGCGGGCCATGCATGCCGGGGCGGACGAGTACATCATGAAGCCCTTCGACAAGGAGATCGTGGCTTCGAAATTCCATCAGGTCGGATTACTCTGAGCCGGAACGCCTGCGATGCGCTCGCGCATCCGGCTCTTCCTGCCTGACATGTCTTCGTCGATACCGCCGGCTCAGTGAGAAACATCCCCATGTTGTCTCCGCGCGCGAATTCTGCAGCCCCCGCATCGCGGCACAAGACCGTGGTGATCGTCGACGATTCCGTCGTCGTGCGCGGGCTCTTCGCGCGCTGGCTGGGCGAGGCCGGCAATTTCCATGTCGTCGCGGTCGCTGGCGACGGCGAAACCGCGGTCGCCCATGCCACCCGCTTCAAGCCCGACGTGATGGTGCTCGACCTCGACATGCCCGGCGTCGACGGCGCAGCCGCCCTGCCCCAGATCCTCAGGGAAAGCCCTCATACCGGCGTCCTGCTCGCGGCGACGCTGAACGAGCGCAACACCCGCATCGCGCTGGAATGCATGACCCGAGGCGCGATGGACGTGGTCTCCAAGCCGGACAGCCGCAGCGGCATGACGCTCTCGCTCGATTTCCGCAGCGAATTCCTGCTCAAGCTCGGCAACATCGTCCAGACGCCGGTCAAGCCCGGCTCGCTGCCGCCAGAGACCGACACCGACCTGCCCCATGCCGGGCCGGTCAACCTGCGCCCGCTCGTCTCGGTGATGCCGCGCTATCTCGTGATCGGCGCCTCGACCGGCGGCCCCCGCGCCGTCGCCAAGGTGCTGTTCGACATCGGCGAGGGTCTCAATGACCTGACGACGGTCGTCGTCCAGCATATGCCGCCGCTCTTCACCGCCTCCTTCGCCGAGCAGGTTTCCAGCCATATCGGCGTCCCCGCCCGCGAGCCCTTCGACGGCGAGCGCCTGATGCGCGGCACCGTCTATATCGCGCCGGGCGGGCGCCATCTCGGCATCGACCGCCGGCTCGGCCATATCGTCGCGCGCATCGGCGACGAACCGCCCGTCAATTTCTGCCGGCCGGCTGTCGACGTGCTCTTCAGCGACGCGGCCCGCCATCTCGGCCCGGCCGCACTCGGTCTCGTCCTCACCGGCATGGGCAGCGACGGCACGGATGGCGCTGGCGCCCTGCGCAAGGCCGGCGCCGCCGTCATCGCCCAGGACGAGCCGAGCAGCACGATCTGGGGCATGCCCGGCTCGGTCGTCCGCGCCCGCCATGCCAGCAAGGTGATCGCGCTCGACGAGATCGGCGCCTCGATCCGCTGCCTCGTCCGCGGAGTGCAGCCGGTATGACCGAAGCCGATTTCGCCTTCCTGCGCCTCCTGCTGCAGCAGCGCTCCGGCCTGTCGCTGACGGCGGACAAGCGCTACCTCGCCGAGAGCCGTCTCGGCATCCTCTGCCGTCGGCGGAGCGTCGTCGATATCGAGGCGCTCGTCCGCCAGCTCAGGCTCGGTCGCGATCCCGACCTCGAAAGCGCGGTGGTCGACGCCATGACCACCAATGAGACGCTGTTCTTCCGCGATCAGACGCCGTTCAACCTGTTCCGGGACGTCATCCTGCCCGCGCGCCTCGCCGCCAACGCCGCCACCCGCTCGCTGCGCATCTGGTGCGCGGCCGTCTCCAGCGGCCAGGAAGCCTATTCGCTGGCCATGCTGATCGACGAGCTCGGCGACCGTCTTGCCGGCTGGAAGATCGAGATTCTCGGAACCGACATCTCCGCCGAGATTCTGGAAAAGGCCCGCACCGGCATCTACAGCCAGTTCGAGATCCAGCGCGGCCTGCCCATTCAGATGCTGCTCAAGCATTTCCAGCAGGTCGGCGACAAATGGCAGGTCTCGCAGCGCATCCGCTCGATGGTCGAGTTCAGGCAGCATAACCTGCTGGAGCGCAACGACCCGTTCGGCCGGTTCGACGTGATCTTCTGCCGCAACGTCCTGATCTATTTCGACGTGCCGACCAAGATGAAGGTGCTGGAGCTGCTGGCGCCGCGGCTGGTGCCGGACGGTGCCTTCCTGCTCGGCGCCGCGGAGACCGTGCTGGGGCTGGCGACGAAGCTCGTTTGCGACCCGCAGCATCGCGGCCTCTATCGGCACGCGTCGATGGCGGCGGCCCTCGCCACCTCCGCTGCGCCGGGCCTCCGGCCGCGCCCCGCCATTGCCGCCGGGATGCGCGGCTGATGCAGCCGATTTCTTGACGGAACAGCCCCGTCATTGCGAGCGCGGCGAAGCAATCCAGGGGGACTGGGTTCGAGCATTCAGCCCAGTCCCCCTGGATTGCTTCGTCGCTTCGCTCCTCGCAATGACGACGGGCGGCGTAGACCGCCTGCAATCCTCGCTCGTGGCCCCGCGCGACGGGCACCGCGCAAACAAAAACCCCGCCTCTCGGCGGGGTCCCCGTCGACCTGTCGTGTACATCCGACGATCAGGTCAAGAACTGGTATGCCGCCGCTTCATGACCGCCCGATGACGGGCAGGCGACGGAAATGCGTCAGGCCGGAATGCGCTCGTCGACATCGGACGGCTCGCGCAGGACGTAGCCGCGGCCCCAGACGGTCTCGATGTAGTTCTTGCCGTCCGACGCGTTGGCGAGCTTCTTGCGCAGCTTGCAGATGAAGACGTCGATGATCTTGAGCTCGGGCTCGTCCATGCCGCCATAGAGATGGTTGAGGAACATCTCCTTGGTGAGCGTCGTGCCCTTGCGGAGCGAGAGCAGCTCCAGCATCTGGTATTCCTTGCCGGTCAGGTGCACGCGGGCGGCATCGACCTCGACCGTCTTGGTGTCGAGATTGACGACCAGATCGCCGGTGGTGATGACCGACTGGGCGTGGCCCTTCGAGCGGCGCACGATCGCATGGATGCGGGCGACCAGCTCGTCCTTGTGGAACGGCTTGGTGAGATAGTCGTCGGCGCCGAAGCCCAGACCCTTCACCTTGTCCTCGATGCCGGCGAGGCCGGAGAGGATCAGGATCGGCGTCTTGACCTTCGCGACGCGAAGTGAGCGCAGAACCTCGTAACCCGACATGTCGGGGAGGTTCAGGTCGAGCAGGATGATATCGTAGTCGTAGAGCTTGCCGAGATCGACGCCCTCTTCGCCGAGATCCGTCGTATAGACGTTGAAGCTCTCCGATTTGAGCATGAGCTCGATGCTTTGAGCGGTCGCGCTATCGTCCTCGATCAGCAGAACCCGCATGTCCACGTCCCCAATTTCGCCCGCAGGGCAGGTTTGACCGTTGCTTGCGCCCGGACCACTCGGCCCTGGACGACGACGCACTTGCCCAATGAAACGCCACGCGACACGCTACGAGGAAACTGGTTAACAAACCGTGATTCCCGAGCGCAAGCGCTTCCTCAGAGAAAGTGAACGATCCTTGTCGAGGTGAGTCGAATTTGACACGGATCGCTGAACTTCTCGGCCGCGAAAGCGCCTTTCGCGGAGGGTTGCTTCGGGAAACAGGGCGATAATGGCCCTGCGACACGCGGCAGCCTCGATCTGCAGTCTTAACCACAGAGCTTAACAGCTGGTAAATGAGCGCAATTTGTTAGGAACCCTTACCAAATCATCCACAGGACGACGGGCGGCGGCTCTGGCCTTCCGCCAGCCCTGCCGACAAAGCTGAATCACCCCTATGAATGCGCCCTCCCACGGTCACGACCGCCTCTCTGCGCTGGCAAACGCCATCGAGCATATCGAAGGCGTTACCATCTATGGCCGCGTCATCGGCGTGCGCGGCCTGCTCGTCGAGGTCGCCGGGCCGATCGGCGCGATGAGCCTGGGCGGACGCGTCGGCATCGAGATCGCGCCCGGCACCCGCGTGCCCTGCGAGGTCGTCGGCTTTTCCGGCGACAAGGCGCTGGTCATGCCCTTCGGCGGGCTCGACGGCGTGCGCCGCGGCTGCCCCGTCCATGTCGACCGCGCGCAGCCGGGTTTGAGGCCGACGCCCGCCTGGCTCGGCCGGGTCGTCGATGCGCTCGGTCGCCCGGTCGATGGCGGCCCGCCCCTGCCGCAGGGCGACACGCTCTTCGCCTACCGCAACGATCCCCCGAACGCCCATGCCCGACGCCGCGTCGGCCGGCCGCTCGACCTCGGCGTGCGGGCGCTCAACACCTTCCTGACCTGCTGCATCGGCCAGCGCATGGGCATCTTCGCCGGCTCCGGCGTCGGCAAATCCGTGCTGCTCTCGATGCTCGCCCGCTATGCGCAGGCCGACGTCAACATCATCGGTCTCGTCGGCGAGCGCGGCCGCGAGGTGCAGGAGTTCCTTCAGGAGGATCTCGGGCCGCAGGGCCTCGCCCGCTCGATCGTCGTCGTCGCGACCTCGGACGAGCCGGCCCTGATGCGCAAGCAGGCGGCGCTGACCACGCTGACGCTCGCCGAATATTTCCGCGACCGCGGCCTGCAGGTGATGTGCCTGATGGATTCGGTGACGCGCTTTGCGATGGCGATGCGCGAGATCGGGCTGGCCGCCGGCGAGCCGCCGACCACCAAGGGCTATACCCCGACCGTCTTCGCCGAATTGCCGCGACTGCTCGAACGTGCCGGCCCCGGCACCGGCGATGGCGCGATCACCGGCCTCTTCACCGTGCTGGTCGACGGCGGCGACCATGACGAGCCCGTCGCCGACGCGGTCCGCGGCATTCTCGACGGCCATATCGTCATGGAGCGCTCCATCGCCGAGCGCGGGCGCTATCCGGCGGTCAACATCCTGAAATCGGTCTCGCGCACCATGCCCCGCTCCTGCGATCCGGCCTATTATCCGGTCGTGCAGAAGGCCCGCTCGACGCTTGCGACCTATGCCGACATGGAGGAGCTGATCCGGCTCGGCGCCTATCGCCAGGGCGCCTCCGCCGAGGTCGACGAGGCGATCCGCCTGCATCCCGCGCTCGAAGCCTTCCTCAAGCAGGCCAAGGACGACGCGACCCCGCTCCATGAATGCTACGCGCGTCTGGCCACCATCATGAGCGGCACGGTCTAAAGCGTTTTCCCATCTGACTGAACCGTCATTGCGAGGAGCGAAGCGACGAAGCAATCCAGGGGCGGCAGCGCTCTACGCCCCCTGGATTGCTTCGCTGCGCTCGCAATGACGGGCTGTGTTTCAGTCAGATCGAAAAACGCTCTAATGATCACCGAAGCCTCCCGCCACAGGATATCCGCCCGATGATCGCCGCGCTGCTGACGGGCCTCGTCGCCCTGATCCATGTCTATATCGTCATTCTGGAGATGGTCTGGTGGGACACCCCGCGCGGCCACAAGGCCTTTGGCCTGACGCCGGAATTCGCCGCGCGCTCGAAGGTGCTCGCCGCCAATCAGGGGCTCTATAACGGCTTCCTCGTCGCCGGCCTCGTCTGGGGGCTCTGGCTCGGCGCGGAAGGCTTCGCGATCAAGCTGTTCTTCCTGGCCTGCGTCCTCACCGCCGGACTGTTCGGAGCGGCGACCGCCAGCCGCAAGATCCTCTATATCCAGGCCCTGCCCGCCGCGCTCGCCATCGCAGCGCTTCTGGCCCGTATCTGAGCGGGCCTCAGCCCCGCGCCACCAGCCTCACCAGCGCGAACATCGCGGCGAAGCCGACGGCCTGAATCGCCGCCGAGATCACCAGCGTCGGGCTGGCGCCGAGCCGCTCGACCATCACCGCGAAAAGCAGAGGCGCGGCGGCGAAAGTCATGTTCTGCGGCACGGTGAGCTTACCGAGCATCGTCGCGAAACCGTTGCGGCCGAACAGGGCGAGCGGCAATGTCGCCCGCGCGATCGAGATCACGCCGAGCGCCGCGCTGAACAGCACGATGAAGATCGCCGCGGCCGTGATCGTCATCGGCACCAGCGGCAAGGCGAGACACAGGACCGGCCCCAACAACAGGCCGAACAACGCCACCTTCTCCGCTGGCAATCGCTCACCCAGTGTCGCGTCGATGGCCCGGGCGGCCAGCGTCGCGGGACCGCTCAACGCCGCAACCCAGACAGCCTCACCCTGCGTCAACCCCGCCTCCTGGAACAGGGTGATCAGATGCAGCGGCAGCCCCCAGGAGACGAGTCCGCTGGCGGAGAAGGCGAGCGCCACCAGCCAGAATGCCGCCCGGCGCGAATGCGCGGCCACACTGCCGTGCTCCCCAGCCAAGGCCGTGCCTAGAGCGCTTGCCAGCTTGGCCTCCGGCGTCGGCGCATGCCGATAGCGCGGGATCGACGCATAGATCGGCAGCACGATGACAAGCTGCATCGCCGCGAAGATGACGAGCGTCATGCGCCAGCCGAAGGCATTCATCAGCGTCGCAGTCAAAGGCCAGAATACACTGGAAGCGAGCCCCGTGACCAGCATCATCAGCCCGATCACACGCCGCGTCCTGTCGCCCATCAACTGAGAAATCGTGACGTTGCCGGTATTGGCGAGCGACATCGCATGGCCGAGCCCGATCACGAACCAGCTCGCGAGATAGCTCACGGGTCCCTGCGCCAGCGACAGCACGGCAAGCCCGAACGCGCAGATCACCGCACCGATGCACATCGACCGTCGTGTGCCCTCGCGGTCGAGCACGCGCCCGATCGCAGGCGCGACCAGCGCTCCGGTGATCAGCAGGATGGTGATGCCGCCGAAGACGATCTCGGCATTGAGGCCGATCTCGCGATCGAGCGCGCCGACCAGAACCGAGGGCGAATAGAAGGTCGAGCCCCAGCCGATGATGCGGGTCAGCGCAAGGCCTAGCAGCAGGGGGCCGTGCCCGCCGAAACGAGAAGAGGCAGCCAAGACAGGATATCCGCGGAGCAGGAGGCCGGACGGCCAAGCATCCAACGTCACTAGATCATCCCGACAACCGGCGGCAGCAACCGGGACGCCACCTGATCATGCGTAAAAGACAGCCCGTCCCGGTAAGGAAAGGTCAACCTCCTTGCGCCATGTTGCTCCTCGTCTCGCGGATGGAGTTCGGGCGCGCGCCGAGGGGTCGGTTGCCGCCGATGCGTAATCAGGAGTTGAAAACGACATGAAGTCGCGAGAGACGCTTCTTCGGCTCAAGCGCTTCCAGGTCGACGAGAAACGTCGCCGGGTAAGCCAGATCGAGATGATGATCGCCGATTTTCATCGGATGGCGAGCGATCTCGATCGCGAGATCCAGGCCGAGGAATCGCGCGCCGGGATCGCGGACCCCGCCCATTTCGCCTATCCGACCTATGCCAAGGCCGCGCTCGGTCGCCGCGACAACCTGCGCCAGTCCGCCGACAACCTGAAGGGCCAGCTCGACGAGGCCAAGGCCGAGTTGCAGGAGGCATTCGAGGACATGAAGAAGGTCGAGATACTCGACGACCGCGAGCGTGCCTCGGAACGCGCGGCGGAAGCCGCCCGCGACCAGGCCACCATGGACGCGATCGGGCTGCGCCCGCGCGCCTGAGACCGCAATCAGTTTCTAGAGGAAAGGGCGGCGTCCTCGGGACGCCGCCCTTTTTCATGCGATGATGGGGTGGTGCTCGACGGAGTCGCGCCGCAGCTTGCCCGTCAGGCGCGGATCATCGTCGACCTCGACCCCACGCTTGAAGACGGTAAACCCCGAACGCTGGTAGAAGGCGAGCGCGGCGGGATGGTCGAGCGTGCAGGTATGCACCCAGAAACGCGAGATCGGCTTGGCCCAGGCGAGCGCGAGCGCCCGGTTCATCAGCCAGCGCCCCGCCCCTTTCCCGACGACGGGCTCATCCAGCCCGAAGAAGGCGAGCTCGCCCTCCCCCGCCAGGCGGAAATCCAGTTCGAGCAGGCCGATATCGCGCCCCCCGAAGCGAACCGCGTAGACTTCGATGGCGGGATCAGCGAACACCGCCTCGAGCTCGGCACGCGGCTTGGTCAGGCGGCTGAACCACATCCAGCGCTCGCCGAGCAGCCGGTAGACGGAGAGATAGCGCTCAATCTCCGAGCGCCCCATCTGTTCGAGCGAGAAACCTTCCGTGCCGGCAGGGTCGTGCCGCACCCGTGGCCGCTCGAACATCTCCAGCGAGGTCACGATGGTCGCGATCTTGCCGGGCGGCAGGTCGGTCGTTCCGGTCAGGGTGATAGTCAGGCTCTGGGTCATGAAAGGCGGTTCGGTGGCTCGGAAGGGAATCGGCCGCGATCATGACATGATCGGGATCGAAAAATCATCGCCCGATGAAACATGCCCGGCGCGACGGCGTCGCGTTCCAGGCTGCCGGCACACCCGGCCATCACGACGGATCGAGGACAAGACCAGATGAATCGCACCGCCATCGCCTTGGCAGCCCTTCTCACCACCGGCCTGCTCGCTGGCACTGCCCAGGCCCAGCAATCCCATGGCAGCCATGCCGGCCACGGCGCTCCCGCAGCGACGCAACCCGGCGAGAGCGCCTCGACCAAGGCCTATCGCGACGCCAACATGAAGATGCACATGGACATGGACATCCCCTATTCCGGCGATGCCGATGCCGATTTCGTCCGCGGCATGATCCCGCACCATCAGGGCGCCATCGACATGGCCCGGATCGTCCTCGCCCAGGGCAAGGACCCGGAAATCCGCAAGCTCGCCGAAAGCGTCATCCGCGACCAGGAGAAGGAGGTCGCGATGATGAAGGACTGGCTGAAGAAGCACGGCAAGTAGCCGTCGCTCCTCTCCTCTGACCTTAGGCGAGGGCACGCAACGTCAGGCGCTTGCCCTCGCCCTTCCCCACTGGCAGAGAGGGGAAAGGTTCGCGCCGCAGCGGTGACGACGTGGGCCAGCCATTGCCCGTCACCAATCTGTCCTGAGCCCCGCGGCCTCCATGAAACGTTATCTCGACTATCTCTGGCCGATCATCGGGCTCGTTGCGGTCGTCTGGTCCGTCGAACTGCTCTGGAGCAAGCTCAAGGCCGAGGCCGGCTCCGACGCCACGATCGAGGCGCTGCTCGCCGATGCCAGCCTCTGGCAGAGCATCAAGATCATCGCCCACCGCATCGGCCACAAGATCGCGGTGATCCCGCCGGAAGCCTTCTTCCATGCCGCGCTCGCGACGCTGGTCGCCTATGCCGCGCTCGCCTGGTACGACCGCATCGCGCTGATCCATCTCGGCAAGGAGAAGGGCATTTCCTGGCCCTATATCTCGCTCTGCTCCTTCGTGACCTATGCGCTCTCGCACAATATCGGCGCCTCGGTCTTCTCCGGCGGCATGGTGCGCTACCGGGCCTATACCGCGAAGGGCCTGACGACGGCGGAAGTCGCCGTGCTCGTCGCGCTCTGCTCCTTCACCTTCGCCTTCGGCACGATCTTCATGATGGGGCTCGTGCTGATCTACGAGCCGCAGATCCTGCATCCGCTGGAGCGGATGTCGAAATGGTTCGCGATCACCGACAACACCGCCCGATGGATCGGCGTCGGCATGCTCGCCTTCGTCGCGCTCTACACGATCGGCTCCTGGCTGCAGTTCAAACCGCTGAAGATCGGCAAGCTCGAGATCATCTACCCGCGGCTGCCCATCGTGTTCAGGCAATATCTGGCCGCCCCACTGGAGCTCGCAGGCGCCGCGGGGATCATCTATTTCGCGCTGCCGGACCAGGGCAATCCCGGCTTCCTGATCGTGCTTGGCGCCTTCCTGCTCTCGTTCTCGGCCGGGCTGCTCAGCCAGGTTCCCGGTGGCGTCGGCGTGATGGAGGCAGTGTTCCTGGCGGTGATGCCGACTGTTCCGGCACCCGCCGTCTTCGCAGCACTGCTGATCTGGCGGCTGTTCTATCTCATCCTGCCGCTGGTCTTCTCGCTGCCGATCGTGCTGGCCTTCGAGCGGGCACAGCTCAAGCGCAGCACCCGCATCGCTCCGCCGCCGTAGAGGCTGGAGCGGTTCTCAATCTGACTGAAACACAGCCCGTCATTGCGAGCGTAGCGAAGCAATCTAGGGGGACCTGGCGCTCTGCCGCCCCTGGATTGCTTCGTCGCTTCGCTCCTCGCAATGACGATCCAGTCAGGTCGGAAACGCTCTATCGCTTGAGCGCGATGGCCGCCGCGCCGAACATCAGCAGCGCGCCGATCGCTTCCGACCAGCCGAAGGGCTCGCCGAGCGCGGCCACGCCGACCGCGACCGCGATCGCCGGGCTGACGAAGGCATAGAGCCCGGCCCGGAAGGCCCCCCAGTCGCGCAGCAGCCGCATATAGATGGTGAAGCCCATCAGCGAACCGCCGACGATCAGGAAGAGCACCGCCGGCAGCACCGGCCAGCTCGCCAGCGCCCTGACATCGGCAAGACTGACCGGCTCCAGCGTGAGCGAGACGACGGTCAGGCCGATGCCGCCGATCAGCGTCTGCCAGCCGGCCAGCGTCAGCGTCGGCATCGTCCCGGCGATCGGCCGGGAGAGCACGGCACCGACGCAGTAGAACAGCGTGCCGGCCGCCACCGCCGCAAGCCCCGTCATCTCCATCGGATCGCCATGGGCGGCCGAGATTCCGCCCATCGCCCGGGTCGCGAACAGAAAGCCCAGGCCCACGGTTCCGAGCGCGATCGCCAGGAGCTTGCGGCCGTCGATCCGCACGCCCTCGATCGCCCGGCTCGCCAGCAGCGTGTAGATCGGGATCGTCGCGAAATTGACGATCGCCGCAAGCCCGGTCGGCGCGTGCTTCGTGCCCCAGAACAGCAGCGTATAATTGGCGGTATTGAGGAGCAGCGCCGTGCCGATCAACCGGGGCCACGCCCCGTTCGGCACCTTGGGCGCGTCACGCCCGGCCCAGACCAACATCAACAGGCCGGCGAGCGAGAAGCGCACCGCCGCCAGGAAGACCGGGGGCACATGCGTCGACCCGACCTTCACCGGCAGCCAGGTCAGCCCCCAGACGAGGCACATCACGGCGAAGAGGAGAGCGTTGCGCGACATGATGTCCGCTTAGCCGCAGCCTATGGCGCTGACCATTGCGCCGCAGGCATCGGGGGGCCGTGGAAACCGGAGGCGAAAGAACCCAATTGCTCCCTCAAGCCCTCATCCTGAGGAGCAGCCGAAGGCTGCGTCTCGAAGGATGTTCCAGATGGTTCCGGAGCCTCCTGAAGCATCCTTCGAGATGCCATTCCCAACGGAATGGCTCCTCAGGATGAGGGCTCGCGAGGGTCTTCCGAAACGCCTCAGACGCTGCCGACCGTCTTCAGCCGCACGCGCGGATGGATCTCCGCCTGCGAGAGCACCGGCGTCTCGCGGCGGAAGCGTTCGATGATCTGGCGGGCAAAGGGCCGTGCCATGGCCGAGGTGACCAGCGCCGGCATCTCGCCGATGCGCGCCGCATCCTCGAACTTGTCGCGGACGTGATGCACGAATTCCTGCAGGCGCGAGGGCTGCATGGCGAGATGGCGGTCCTCGCCCTGGCCGATGATCGACTCGGCGAAGACGCCTTCCCAGGCCGGCGACAGCGTGATGATCGGCAGCACACCCTGCATGTTCGAGAACTGGGCGCAAATCTGGCGGGCGAGGCGGGCGCGGACATGCTCGGCGATCTCGCGCGGGTTGCGCACGCTCGCCGAGACCTCGGCAACCCCTTCGATGATGGTCGGCAGGTCGCGGATCGAGATGCGCTCGGAGAGCAGGAGCTGCAGCACGCGCTGGATGCCGGTGGTCGAGATCTGGCTCGGCACGATCTCCTTGACGAGATCGGCATGGTCCTTGGGCAATTCGCGCAGCAGCTTCTGCACTTCGGAATGCGAGAGCAGTTCCGGCATGTTCGACTTCAGCACCTCGGTGAGATGCGTCGAGATCACGGTCGCGGCATCGACCACGGTGTAGCCGCGCAACTGCGCCTCGTCCTGCAAGGCAGCGTCGATCCAGGTCGCGGGCAGGCCAAAGGTCGGCTCCAGCACGTTGTGGCCCGGCAGATTTACCGCACCGCCCATCGGGTCCATCGCCATATACTGGCCAGCGTAGACGATGCCCTGGCCGGCATCGATCTCCTTGATCTTGATGAAATAGTGGTTCGCGTCGAGCTGGACGTTGTCGACGATGCGCACCGCCGGCATGACAAAGCCGAGCTCGGCCGCGAGCTGGCGGCGCAAGGCCCGAACCTGGTCGGTCAGCCGGTCCTGGCCGCTCGGCGCATTGACCAGCGGCAGCAGCCCGTAGCCGATCTCGATCTTCAGCTCGTCCATCTTGAGGAGGTCGTTCAGCGTCTCCTCGCGCGGCGTGCCGTCCGCCGCCACCGCGCCGCCGGCCTGCGTCGGATCGGCAGCGCCCGCTTGCGCCTCGCGTGCCTTGGCAGCCTGGCCGAAGCGGCGAGCGAGATAGGCGGCGCCACCCGCGAGCAGCAGGAAGGGCAGCATCGGGATGCCCGGCAGAAGCGCGATCAGCAGCATCACCGCCGCCGACATGCCGAGCGCCTTGGGATAGCCCGAGAGCTGCTTGCCCAGGGCCTTGTCGGCCGCGCCGCGCACGCCCGCCTTCGACACGAGCAGGCCCGCCGCGGTCGAGACGATCAGCGCCGGAACCTGACTGACGAGGCCGTCGCCGACGGTGAGCAGCGTGTAGTTCGTCGCCGCCTGGCCGAAGCTCAGCCCCTGCTGCGCGACGCCGATGACGATGCCACCGAGCACGTTGATGAAGGTGATCAGCAGGCCGGCGATCGCGTCGCCGCGTACGAATTTCGAGGCACCGTCCATCGAGCCGAAGAAGGACGACTCATCCTCCAGCGCCCTGCGGCGGACCTTGGCTGTATCCTGGTCGATCAGGCCGGCCGAGAGGTCGGCGTCGATCGCCATCTGCTTGCCCGGCATGGCGTCGAGGCTGAAGCGGGCAGCGACCTCGGCGATACGCCCCGAGCCCTTGGTGATGACGACGAAGTTCACGATGATCAGGATCGTGAAGACGATGACGCCGATCACGAAATTGCCGCTCATCACGAAGCCGGCGAAAGCCTCGATCACATGGCCCGCCGCCGAAGTGCCCTCATGGCCATGGGCGAGGATCAGGCGCGTCGAGGCGAGGTTCAGCGCCAGCCGGAACATGGTGACGATCAGCAGCACGGTCGGGAAGGCCGAGAATTCCAGCGGCTCCTCGATGAAGAGCGCGGTCATCAGCACGAGCACCGACAGGATGATCGACAACGCCAGCATCAGGTCGAGCAGCACCGCCGGCATCGGGAAGATGAGCACCACCAGGATGCCCATGACGCCGATGGCGAGGAAGAGGTCTGGGCGATTGAGCAGTTTCCCCATCGCCCCGCGATCGGGAATGGCGAAGCCTCTGCCCTGCCCTGCTGTCACATCGGTCATCGACCGTTCCGCCCCACGCCGTTACCTGTCCATGACAGGATGCGCCCCGAAGCAGGGCGCAGCTCGGCAATTCTTGCCGGGCCTATGGTGAACGATTGGTTAAGCCGGGCCTCGGCAACCTGTCCCCGAATGCTCCATCGGAACCTTATCGGCCGGAGGTCCTTGCCACCCAACGCCATACGCGCGGCAGCGTCTTCGGCGGCTATCTGCTGGGCGCGGCACAGATGCTGGCTGCGGCGGCCATTGCCGCGCGCTTCGCGTTTCCGGCCGAACGCAAACCGCTCGAAAGCGTCGCGAGACCGCTCAACGCGGTGGATTGATCGTGAAGCTTTTAATCATAGCGCACGAAAGCGGATCGAATGGAACAAAGCATCATTTAAATGCATTATTCCCTGCCGGCATTCCCTCTCTAAGAATGCCTTGGGAGATGTGGTAACAACAGCCTGGAGGCCGTCGTGGACAGACGTTCATTCCTGATGACACTGGTCGGTGGCTTCGCCGCAGCCGGCATGGGCGGCATCGCCGCCGCCGAAGCGGCCCAGCCCAAGCTGGTTCCGCTGCCGGACGCCAAGCCCGCGAAGGGCGAAGAGGCCGTGACCGCCGAAACGAAGGAGGCGCTCGACAAGACCGACGCCGAATTCAGCCAGTACTATTACTACCGCCGGCCGCGCTATTATGCCCGTCCCCGCTACTACGCGCGCCCGCGCTACTACTACCGCCCGCGCTATTATGCCCGGCCGCGCTACTACTACCGTAGGCGCTACTATTGATCGGCTCTCGGGTCAGGCAGCGCTGATGCGCGTCTGACCCGGCTCGGCCACGGTAATCCCCGCCGAGGTATACTCGCTGAGCTTGTTGCGCAGCGTGCGGATCGAGATTCCCAGAATCTTGGCCGCATGGGTGCGGTTGCCGAGGCAATGATCGAGCGTATCGAGGATCAGCTCGCGCTCGACATCGGCGACGGTGTGCCCCACCAGCGAACGCGTCATCGCCTCCGCCGTCTGGGCCGCACGCGCAGCCGGATCGCGCGAGGGTGCAGGTGCCAGCGCCTCCCCTTCCGGGCTGAGCACCGCCGAGGCCGCGATTTCGGTTCCGCTCGCCAGCAGCACCGCCCGGTGCATCGTGTTCTCAAGTTCGCGGACGTTGCCGCGCCAGGCGCTGGTGAGCAGCAGCTTGCGCGCATCGGCCGCTATCGGACGTGCCGGCAGCCCATTCAGATCCGCATATTTCTTGGCGAAGTGATCTGCCAGCACCAGGATGTCGCCGGGCCGCTCGCGCAGTGCCGGCAGGCGCAGATGCACGACATTGAGCCGGTAGAGCAGGTCCTCGCGGAACGAGCCTTCGCGAACGGCATCCGCCAGGTTGCGGTTCGAGGTCGCGATGATCCGGATATCGACCTTGACCGGCTGCGTGCCGCCGACGCGGTCGATCATGCGCTCCTGCAGCGCGCGCAGCAGCTTGGCCTGCAGGCGGACATCCATCTCCGAGATTTCGTCGAGCAGCAGCGTGCCGCCATTCGCCTCCTCGAACTTGCCGATGCGCCGCGCGATGGCGCCGGTGAAGGCGCCCTTTTCGTGGCCGAACAGCTCGGATTCGAGCAGATTATCAGGAATGGCGGCGCAGTTCACCGCAACGAAGGGACGGTCCTTGCGGCCGGATTTCTGGTGAAGGTGGCGCGCGATCACCTCCTTGCCGGTGCCGCTCTCGCCGGTGACCAGCACAGGCGCCTCCGAGCGCGCGATCTGCGTGGCGAGCTGCACGACGCGCTCCATCGCGGGATCCCGCCAGATCAGGCTGGACTGGTCGGCGGCGACCGCCTCCAGCACCGCGGCGATCAGCTCCGGATCGGGGGGCAGCGGCACATATTCGCGCGCACCGGCCTGGATCGCGGCTACGGCGGCGCGCGCATCGGTCGAGGTGCCGCAGGCAACGATCGGCGTGCGAATGCGCTCGCTCTCCAGCGCCGCGACATAGGATGCGATCGGCTGCACGACGTCGACCATGAGCAGGTCGGCGCCCTTGGCGCGCAGCACCGCGAGCGTCTGGTCGAGGCTTTCGGTATGGGTCACGGCAGCGCCATGCGACATGGCGATCTTGGCCGCTGCGATGATCTGCCCCTTGAGACCGCCGGCGATGATGAGGCGCATGGCTCAGGTCCTTCTGCTTGTCGTGCTGATCAGTAGGCGGGCCGTCACCGGTCCGCCTTGATGATTTCCGTCATGGTCACGCCGAGCCGGTCCTCGACGACGACGACTTCCCCGCGCGCGACCAGCCGCTCGTTGACGAAGATGTCGATGGCCTCCCCGACGCGCCGGTCGAGTTCGAGCACTGCGCCCGGCACGATCTGGAGCAGGTCGCCGACCGCGACCTTCGAGGAGCCGAGCACGGCGGAAACGGTGACCGGCACATCGAAGACCTGCTCGAGGTCCTCGGCCGTCTTCACCGGCACCGAGCCCGAGCGCGCAACGGACATGTCGCCATGGTCGAAGGACAGGTCGGCCTGGTTCAGCGGTGGCAGGTTGAGATCGTTCTCCTGGCTCATGGCGCAGACCTTTATGATTGGCCGTGGCCGAACACGCGCGCGACCGCCTGTTCGACCAGAGCCGTGAGTTGCTGGCTGTCGAGGACGAAGCCGCCCTCCGCCCATTCGATGCGCCCGTCGCCGGGCGTGATGTCAGGCTGCCCGAGCACGATCAGCTTGCCGGTGAAGCCGTGCTCGGCCGCAAGCTTGCGGACCAGCTCCTCAGCGGGCTCGACCACGCTCTCATGGACGCGCAGCACCAGATGCGGCGCCGTTCGGGCGTGGCTCAGGCACTCGCGGATGGCCCCTTCCAGAGCCGCCAGCGGCTTCTCGGCGAGCGCCGCCCCGGCCAGCGCCTTCGCCGTCGCGATCGCGACATGCGCCGCATGTTCCTCGATTGCGGCGGCGCGAGCCGCCTCCTGCGCGAACAGCCGCTCGGCCGAACGCGCGAGCTGTCCGGTCAGGCCAGCGAGCTGGCCTTGCGCCTCGCGATGCGCCTGCTCGACCCCGGCATGAAAGCCCTCCGCGCGGGCGGCAGCGAGTTCGGCCTCGCCGGCCGCCTTGCGGCTGCCTTCGCGAAAATCCGTGCCGAACATGAATTTTGTCGCGGAAGCCATCTCAGTACACCAACTCGTCGTCGGCGCTGCCCTTGGACAGCACGATCTCGCCCCTGTCGGCCAGGTCCTTGGTCAGTTGCACGAGCTTGGTCTGCGCCTCGTCGACTTCCTTGAGCCGCAAGGGGCCAAGGCCTTCCATATCGTCCTGCATGACCTTGGAGGCGCGCTGCGACATCGCCCCGAAGAAGAACTCCCGCATCGACTGGCTGGCGCCCTTGAGCGCGCGCGCCAGCGTGTCCTTGTCGGCCTGGCTCACCAGCGTCTGGAGGCCAGCCGGATCGAGCTTGGCAAGGTCCTCGAAGGTGAACATCAGGGCGCGGATGCGCTCGGCCGACTCCTGGTTCGAGGCATCCAGCGCCGAAAGGAAGCGTATCTCGGTTTGCCGGTCGAAGCCGTTGAAGATCTCGGCCATCATCTCGTGCGGGTCGCGCCGGCGCGTCTGGGTCAGCGTCGAGACGAATTCGGTACGCAGCGTGTTCTCGATATGGTCGAGCGCTTCCTTCTGCACCGATTCCAGCCGCAGCATGCGCCCGACGACCTCGATCGAGAGCTCGTTCGGCAGGTTGCGCAAAACGTTGGCGGCATGCTCGGCCCGGATCTTCGACAGGATGACCGCGATGGTTTGCGGATACTCGTTCTTGAGGAAGTTCGCGAGCACGACAGCGTCGATATTGCCGAGCTTCTGCCACATGTTGCGGCCGGCAGGCCCGCGGATCTCCTCCATGATCAGCGCGACCTGATCGGTCGGCAGGATCTTCTCGAGCAGCGAGATCGTGCGGTCGAACGAACCCGTGATCGCGCCGGCGCTGGAAAGCTTGCCGACGAAATCGAGCATCAGGCGTTCGACCTCGTCGGCATCGACGGTGCCGAGCTCGGCCATGGCGCGCGTGATGATGCGGATCTCGTCGTCGTCGAATTCCTTCCAGATCGCGCGGCCGTGATCTTCGCCCAGCACGAGCAGGATGACGGCAGCGCGCTGCGGGCCAGTCATCTCGGCGACACTGGTCACGCCGAAGCCGCCGCCCTCGATGGCATCCGGCAAGCCAGGGTTCCGCGTCGCGATGGATCGGGTCTCGGCCATGTCTCAGCGCCCCGTCACGCGGCGGACTTCTCGTGGATCCAGCTCCGCAGCACCGCGACCGAGTCGGCCGGATTCTGTGAGACCAGAGCCCCGATCTTTTCCACGGACTGCGCCTTGAGCTGCCCCTTGACCTGCGCGATTGCCAGCATCCGCTCGGAAGCGGGGGCGTCCACATCGACAGGTAGCGGCTCGCCATCGGGACCGACCGTCAACGCCCGCGTGCTGCCGGCCGGGTCGCCGGTCGCACCAGCGGGACCGGCCAAGGCAACGCCGCCGTTGAGCATGAAGGAGGGGATCGCCCGGATATTGCTGTTGTCGGAAGCCAGAACCTGCTTCAGCAGCGGGCGCACCACCGTCATCAGCACGATCACGGTCAGCAGCGAGATGACGGCGAGCTCGGCGAAGCGAACGAGGTCCTCCCTGGTGAAGGAGGTGAGCTGCTGCAGCAGCGTCTGCTCGGCGAGATCGGCCGGCGGCGGCGGCGCCTCGGCGAAGCGCAGGTTGACGACCTCGACCTTGTCGCCACGGCCCTGGTCGAAGCCGACGGCGGTGCGCACGAGCTCGCCGATGCGCTCCAGTTCCTCGTTGTTACGCGGCTGATAGGACAATTCGCCGGCCGGGCTGCGGGTATAGTTGCCGTCGACGAGGACCGCGACCGAGAGCTTCTTGACCCGCCCGCCCTCCAGCACCTCGGTGCGGGTGGTGCGCGAGATCTCGTAATTGGCGACCTCCTCGTTCTTCGAGGAGTTCTCGCGCTGGTTCTGCTGGGCGCCTTGCGTCTGCTGGGCGCCCGGCAGTTCGTTGCCGACGGTGACCGTGCCGTTGCCGCCTTCGGTCGTGGTCGAAGCCTCCGTGCGGTTCTGGCTGGAGCGCAGGACCCGGCTTTCCGGATCGTAGCTCTCGGAACGGCTCTCGACGCGGTTGGTGTCGAGCGCGGCCGAGACCTGCACCCGCGCCCGGCCATAGCCGACGACGCTGGCGACGATATCCTCGACCTGAGACTTGATGCGCTTCTCGATCGCGGTCTGGCGCTCCTCGATGCCGAGCCCGATCAAGCCCTGGTCGCTCTGCGCGCCGTCCGCCAGGAGCCGGCCGCGCTCGTCGACGATCGAGACCCGCTCCGGCTTCAGTCCGTCGACGGCCGAGGCGACGAGATGGCGCACGGCCCGGACCTGCGCGGCATCGAGATCGCCGGCGAGCTTGAGCGCGATCGAGGCGCGCGGCGGCTCGCGGTCGCGCTCGAACAGGCGCCGCTCGGGAATGACGAGATGGACGCGCGCCGACTGCACCCGGCCGATCGAGCGGATGGTGCGCGACAGTTCGCCCTCGAGCGCGCGGAGATGATTGATGTTCTGGACGAAGCTGGTCGAGGAGAAGGCGTCGCCCTTGTCGAAGATCTCGTAGCCGACGCCTCCGCCGGCCGGGATGCCCTTGCCCGCGAGGTCGAGGCGCAACCGCGGCACATCGGCCTTCGGCACCAGGACCGTCTGGCCGTCGCCGCGCAATTCGTACTTGATGCCGCGCGCGTCGAGATCCTTGAGGATGGCGCTGACGTCCTGGCTGCCCAGATCCGAGAACAGCACGCTCATCGCCGGCTGGGACATCCGCAGCATCACGAAGCCGAAGAAGCCGACGAGCACCAGTGTGACGGCCAGCATGGCCGCCAGGCGCGCCGCTCCGAATTTGGCAAACTGCTCGATCAGGCCGTTCACGCCGCCATCCGTCCCACAGAATCGCAGGGGGCGGCACACCTGCCCGCCCCACTAGGCAAGTTTTTCCCAGTCCATGGTTAGCGGCTGGTTAATTTTTGGGGACGCTTCGTTAAACTTTCTGGCCGACCCTGCCGCGCAAACGCCAAAGGCGCCGGCCCTGTTCGGGCCGACGCCTTTGAAAAGAAACGAGAATATCTGCTTCTTACTGGCGGTAGTGCTGGATCCGGGTCGTCCGCAGGCCGGCGAGGCCGTGCTGGTCGATCGACATCTGCCAGCTCAGGAACTCGTCGACGGTCAGCGTATAGCGCTGGCACGCCTCTTCGAGGCTGAGCAGCCCGCCGCGCACGGCAGCCACCACCTCGGCCTTCCGCCGGATGACCCAGCGCCTGGTATTCATCGGGGGCAGGTCCGCGATCGTCAGCGGACTTCCGTCCGGTCCGATCACGTACTTCACCCGCGGTCGCAATGGCTCGGTCATGGTACTCTCACACAACTCAACAGAGCTACTGAGGGCAGCATAGGCGGGCGGCTTTAAGAATTGGCTAAAAAGATCGCCTCGGATGTCCACGACTGATTCGCCCGCGCTCAATCGCTGCGCACCACGCTCTTGACCTTGTCGATCGGCACCGTGATCGAGCCGATCTTGAGCATCGGGATCGACGAGGTGAAATCGACGCCGTCGACCACGCCGCTGACCTGCGTCTTTGCCGTGATGCTCTCGCCCAGGACGTTCTTGGCATCGATCGAAATGCTGTACTCGCCATCCGGCGCCGCGGTGCCGAGCGAGGTCGAGCCGTCCCAGCTGAAGGTCTGGTCGCCAGCGGTCAGCGTCCGGGTCATCGTCTGGACGACGCTGCCGCTGGAATTCTTGATGGTGATCGTGGCGGTGCCGGCCGAGGCCATGCTGACCTTCCAGTCGGCCTTGCCGTTGGCGAGCCGGGTCGTGGTGCCGTCGGCCGTGATCGTGGAGCCGATGAAGCCGACCGCGTTCGTCGCCGTCCCCGCCGCGCTGAGGCTGAGCAGGGAGCCCAGCGTCTCATTGGTCTTGAGCTGCTGCTCGACGCCGGCGAACTGCACGAGCTGCTGGGTGAACTGGTTGGTGTCGAGCGGGTCCAGCGGCGACTGGTTCTTGAGCTGCGTCGTCAGCAGCGTCAGGAACTGGTCGAAATTGTTGGCAATGCCGCTCGTGGAGCCTGTCACCGTACTGTTGCTGGTGCCGGATGTGCCGGAAGTGCCTGATGTGCCGGAAACCGCCATGGCGCTTGTCCTCGTTCAGATGCTGAGATCGACGCCGCCGAGCCGGATGAGGCGGCGCTGCGGCACGGGGTCGATCGAAAGGGGGGCGTCTTCGGTGAGCTCGATACCGCCCGGTTGGCGCGGGCGCTGCGGCGCCTCGTCCTGCTGGCGGTTCTGGCGGAAGGCCGATTGATCGGACGGGTCGCGCAGGGTGATGTCCACGCCGCCGTCGGACGGCTTCAAGCCCGCCTGCTCGAAGGCGCGCTCCAGCGTGCGCGCATCGCGCTGGAGGAGATGCAGGGTTTCGACGCGGTCCACCACCAGCTTGGCGCTGACCTCGCCCTTGTCGGAGATCGACAGATTGACGTCGACACGGCCGAGTTCCTCGGGGTCGAGCCGGATGTCGAACTGCCGCGAGCCCGACATAGCGCGCAGGCCGATCTCGATCGGCACGACATGGATCGGCGTCGGCTGGCCACTCGCCGTACCTTGCCCCGGGGCGCCGGGAGCGCCGCCCGTCGCCGCATTTAGGTCGAGCGGCTGGAGCAAACGGTCATGCCCGGCCTTCCCGGAGACCTGTTGCAGCAAGGTCGACAGGTCGAACGGCGTCGTCGGCTGCTGGAGGGCGTCGAGCGCCTTTGCGTCGGCGGGAGCCGGCGCGCCGCTGGCCGCAGCCGACTGGTCGGCCTTCGCCACGATATCCGCGAAGTCCTGCCCGGCTGCCCCGACAGCATGGACGCCGCCTTGCCCCCCCTTGCCGTCGGCAGCCAGGGCGGTTTCCGGCCGCGGCTGCTCCGGCGCCGACGTCGTGATGAGCGGTAGCCCTGCGGTCGCAGCGGCAAGCGCCGGCTTCGCGGCTTCCTTCTTGGCTCCGCCCTCGGCCGACACGGTGCCGACGGCCTCACCGGCAGCCGCATCGACCGCCAGCAGCGGCCCCTGCGACAAGACCACCGGAGGCACGAGCACGACTGGCACCGGTGTCGTCACAACCTGATTTTCAGCCCCGGGAGCGGATACCGCCGCGGCGGCCTCGCCTTTGTCCTCTGAGGTTGTCTTGCCGTCTTTCTTCGCCGCGCCCTCGCGGACCTCGCCTGCGACCTCTCCCGACTCCGTCGCCTTCCCCTCGCCGGTCACTTCGGCCTGGGTGCCAGTCTGGGCAGCGGCCATTGCGATCAGGAAGGCGATCCCGGTCGCATCCGGAGCAGGCTTGCCACTCGCAGCGGGCGCCGCGACGGGCACAGCCGCCACGATGGCCGTTTGAGATGCATTCCCTTGCGCCTGAATCTTGGCGGGATCGGCAACCGGCTCGGCAGCGTCCTTGGCCGCCCCGGCCTCGCCCGAAGCAGCCACCTTCCCCGCCGTGCCAGCCTTGTTCGCTCCGGCGGCAGAGGTCTCGGTCTCGGGCAGCGTGAAGACTTCCCCGCCCTCGCGCTGCTCGGTTTGAGCGGCGCGCGACCGGGCGGCCGGTGCGTCGGCAGTGGCCTGACTGGTGAACGCAGACTGAATCGACATGAACGGTCCCGTGACGCGGGCAGCAACGCGCCCGGCCCTGTCCAGCAAGTTGCAAGCCAGACACGACCCTTTCTGAATCAATGCTTTAGCGCTTGCAGCACCTGAACGACGGGCAATATAAGCCCGGTTCGGCAGCCCAGGCCGGCAGGATTTGCCGATCCTGCTGGCGGCATCGGAGCAAAGCCGGTATAGAGCCGGCAGACGCGCCGACGCCGCCTTTCGAACCTCCAGAGCCAGCCACGACACAGCCGAGAATGACCGCGCCCTTCCGCAATTCCCTCGACATCGCCAAGCCGCCCGCGGCGACACGCGTCGTCGCGGCGATGTCCGGCGGCGTCGATTCCTCGGTGGTCGCGGCCCTGCTGAAGCGCGAAGGCTACGATGTCGTCGGCGTCACGCTCCAGCTCTACGACCATGGCGCGGCCGTGCATCGTGCCGGCGCCTGCTGTGCCGGGCAGGATATCCACGACGCCCGCCGCGTCGCGGAAACCATCGGCATCCCGCATTACGTGCTGGATTACGAAAGCCGCTTTCGCGATGCCGTGATCGAGCGCTTCGCCGAGAGCTATCTCGCCGGCGAGACGCCGATCCCCTGCGTCGAGTGCAACCGGACCGTAAAGTTCCGCGACCTGCTCGATCTTGCCAAGGAGCTCGGCGCCGACGCGCTGGCGACCGGCCATTACGTGCTCAGCCGCGATCTCGGCAACGGCCATCGTGGCCTGTTCCGCGCGGCCGACATGAGCCGCGACCAGAGCTATTTCCTCTATGCCACGACGCAGGAGCAACTCGACCTGTTGCGCTTCCCGCTCGGCCATATCGACAAGTCGCAGACCCGCGCGCTCGCGGCCGAACTCGGCCTCGCCATTGCCGACAAGCCGGACAGCCAGGATATCTGCTTCGTGCCGAACGGCCGCTATGCCGACGTCATCGAGCGGCTCAAGCCCGGCGCGGCCCGGCCCGGCGATATCGTCCATCTCGATGGCCGCATCCTCGGCCATCATGATGGCGTGCTCCATTACACGATCGGCCAGCGCAAGGGTCTCGGCATCAGCGCGAGCGAGCCGCTCTATGTGCTCCGGCTCGATGCCGACGCCGCCCGCGTCATCGTCGGCCCGCGCGAGGCGCTCAGCGTCCGCGAGATCCGCCTGCGCGACCTCAACTGGCTCGGCGAGATGTCGCTCGATGCCCTGCCGCCCGAAGGGCTCGACGTCGCCGTGCGCGTCCGTTCGACCCGCGCCCCGCGCGAGGCCCGGCTCTTCCGCGACGCGGACGACCTGCGCATCGAGCTCGCCAGCGACGAGGAAGGCGTTTCGCCCGGCCAGGCCTGCGCGATCTATGCCGATGCCGGCCCGGGCTCCCGCGTGCTGGGCGGCGGCACCATCCTGCGGCGCCCGCTCGCCCTGCCGGCCGCGTCCGCGCCGGCCGCCCTCGCCCTGTCCTGACCGCTCAGGCTCAAGACCTCCCGCTCGGACCCAGACCATGTCGGTGACCTACGACCTCGACGGCCAGAAGCGCGTCTACGCGACCTGGGCCAAGTTCTACGACCGGATCTATCAGCGCATGCTGGCGCGCCCGCAGCGCGAGGCGGTGGAAGCGGCCTGCGCCTGTGGACCCGACATCCTTGAGATCGGCGTCGGCACCGGGCTCACCCTGCCCTATTTCACGCGGGAGTCGCGCGTCTTCGGCGCCGACCTCTCGCTCGACATGCTCAGGGTCGCCCATCGTAAGGTCGAGAGCCAGAAGCTCGACCATGTCCACGGGTTGATGGTGATGGATGCCTGCCGCCTCGGCTTCGGCGACGAGCGCTTCGACGCGGTGACCGCGCAATTCGTGATCACGCTCGTGCCGAATCCCGAGCAGGCGCTGGCCGAGATGGACCGTGTCCTGAAGCCCGGCGGCGAGATCGTCATCTCCAGCCGCCTCGTCGACGATGGCGGCCTGCTGGCGCCGTTCTGGAGCGCGGTCGCGCCGCTGTCGAAGGCGATCGGCTGGAGCTCCGACTTCAAGGTCAGCCGCCTGACGGACTGGGCGAAGGCGACCGGCCGCTACGAGACCGTCCATATCGGGCGCGGCTATTTCAAGGTCGTCCGGCTGCGCAAGCGCGCTTCTGCCGATAACGCGCAATCCAAGGCTTGACGGCCCCCCGCTGCGCCGCCTATATCGCGCCTCGAAGACGAGCCGGCTTGCCGGCTCCGACCCTGTGGCGGGGTAGCTCAGCTGGTTAGAGCAGCGGAATCATAATCCGCGTGTCGGGGGTTCAAGTCCCTCTCCCGCTACCACTTTACCCCCCAAGCTTTGCGCGCGGGGAAATGGTCGCCACCAATCATCTTCGTCAGGTGGCCTTCGATCGAAATCTCTGGAGCTGATCCGGTTTCCGCCGGGTGAACCGTCATTGTCGCGACCAGATCGCGCAGGGCGGTTTTTGATTCCGCGCCGAATTCATCGCCGGCCTTGACGGTCTGCACGAGAACCTCGACCGTCGCGAGGGCGTGGTTCACAGCGGCCGGGTGCAGCGCGACCAGCTTCAGCGTCGCGTCCAGCACGACGAGCGTGTTCCCAGGCAAGAAAGTCGAACTGCCCGGTTTTCTCAGGTCCGCCCGGAGGCGTTACAGGTCCGAACAGTCATAGCGGAACTGCACCGGGTCAACGCCTCGGTTCAAGGTGCCCTCGGCGCTCGCGGCACACGTCTCACCAGCGGCGGTGGACCTCTTCGGCCCAACCGAAGATGCGCTCGACCTTGTAGCGTTTGCCGCTTTCGCTGACGACGGAGCCGTCAAAATAGCCGAAGCATTGATGCTCCTTGCTGCAAACGATGAGCCGGTCGAAATTCGAGTAGCGATCGTAGACCGGCGTGAACACGAGGTCGACGCGATCTCCACGGATGCGCCACGGCTTCATCCAGTCGTCGCGGTCATAGATCCACTCGTGTTCCTGGCTGATCTTCTCGATCCGCCCATCGAGCCGCAGCGCATTCTCGGTGGATGGTGTCCCGTCCGTCCATTTGGCGCCGAATTGCAGTCCGATCTCATGGCCGTCGCTGCGGCCGCTCCCCGAGGCCCAGTTCCAGGTGATCCAGTAGGGCCAGCGCCCGCGACCATGATCGAGCGTCGCGTAGGCGGTCGCCGTATCGACCTCGTAGGCGACGCCGTCCGCGACGACCCGCCCGCGCACGGGCAGGCAGTTGTCCTTTCGTGTGTATTGGAAGCGGCGATCGTCCCAGGGCACGACGACACCCATCGACTCGTGCCCGTCCGGCTCGATGACCTCGAGATCGACGGTGAGGCGCGGCGTGGTCGCGCGCAATCTGGTCCCGGTCGCGGTCGGAAGCATCTCGATCAGCATCGCGTCGCCCCGCCCGATCGTGGCGCCGCTGCCCGACCGCTCCGGCATGGCATCGATGCGCCCGCGCGGCAGCCAATGGATTTCCGCCTGCGAAAAGGCCTGGACGGTCGTCAGGTCGAGAAAGAAGGTCGCCAGCGTCACCCGGTAGTCGCTATGCGACACGTTGATGGCGACCGTGATCTCCGGCGTCGTGATGCACCAGTATTCGAACCGTTTGTTGCGTCCCCAGCCCCGCAGATTGGCGCGATGCAAGGGTCGCCGCGTCCATCCGACGGCAGCGGGATTGAGCCGTCCGTTGGGCAGGCACAGGTCGACCTCGGCGGTCAGCTCGGGCTCGGTCTTGTTCACGCCGCCTACCATCTGCGATGTACCTCTTCCGCCAGTCCGAACACATTGGCGACGCGCACCCTCTCGCCCGCGTCGGAAACGATTTCACCGTCGAAATGCCCGAAACATTGATCGGCATGCGCGCTGATCACCCAGCGGTCGAAGGCATGGCGGTGATAGAGCGTCGGGGTGAACATGAGATCGACCCGCTCGCCGCGGATCGACCAGGGCGCCATCCAGTCCGAGCGATCATAGGTCCAGATCAGCTCCTGGCTGATCTTGTGCAGCCGGCCATCGATGCGCACCGCGTTTTCGGTCGACGGCGTTCCGGCCGTCCATTTGGCGCCGAACTGCAAACCGATCTGGCGGCCGTCGGTGTCGCCGCTGGCCGCGGCCCAGTTCCAGCGCGTATCGTAGGGCCAGCGCCCTCGGCCATGATCGTGAATGGCGTAGCCGCGTCCACGCGTGATGCGTCGCTCGACGCCGTCGACGACGACGCTGCCCTGGACCTGCATGCAATTGTTCTTGCATGTGTACTGGAACAGCCGATCGCTCCAGGGAACGAGCACGCCCATCGACTCGCGACCGGGCTCGTCGAATACCTGTAGCGCGACGGTCGATCGCCGTGTGGTGACGTCGATCGCGACGCCAGCCGCATTCGGCGTCAGCCTGACCGTGATCGTCTGTCCGACTGCCTCCATCGCAGCACGCCTGTCGAGGCCTGACAGGATTCCGCGCGGGGGGAGCCATCGGTTCTCGCGCGTCGCACAGACGTCCCCGGTCTTGAGGTCGATGAAGGTCGACGCGATCATCGCGCGATAATCGTGATGAGAAATATTGGCGGTCAGCACGAAATCATCCGTGATGATGCACCAGAACTCGAAGCGCTTGTTGCGCCCCCAGCCCCGCAGATTAGCCCGGTGCAGCGGCTGCCGGCTCCATCCGACCGCCGCAGGATTCAGGCGCCCGCTTGGCAGGCAGAGATCGACAGGGGTGGTGAGCTCACGTTCGGTTCGTGTCGCGGTGTCGCGATTGAGCTTGGCCAGGTCCAGCATCAGTCGTTACGTCCGCTTGTCGTCGCCGCGCTCGCGGCTCAGTTCCGCGATCAGCGCGTCCCCCGCGATGCGCTCGTGCTCGATCACCAGCTCGGCGCCGCGCTCGAAGTCGCCCATGCCGATCGCTTCACGGATCGCCTTGTGCTCATCGAGCGAGCCCCGCAATCGGGCCGGCACCGCCTCGAAACCACGATGCATCGCCGAAGTCTGCGCCCACAGGTTGTTCAGGAGCTTGAACGTCCATTCCGTGGCCGGCGTATCGGCCAGGATGCAATGGAATTCGCGATTGAGACGCCCGTAGCGAACCGCATCATTGGCGGCGACGGCAGTCTCGGAGGAGGCGATATTGCGATCTATCTCGGCCAGTGTCTTCGCCGTGTAGGCGGGGCCGCCCAGCCTGATCGCAATCGCCTCCAGCGCACCGCGGATGGCATAGACCTCCACGAGTTGCTCGCGCTTGATCGAGGCGACGACGACCCCGAGATGAGCGTGGAAATCGAGCCAACCCTCGGCCGAGAGGCTGCGGATCGCTTCCCGGATTGGCGTTTCGCTGATGCCGAGTGCTTCCGACACCTCGCGCGAAGTGATGCGGTCGCCGGCCCGCGCGCTGCCCGACAGGATCATCTCCTGGATATGCTGGCGCGCCAGATCCGACTTCGTCAGATAGACGGCGACCGGGCCGGGTTCTTCCCCCCGCCCCCGGCCACCGATCCGCTGCAACCGCGCGTCAGCCCTTGGTCGCGCCATCGGCCAGCCCCTTGATCAGCCATTTCTGAACGAGCAACGCGAAGATCACGACGGGAATGACGGTCAGCGTTCCGACGGCCGTCAGCGCCCCCCAATTCGCCCCGTTGACGCTATCGCCGGCAATGCCGGCGATCGCCACCGGGATCGTGGTCGCGAAGCGGTTCGTGAGCACCAGCGCGAACAGCAGCTCTTCCCAGGCGAGGATGATGCTGAAGATCAAGGTCGACAGCAGCCCCGGCATCGAGATCGGCACGATGATCCTCACAAAGGCGCCGAAGCGCGTGCAACCGTCCAGCATCGCGGATTCCTCGAGCTCCGGCGGCAGGGACTTGAAGAAGCTGCGCATCAGCCACATCACGTAGGGGATCAGGAAGGTGCAGTAGGCGAGGATCAGCGTGATGTGCTGGTCGGCGATGCCGAGCCGCCGCGCGACGAGAAACATCGGCACGGCCAGCGCGATCGGCGGCACGCCGCGCGACAGCAGGATCAGCGCACCGATCGTTGCCGCGCCGCGCAGCTTCACCCGCGCCAGCGCATAGCCCGCCATCGAGCCCGCGACGATCGAGAGCAGCCCGGCACCGCAGGCGACGATGACCGTGTTCAGCATGCGGCGCGGCACGTCCGCATGCCAGATATAGCTTGTGTAGGTCTCGATCGTCGGCGTGAAGAAGAGGGTCGGCGGGGTCGTGAAGATATCGCGCGGCATCTTGAACGATGTCAGCACCATCCAGAACACCGGGAACAGGAAGAAGGCGCAGGCGATGACGCCGCCAGCGATGCGCAGATAGTGGCCCGTCGGGAACTTCCCGCGGCGAACGGCCGTGGAGGAGGCGGCGGTCAATACATGTCCTCCAGCTTCTTCGCCCCGCGCAGGAAGATCGCGGTCAATGCCATGGTGAGGATGAGGACGATCACGGCCATCGCCGAGGATTCCGCGAATTTCAGCGAGCGGAACGCTTCCTCGTAGATGAAGAGATTGATCACGCTGGTCGCATGGCCCGGGCCGCCATTGGTCGTCGCCAGCGCGATATCGAACATCTTCACGGCGCCCAGCCAGCGCACGATGAAGGTCGCCGCGATGACCGGCATGAGAAGCGGAATGGCGATCGACTTGAACTTGATCCACCAATTGGCGCCATCGATCTCCGCCGCCTCGAACACGTCCTGCGGCAGGGCGAGCAGCGCCGCGGTGGCGATCAGCGTCACGAAAGGCGTCCAGCGCCAGGTGTCGACCAGAACCAGCGTCACCATCGCGAGCACGGGATCGCCGAGCCAGTCCACAGGGCCTGCCCCGATCAGGCCGAGCAGATAATTGACGACGCCCCAGAGCGGGTCGAGCAGCATGCGCCACACGCCGCCGGCGACAACCGGCGCCACGACCATCGGAATGATGAAAAGTGCGCGCACGACGCCGCGCCAGCGCCACTCGGCATTGATGAGATAGGCGATGCCGAAGCCGAGGGCCATCTGCAACGGCAGCGCCAGCACGAGATAGATGCCGGTCACCCGCAGCGCATTCCAGAAGCGATCGTCCTCGAGCACCGTCAGATAATTGTCCCAGCCGACGAAGCCGGACGGCGTGAACGAACCCAGATCGAGCTCCGAGAAGCTGATCTGGATCGTGTAGAGGATCGGGTAGGCCAGCGTCGCCAGCAGCAGGAGGGCCGCCGGCGTCATGAACGTCCACCGGCTGAGAAAATCCTTGATCCCCAGCCACATCCGCGACGTCTTCGGTCTCGCGGCCTCGTCCGTCGACATCGCGCGGGTGCGTGTCATCGCAGCAGGCGTTCGATGCGGGTCGCGGCGTTCTTCAGCGCCTGGTCCGCGGGAATCTGGCCGGAGACGGCCCGCGCGGTCTCGTCCGCCAGCACCTGCTGCACCGCGTCGGACTTCGGCATGCGCGGGCGCCACATCTCGCCGGCCTGTGCCGCATCGTAACCCTGCTGGAGTGCGACATAGACGGGGGTAAGCCAGGCACTCTCGGGCTTTGTCGCCAGCGTCGACTTGCGCGCCGGGAACACGCCGAGCGCATTCGCCTGCCACACTTCGCCCTCTTTCGAGCTCAGCCATTGCAGCAGCGCCCAGGCGGCACGCTGCTGCTTGCTCTTGTTGGTCACCGCGCCGCTCCAGATGCCGCGATGGGCACCCGGGCCGCTCGATCCAACCGGCATGACCTGTATGCCGACCTGCTCGGGTGTCAGCGTCGTGGTTGCCGCGTCGACCGCCGTTCCCCTGAAAACGCTGCCCCACATGAACATGGTCGCGACCTGGCCCTGGCGGAACGCCTGCAGCGACTCGTTGAAGCCGTGACTGATCGCTCCGGGCGGCGCGTATTTCAGCAGATCGATATGCATCTGCAGGGCCTTCACGCCCTTTTCGTTGTTGAAGGCCGGCTTGTTGTTTTGGTCGAGCAGCGCGCCGCCATTCGAATTCAGGATCGTCTGCCAGATGGTCGGCGTCAGCGCATCGCGCGCGAAATAGGTATCGATCGCCCAGGCACTGGGCTTGCCGCCATTGTTGGTGTCCTGGACCAGCTTGGGTGCCTGCGCGAAATATTCGTCCCAGGTCAGCTTCGGTGTCGGCTCGGGCAGCCCGGCCTTCTTGTAGAGCGTCTTGTTGACGAACATCAGCAGCAGGTTCGAGCGCAACGGCACGCCATATTGCGCGCCGCGCCATTCGCCGGCTGCGAGCGGCGCCGTGTTGAAATCGCTCCAGTCGTAGTCCTTCGCCGTCCAGGCGGCCGCGTCCTTCTTGAGATCGAGCAGCGCGCCGGTTTGCGCAAGCTGGGGAATCCAGGGGTCGTCGGCGATGATGATGTCATAGGTCGGGCTCGGCCCGGTGACGTCGAGCAGGCTCTTCGCGAGCAGTTCCGCGTAAGGCACGCCGTCGATGGTGACCTTGATATGCGGGAAGCGCTTGTTGAATTCCGGCACCATATTGGTCTGCCATTGCTTGGCGAAGGCCTCGTTGGCGATCATCCGCACATTCACGGGCGCGGCCGCGGTTCCGAGAGCCGCATCGGCCTCTTGCGCCCAGGCGCCGCCCGTCACGGCAAGAGCCGCCAGGACCGTTGCACCGCCGATCGCCAACGCCCGGCGCGTCGAACCCATGCCATCTTCGTCGCGTGTCATCCCTGCCTCCCGATCGCCGTGGTCGCTTGAAATTATCGCGCCGCTACCTTGCGAAGCATCGGCCCCCACGGAGGCACTATTTCTCTACATTCTATAGAATGTCTAGATCGATATAATAAAAACAACGAGTTATGAGATTTATATCAAGGCAACTGAGGCAGAGGGTCGGTTTCCGGCCTGTTCGGCAGGAGGCGACACGCCGAAGGTTGCCCCTACGTCCCGCTTCGATCAGACCGCGTCGGGGCTAGCGACGAAGGGCGCGAGGCTCGCAAGCGTCCCTTATGCCTCCGGCGTCACTCCACCATGCCCCGGAACCGCGCCCCGTCGAACATCGCGTCCCCCGCGCTGCCCGCGACCAGTTGTGGAAGCAGCGCCTTCCAGGCCTCGATCATGTCGATGAAATAATCGGGGTCCTGGCGCAGCACGCTCTGCACGCCCATGCCGCGCACCAGGCAGACCGTCAGGTTCAGAATGATGCGGGCCTGGCGGGCCGAGCGCGTCTGCGGGTCGCAGAACTCGACCCAGGTCGCATCGAGCGCCTCGTGGAAGCGCTTGACGACGGGGATCATGCGCTGCCGCAGGTCGGCATCGTTGCGCGCCTCGGTGATCATCTCCAGCGACAGATAGAAGAAGCGGCCGGAAAACAGCTCCCAGAGGAAGCCGACGAAGCCTTCGAGCGACAATTCGCCCTTCTGCACGCGCAGGGCGACGGCGCGGATCTCGGCCGTGCCGTCGTCGAGCAGCCGCTCCATCGCGGCCAGGATGATGTCGGCCCGGGCGGGGAAGTGATAGAGCAGCGCCCCGCGCGAGACCTTGGCGCGCGCGGCGATCTCCTGCGTGGTGGCCGCGTGATAGCCGACATCGTGGATGACATCGAGCGTGGCCTCGATCAGCCGCTCATAGGTTGCGACGCTACGCGCCTGCTGCTGACGCTCGGAGCGTGAGACCTTCGTCATCCCTGTCCCACCTTGATGCTGCGCCAGCTCTGCCTGCTAAGTGAAGCCGGCTCTCCGGGCATCCGACGCACGAACCGGGAAACCGGCGCGCACTACGCCCTCACTCCTTATCGCCTCGCCCAGTCGGCGTGTCGACGCTATAAAAAACAATCTTGCCTGATTTTTTCGCGGAACTACCGTGCCCGGACCGCGACGATGTTCGCTCACGCAGGAGGGATGAGCCCATGACGGACGACGACTACAGGAACAGGAGCTATGGCGAGATCCCGGTCGGCTTCGGCATGAAGCCCGGCATCGTCGTCGTCGATTTCCAGACCGGCTTCACCGATGCCCAATATCCTCTCGGCGGGGCGCCGCTCGTCATGCGCGCCGTGGAGAACACGGCGAAATTGCTGGAGGTCGCGCGCCGCTACAACGTGCCGGTCGCGAACTGCAACACGGCCTATATGAACGAGCGCGAGATGCCGTATTGGAAGATCACCGCCGTGCGCGAGACCTTCCGGCACGACCATCCGAGCGCCGCCTTCGACCCGCGCATCTACGACCCCGACTACGATCTCACGATCTGCAAGAAGGCTCCGTCGATCTTCTTCAACACCGGCGTCAGCGACTATTTCAACAAGGAGCGCGTCGACACGGTGATCGTCACCGGCTGCAACACCTCGGGCTGTATCCGCGCAACCTCGATCGACAGCTTCAGCTACCGCTACCGGACCATCGTTCCCGAGGATTGCGTCGGCGATATCGAGGAGCAGCCGCATCGCGACAACCTCCGCGATCTCGGCCGCCGCTATGTCGACATCTCCGACCTGAAGACCGTGCTGGCCTATCTGGAAGACTGGCACCAGCAGAACGCCGCCTGAGGCACCAGCCGCGCACCGCAACGCAGCCGCTTGCGGCGGTGCGCGGTATCCAAGGACGCGCGACGGCCCCGCCATCGGCCGTCGCCCTGCGGCGCAAGCCGCGCCGCTGCGCGATACTTCGACAACGCGAATCAGTCCGCTGATCCCCTGCGGCAGAAACGCCGCGCCTTCGGGGCGCAAGCGCCACTTAAGTCATTCGAACTTCATCGAAATTGGCGAGCGCTTGCCGTACCCCGATCTCCGGCTATGCTGAAAAACCGCATAAATTCGGGAGGGACGATGATTATCTGGTCGATGATTATCTGGCTGGCCTGCGCCGCCATCTTTCTCGAACTGGTCGAGCGGGCTCCGTCCATCGACAATTGACCGACAGGCCGGCACTGGTCGTCGCCAATGCCGGTCCACCGCACTTCAAGCCGCCCCGGCAGCCGTGAGAGCCTGCCCGACGATGCGGCGTGCCTCCTCCTGGATCGCGGCGAGATGTGCCTCGTCCCGGAAGCTCTCCGCATAGATCTTGTAGACTTCCTCGGTGCCGGAAGGCCGTGCCGCGAACCAGCCATCCGCCGCCGTCACCTTGAGGCCGCCGATCGGTGCGCCATTCCCCGGAGCATTGCTCAGGACCGCCGTGATCGGCTGGCCCGCCAGTTCCTTCGTCGCGATCTGTTCGGCCGAGAGATTCTTCAGGACCGCCTTCTGGCTGGCGCTCGCCGGCGCATCGACGCGCGCATAGCAGGGCTCGCCGAGTTCAGCCGTGAGCTGGCGATAGAGCACGCCGGGATCGCTGCCGGTCTTGGCGGTGATCTCGGCGGCGAGCAGGCCGAGAATGATGCCGTCCTTGTCGGTGGTCCAGGCCGTCCCATCCATGCGCAGGAAGGAGGCGCCTGCGCTCTCCTCGCCCGCGAAGCCGAAGCTGCCCGAGATCAGCCCGTCGACGAACCATTTAAAGCCGACCGGCACCTCGACGAGGCGCCGCCCGAGCTTGGCGGCGACGCGGTCGATGATCGCGCTTGAGACTGCCGTCTTGCCGATCGCCGCATCCGCCCGCCAGCCCGGCCGGTTGGCGAAGAGGTAGGCGCTGGCCGTCGCGAGATAATGGTTCGGGTTCATCAGCCCGCTGCTGCGCGTCACGATGCCGTGCCGGTCGGCATCGGTATCGTTGGCGAAGGCGACGTCGAAGCGGTCGCGCATGCCGATCAGGCTCGCCATCGCATAGGGCGAGGAGCAATCCATCCGGATCTTGCCGTCCCAGTCCGCCGTCATGAAGCCGAAGGTCGGGTCGACCTCCTTGCTGACGATCGTCGCGTTGAGCCCATAGCGGTCGATGATCGGCTGGTAGTAGTCGAGCCCGGCCCCGCCGAGCGGATCGATGCCGATGACGACGCCGGCCTGCCGGATCGCCTCCATGTCCACGACACTGGCGAGGTCGGAGACATAACCGGTGATGTAATCGTGGCGGTGGACATGCTCGCTCTTCAACGCGCGCTCGTAGGGCACCCGCTGGATGCCGGCGAGCTTATCGGCGAGGAAGGCATTGGCGCGCTTCTCGATCCAGCCGGTTGCGTCGGTATCGGCCGGCCCGCCATGGGGGGGATTATATTTCAGGCCGCCATCGGCCGGCGGATTATGCGAGGGCGAGATCACAACGCCATCGGCGAGCCCGGCCGTCCGGCCGCGATTATGCGCGATGATGGCATGCGAGATCACCGGGGTCGGCGTGAAGCCGAGCTTCTCGTCGATGATTGTGGCGACGCCATTGGCGGCGAAGACCTCCAGCACGGTCTCGAAGGCATTGCGCGACAGCGCATGGGTATCGATGCCGAGGAAAAGCGGCCCGTCGATGCCCTGCTCGCGGCGATAGAGGCAGAGCGCCTGCGCGATCGCCAGGATATGCGCCTCGTTGAAAGAACGCAGCAGCGCCGAGCCGCGATGACCGGAGGTGCCGAAGGCGACCTGCTGCGAACGCTGCGCGGGATCGGGTTGCTCGTAATAGGCTTTGGTGAGGGCCGCCACATCGACAAGTTGGCCGGGCTCAAGTCGCTTGCCGGCCAGGGGACTCACGGAATCGCTCATGAAGGGTCTCGTTGTAGGCAAGTCAGGATGCGACATCCCTTATAGACGCCGGCATGAACAGAGTTGCAACGGAATGCGACAGGGTCGCGGCACGTCACGTCACGATCGCAGAAGCTCCCCGCATCGATTCACGCGCCCCCTGAAAAAGCCGCTTTTTTCTCGCGCTTGTTGCAAAGGCGGGCTAGTACGCGCCCCTGCATTATCGTCTCGCGGACGGGAGCTATCGATGAAGATCGTGATGGTGGGCTCGGGCTATGTCGGGCTTGTCTCCGGCGCCTGCTTTGCCGATTTCGGCCACGAGGTCGTCTGCGTCGACAAGGTCGAGGCCAAGGTCGCGGCGCTGAAGCGTGGCGAGATCCCAATCTTCGAGCCCGGCCTGTCGGAGTTGGTGCGGACGAATGCGGCAGCGGGCCGGCTGTCCTTCACCACCGATCTCGCCGGCCCTGTCGCCGAGGCCGATGCGGTCTTCATCGCGGTCGGCACGCCCTCGCGCCGCGGCGACGGCTTCGCCGACCTGTCCTATGTCTATGCCGCGACCCGCGAGATCGCCCGGGCGCTCGACGGCTACACGGTGATCGTGACCAAGTCGACGGTCCCGGTCGGCACCGGCGACGAGGTCGAACGCATCATCCGGGAACTACGGCCCGATGCCGATTTCGCCGTCGTCTCCAACCCCGAGTTCCTGCGCGAGGGCGCCGCGATCGAGGATTTCAAGCGGCCGGACCGTATCGTCGTCGGCACCGAGGACGAGCAGGCGCGCACCGTGATGGCCGATATCTACCGGCCGCTCTATCTCAACAACGCGCCGATCCTGAACACCGGCCGGCGCACGGCGGAGCTGACGAAATACGCCGCCAACGCCTTCCTGGCGACGAAGATCACCTTCATCAACGAGATCGCCGATCTCTGCGAGCAGGTCGGCGCCAATGTCCAGGATGTCGCCCGCGGCATGGGTCTCGACAACCGCATCGGCTCGAAATTCCTGCATGCGGGGCCGGGCTATGGCGGCTCCTGCTTCCCGAAGGACACGCTCGCGCTGATCAAGACGGCGCAGGATTACGGCGCGCCGTCGCGCATCGTCGAGACGGTCGCGGCCGTGAACGACCAGCGCAAGCGGGCGATGGGGCGCAAGGTGATCGCGGCCTGCGGCGGCTCCGTGCGCAGCAAGACGATCGCGATACTCGGCCTCACCTTCAAGCCGAACACCGACGACATGCGTGACGCGCCCTCGATCGCCGTGGTCACGGCACTCATCGACGGCGGCGCCACGATCCGTGCCTATGATCCCGAGGGCATGGAGCAGGCCAAGGCCGTCCTGCCGGCCGGCGTCGCCTATTGCAGTGACGCCTATGAGTGCGTGACGGGCGCTGACGCCGCGGTGATCGTGACAGAGTGGAACATCTTCCGCGCGCTCGATCTCGACCGGGTCAAGGCGGCGATGACGGCTCCGATCCTCGTCGACCTGCGCAATGTCTACCGAGCCGAGCAGGTCCGGGCGAAGGGCTTCACCTATGCGGATGTCGGGCGCGGCCTCGCGGCGCCCGAAGGCAAGGAAGCCGATACGGCTGCCTGAGCAAAGGGCGCAAGGCTCGCGTCATGGGAGCGTGATTACGCAAGGAAACACGTCGTCATCCCGGGCTTGACCCGGGATCCATGCCGGAGCGTTTCCGATCAAGGTTCGGGAATGGATCCCGGATCTCCGCTTCGCTGCGTCCGGGATGACCGCGTTTCCATCAAGGCAGCATACCCTGACCCGCCGCGCGTTCTTTCGCCGCCCGCTCCCGCATCAGCGCCCGTTCCCGGGCGTTCTGCGTGAGAGCCACCGCGCTTTCGAAAGCCTCCGCCGCCTCCTGGTGGCGGCCGAGCTTGGCGAGCAGATCGCCGCGCACGCCCGGCAGCAGGTGATAGCGCTTGAGCGCGGGCTCGCCGGCCAGCGCTTCGACCAGGGCGAGCCCCGCCTCCGGCCCCTCCGCCATGCTGACCGCCACGGCGCGATTGAGCGCGACGACCGGCGACGGCGTCACATGCCCGAGCACCGTATAGAGCGCGACGATCCGCTTCCAGTCGGTCTCGTCGGCGGTTCGGGCACGCGCATGACAGGCGGCCAACGCCGCCTGCAGCAGATAGGGCCCCGGCGCCGCGCCGGCGAGCTGCTGCGCTCGCTCCAATCCCGTAAGGCCGCGCCCGATCAGCAATCGGTCCCAGCGGGCGCGGTTCTGATCGAGCAGCAGGATCGGCTCGCCATCAGGACCGACCCGCGCCCGGAGTCGCGACGCCTGCAATTCCATCAGCGCAACGAGGCCGTGGACCTCGGGCTCGTCAGGCGCCCGCGCCGCCAGGATGCGCCCCAACCGCAGCGCCTCTTCGCACAAGCCCGGCCTGACCCAGTCCTCGCCGGCGGTCGCGGAATACCCTTCGTTGAAGATCAGGTAGACGACCTCCAGCACCGAGGCGAGGCGCTCGCCGAGTTCGGCACCGGCCGGGACCTCATAAGGCACCTTCGCGTCGCTCAGCGTCTTCTTCGCCCGCACGATGCGCTGCGCCATCGTCGGTTCCGGCACCAGGAAGGCGCGCGCGATCTCGTCGGTCGTCAGCCCGCCGAGCAGCCTGAGCGTCAGCGCGATCCGCGCCTCCTTGGGCAGGACCGGATGGCAGGCGGTGAAGATCAGGCGCAACAGGTCGTCACCGACCTCGTCGTCGAGCGCCTCGTCGAGATCGGGCATCGCCGACCCTTCACTGTCGATATCGCGGCCGATCTCGTCCTGCTTGCGCCGGGCCATGATCTCGTGGCGAGCAGCGTCCGCGGCGCGATGCTTGGCGACCTGCATCAGCCAGGCCGCTGGATTGCGCGGAACGCCCTCTTCGGGCCATTGCTTCAGCGCGGCGACCAGCGCATCCTGCGCCAGCTCCTCGGCCCGGCCGACATCGCGGGTCAGACGCGCAAGCCCCGCGATCAGCCGGGGCGACTCCATGCGCCAGACCGTCTCGATGGTGCGGTGTGCATCGCTGCCCGACATGGGAAGCGATACACACCATCAGCCCACCGGCTGGCAAGCGGTGCCGCGATCGCTCAGCCCTGGCCCTCGGACTCGGCCTTGAGCCGGTCCCACTGCGCCGCGGTCTCCGGCCTGACGATCTCACCGAAATCGGCCAGCTCGAACAGTGGCCGGATCTCGATCTCGGACGGGCCGGGCATCGGGTTGGGGCAGCGCTTGACCCAGGCGATCGCCTCGTCGAGCGAGGCGCATTCCCAGAGCCAGTAGCCGGCGACCAGTTCCTTGGTCTCAGCGAAGGGCCCGTCGACGACGGAGCGCTTGGCGCCATCGAACTGGACGCGGGCGCCCTTCGAGCTGGGCTGCAGACCGTCGCCGCCCTTCATGATGCCGGCTTTCACCAGCTCTTCGTTATAGGCCATCATCGCCTCGAGCAGCTCCTGGGTCGGCGGAGCGCCGGCTTCGCTGTCCTTGGTCGCCTTGACCATCACCATGAAACGCATCGGTTTTCTCCTGTAAGAGACGGGCGCATCGCCTGCACCGTCCATTGAGTTGGATTTGGGGTATCGGGCCGGCTCAGCCGGGGCGCTTCTCGAATTCCGCGCGCAGCTGTTCCTTCCGTTCGCGCCGCTCCGGCGTCACCATTTCTCCGAAATCCTCCATCTCGAAGACGGGCCGGAGCTCGATCTCGGTGTTGCCGTCGAAGGGCGCGCGCTTCAGCCACTCGACCGCCTCGTCGAAGGACTTCACCTGCCAGAGCCAGAAACCGGCGAGCAGCTCCTTGGTCTCGGCGAAAGGGCCGTCCGTGATAGCCCGCTCGCTGCCAGAGAAGCGCATGCGGATGCCCTTCGACGTCGGGTGCAAGCCTTCCGCAGCCAGCAGGATGCCGGCCTTGATCAGCTCTTCGTTATAGACGCCCATCTTCGCGAAGACGTCCGGATCCGGCATCACGCCGGCTTCGCTGTCCTTGCTGGCCTTGACCAGAACCATCACGCGCATCGGTCTTCTCCTCGGGTTTGGGAGAACCGGGCGGCTCCGGCGCGGACCGCCGAAACCCGTTCTCTGACTGCACGTCGAACGGGCGCGACCGGAATCGACAACGCCGGGAATCTTTTTTCGTTTTTTTGCGGAGCCGCCCGCGCCTCCACGGATCAAGCAGGAACGCACGCGGCTCCAGCGGGTTTCGACATCCCCGTGATCGATCCTTCAGCCCTCATCCTGAGGAGGCCCGCAAGGGCCGTCTCGAAGGATGGTCCAGATTGCCCTCGAACCTCCTGGAGCATCCTTCGAGACGCAGCCTTCGGCCGCTCCTCAGGATGAGGGCTGGTCAAGACAAGGCGGCGTCAGGCGCCGCGCGGCAGAGCCTCCAGGAAGCGCGCCGGCTCGCCCTGCGAAGGGGACGTCAGTTCGCCCTCCCACATCACCTTGAGGCCGCGCACGAAGGTGCCGACTGGCCAGCCGGTGACAGTGACGCCGTCATAGGGCGTCCAGCCGCATTTCGAGGCGCTCCATTCCTTGGTGATCGTCTCGCGGCGCTTGAGGTCGACGATGGTGAAATCCGCATCGTAGCCGACCGCGATCCGGCCCTTGCCCTCCAGCCCGAAGATGCGCTGCGGCCCGGCGCTGCTGAGATCGACGAAGCGCTCCAGCGTCAGCCGGCCGGCATTCACATGGTCGAGCATGATCGGCACCAGCGTCTGCACGCCCGGCATGCCGGAGTGGCTCGCCGGATAGGGGTGGTGCTTCTCTTCATGGGTATGCGGCGCGTGATCGGAGCCGAGCACGTCGACGATGCCCTGCTCGACGCCCCACCAGATGCGCCGGCGGTGGCTGTCGTCGCGGATCGGCGGGTTCATCTGGGCATAGGTGCCAAGCCGCTCGTAGCAATCGGGCGCGACCAGCGTCAGATGGTTCGGCAGCACCTCGACGGTGGCGACATCCTTGTGGTCCTTCAGGAAGACCATCTCCTCGCCGGTCGAGATATGCAGGATATGGACGCGCGCGCCGGTCTCGCGCGCGATCCGCACCAGCCGCTTCGTGCAGGTCAGCGCCACCTCTGGCGAGCGCCAGACCGGGTGGCTCGACGGATCGCCCTCGACCCGCAGCGGCATGCGCTCGCGCAGCATCATCTCGTCTTCGGAATGGAAGGCGGCGCGCCGGCGCGTGCGCTTCAGGATCTCGGCGACGCCCCGGTCGTCCTCGACCAGCAGGTCGCCGGTGGAGGAGCCCATGAACACCTTGATGCCGGCCGCGCCCGGCAGGCGCTCCAGTTCCGGTACGTCATGGGCATTCTCATGCGTGCCGCCGACCCAGAAGGCGAAGTCGCAATGCATGCGGTGCCGGCCGCGCCTGACCTTGTCGGCCAGCGCCTCCGGCGTCACCGTCTGCGGGATCGTGTTCGGCATCTCGAAGACGCAGGTCACGCCGCCAAGCGCGGCCGAGCGCGATCCGCTCTCCAGGTCTTCCTTGTGGTCGAGCCCCGGCTCGCGGAAATGCACCTGGCTGTCGATCACGCCCGGCAGGATGTGCAGGCCGGTGCAATCGACGACCTCGCCGGCCGAGGCCTGCGAGAGATCGCCCAGCGCCATGATCTTGCCGCCGGTGACGCCGACATCGCGCACGACGCGGCCATCCTGGTTCACCACCGTGCCGCCCTTGAGGATGACGTCGTAAGTCTGGGGCATGGCATGTCTCCGGGAGGTTGAGCAAAGGCGGGATGCAGCCTACCTATCGGCCAACGCGCCGTCCCGGAAGCCCAAACAGTTTTCGGGTGGCGCCATCATCCCCATTCGGCTGACGAGCTTCGGCCCGACATCAGAACTGGAACGGCTGTCCATGTCCGCAACCCGATTGATCGATCGCGGCGTCATCCGCGTCAGCGGCGATGACGCGCGCGATTTCCTGCAGAACCTCGTGACCAACGATCTCGACCCGGTCGTGCCCGGACAGGCCGGCTACGGCGCGCTGCTGACGCCGCAAGGCAAGATGATCTGCGATTTCTTCATCCTCGCGCTGACGCCGGAGGATGGCGGCGGCTTCCTGCTCGAGACGCCCCTGCTCCAGACCGCAGACCTGATGAAACGCCTGAAGCTCTACAAGCTGCGCGCCAAGGTCGCGCTCGAGGATCTCACCGAGAAGAGCGCCGTGCTGGCCTCGGTCGATGGCGCCCCCCTGCCCGCGGATGCCGGCTTCGTCTATGACGACCCGCGCCTGCCGGCGCTCGGCCAGCGCGCCATTGCCGATCGTGAGGGCATCGAGGCGCTCGTCACCGCCGAGCCGGAGGCCTATCACGCACGTCGCATCACGCTCGGCGTGCCCGCAGGTGGACGCGACTTCGCCTATGGCGACACCTTCCCGCATGAGGCGCTGCTCGACCAGCTCGGCGGCGTCTCCTTCAAGAAGGGCTGCTATATCGGGCAGGAGGTCGTCTCCCGCATGCAGCATCGCGGCACGGCCCGCACCCGCGTCGTGCCGATCGTCTTCGACGATGGCATCGCGACCGAGACCGGCGCCGAGGCCACGGCCGGCGGCAAGCCGCTCGGCACCGTCGGCTCGGGCGCGAATGGCCGGGCGCTCGCCCTGCTCCGCCTCGACCGGCTGGCTGACGCGCTCGCCGCCGGCATAACCCCGCTTGGCGGCGGGCTCGCCTTCCATCTCGCGGAAAAACCCGACTTCATCCGCTTCCCCTTCCCCGGCGAGGCTGGCTTTGGAGTCACCGCAGGAGCTGCCCTATGAGTGGCGCCGACATCCTGACCGAAGAGCGCGTCGCCATCCAAGGCCCGGATGGCAAGTTCCGCTGCCGCTGGCCGGGCACCGACCCGCTCTATCTCGCCTATCACGACACCGAATGGGGCGTGCCGGAATACGATTCCCGCGCGCTCTGGGAGAAGCTGATCCTCGACGGCTTCCAGGCCGGCCTCTCCTGGATCACCATCCTGAGGAAGCGCGACGCGTTCCGTGCCGGCTTCGCCGATTTCGAGCCGGAAAAGGTCGCGCGCTTCACCGAAGCCGATATCCAGCGCCTGCTCGCCGATCCCGGCATCATCCGCCATCGCGGTAAGATCGAGGGCACGGTCAAGAGCGCGCAGGCCTATCTCAGGCTCAGCGAGCGCGAGCCCTTCGCGGACTTCCTCTGGAAGCACCTCGACGGCCGCGTCCTGCAGAACAGCTATCGCACGCAGGGCGAGGTGCCGACCCAGACCAATGTTTCGGAGACGATATCGAAGGAGTTGAAGAGGGCCGGCTTCACCTTCTGCGGTCCCACCATCGTCTACGCCTTCATGGAGGCCTGCGGGTTGGTGAACGACCACCTGACCGGCTGCTTTCGCTGGAGCGAATGCGCCGCGCTGGCGCGTGACAGCCGCGCGGCATGACGACGAATATCGCCCTCGTGCCCCACCTCGTCATTGCGAGCGTAGCGAAGCAATCCAGGGAGGACTGGGTGAAACGATTCAGCCCGGTCCCCCTGGATTGCTTCGTCGCTTCTCTCCTCGCAATGACGGGAAAAGCCTGACCATGGCCCGTAGCTCCGCCCCGCCGCGCGCCTGGCAGCGCATGCTCTCGGGCCGAAGGCTCGATCTGCTCGATCCCTCGCCGCTCGACATCGAGATCGAGGACATCGCCCACGGGCTTGCCCGCGTCGCCCGCTGGAACGGGCAGACCCACGGCGCTCATTCCTTCTCGGTCGCGCAGCATTCGCTGCTGGTCGAGGCGATCGCGAGCCATCTCAACCCGGATTGGAGCGAGGGCTGGCGCCTGATGGCGCTGCTGCATGACGCGCCTGAATATGTGATCGGCGACATGATCTCGCCGTTCAAGGTGGTGATGGGCGACGCCTACAAGAGCGTGGAACTGCGCCTGCTGGCAGCGATCCATCTGCGCTTCGGCCTGCCGGCGGCGACGCCGGCCGCCCTGAAGCGCAGGATCAAGGAGGCCGATACCATCGCCGCCTTCTTCGAGGCCACGCGCCTCGCCGGCTTCGGCCGCGAGGAGGCGCTGAAATTCTTCGGCCGGCCGCAGGCGCTGCCGGCCGAGGTCCTGGCCTGGCTCGATCCGCTCGACACCGAGGCGGCGCAAGCGCGCTTCCTGGCGCGCTTCGCTGCGCTCGGCGGGGGCGGGCTTACAGGGTCAGACGCACCGCGCTGATCTCGTTGGCGATCGCCTTGAAGATCGGGTCGAGCTGCGAGGCATTCGTCACGTCGTAATACATGCTGGGATCGCTGGCGCAGCCTTTGAGCAGGTCGGCGTCACCATCGATGACGCGGATCGTGTAGATTTTGATGCCGGCCGCCTTGGCATTCGTGCAGGCGAGCCTGGTGCGTGCGTCGATATCGCTGCCTGTGGCGGTAAAGCGGTTTTCCGTGTTGTCGCCGTCCGTCAGCAGGATCATGTACTTCTTGAGGTTCGGCTCGGTCGCAGGCTTCGCCTCGGTGAAGGGCGCGGCCGGCGTCAAGGTCGCCCAGCCCCACATGGCGCCGATCGTGACGTTCGTGTTGCCAGCCGGCGTCATCGTGTCGACCCGCGCGGACAGGGCCGTCCAGTCGGAGCTCAGCGGCATGATTTCCGCGAGCGACGTCTGGCTGCACCAGAATGCCGGATATTGCTGTTCACTTGCCGAATACGACCCACCATCCGTGGTATCGTAGTTCTTGTCGCGGTCTGTGATGCAACCCTGGCTGGAAGCCGACCAAGTCGATTTCGTGACCGTTTTGTACGTACATGTAATTCCACTTGAATCGCAGCTTAGATTACCTGTATCGTATACTCTGATATTTGTATTATTTACGTAATAAGCACGATTGTTTGTGTTGTAAGTTACATTTCGTACCAGTCCATAGCGCATCCACGTCTCGTCCTTGAAGCTGCGTGAGATGCGGACCTGCGTGTTGAATGGTACGATCGAGACGCGGATCTGATCCGTCGTGATGGCGGCGTTCTTCATGATGGTGAGAAGGCTCTTCGAAGCCGTCTTCAGGTTCGTCATCTTGTTGTTTTGAGCCATAGACCCGGTGTTATCGAGCACCAGCGCGAGCTCGATCGTGTTGGTTCCCCAGGTCGACTGGCTGGTGCTGCTGACCGGCAGCACGGTCTTGCCAAGCAGGTTGGTGATCGTCGTCGGCACATTGGCCTTGGCCGCGATCTTGATCGTCCGCGCCGTGCGGTCGATCGTGATCGTCGCGCTGTCGTATTCCCCCTTCACGTCGGGAGGCAGGTTATCCTTGATCCAGGCGTTGATACGGGTCCTGAGATCCGCGTCCGACAGCTTCTGGGCATCGCGCGCCGCCATCAGCGCCGCGGAGTCGATCGCCGAATTCAGGGCCTGGCGCGCGTTGCTGGCGCGGGAATAATCGATGGCGACGCCGACGACGCCCATCAGCGGAACCAGCGCGAGCCCGAACATCATCGCCACGTTGCCGCGCTGATCCCTACGGAAGCGCCTGACCATCCCAGGCAGGAAGCCGATCTTGATCATCTGTCTCATCCAGGGTCGGATTGCCGCATTCGACCCCGGAAGCGTTGGCAGTTGGAGCTTACGAATTGCTGAAGCCGATTTACGGAAGTCGAGCCTATCTGCACATTTTGAAGCGAAAGGCCCTGCCGTTGCATCATTTTGCGTTCACCGCAGCATAGGCACAACCATGAAGAGCATTCTCGTTTCCTGGCCTACAAACGAGATTATTCCCGATATTGAACAAGTGATCGTCATTTTTTCCGGATTTTGCAAAACGGTGTTTCGAGGAATGATCGCTCCAACCTGATCGGAGAACCTTCCATGTCGGACACCCCCACTCTCGCCCTGCCGGCCGGCGTCACCGTCAAGGGCGCCCTGCAGCCCGGCTTCGAGCAGATCCTCACCACCGAGGCGCTGGCCTTCGTCGCCGACCTGCACCGCCGCTTCAACGAGACGCGCAAGCGTCTGCTCGCCCTGCGGGCCGAGCGCCAGAAGCGCTTCGACGCCGGCGAGACGCCCGACTTCCTGGCCGAGACCAAGCATATCCGTGAAGGCGACTGGAGCGTCGCGCCGATCCCGGCCGACCTCCTCGACCGCCGCGTCGAGATCACCGGCCCGGTCGACCGCAAGATGATCGTCAACGCGCTGAATTCCGGCGCCAAGGTCTTCATGGCCGATTTCGAGGATGCCTCCTCGCCGGTCTGGGCCAACATGATCGAGGGCCAGATCAATCTCCGCGACCGCTGGGCGAACAAGATCGACTTCACCGATCCGACGAACGGCAAGGATTACAAGCTGAAGGACAAGCCGGCCGTCCTGATCATCCGCCCGCGCGGCTGGCATCTGCCGGAGCGCCATATCGAGATCGACGGCGAGGAAGCCTCCGGCTCCCTGGTCGATTTCGGCTTCTACATGTTCCACAACGCCAAGGCGGCGCTCAGCCAGGGCTCCGGCCCGTATTTCTACCTGCCGAAGCTGGAGAGCCATCTCGAGGCGCGGCTCTGGAACGATGTCTTCGTCGCCGCCCAGTCGGCGCTCGGCCTGAAGAACGGCACGATCAAGGCGACCGTCCTGATCGAGACCCTGCCCGCCGCCTTCGAGATGGACGAGATCCTCTACGAGCTGCGCGAGCACATGGCCGGGCTCAACTGCGGCCGTTGGGACTACATCTTCTCCTTCATCAAGAAGCTCGCCCGCAACAAGGCCTATGTCCTGCCGGATCGTTCGCAGGTCGTGATGTCCAAGGCCTTCCTGCGCGCCTATTCGCTGCTGCTGATCAAGACCTGCCACAAGCGCGGCGCCTTCGCGATGGGCGGCATGGCGGCGCAGATCCCGGTCAAGAACAACCCCGAGGCCAATGCCGCCGCCTTCGCCAAGGTCAAGGCGGACAAGGAGCGCGAGGCCGGCGACGGCCATGACGGCACCTGGGTCGCCCACCCGGACCTCGTCCCGGTCGCGATGGAGGTGTTCGACCGGCTGATGCCGCAGGCCAACCAGCTCGGGAAGAAGCGCGACGACGTGAGCATCGGCGCCAAGGACCTGCTGGAGGTCCATCAGGGCACGCGCACCGAGGAAGGCTTCCGCGAGAACATCCGCGTCGGCGTCCAGTATATCGAGGCCTGGCTGCGCGGCCGCGGTGCGGTTCCGATCTACAACATGATGGAGGACGCCGCGACCGCCGAGATCAGCCGCGCCCAGATCTGGCAGTTCGTCCAGTACGGCGTCGCTCTCGAAGGCGGGATCAAGGCCGATGCGGCCCTGTTCAAGCGCTGCCTGCCGGAAGAGATGGAGCGCGTGAAGGGCGAACTCGGCGCGGAGAACTATGCCAAGGGCCGTTTCCCGGAGGCGATCGCGCTGTTCGAGACGCTGTCGCTGGCACCGAATTTCGAGGACTTCCTCACCGTCCCGGCCTACGCCAAGCTGAACTGAGCTCGGCTCGGATCGATGAAATCGGAAGGGCGTCGCGGCATCGCGGCGCCCTTTTCGTTTACGTGGCTCAATGCAGATGCCACCAGACGCGCGCGCCGATCAGCGCGGCGAGCAGAACGACAGAGCCGAACAGATGCAGCAGGTCTGCCTTCCAGCCACCCGCCGATGACGTGCGGACATGCCGGTAGATCGTCTCTCGACGGCGGCGATAGGCCCCGATCGTGGCCATGGAAACCTCCATTCGGTTCGCGGCGGGCGATGCCACGCCGCTGCGGGGTCAGGCACGGCGCGCTGCAACCGCCGCGCCGTTGCGCGCTGCCTTCATCGCCATGTCGGCAAGCGGATGCGGCAGGTCCTCGATGGCATCGCAAAGCAGGGGCACGCATTCCGGGCGCGGCGGCACGAGCGGCGCGCGGCAGGCCGCGCCGACCTCGGGATGCAGCATCGACAGGGCAAGCTTGATCAGGACCGGGTCGGGCTCCCGCGCGAGCAGGTCGAGCAGCGGAACCAGTCGCCGCTGCAGGATCTGCGCCTGCCCATAGAATTCGGAGCGCGCCGCGCTCTCCAGCCGCGCCAGCCAATGCGGCGCGAGGTTGCCGACGCTGGTGATCGCCCCGCATCCGCCGGCAAGCAGATAGGCCGGAATGGTATCGGCCGCGCCGGTCAATCGCATGAAACGGCGGTCGCGCAAGCGGGCGATGCGGTCGCAGCGGGCGAGATCGCCGCGCCGCTCCAGGATGCCGACGATGTTGGCGGCACCTTCCAGCTGCACCAGCGTCTCCGCCGCGATCTCGACGCCGCAGCGATCCGGATCGTTGTCGAGGATGATCTCGAGGTTCGTCGCCTCGGCCGCCGCCAGGGCATGGGCCGCGAGGCCCGCCTGCGTCGGCCGGCTGTAATAGGGCATGCGCAACAGCAGGGCCGAGGCACCGGCCTTCTCGGCGGTGGCGATCTCGGCGATCGTCCCGGCGGTCGAATAGCTGCCGACGGCCGCGATCACAGGATAATGCCGGCCGGCGATGCGGCGGGCGGCGGCGCAAAGCGCCTCCCGCTCCGTTCCGCTCAATGTCGGGCTCTCGCCCGTCGCCGTGCCGACCACGATGCCGTCGGCGCCCTGCGCGATCTGCCAGAGAATGAGGCGTTCCAGCGCGCCATAGTCGATCGCGTCCTCGTCGAAGGGCGTGACCAGCGCGGTGAACATGCCGTGAAGCCAGTGATTCATGGCGCGCCTCAAAGCAGCGAGAGTGTTTTCGCGGTCATTCGGACCGCGCGCGCCCGATGCCCGGTCTCGAAGACGGCATAACGCAATGCGGCACCGCGATCCGCGAAGATGCCGCCGCCCCGGCCATGCGTCTCGACGGCGAGCCAATGGCCTTCCGCATCGCGCCCGACCAGGAACTGGAGCGGGCCGCCGAAGGATCTGCGAGGGATACTGAACATCATCTGTTTCCCGAGCGGTCTCCAGGGACCGCCCGGACAAGCTAGGGACGCCGCCATAGGGGTTCGAGACGAGGCAAGGGGCAGGATCATCAAGATCCCATAGGGATCGCACCGCCGCATCTTTGACATCGCCCGGCGGCTCACGCTCAATCCGCACCCCTTCTCCCGGATTCGCCTGATGCGGTATCGTCTGTTCGCTCCTCTCCTTGCTGCGGCCCTGCTCGGCGCTTCCATCGTCCAGGCGGCCACGCTCGCCCCGGAGCAGCGCTTCCGGACGCTCGGCGACTTCTCAGGCAGGAAGCCGGGCAAGCCGGCGCGGGACGTCAGCGGCCTTGCCTGCATGCCGGCCGCGAACGGCACGCAGCGCTGCCTGCTGATCAATGACGAGGGCTCCTTCGCCCAGTTCGCCCGCATCGCCGAGAACCGGATCACCCCGGAGGCGCCCCTCCCGATCATCGGCACGGATGCCGCGCCCGAGACGCTCGGCCAGCCGCCGCAAGGCATCTGCAAGGCGCCCGGCCGCTTCGCCGAACTCGACGGCGAAGCCGTCGCCTATGCCGACGGCGCCTTCTATGTCTCGGGCTCGCATGGCTGCTCGCGCAAGAAGGGCGAGTTCCGCCTCTCGGCCTTCCACCTCGCCCGGATCAAGGTCGATGCGGAAGGCTCTCCGGCCGGCAAGGTCGAATTGACCTATCGCCTGAGCGACATGCTGCGCGCGGCCGGCCCTGCCGGCGCCTTCTTCGGGCGCAGCCTGATGGACGATAACGGCCTGAATGTCGAAGGCCTCGCGGTCGTCGGCGACACGCTCTGGGTCGGCTTGCGCGCACCCTCGCTCGGCAATCGCGGCTTCCTCGTCGGCGCTTCGCTCAAGGCCCTGTTCGCGCCAGGTCATGCGCCCGCGACCGAAGCGCCACGCGTCTTCGAACTGCCTGCTGGCGGCAATCGCGGCATTCGCGATCTCGCGCCCCTCCCCGACGGCCGCCTGCTCGCCCTGCTGGGGCCGGCGCAGGAACAGGCCCTGCCCTATTCCCTGCTGCTGGTCGACCCCGCCAGGCCCGATGCTGCGACACCGCTCGGCGATCTCCCCGGCCGCGGCGACAAGGCGGAATCGGTGACCGTGCTCCCGCCGGACGGCAAGGGTCTCGCGGTCCTCATCGGCTATGACGGCCCGAAGAACGGGCATTTCGAATCCTACCGCCTACCGCTCGAACCCCGCTGACCTCATGAATTTCCGCAACGATCTCTCCCGCACCGTCGAGCGCTATCGCGCCGAGGTCGCGAGCCCGCGCGAGCATCTCGCGCTGCTGCGCTGGCAGATGACTGAGGGCCACGCGCTCGAGCGGCGCGACACCTTTCCCGGCCATCTCACGACCAGCGCCTTCGTGCTCTCGCCCGACCATGCGCAAGTCCTGCTGATCGACCATGTCGTGATCGGCCGCTGGCTCCAGCCCGGCGGCCATTGGGAGGAGGCCGAGCATTTCCATCTCTCGGCGGCCCGCGAGGCGATCGAGGAAACCGGCGTGCAGGGTCTTAGCCTGCATCCCTGGCATCGCGGCGGCGACCTGCCCTTCACCATCGACAGCCATGACGTGCCGGGCAAGCCGTCGCGCGGCGAGCCGGCCCATATCCACCACGACCTGCAATATCTCTTCCTGGCCGATCCGGCCCTGCCGCTCGTCGCGCAGGTCGAGGAGGTCCATGCCGCCGCGTGGAAACCGATCACCGCCCTGGCCGAGATCGCGCCGCGCGCCCTGGAACGGCTTTCGCACCTGCCCAAGCCCTGACTGTTGCAGCGCAACAACAGCGGGGCGGATTGCCGAAAACCCCTATGGCTCTTTTATCGCGGCGGGATCAGGCGCGCGACATGGTTCGTTCGGGGATGAATTAGTTATTGCAATCCATTCGCAATAACGTATTGATCCGAGACCTCTCCGGAGCACCATATGTCTTTGAAAGCCATTGCCCTCGCCCTGATCGCCGCAGCCGCGTCGCTCCCCGTCCTCGCCGCCGACCTGCCGTCCCGCAAGGGCGCGCCCGCAGCACCGGCCCCCGCCCTTTCGACCTGCACGGAAAGCGAGGCCATCCCGACCGACGCCTTCGGCTTCACCACCGGCTCGGATGTCGCGGATGTCGGCTCCTTCGGGCCGAGCCTGACCTATGGCGGCGCCTTCGGCACCCGCGGCGGCAGCTCGAACGGCCACGGCCTGGCCCTGCAGGGCTCCTACGGCCTCTTCCCCTGCTTCGAGGTCGGTCCCTATGTGCTGGGCAACATCACCAGTGCCTCGACGGGCGGCGTCAGCGCCGATTCCCGCGCCTACGGTGCCGGCGTCGAAATGAAGTACAAGCTGCTGGGCCGCGACATGCACGGGATCGGCCTGACGCTGGTTATCGATCCCAGCGTCAACCGCACCGATCCGGACGGCGCCGGCCGCTTCACCACCTACAATACCGGCATCCGCCTCTTCGCCGACAAGGCGCTGATCCCGAACACGCTCTATGCCGGGCTCAATCTCTCGCAGGACCTGACCTGGACCGGCCCCTCGCCCTATCAGCGCTCCTCCACCTTCACCGTCGCCGGCTCGCTCGCCTGGCAGGTGTCGGACGGGCTCTATCTCAGCGGCGAGGTCCGCCACTTGCGCGCGCATAACGAGCTCGGCTTCGGCAAGGAGGCGGGTTACGCCACCTTCGCCGGCCCCGGCGTGTTCTGGCAGGCGACGAAGCAGCTCGCGTTGTCCGCCGCCTATAACGTCCAGGTCTCCGGCAAGGCCAAGGGCCAGCCTGGCGATCTCGACCTGACCAATTTCAGCCAGCATCTCGTCAAGGTGAAGCTCGGCTACAGCTTCTAACGATCTCATTTGACCTCAGCCCTCATCCTGAGGAGCCGCGTGAGCGGCGTCTCGAAGGATGCTCCAGATGGTTCCCGAGCCTCCTAAACCATCCTTCGAGACGGCCCTTCGGGCCTCCTCAGGATGAGGGCTGAGGTCATGCGGAATTCTGGTTGAGGCCTTTCGGAAGAGCGGCAGCGGCGACGCTGCCGCTCTTTTCGTTTCGGCTCCGCCTTGCGCGTTGACATACTCCCCCTCAGTACCATAGCGTCGCGGCAATCGGAGCCTCGATGCCCATGCCCCACACACCGGAAGAGAAGAAGCGTGCCGTCACGCGGCTGCGCCGGATCAAGGGGCAGGCCGATGCCCTGATCGCCGCCGTCGAACGCGGCGAGGAATGCGGCGCCCTCCTCCAACAGCTCGCTGCCTTGCGCGGCGCGGCGACGGGATTGATGGCCGAGGTACTGGAAAGCCATCTGCGCGAGACCATGGCCGGCCCGGCCGAGGCCGCGCAGGCGGAAGCTACCGACAACGACGAGATCGCCGCGATCATGCGGGTCATTCGCCCCTATCTGAAATGAACATCCGCAAGGAAGGAAACACCCGATGAAGACCCGCGCCGCCGTCGCCTGGGAAGCCGGCAAGCCCCTCACCATCGAGACCATCGAGATCGGCGGCCCCAAGGCCGGCGAGGTCCTGGTCGAGGTCATGGCGACCGGCATCTGCCACACCGACGCCTACACGCTCTCGGGCCTGGATTCGGAGGGCAAGTTCCCGGCGATCCTCGGGCATGAGGGCGCCGGCATCGTGCGCGAGGTCGGCGCCGGCGTGACCTCGCTGAAGCCCGGCGACCATGTCATCCCGCTCTACACGCCGGAATGCCGCAGCTGTAAGTCCTGCCTGTCGCGCCGGACCAATCTCTGCACCTCGATCCGCGCCACGCAGGGCCAGGGCGTCATGCCGGACGGCACCTCGCGCTTCTCCTGCGACGGCGGCGAGGTGTTCCACTACATGGGCTGCTCGACCTTCGCGAACTTCACCGTGCTGCCCGAGATCGCGCTCGCCAAGGTCCGCGAGGACGCCCCCTTCGACAAGATCTGCTATATCGGCTGCGGCGTCACGACCGGCATCGGCGCGGTGATCTACACCGCCAAGGTCTGGCCGGGCGCGAATGTCGTGGTCTTCGGTCTCGGCGGCATCGGCCTCAACGTCATCCAGGGCGCCCGCATGGTCGGTGCCGACAAGATCATCGGCGTCGACATCAACCCGGCCAAGCAGGAGATGGCGCGCAAGTTCGGCATGACCGATTTCATCAACCCGGCCGAGATCGGCAACGACAAGGTCGTGCAGGCGATCGTCGACCTCACCGGCGGCGGCGCCGATTTCTCCTTCGACGCCACCGGCAACACCAATGTCATGCGCCAGGCGCTGGAATGCTGCCATCGCGGCTGGGGCGAGTCGATCGTCATCGGCGTGGCCGAGGCCGGCAAGGAGATCGCGACCCGTCCGTTCCAGCTCGTCACCGGCCGCGTCTGGAAGGGCACCGCCTTCGGTGGCGCGCGCGGGCGCACGGATGTGCCGAAGATCGTCGACTGGTACATGGAGGGCAAGATCAACATCGACGACCTGATCACCCACAAGCTCTCGCTCGACGAGATCAATACCGGCTTCGACCTGATGCATGAGGGCAAGTCGATCCGCTCGGTGGTGGTCTACTGAGGCGCCGCTTTCCCGCCTCATCTACCGGGCAAGGGAAACACCTCCGTCATTCCGGGGCTTCGCGCAGCGAAGAGCCCGGAACCCAGAACCGATGCGTTCACCACGTGAGATGAGCCGACACGGACCTATCGGTCCCGTCGTCGGTTCTGGATTCCGGGCTCGCCCTGCGGGCGCCCCGGAATGACGGCGGCGACTCCCTTGCCGAACCGCGATCAGAAAGGAACCGCCCATGGAACTCCTCTCCTCCTCCAAAGCCTTCGGCGGCTCGCAGCGCGTCTACCGGCATGACAGCGCGGCTTGCGCCTGTCCGATGACCTTCGCGATCTACCTGCCGCATCAGATCGAGGACGGGCCGGTTCCGCTGCTCTGGTATCTCTCGGGCCTGACCTGCACGCACCAGAACGTCATGGACAAGGGCGAGTACCGCGCCGCCGCCGCCGCCAACGGCATCGCCATCATCTGCCCGGATACGAGCCCTCGCGGCGAGGGCGTGCCGGACGAGCCGGATAACTGGCAGTTCGGCTCCGGCGCCGGTTTCTATCTCGACGCGACCGAGGCACCCTACGCCAGGAACTACCGTATGGAGACCTATATCCGCGACGAATTGCCGGAGCTGATCAGCAGGCATTTCCCGGTCGACATGAACCGGCAGGGCATCTTCGGCCATTCCATGGGTGGCCATGGCGCGATCACGCTCGCGCTCAAGAACCCCGACCGCTACCGCTCCGTCTCCGCTTTCGCGCCGATCGCACAGCCGTCGACCGCCGGCTGGTCGCGCCCGGCCTTCGAGAAATATCTCGGACCGGATGAAACGCGCTGGCGCGCCTATGACTCGACGTTGCTGATCGCCGACGGCCACCGTGTCCGCGACCTCCTGGTCGACCAGGGCACGGCCGATGGCTTCCTGGAGGAAGGCCTGCGTCCGCAGCTTCTCGATATCGCCTGCGCCGCCGCCGGCATCCCACTCCAACTCACGATGCGCGACGGCTACGACCACTCCTACAACTTCATCTCGACCTTCATGGCCCAGCACGTCGCCTGGCATGCGGAGCGGCTGACGGCGTAACCGCGCTCTGCGGGAGCGGCAGCCGCGGGCCAGTCGCCGGCCTGAGGAGAGTTCCCCTCGCCTCAGCCTGGCTGATGCCCATGCATCGAAGAGACCGAGTCCAGTCGTCGTTCAGTCCCCGGTAAGGTTAGCGCTTAAGGTTAAGTGTCATTTAAGAAATCGCTGCCATGGTCCTTCCCGTTGGTAACACGCGCGGGCTGCGTTCTTTGCGCCGCGCAAACGCGAAGGACACTGCCATGGGCAGCCTGAAAACACTCGCGCTGGCGGGCGGCCTGGCCCTCGGCGTCTCCGCCGCGGCACAGGCCGCCGATCTTGCCTACGCACCGCCTCCCCCGCCGCCGGAGCCGCTCGGCCTCAAGGGCACGATCTCGAGCGGCATCTATCTGCGCGGCGATATCGGCGTCGGCGTCCAGAGCGTCGGCAAATACCATCAGGACGACGTCGCCCAGTTCGGCGGAGCCTTCTTCGGCAAGAGCGACAACGCCGCCTTCTTCGGCGGGCTCGGCGTCGGCTACCGTTTCAACAACTGGCTGCGCTTCGACGTCACCGGCGAATATCGCGGCGCCGGCCAGATCGGCGTGAACGACATCGTCTTCAACCCGTTCAACAACGGCTTCCAGACCAACACCTACAAGGGCAACCTGACCTCGCTGGTCACGCTGTTCAACGGCTATTTCGACCTCGGCACCTGGAACTGCCTGACCCCCTATATCGGCGCCGGCATCGGCTTCGCGCAGAACCGCATCAGCGGGCTGACCGATCAGGGCGCCCTGACCGGCAATTTCAACGGCTCGACGCTCGGCTATGCCAATAGCGGCAGCAAGACCGACCTCGCCTGGGCCCTGATGGCCGGCGTCGGCTACGAGGTGAACAAGAACCTGACCCTCGAAGTCGGCTACCGCTACCTGAACCTGGGCGACGCCCAGTCCGGCCGCCTGATCAACGCCTTCACCGGCCAGATTCAGGCCCCGCTCAAGGCCAAGGACATCGAGAGCCACGATTTCCGCATCGGCATGCGCTGGAATTTCGGCGACCCGAACTGCTGCGGCACGCCGGAGCCGGTCGCCTACGCGCCGCCGCCGGTGGTGCGCAAGTACTGATCCCCGGCGGATCGAGACACGAAACGGCGCGGAGCAATCCGCGCCGTTTTGCTTTTGTCAGCGCAGCAGCGACTGCCCGGTCATCTCCGCTGGCTGCGCGAGCCCCATCAGCGCGAGCAGCGTCGGCGAGATATCGGCGAGGCGCCCGTCAGCGAGGCCCTTGCCCTGCCCGCCGACCAGCATCAGCGGCACCGGATTGGTGGTGTGCGCAGTATGCGGCTTGCCGGTTACGGGATCGACCATCAGCTCGGCATTGCCGTGGTCGGCCGTGACGAGCAGCGCCCCGCCCTGCCGCCCGATCGCATCGGCAATGGCGCCGAGCCCCGCATCGACCGTCTCGACCGCCTTGATCGCGGCAGCGAGCACGCCGGTATGGCCGACCATGTCCGGATTGGCGAAGTTGAGCACGACGAGATCGTAGCGGCCGGAATCGATCGCCTCGACCGCCTTCCGGGTCAATTCCGGCGCCGACATCTCCGGCTGCAGGTCATAGGTCGCGACCTTGGGCGACGGCACCATCACCCGGTCCTCGCCGGCATAGGGCGTCTCCTCGCCACCATTGAAGAAATAGGTGACGTGCGGATATTTCTCCGTCTCCGCCATCCGCACCTGCGTGCGCCCGGCCTTGGCGACGGTCTCGCCCAGGCCATTGGCCAGCGTCTGCGGCGCGAACAGCGTCGGCATCACCTTGTCGAGCTCGGCGCTGTAGGAGGTCATGCTGACCGCCTTGACGAGCGCCGGCCGGCGCGGCCGGGCGAAGCCGGCGAAATCCGGCTCCAGCACGGCGGCAAGGATTTCGCGGATACGATCCGAGCGGAAATTGAAGCTGAGCAACCCGTCGCCATCCTTCATCCCGGCATAGCCGCCGATGGCGGCCGGCAAGATGAACTCGTCAGTGACATTCTGCGCATAGGCCGCGGCGATCGCAGCCTGTGCATCGGCAAAGCGCTCGCCCTCCCCGAGCACCATCGCGCGCCAGGCCTTCTCGACCCGCTCCCAGCGATTGTCGCGGTCCATCGCGTAATAGCGGCCTGAAACGCTGGCTATGGTTGCGCCCTCCGGCAGCGCGGCGGCGAAAGCCTTGACGTACTCGGCAGCCGATTGCGGCGGCGTATCGCGCCCGTCGGTGAAGACATGGACATGCACGGTCACGTCCTGCGCGGTCAGGATGCGGGCGAGCGCGACCGCATGGTCCTGATGGGCATGGACGCCGCCAGGCGAGACCAGGCCGAGGAGATGGCAGGCCCCGCCGCTCGCCTTCAGCCCGGCGACGAGGCCGGTCGCTTCCAGGGCGTTGGCGATCGAGCCGTCGGCGATCGCCTGGTTGATGCGGGGCAGGTCCTGCATCACCACGCGGCCGGCGCCGAGATTGAGATGGCCAACCTCGGAATTGCCCATCTGCCCCGGGGGCAAACCGACATCGAGCCCGGAGGTGTGCAGGAAGGCATGCGGGTTCGCGGCCCAGAGCCGGTCGAAATTCGGGGTGTTCGCCAATTTGACGGCGTTGTTCTCAGCTTCCTCGCGCCAGCCCCAGCCATCGAGGATCATCAGCATCACGGGGCGAGGCGGCATCGGCTTGACCTGTCGGCATCTGGGAAAGGTGCTTGTGCGGATACCACGCGCCACGCCGCCGATGCGAGTGTTATGAGTCGATTCTGGAATTCGAGCCCTCATCCTGAGGAGCGCCGTCAGGCGCGTCTCGAAGGATGCTCCAGGAGGTTCCGGAACCATCTGGAACATCCTTCGAGACGCCGCTGACGCGGCTCCTCTGGATGAGGGCTGAGTTTCCGGCAAAGAGGCAGCAACGGAGGAGACGTATGTCGATCAAGGCGCTGGTTTTCGATGCCTACGGCACGCTCTTCGACGTCCAGTCGGTCGCCGCCGTCACCGACGCCGCCTTTCCCGGTCATGGTGCTACGATCACGCAGATCTGGCGGTTGAAGCAGCTCGAATACACCTGGCTGCGCGCCCTGATGGACCGTTACGAGGATTTCTGGACGGTCACCCGCGACTCGTTGGAGTTCACGCTGACGACGCTTGGCCTCGCCTCCTCGCCGGAACTCGTCGCCAGGATCGCCGCAGCCTATGACGCGCTGCTGCTCTATCCGGAGGCCCGCGCCGCGCTCGAAGGCCTTGCCTCCCACCGCCTCGCCATCTTCTCCAACGGCAGCCCGGACATGCTGAAGCGGCTCGTCGCCCATGCCGGCATCACCGATCTCCTTGAAACCGTGATCAGCGTCGACGAGATCGGTATCTACAAGCCCGATCCGCGCGGCTACACCCATGTCGAGAAGCGGCTCGGTCTCGCCCGCGACGAAATCCTCTTCGTCTCCTCGAACGGCTTCGACGTCGCCGGCGCCAAGGCGCATGGCTTCCATGTCGCCCGCATCGAGCGCGTGCCGGCCGGCAGGCTGCGGAACGAGCTCGCCGTCGCCACAACCATCGACCCCGCTTTGATGTTCAAGGCGCTCAGGATGCAGCCGGAGCAGCTCGGCTTCCAGGCCGATGCGACCATTGCCGCGTTGACCGATCTCGTCTCCTATGTCGCCGGACTGAGGCAGGCCTGACGCGCCTCACGAGGAGCCCCCCCGATGATCAAGCTCTACTACCACCCCTCGCCCAATCCGGCGAAGATCGCGCTCTTCCTCGAAGAAGCCGGCCTGCCCTACGAGATGGTGCCGGTCGACACCCGCAAGGGCGAGCAGTTCAAGCCGGAATTCCTCGCCATCAACCCCAATGCCAAGACGCCGGCATTGACCGATGGCGACGTCACCGTCTTCGATTCCAATGCGATCCTGCTCTATCTCGCCGAGAAGACCGGCCAGTTCCTGCCCGAGGACACGCCGAAGGCGCGCGGCGAGATGCTGTCCTGGCTGATGTTCGTGGCGACCGGCATCGGCCCCTATTGCGGCCAGGCCGTGCATTTCAGCCGCTTCGCGCCCGAGAAGCTGCCCTATGCCATCAACCGCTATGCCCGCGAGGCCGAGCGGCATTGGGGCATCGTCAACGACCTGCTCGCGAACCGCCGCTACATGCTCGGCGATCGCTACACCCTCGTCGACATGTCGATCTGGGGCTGGGCGACGCGGCTCTCCTTCGCCGTCGGCGAGGCCTGGCCGGAGATGTTCCCGCATGTGAAGCGCCACCTCGACGAGATCTCGGCCCGCCCCGCGGCGCAGCGCGCCGTCGCGCTGAAGGACCAATTCGCCTTCAAGACGGATTTCGACGCGGAAGCCCGCAAGTTCCTGTTCCCGCAGAACGCCCATCTCGCGAGCTGATCACGGCCAGCGCCGCCTGTGCATCATGGCCGCCCCGCCGGCAAAAGCGCTGGCGGCGGCGGAGTTTTCGGGCCAGTGTCCGCGCGGTTCCGCGCTCGGGAGACGCGGGAAGGAATAGCCTCCGAGAGGACGAATGCCGACCGATATCGAGATCGCGCGCGCCGCAACGCTTCAGCCTGTTGCCACCATTGCCGAGCAAGCCGGCATCCCCACGGAAGCGCTCCATCCCTACGGCAAGTTCATCGCCAAGATCGACACCGGCGCGGTTCCCGGCTTCGATGACAAGCCGGACGGCAAGCTGATCCTCGTCACCGCGATCAGCCCGACGCCGGCTGGCGAAGGCAAGACCACCACCACGGTCGGCCTCGGCGATGGGCTGAGGCGCATCGGCAAGAAGACGATGATCGCGCTGCGCGAGCCCTCGCTCGGCCCCAGCTTCGGCATGAAGGGCGGCGCGGCCGGCGGCGGCTATGCCCAGGTCGTGCCGATGGAGCAGATCAACCTGCATTTCACCGGTGATTTCCACGCCATCACCAGCGCGCACAACCTGCTCGCCGCGATGGTCGACAACCATGTCTATTGGGGCAACGGGCTCGGCTTCGACACCCGCTGGATCACCTGGCGCCGCGTGCTCGACATGAACGACCGCGCCTTGCGCTCGATCGTCTCCTCGCTCGGCGGCAACGGCAACGGCTTCCCGCGCGAGGACGGCTTCGACATCACCGTCGCCTCCGAGGTGATGGCGATCTTCTGTCTTGCCCGTGATTCCGCCGATCTGGAGGAACGGCTCGGCCGCATCGTCGTCGGCCGCACCCGCGACAAGCGCCTGATCACCGCGGCCGACCTCAAGGCGACCGGCGCGATGAGCGTGTTGCTCAAGGACGCGCTGATGCCGAACCTCGTGCAGACGCTGGAGGGCACGCCGGCCTTCGTCCATGGCGGCCCCTTCGCCAATATCGCCCATGGCTGCAATTCGGTGATCGCGACGCGCGCTGCGCTGAAGCTCGCCGATTACGTCGTCACAGAGGCCGGTTTCGGGGCCGATCTCGGCGCGGAAAAATTCTTCGACATCAAGTGCCGCGAGGCCGGGCTGAAGCCGTCCGTCGCCGTCGTCGTCGCCACCGTCCGCGCCCTCAAGATGCATGGCGGCGTGGCGAAGGACGCGCTCGGACAGGAGAACCTCAAGGCGCTCGAAGCCGGGCTTTCCAACCTCACCCGCCATGTCGGCAATATCCGCAAATTCGGCGTGCCGCCGATCGTCGCGATCAACCACTTCGCCACCGATACTGCGGCCGAGCACGATCTGATCCGCCACTATTGCCGCAACCATCTCGGCGTCGAAGCCGTGATCTGCCGGCATTGGGCTGAGGGCGGCGCCGGCACGGAAGAGCTCGCCCATAAGGTCGCAGCGCTCGCCGACGAGGGTGAGGCCGATTTCGCCCCGCTCTATCCCGATGCCATGCCGCTGCGCGAGAAACTGGAGACTGTGGCGCGCGAAATCTACGGCGCAGCCAGCGTCAGCGTCGATGCCAAACTGACGGCGCGCTTCGCCGATCTCGAAGCCGCCGGCTTCGGCGACCTGCCGATCTGCGTCGCCAAGACCCAGTATTCCTTCTCGGCCGACCCGACGCTCCGCGGCGCTCCCTCCGGCCACATCGTCCCCTTGCGGGAACTCAGGCTCTCGGCCGGCGCCGGCTTCGTCGTCGCGATCTGCGGGGACATCATGACCATGCCCGGCCTGCCGCGCGAGCCCGCCGCCGAACGCATCCATATCGACGCGCAGGGGCAGATCGAGGGCTTGTTCTGAAGCGCGTCATCCCGCACGCGCTGCGGCATGCAATGCCGCTGCGCAGATGCGGGACCGTCTCCCGGAAAAGGCGCCTTTCCTTCGCACGGTCCCGTGTCTGCGCAGCGGCACTACGCGCCGCAGCGCGCACGGGATGACAGCCCTGGCCAAGGCGGAATACCGCTAGTCCCTCAGCGAACTTCTTAAAGCTTACGCAACGGATAGGTCCCTACCTTGCGCCATCCCGCAAGGAAGCCGACCCGATGAGCCAGGCCGAAACCGGTCTGCCCCGCACGCATAGCCTGAAGGCCCGGGTCATGGGCTGGACGCTCGCCATCCTGGTGGCGATCGCGATTCCAGCTGGCGCGGCCTTTCTCTGGATCGTCGACGCGACGGTGGTGAAGCTCGGCACGCTCGTCGCCGAGAAGCAGATCCTGTTCGACCGCTATCGCGGGCTGGAAGCCCTGATGCGCGAGGTCTCGCTGGCCGAGACGGTCGCCCGCTCGCCCGCCATCGTCGACTGGGCCGAGAACGAGACCGATCCCGAGAAGGCGGAACGCGGCCTGGCCGAGCTGGAACACTACCGTCAGTCCTTCCGGGACCGCAGCTATTTCACCGTCCTCGCCGGCTCGGGCAATTACTACTTCAACGACAGGGACAACAACTACGAGCACGACCGCAAGCGCTATACGCTCTCGGCCGGCAATCCCCGTGACGGCTGGTACTACAAGACGGCGGCGCTGGGCTCGGGCTGCCATCTCAATGTCGATCGCGACGACAATCTCCGCGTCACCAAGGTCTGGATCAACTGCATCATCCGCAAGGACAGCCGCGTGCTGGGCATCATCGGTACCGGGCTCGACCTGACGCAATTCATCCGCGAGGTCGTCGACATCCCGCAGACCGGCGTCCAGAGCATGTTCGTCGACCGCAGCGGCGCCGTGCAGGCCCATCGCGACGCGAGCCTCGTCGACTTCCACAGCCTGACCAAGGACATCTCGTCCAAGAAGACGATCTACCAGCTCGTCGACAACGACCCGGACCGCAGCCTGCTCGGCGAGATGATCGCCCGCGTCGGTGCGGGCGACGATCTCGTGCAGTCCCGCTTCCTGCATGTCGACGGCAAGCGCGTACTCGTCGGCGTCGGCTATCTCGACCGTCTCGGCTGGTTCAACGTCACGGTGATGGATATCGACAGCATCATCGACCGCAGCCTGTTCCTGCCGCTCGGCCTCTTGTTCGGCGTCGTCCTGCTGGCGGCCGCGGCCCTGATGACCCTGCTGTTCAAGCGCGCCGTGCTCGACCGGCTGACCCGCGTCGAGCACGCGGCCAGCCATGTCCGCGCCCGCGAGTTCCGCGCCGTCGCGATCGATGCCGGGCGCGACGAGATCGGCCGGCTGTCGCAGGCCTTCGGCACGATGGCGCGCAGCGTCGAGGAGAACACCGCCCGGCTCGAGGAGGCCGTGCGCGAGCGCACCGAGCAGCTCGAGCGCCTCGCCCATGCCGATCCGCTGACCGGCGTCTTCAACCGGCGTGGCTTCGAACGCGCCTTCGCGAAGAGCCGCAGCCGCGCCGGACGCACCGGGCATCAGGCCGGCCTGCTGCTCGTCGATCTCGACAATCTCAAGCCGCTCAACGACCGCCATGGCCACCAGAGCGGCGACGAGGTCATCGCCGAGCTCGCCCGGCGCATGACGGCGCTCCTGCGCGACCGTGACATCTGCGCCCGCTGGGGCGGCGACGAATTCATCCTGCTTCTGGACAATGTCGACCGTGATGGGTTGTCGGCCATCGCGGCGGCGATCGTCACTGCCGCTGCGGAGCGCACGGTCATCCTCGACAGCGGCGTGTCCGTCATGGTGAGCACCAGCATCGGCGCGACCCTGCTGGACCCGCAGGACACGTTGACCGAGGCCACCCGCCGCGCCGACGAAGCGCTCTATGTCGCCAAGCGCAACGGCCGCAACGGCTTTGCCGTCAGCCTATCGGAAGAGCTTCCGCTGCGCCGGCGCAGCAGCGGCTGAAGCGTGTCATCCCGTGCGCGCTGCGGCCTGGAATGCCGCTGCGCAGACACCGGACCGTCTCCCGGAAAAGGCGCCTACTGGTCGCGCGGTCCCGTGTCTGCATCGCGGCACTTCGCGCCGCAATGCGCACGGGATGACACGCTTCAGGCGAAGTCGAGCTGGACCTTGATCGCCTTCGATTTGTCGGCGGCGAGGTCGAAGGCTTCCACCGCGCGGTCGACCGGGATCGACGCCGTCAGCAGCGGCGAGAGGTCGATATTGCCCGAACCGATCATCGCCACCGCCCAGTCGAATTCCTCATGGAAGCGGAAGGAACCGCGCAGGTCGAATTCCTTGGCGACGACGACATTCATCGGCAGCGTGAACTGGCCGCCGACGCCGATCTGGACGATGACGCCGCCCGGCCGCACCACATCGAAGGCGCCGGTCAGCGCGTGCTGGTTGCCGGAGGCCTCGAACATCACGTCGAAGGCCCCCTTCTCCGCGCCGTACTCGGCCTTGAGCCGCTCCGGCTCGGCCGCGACATTGACCGTCGCGGTCGCGCCCATCTGGCGCGCCACCGGCAACGGCCCATCGACCACGTCGGTCGCGACGATCTCGGAAGCACCCGCAGCCTTGGCCGCAAGGATGGTCAGCGCGCCGATCGGCCCCGCCCCGGTCACCAGCACGCGCTTGCCGAGCAGCGGCCCCGCGCGCTTGGCGGCATGAAGGCAGACCGAGAGCGGCTCGGCGAAAGCGGCTTCGGCCGCCGTGACGCGCGGCGCCACCTTCACGGCCTGCCGCTCCTCGACGACCAGCACGTCGCGGAAGCCACCCTGCACATGCGGGAAGCGCATCGCCGAGCCGTAGAACAGCATGTCGGTGCAGTGCTGCTGCTGCCCCATCTGGCAATAGCGGCAATGGCCGCAGGCGCGGCTCGGATTGACCGCGACGCGATCACCCGGCTTCACCCGCGAGACCTCGCCGCCGATCGCCTCGACCCGGCCGGCGATCTCATGGCCGAGAATCATCGGCTCACGCACGCGGATCGTGCCGAAGCCGCCATGCAGGTAGTAGTGCAGGTCCGAGCCGCAGATACCGCCCGCCTCGATCCGCACGCGCACATCGCGCGGCCCGAGCTCCGGCGCGGTCGTCGGCTCGACCCGCAGATCCTTCTCGGCATGGATGACGACGGCACGCATGGTGGTTCTCCCTGATCAGAAAGGCCGGTTTTCCTGAGCCCTCATCCTGAGGAGCCGCGGCACGCGGCGTCTCGAAGGATGCTTCAAAGCGCGCTGGAACATCCTTCGAGACGCAAGGCATCCGCCTTGCTCCTCAGGATGAGGGCTGAGAGGATGAAAGGCCTTTCCATGGTTGTCTAATCGATTGAAACCTGCTTACCCAAAGCAGCGCCCGGGGCGCAAACCGAAATCGCCGCATCCGGCATTTTGCGAGGATATGCCATGTCGCTGTCGCTGTTCAGTCTCGCCGGCAAGATCGCGCTCGTCACCGGTTCGGGCCAGGGCATCGGGCTCGCGCTCGCCGAAGGGCTCTCGGATGCCGGCGCCCATGTCGTGCTGAACGGCCGCGACCGGGCAAAGCTGGAGCGGGCGCAACAGACCCTCACTGCCGCCGGCCGCAAGGCCTCGATCGCTCCCTTCGATGTCACCGATCATAAGGCCGTCGAGGCCGGCATCGCCATGATCGAGGCCGAGATCGGCCCGATCGATATCCTCATCAACAATGCCGGGATGCAGAAGCGCGCGCCGATCACCGAATTCCCGATCGAGGGCTGGCACGAGGTGATGAACACCAACCTCCATTCGGTGTTCTACGTCACCCAGGCGGTGGCGAAGCGGATGGTGCCGCGCAAACGCGGCAAGATCATCAGCATCGGCTCGGTGATGAGCGAACTCGGCCGCGCCACCATCATCCCCTATACGGCGTCCAAGGGCGCGGTGAAGATGATGACGCGGGGCCTCGCCGCCGAGCTCGGCAAGCACAACATCCAGGCCAACGCGATCGGTCCCGGCTATTTCGCCACCGAGATCAATGCCGCCCTGATCGCCGACGAAGCCTTCTCGAACTGGGTCCGCACTCGCACGCCGGCCGGGCGCTGGGGTGAGACCAAGGAATTGGCCGGCGCCGCGATCTTCCTGTCCTCCGCGGCATCGGACTACGTCAACGGCCACCTGCTGATGGTCGATGGCGGGCTCACCACGGTGGTGTGAGGCCGGACGCAGCCGTCATTCTCGGGCGAAGCGAAGCGCAGACCCGAGAATCTCATGACGAGAGCGCACCGGAGCCCCCTCCGGCGAGAGATGCTCGGGTCAGGCCCGAGCATGACGCCTCAGGTCAGGCCGCAGCCTTCGTCACCGCCTCGACGACATCGTCGACCGCGCGCTCGACCAGGTCGCGGTCGTCGCCCTCGGCCATGACGCGGATCACCGGCTCGGTGCCGGAGGGGCGGATCACCAGCCGGCCGCTCTCGCCGAGAAGCTGCTTCGCCGCCTCGATCGCGCTGATCACCGCCTCCTCCTCGAGCGGGCGCCCGGTCTTGTAGCGGACGTTCTTGAGGATCTGCGGCAGCGGCTCGAAGCAGTGGCAGACCTCGGAAACCGGCTTGTCCATCCGCTTGACGACGGCCAGCAATTGCAGCGCCGCGACGAGCCCGTCGCCGGTCGTGCCGAAATCCGAGAGGATGATATGGCCGGACTGCTCGCCGCCGAGATTGAAGCCGTGGTTGCGCATGTGCTCCAGCACATAGCGGTCGCCGACCGCGGTGCGCGCCAGCGACAGGCCCAGGCCCGCGAGATAACGCTCGAGCCCGAGATTGGACATCACTGTCGCGACGATGCCCGGCGCCGAGAGCCGGCCATCCTCCAGCCAGGAGCGCGCGATCACCGCCATCAATTGGTCGCCGTCGACGATCTGCCCCTGCTCGTCGACAACCAGCACGCGGTCGGCGTCGCCGTCGAGCGCGATGCCGACATCGGCCCGCAATTCCCGAACCTTCGCCACCAGCGTCGCGGGATGGGTCGAGCCGACATCGCGGTTGATGTTGAAGCCGTCGGGCTCATCGCCGACGATGATGACCTCGGCGCCCAGTTCCCAAAGCGCCTGCGGCGCCACCTTGTAACCGGCGCCATTGGCGCAATCGAGCACGATGCGCAGGCCTTCCAGGCTCATGTTGCGCGGCATGGTGCGCTTGGCGAATTCGACATAGCGCGCATCGGCGCTGTCGATGCGCTTGGCCCGGCCGAGCTTCGGCGAGCCGGAGAGGCGGGGCGTCAGATCGCCGTCGATCAGTTCCTCGATCTCGCGCTCGACCTCATCGTTCAGCTTGTAGCCGTCCGGCCCGAACAGCTTGATGCCGTTATCCTCGTAAGCGTTGTGCGAGGCGGAGATCATCACGCCGAGATCGGCCCGCATCGAGCGCGTCAGCATCGCCACCGCCGGCGTCGGCATCGGGCCGAGCAGCATCACGTCCATGCCGACCGAGGTGAAGCCCGCGACCATGGCGTATTCGATCATGTAGCCGGAGAGGCGGGTATCCTTGCCGATCACCACCCGGTGGCGGTGCTCGCCGCGGCGGAAGGCGAGGCCCGTGGCCTGGCCGACCTTCAGGGCGAGGTCCGGCGTGATGACGCCGTTCGCCCGCCCGCGAATGCCGTCCGTTCCGAAATATTTGCGCGTCATATGATTCGATTCCAAGGGGCGATCAGCGCCCGATTTTGCGCGTTTCTATAATCAAAAAACCTTTCCGCCTTCTCACAAATTGTGACGGTGCGTGAAAGCGAGCCGGGAACAACCCGCTCACGCGCGTCATTCTCGGGCGAAGCGAAGCGCAGACCCGAGAATCTCCGGCAAGACGACGAACGGGAGCCTCTCCGCTATGAGATGCTCGGGTCAAGCCCGAGCATGACGCGCTGGAATAACGAAAAGGGCGGCCTTTCGGCCGCCCTTTCGCAATCCACTCGATCCGCCTCAAGCCTGCGGCTGCGGCTCCATGCCGGCATCCGGCTCGCCGCGCTTGCGGCCCTTGCCGGCGCTCGGCACGGCCGAGCCGCGCGGGGCGTGAGGCGTGTCATCGAGATCGCGCGACGGCCGCTTTCCGGCGATCAGGTCGCGGATTTCCTCGCCGGTCAGCGTCTCGAACTCGAGCAGCGCCTCGGCCACCGCGACAAACTCGTCATGGTGCTCGGTCAGGATCTTCTTGGCGTCCTGATAGCCGGTGTCGACCAGCTTCTTCACCTCGGCGTCAATCTTCTGCGCCGTGGCCTCGGAAACGCTCTGGCTACGGCCCATCGACATGCCCAGGAAGACTTCTTCCTGGTTGTCGCCATAGGCGACCATACCGAGTTCGTCCGAATAGCCCATCTGCGTGACCATGGCCTTGGCCATCTTGGTCGCCTGCTGGATGTCGCCGGTCGCGCCGGAGGTGATGTTCTCCCGACCGAAGGTGATCTCCTCCGCCACGCGCCCGCCCATGGCGACCGCGAGCTGCGAGGTGAACTCCTTGTACTTCATCGAGTAGCGATCACCTTCGGGCAGGAACTTGACCATGCCGAGCGCACGGCCGCGCGGGATGATCGTCGCCTTGTGGACCGGAATGCCGGCCGGGACATAGAGGCCGACGATGGCGTGACCGGCCTCGTGATAGGCGGTCAGCTTCTTCTCTTCCTCGGACATGGCCATCGACTTGCGCTCGGCGCCCATCATGACCTTGTCCTTGGCGTCCTCGAACTCGGCATGGGTGACCATGCGCTTGCCGCGGCGGGCCGCGAGCAGCGCCGCCTCGTTGACGAGGTTCATCAGGTCCGCGCCGGAGAAGCCGGGCGTGCCGCGAGCCAGGATCTTGAGGTCGACATCCGGCGCCATCGGCACCTTGCGGACATGGACGCGCAGAATCTTCTCGCGGCCGGCGACATCCGGGTTCGGCACGACGATCTGGCGGTCGAAGCGGCCCGGACGCAGCAGCGCGGGGTCGAGCACGTCCGGACGGTTCGTCGCGGCGATGATGATGACGCCCTCGTTCGGCTCGAAGCCGTCCATCTCGACGAGGAGCTGGTTCAGCGTCTGCTCGCGCTCGTCATTGCCGCCGCCGAGACCGGCGCCGCGATGACGGCCGACCGCGTCGATCTCGTCGATGAAGATGATGCAGGGCGCGTTCTTCTTGGCCTGCTCGAACATGTCGCGGACGCGGCTCGCGCCGACGCCGACGAACATCTCGACGAAGTCGGAACCCGAGATGGTGAAGAACGGCACATTGGCCTCGCCCGCGACGGCACGCGCCGTCAGGGTCTTACCCGTACCGGGAGGGCCGACGAGCAGCACGCCGCGCGGGATGCGCCCGCCCAGCCGCTGGAACTTCTGCGGGTCGCGCAGAAATTCGACGATCTCCTGCAGGTCTTCCTTGGCCTCGTCGATACCGGCGACATCCTCGAAGGTGACGCGGCCATGGGCCTCGGTGAGGAGCTTGGCTTTCGACTTGCCGAAGCCCATCGCCCGGCCGGCGCCGTTCTGCATCTGGCGGGACATGAAGATCCACAGGCCGATGAAGATGACGAAGGGCAGCGAGTTGACCAGCAGCGCCATGAACCAGGGCGTGCCTTCCGACGGCGCCTTGGCCGAGACCTGCACGCCCTTCTGGGCCATGGTCTTCAGCAGGTTCGGGTCGCCATAGGGCGCATAGGTCACGAAGCTGCGACCATCCGAGAAGGAGCCGGAAATCTCCTGGCCGGCCACGACGACGTTCGACACGCGTCCGGCCTCGGCCTCGTTGATCAGCTGGCTATAGGGGATTTCATTGGTGCTGGTGCGCTGGCTCGGGCTCTGGAACAGAGTGACGAGCGCCAGGACCAGCAGGAAGATCACCACCCAGAGGGCGAAATTTCGAAAATTCGGATTCATTCCCAGTCCGATCGGGCCTGCCGGACCAACCGGATGAGGCCTTGAGTTTCCCGTTTGCCAATTTAGGTGTCGCACGCGCCCTTGCCAAGGGAAAGCAATGACGTGGCGGCACTATGACGCCGAAGAGTGAACGCCCCGTCTGCGCGGCGGCTCCTTTTGCAGCGTCAGGATGCCATCGCGGCCAAGCGAGAGAACGCAGCCCGACAAGGTCCGCCGCAAGGCCGAACCGGCACGGATTGCTTCCATCAGAGCCGCCCCGCATGCCTCCAGCCGCTCAAGCCGGCCATGTCTCTCTCCGTCCGGCACAACCGCGTCGAGCGCCAGCGCCAGAACCCGCAGCACGATCTCTTCCGGCTCCGAGATCAGCGTGGAAAAGCGCAGGCGCAGGCCGTCATCCGCTGTTCCGACCGGCAACTCCACCTCTGCCAGCACCTTGCAGGCGCGATGTGCGGCAGCCTCGTCCAGCCGCACCATTCGCTCGGCCAGTCGTCCGAGCCGTTCGGCCGTCAGCCCCTGATCCGCGAGGATCGGCATCGTCTCGCGCCAGCGCACGCGCTCGAAGCGCAAGTCGCTGTTGCTGGGATCACGGATGAAAGGCAGTCCGCGCGCCTGCGCTGTCGCAATGAGCCGCGCTTTCGGAATGCCGAGCAGGGGCCTGACCAGCGCAACACCGTTGACCTCGGTCCGGGCCCGCATCCCGGCGAGCCCTGACGGCCCGGAGCCATGGGAGAGCCGCATCAGCACGGTCTCGGCCTGATCGTCGAGCGTATGGGCGGTGACCAGCGTCGCGTTGCCGAGCCGCCTCGCCTCGTTCGCCAGCAGGGCATAACGGGCGCGCCGCGCTTCCGCTTGCACGCCGCTGGCCGGCTTCGGCCCCTCCCAGCGCAGGGTCGCATGAGCGACGCCGAGTTTTGAACAGAGCTGCGCCACGGCGGCAGCCTCATCGGCCGATTCCGGGCGCAGGCCATGATCGACCGTCGCGGCATGAAGAGGCGGCCGGCCCGGCATCTCAGCCCACGCAGCGAGAAGCGCCAGCAGCGCTACCGAATCCGGTCCGCCCGAGACGGCGACCAGCAGGGCCGTCTCATGCGGCAGCCCCTCGAAAGCAGCGCCGGCCTCGACGAGCGAGACCGGCGCTGCATCGCTTTCGATCGGTGCCGCGCTCAAGCGCAGCCGGAGCGGCGGCGTTCGCGGGCGATGCCCTGGCGTACGGAATTGGAGGCGGAGGGATAGTCGACGCCGACCTTGGCATAGGTGGCGCAGGCCTGTTCCTTGGCGCCGAGCCCGTTCAGCGACATGCCGAGCTTGAGCAGGCTGTCCGGCGCCTTGGCGGCCTTCGGCGATTCCCGCGAGATCTTCAAGAACTGCTCGGCCGCCTCGCGATAGCGCTGGCGCTGGAGATAGCTCTCGCCGAGCCAGTAGGTCGCATCGACCGCCTGCCGGTCGCGCGGATAGCTCTGCAGGAACTGGCGGAAGCCCATCTCGGCCTGCTCGTATTCCTTGCGCTGGAGCGAAGCGAAGGCGAGGTCATAGGCGTCCTTGGCGCTCTGCGGGCCGCTCGCGGCAGCGACGCTCGCGCCACGCGGCCTGTCCTGCGGCAGCCCGCCTTGCGACACCGGGCGCCCGACGCCCTGCAGGTCGAGCGGCTGCCCCGTGGACGAGCCCCCAGCGTGTTCATCCTCGATGATGCCGGCGATCGCCCCACCGCCACCGAGCTGTTGGGGAGCCCCCGCCGCGCCCTGCTGCATCGTCGGATCGAAGGCGTCACCGCGGCGCTGGCGCTGCGGCGCTCCACCGGCAGGCGGTGCCCCCGTCGGGCCGGGAGCAGCCGTATTCGGGCGTCCGCCGCCACCCTTCTCGTTCAGGCGGAAATCGACGTCTTCCTGGAATTTGCGGAGCTGCTCGGAGAACCTGCGGTTCTCGAACTGGAGCTGCTCGATCTGGCCGGACATCTGGCGCAGCTGGTTCTCCAGCCGCGTCGTGCGGACCAGCAGATCGGCGGCATCCTGCGCCGAAGCCGGCACGGCACCGCCGGCGAGCGCGGCGGAGAGCGCCAAGGCGGCCAGTCCCGGGCGGGAGAGATGGCGGGCTAGGAGAGAACGAAGCATCGCTGAAACCGGTTTCCGTACATGTCGCGTGCGTCTCTATAACACCAGCGCACCACGGCCAAAATATGAACGTTTTCATGGTCGCCCCGATCGCAGGGCGCGTCAGGGGCAAAGAAACGCCGCCCGACCTCCTCAGCCCTCATCCTGAGGAGCCGCGATAGCGGCGTCTCGAAGGATGCTCCAGATGTCTCCGGAGCCTCCTGGAACATCCTTCGAGACGCCATTTCTCACGAAATGGCTCCTCAGGATGAGGGCTCGGACAATTTCCAGCCGGACGCTCAGGCCGAGGGCTGAGGCGAGACAGGAATTCGCGGGGCATCCCATAAAGAACCACTGGCGCTTTGCCGGCGTGTTCCCTACATTGTCGGAGCGGGGCTGCCTGGTGCGTGAGAGACAGCATTCCCCGGGCCCATACGACTCCCTAGGGAGCTGTCCCTGACCGGATCCATCGGAACCGGACACACGGCGCCCACCTACTTTAGTAGGTGTCCCGGGATTCAAAACTCCACGGCCGAGGTGGCTCCGCAGCCCTTATGACGATGACGTCCGACACGCAGGTCATACCCTCCCCGCGCAAGGCGGTCCTCCGCGCCGAAGCGCTGGCCCGCCGCGACGCGCTCGATCTCGACAACCGGCTGGAATGGGATCCCGAAATCGCCGCGCACGCGCTGGCCCTCCCCGTCTGGAAGGGCAGCACCGGCCCGGTTTCGGCCTATTGGCCGATGCGCTCGGAGGCCGATCCCCGTCCGATCCTCGAAGCCCTGCATGAGCGCGGATTGCCGCTCTGCCTGCCCGCGATCGTCGACAGGCGCATGATCTTCCGGCGCTGGGCGCCTTACGAGCCGATCGTACCGGGCGGCTTCGGCACCCTCGTTCCTGCCACCGACCAGACGGAGGTGAAGCCCACGATCCTGCTCGTCCCGCTCGCTGCCTTCGACCGGCGCGGCTACCGCATCGGCTACGGCAAGGGCTATTACGACCGGGCGCTCAGCGAGCTCGGCCCCACCATCAGCATCGGCATCGGCTATGGCGCGCAGGAGATCGACGCCGTGCCGAACGAGCCGCATGACCGGCGCCTCGACTGGATCGTGACCGAGCGCGAAACCCTTCGCTGCGGTTGATTCCCGCCCGCCTTCGCGCGAGGGAGAAAGCCTTCGCAGTTTTCGAGTCGGTTTCATGCGTCTTCTCTTCCTCGGTGACATCGTCGGCCGCCCCGGCCGGATTGCGGTTCAGGAGCGGTTGCCCGCCCTGCGTGAAGCCTGGAAGCTCGACTGCGTCATCATCAATGGCGAGAATTCCGCCGGCGGCTTCGGCATCACCGAGGCGATCTGCGACGAGATCCTTGCTGCCGGCGCCGATGTCGTCACGCTGGGCAACCATTCCTGGGACCAGCGCGAGGCTCTCGTCTTCATTGCCCGGCAGGACCGCCTGATCCGCCCGGCGAACTATCCGCCCGGCACGCCCGGCCGCGGCGCGGCCGTGATCGAGGCCCGCAACGGCGCCCGCGTCCTCGTCGTCAACGTCATGGGCCGGCTGTTCATGGACCCGCTCGACGATCCCTTCGCCGCGGTCGAGCGCGAGCTCTCCGCCTGCCCGCTCGGCGAGGTGGCGGACGCCGTCATCGTCGATGTCCATGCCGAGGCAACCAGCGAGAAACAGGCGATGGGCTATTTCCTCGACGGCCGCGCCAGCCTCGTCGTCGGCACGCATACCCATGCACCGACCTCCGACACCCGCATCCTACCCGGCGGCACCGCCTATCAATCCGATGCCGGCATGTGCGGCGACTACGATTCCGTACTCGGCATGCAGAAGGACGAGCCGGTGCGCCGCTTCCTGCAGAAGGTGCCGGGCGCCCGCCTGGAGCCGGCGACCGGCGAAGGCACGCTCTCCGGCGTCGCGGTCGATATCGACGATGCGACCGGCCTGGCCAGGGCGGTCTGGGCCGTGCGCGTCGGCCCGCATCTCAGCCAGGCCGTGCCGGACGCCTGGATTTCCTGACGCATTCGACCGCGCGCAGCGCTTGCACGCGGGCGGAGCCGGCGCCTATAAGGCCGGCTTCCAGCGCTTTCCGCCGCAACCTCCGAAGGTAACGAGCTCCCATGGCCGGCCATTCACAGTTCAAGAACATCATGCACCGCAAGGGCAAGCAGGATGCCGTGCGCTCCAAGCTGTTCTCGAAGCTGGCCCGCGAAATCACCGTCGCCGCCAAGATGGGCATGCCGGACATCAACATGAATCCGCGCCTGCGCATGGCGGTGCTTGCCGCGCGCGCCGAGAACATGCCGAAGGACAACATCCAGCGTGCCATCAACAAGGCCGCCGGCGGCGAAGGCGAGAACTATGACGAGGTCCGCTACGAGGGCTACGGCCCGGGCGGCGCGGCCGTCATCGTCGAGGCCCTGACCGACAACCGCAACCGCACAGCCTCCGCCGTGCGCTCCTACTTCACCAAGTCGGGCGGCGCGCTGGGCGAGAGCAACTCGGTCTCCTTCATGTTCAACCGCGTCGGCGAGATCTCCTATCCGCCGGAGGCCGGCGACGCCGACAAGGTGATGGAAGCGGCGATCGAAGCCGGCGCCGACGACGTGATCTCGGACGAGAACGGCCACACCATCCTCTGCGCCTTCGATGCGTTGAACGAAGTCTCCAAGGCGCTCGAAGCCTCGCTGGGCGCGCCGGCTTCGGCCAAGCCGGTCTGGCGGCCGACGACGTCGGCACCGCTCGACGAGGACAAGGCAGCCTCGATGATGAAGTTGATGGAGGCCCTCGACAACGACGACGACGTCCAGAACGTCTTCGCCAATTTCGAGATCGCCGACGACATCATGGCCAAGCTCAGCGCCTGAGCCGGCGCATTCCACGTCGTGGTCGGGCTTGTCCCGACCATCCACGTCTTCTCTGGTCGAAGCTCGTGTTCAAGACATGGATGCTCGCCACAAGAGCGAGCATGACGGTAAGGCCTTTGCCTACCGCCCGATCACGACGTCCCACAGCGGCAGGCTGATCAGCGCGCTCAGGAAGATCACCAGATAGGCCCCGCGCCGGAACGTCTCCTCCGAAGCCAGCCGGAAGCCATGCGTCCCGGCCCAGAGCCCGATGCCGTAGACGGCGAAGAGCGGCACCGCCATCAGCACGGCACCGGTGGTGAGAATATCTTTCCACCACAAAACCATGCCGCTGATCAGCGTCGAGACGCCGAAAAAGGCCTGCAGGTTGGCCCGCGTCTTGTGTCGGTCGTTGCGCTGCGCGCCGAGCCAGAACACCGCGAGCGGCATGCCGCCGATCGAGGCCATGCCGTTGAAGAGTCCCGAAAGCGCCCCGACGCCGAGCGAGAGCGGGATCGTCGGCCGCCCGTGATAGCGCCATCCCGACGCCATCAGCGCGACAGCGATCAGCACAAGCAAGGCCAGCACCCAGCGCATCGTCTCGCGGTCGAGCCAGATCAGGAGCCAGATGCCGGCCGGGAGCGCGAGCGTCGCGGTCAGCAGCAGCGGCAGGATTTCGCGCCATTCCGCCGTCCTGGCGCTGCGCGCAGCGATCGGCAGCGCGAAAGGCAGGTCGATGAACCAGATCAGCCCGAGCGCCGCGACCGGCCCCAGCACGACCGAGGCCAGGGGCATGAACACCATGGCGAAGCCGAAGCCGGTGAAGCCGCGCACGAGGCCGCCGAGCAATGTCGCGGCCAGCAGGACGGCGATGCCGTCGGCCGTGAGGCCCGGCATGAAGGAAGACAGGATCGAGGACATGGAGCCGGCATGAGGAGAAAGTTGCCGCGAACCATGCCCACGGGCGGGCGGCAAGAACAACTTTCCTTTTTGATGTCATCGATCAGGGGAATTCATCCCGCTCGGTCTCGCCACCCGTCTCGGTGCGGGACAAATCCGAAACATCCGCTAGGTTGAGCCCGACATGGCACCCCCGATTCGCATCCTCGGCATCGACCCCGGCCTCCGGAAAACCGGCTGGGGCATCGTGATTTCGGAAGGCAGCAAGCTCTCCTTCGTCGCCTGCGGCTGCGTCGAGAGCGATGGAACTCTCCCGCTCGGCCAACGCCTGCGGCAATTGCATGAGGGCCTGAACAAGGTCCTCGCCACGCATCGCCCGCATGAGGCCGCCGTCGAGGAAACCTTCATCAACCGCGACCCGCAATCGGCGCTGAAGCTCGGGCAGGCCCGCGGCATCGCGCTGGTCGTGCCGGCGCTCGCCGGGCTCGATGTCGCGGAATACGCCGCCAACCTCGTCAAGAAGACCGTGGTCGGCGTCGGCCATGCCGACAAGAAGCAGGTCCAGGCGATGATCCGCGTGCTGCTGCCCAAGGCCGAGACCTCCTCGGCCGACGCGGCGGACGCGCTCGCCGTCGCGATCTGCCACGCCCAGCATCGCGGCATGAAGGCATTGGTCGCGCAGATGCGCGTGGCGGGCTGATGAGGAACAATGCGACGATCCCGGCTTTGCACAACGCTCTTCCTAAGCGTGTCATCCCGGACGGAGCGAAGCGGAGATCCGGGATCCATGCCTGAACCTCTTTCGGAAACCCTCCGGCATGGATCCCGGGTCAAGCCCGGGATGACACGCGGCGGAGAAAATCGATGATCGGCAAGCTCAAGGGCCTGATCGATTCCTATGGCGAGGATCACGTCATCATCGACGTGCAGGGCGTCGGCTATGTCGTGCAGTGCTCGGCGCGCACGCTGCAGCGCCTGCCCCAGCCCGGCGAGGCCGCTGCGCTCTCGATCGAGACCCATGTCCGCGAGGACGCGATCCGCCTCTATGGTTTCATGTCCGATGTCGAGCGGGACTGGTTCCGCCTGATGCAGGTCGTGCAGGGCGTCGGCGCCAAGGTCGCGCTCGCGATCCTCTCGACGCTTGAGCCGGGCGCGCTCGCCACCGCCATCGCCACCAACGACAAGGCCGCGATCGCGCGCGCGCCCGGCGTCGGCCCCAAGCTGGCGCAACGCCTCTGCGCCGAGCTCAAGGACAAGGCCCCGGCCTTCGGTCATATCGATCCGGGTGTGGCGCAGCTCGCCGGCGCGCTGGAGGACAGGAAGCTGCCGCAACCGATCGCCGACGCCGTGTCCGCTCTCGCCAATCTCGGCTATCCTCAGGCGCAAGCGGTGGCCGCCGTGGCGGCTGCCGCCAAGGCCGCCGGCGACGGTGCAGGCACGGCCCAACTCATCAAGCTGGGCCTGAAGGAACTGGCGAAGTGAGCGACGCGCCCGAAGAGCTCGAACTGCGCATCGTCACCGACAAGACCGAGCTTTGCCGCATCATGCTGGCGAGCTGGGGCTCGCACAGCATGATGATCGGCCTGCACGTCTACGACGTCGCCGAGATCGATGCGCTCGGCCTGTTCGAGCCGGATGGCGCCACAGCCGCGCTGGCGAGCTGGACCGTCCGCGGCGACAGCGCCTATCTCTGCGCGCTCCATTCGCTGAAGCCCGGCGAAGGCGTCGCGATCCAGATGCTCGACGCCGTCATCTTCGCGGCGCGCAAGGCCGGCGCCAAACGGCTCAAGGCCATGCTGACCAACGACAACATGCCGGGCATGACCTTCTATCAGCGCCGCGGCTTCCGCCTCTCGGGGCTTTATCTCGAGGCGATCGACGCCTATCGCTCGGTCGTGCCTGATATCATCAAGACGGGATACAAGGACATTCCGATCCACGACGCCATCGAGCTGGAGATCGCGCTGTGAGCGAAAGCAAGGGACAAGGAGCTGCGTCCCGGCCATCACGTTCCATAGCGGCTCCGGCATATATATTTGTCTGCTGTTTCCTTGCAGGCCCCGCTTTTGGCCTTCTCGCGATGTATCTGATCTATGTGCCTTTCGGCGCCGGTTCAGTTTCGCTCGAAGCTGCCATCGCCGCCTATGCCATGGCTTTGATCTTCGGAGGAATTCAAGGATACCGCGCGGGGTTGAGACTGACGGAGCAGTTGGACGAAAACGGGTACGTTTCGCTCCGCCATGTTGTGAAAACCACGGCCCGAATTGCGTTCACGCCCTCGGCTCTCTTCGCAATCCTCGCTTTCGTTCAGGCTTGGGCCGCTCACGACTTGAGAGGATTGTTTCTGTGGCCGGCCCAAGCCTTTGCCGCTTCCGTCGCCGTTCATGCTTTTGCCGCTCTGTGTGTCAGCGCGTTGATTTTTCCCTTGATGCGACAGCCTAAACATCGTCTTCCAGCCCAATGACACGACCTGGTCTTCTCTCCGGCGAACGCCGCGATGACGACAGCGAAACCTCGCTGCGTCCGCTGTCGCTATCCGATTTCACCGGCCAGGCGGCCGCGCGCGCCAATCTCCAGGTCTTCATCAACGCCGCCAAGAGTCGTGGCGACGCGCTCGACCATGTCCTCTTCGTCGGCCCGCCCGGCTTGGGAAAGACCACGCTGGCGCAGATCGTGTCGCGCGAACTCGGCGTCAATTTCCGCTCGACCTCCGGCCCGGTCATCGCCAAGGCCGGGGACCTTGCCGCCCAACTCACCAATCTCGAAGAGCGCGACGTGCTCTTCATCGACGAGATCCACCGCCTCAACCCGGCGGTCGAGGAAATCCTCTATCCCGCAATGGAGGACTATCAGCTCGACCTGATCATCGGCGAAGGCCCGGCCGCGCGCTCGGTCAAGATCGACCTACCCAAGTTCACGCTCGTCGGCGCCACCACCCGCGCTGGCCTGCTGACCACGCCGCTGCGGGACCGCTTCGGCATCCCGATCCGGCTGCAATTCTACACGGTCGAGGAATTGCAGGGCATTGTCGCGCGCGGCGCCCGCGTGCTCGGCGTGCCGATGTCCGATGATGGCGCCAACGAGATCGCCAAGCGCTCCCGCGGCACACCGCGCATCGCCGGGCGCCTGCTCCGGCGCGTGCGCGACTTCGCCATCGTCGACGGCGACCCGATCGTCACCCGCAAGGTCGCCGACAAGGCGCTCTCCCTGCTCGATGTCGACGCCATCGGCCTCGACCAGATGGACCGGCGCTATCTCACCACGGTCGCGATCAATTTCGGCGGCGGCCCGGTCGGGATCGAGACCATCGCCGCCTCGCTCTCCGAGCCGCGCGACGCGATCGAGGAAATCATCGAGCCCTTCCTGCTCCAGCAGGGTTTCATCCAGCGCACCCCGCGCGGCCGCCTGCTGACGCCGCACGCCTTCCGCCATCTCGGCATGCCCGAGCCGACGCGCGAGACGGCCCAGTTCGGCCTGTTCGGGAACGACGAGGACGAGGCATGAAGCAGATCTTTCGGAATTTCGCGCTGGCGCTCGCCTTGACCGGCGTCCTCGCAGTCCTTGCGGTTTCGGCACGCGCCGGTGACGATGTTCCGCGCGGTCCGGTCGAAGAGGCCTACGCCATCACGATCAAGACGCTCGCCGCCAAGGGCAAGGCCCCGCCGCCGCCCTGGCGCCCGCCGCATCGCGACAAGCTGATGAGCCAGAGTCTGGCCGCCCTCTTCGCCCGCGACGATCTCTACCAGGACGAGAGCGGCGACATGGGCCAGATCGGCGCCGATCCCTTCCTCAACGGCCAGGATGGCGAGATCAAGAAGCTGAGCCTCGACACGATCCCCGTAGCCGCCGGCAAGGCGACCGTGATCGCCAGCTTCCGCAGCTTCGGCAAGCCGGTCGCCGTCCAGTTCCGGATGATCCGGGAGAACGGCGGCTGGCGCATCGACGACATCGTCAACAGCTTCGAGGGCAAGGACTATTCGGTCCGCGAGGTGCTCTCCCAGCCTTATGACTGCGGCTCTTTCATGGGCAAGCCCTGCAAGCGCTGAGTCTGCCGATCTGACGGGGAACCACACCGTCATCCCGGGCTTGACCCGGGATCCATCATAAGGCGCCGAGCCCCCCGATGGATTCCGGATCGGCGCCGCTTCGCGGCTTGTCCGGAATGACGCGTGCTTCCCGGAAGCGAGGCAGACGTCCGCTACGACTGTCGCGCGATCTTCGAACGCATCATCGCCGGGCGAGCACCGGCGTCGTTCAACGCGCCGGATTTCGCCGCCTTCGGATTCTCGACCGGGCGCATGCCCTTGCTTGCCGTGCGGCTGGCAGGCCGCTCGGCTGCAAGCTGCCGCTGCTTGAGGGCAAGCGCCTTGCGCGCGAGACTGCGCTGGCTCGGCTTCTTCGCCTTCTCCTCCCGGCGCGTGCGCTCGGCGCCGACGCGCTTCAGCGCCGCGGTCAGCGCGTCCGCTTTCGCCTTGGTGCCGGTGTTGTCGGTGGCAGCTTTGGCACCTTTGGGCTCAGCCTTGCCACGCATCTCGCGCTTCTGGCGACGCGCCCCGTCGCGCGCCTTGTCGCGGCGCTCGCGCAGCTTGCCGGCGAGATCGCGCAACGCGTCGTCCGGCAACGTCCCGATCGCGCTGCGCTGGGTGCGGGCGACGAGATCGAGCTCGGTCTTGTCGAGCAGCCGCGCCGTCGTCTTGCTGGATTGTGCCATCGCTTGTCCTCCCTCATTGCGGTCACGCAAGCGGCAACGCCGCACGGCGAAGCCGGTTCCGGCCTTTCCGAAGGCGCGCCTCATGGTCTATGGCAGCGCGAACCGTCCGACAGCGCCCCGGAGCGACATGAGCAGCGTCCACCGCCTCGACGTCCGCGTCTACTATGAAGACACCGATTTTTCCGGCGTCGTCTATCACGCCTCCTATTTGCGCTTCATGGAGCGCGGCCGTACGGAACTGATCCGCGCCCTCGGCGTCGAGCAGCGCGAGCTCTTCGACGGCGAGACGGCGCTCGGCTTCGCGGTGCGCAAGATGACCATCGATTTCCTGCGGCCGGCGGTGATGGACGACCTGCTCACCATCGAGACCCGCTGTGTCGAAGCGCGCGGCGCCACGATGGACCTGGAGCAGCGCGTGCTGCGCGGCGCGGACGTCCTGATCGCCGCTCAGGTGATGGTCGCCTGCGTCGGCGGCGGACGCGCCCGGCGCATCCCCGACGGATTGCGCAAGCGGCTGATGCTCGACGACTGAGAAGATCCGGCCACCCGAAGCCCTCATCCTGAGGAGCCGCGCCAGCGGCGTCTCGAAGGATGGTCCAGGAGGCTCCGGAACCAACTGGAGCATCCTTCGAGACGCAAGCTTTGCTTGCTCCTCAGGATGAGGGCTTGTTGTTACGCCTAACAGTCGACGCAGCCCCCGCTCGCATGTTAGCGCTCCTTACATGAGCTGGAAGCGCGACCGCCCCGAGACACCCCGCGGCTATCACCATGGCAACCTCAAGGAGGAGCTGGTGAAGGCCGCGCTCGGGCTGATCGGCGAGAAGGGGCCGAACGGCTTCACCTTCGCCGAGGCCGCGCGCATGGCCGGCGTCAGCCCGGCCGCGCCTTACCGCCATTTCCGCGATCGTGACGAGCTCCTGGCCGATGTCGCGGCGCGCGGCTTCGAGGCTTTTGAGGCGGCACTGTCGCGCGCCTGGGACCAGGGCCGGCCCGATCCCGAAACCGCGTTCCACCGGCTGGGGCGCGCCTATCTCGCCTTCGCCCATGACGAGCCCGCCTACTACTCGGCGATGTTCGAGGCCGGCGTGCCGCTCGATGCCAGCCCCGAATTGCGTGCCGCGGCCGACCGCGCCTTCGCCGGCCTGCGCCAGGCCTCGGAAGCCCTGATCGCACAGCTCCCGGCCGGTAAGCGCCCGCCGGCCCTGATGATGGCCCTGCATGTCTGGGCGATGTCGCATGGCGTCGCCGCCCTGTTCGGCCGCGCCGATGGCGGGCGCCGTCCCCTGCCGATGTCCGCCGCCGAGCTGCTGGAAGCCGGCATGCTGATCTACCTCCAGGGCCTCGGCATCGGCGGCAACGGCGCCTCGAAGCCCGACTGATTCTTTTCGGCAAGCCCTCTTCTTGACAAGCGGCAGGGTCAGGCGCATCTATGTAAATGTGATTTACATTCACGCTGGCTCAGTGAGGGAGCAATGCCGATCGTCGAGAAACTGGACGAATATGGAAAGGGTGCCTGGATCGCCTTCGCGGTTCTCGGCTTCATTCTGTTCTGGCCGCTGGGTCTGGCGACCCTGGCCTTTCTATTCTGGAGTGGACGCATGGGTTGTGGATATGCCGGAGACCGGTACGAGCATCGGATGAGCCGTCTGCAAGGCAAGATGGACCGCCTGCGCGAGCGCATGGCCGGCCGCGAAGGCGGCTTTGGCGGCTGGGGCCGCGGCGGCCCCTCCAGCGGCAACCGCGCCTTCGATGAGTATCGCACGGAGACGCTGCGCCGGCTCGAGGACGAGCAGCGCGAGTTCCACGACTTCCTGGGCCGCCTGCGCATGGCCCGCGACAAGGCCGAGTTCGATCAGTTCATGAACGAGCGCCGCAACAACCCGCCGGCCCAGCCCGACGCGGCCTGACGCGTCAGACTCTAGCAAGCCTCCGATCACGCCCGTCCCGGTTCGCCGGGGCGGGCTTTCCGTTTCGGCTGCAGTTACAGCCGGTCGGCTCCGCGCCCTCGCCCGAACAAGTCCGCCTGCCCGGACACCGGGCAGGCGCGATGCGAGCGACGCCCTATCGCAGGGTGATGTAGAAGGCCTCTTCGAAGGTGAGGTCGACCATGTCGCCGCGCTTGAACCGCCGCAGCCGCTCCTTCACGGCCGGGTCGGCCACGGTGAGCGTGCGTGGACCCAGCGGCCCGACATAGTTGACCGTGCCGTTGGCCGCATCGAAGCGCTCGAAGCGCGCAGTCAGCGTCAGCGACCGCGTGACGAACCGCTCCGGCAGGTTCTGGAAGGCCGGCGTGCTCGCCGTCTCGGTATAGGTGATCCCCGGCCGGGAGCCGCGCCGGCTCGGCCGGACCTCGACGACAACGCCCTCGGCGCGGCTGATATCGACCATGTCGCCTTCGCGGACATTGTCGAGATTGCCGAAGACCGGTGGCACGTTGACCAGCCACTGCAAGCCGCGCTGCTCGACCACGACGGCGCGGTTGGGCCGATCGACCGAGACCACCCGGACATTGAGGCGCTCGATATCGACGGGCCCCAGGCCGGCGACGATCACGGTTTGGGTGGTTACCACCGGCGAGGTGGCGCAACCGGCAACAGCCGCTGCGAGCGAAAGAGCGACAATCAGACCAATATGCTTCGACATGGGAAACCTCTCCACTCAGAAAGCAACTTCGGTTCAATGTTGGTGTCTTGCCGCGGATGGATAGCCGCGAGGGATTCGTAGGCCTTTCCGAACAGGGTTTCAGCCAAATTCTTGCAGGCCTTCCGCCCTGCCGCTGGGGGCTCCGGAGTTTCCACCGGGCCTGCACCTCCACGACATCGCCACATCGCGCCGGGCGTATACCCGACATTAACCTTGCCGGAGGCTTAACTCGTTTCGGAGCATGCGTTCCGTGGGAAACCCCGTTTCGGCCCATCTTTCGCCGGATTCACGCGCGATTGGAGGGATACGGCATTTCCCCGGATCGCGGAACGGGCGGCGGCGTGGGTCTCCCGCGACGCAAGCGGCGGGGTTTGGGCCGAGGCTGGCGCCTTGAGACGTCCAGCATCGGCCGCACCGCCTGGGTGAGAAGGATGACAGGATGAACCCCGCCGACGTCGCGCAGGCCGCGCCGCAGATCGACATGTCGTTCTGGACGCTGTTCTGGCACGCCCACATCGTCGTCAAGCTGGTCATGATGGGCCTGCTGAGCGCTTCGGTCTGGTGCTGGTCGATCATCATCGACAAGACCCTGCTCTATCGCCGCACGCGCAAGGACATGGACGCCTTCGAGGAGGTGTTCTGGTCCGGCCGTTCGCTCGAGGAGCTCTATCGCGACCTCGCCAGCAAGCCGGTCAACGACATGGCCGCCGTCTTCGTCGCTGCTATGCGCGAATGGAAGCGCTCCTTCGAGAATGGCGGCCGCTCGGTCGCCAGCCTCTCGCAGCGCATCGACAAGGTGCTCGACGTCACCATCCAGCGCGAGACCGAGCGCCTCGATTCGAAGCTGCTCGTGCTCTCGACCATCGCCTCGGCCGCCCCCTTCATCGGGCTGTTCGGCACGGTCTGGGGCATCATGACCTCGTTCACCGCGATCGCGGTCTCCAAGAATTCCTCGCTCGCGGTCGTCGCGCCCGGCATCGCCGAAGCGCTCTTCGCCACCGCGATCGGCCTCTTCGCCGCCATTCCCGCGCTGATGGCCTACAACAAGCTCCAGGCCGAGGTCGCCAAGGCGCAAGGGCGCCTCGAAGCCTTCGCCGACGAGTTCTCCGCGATCCTGTCGCGGCAGATCGACGAGCGCATGGCGGCGTGAGGGCCTGACCGATGGGTATGTCAGCCGCTTCAGGCGCAAAGGGCGGTTCCGGCCGCCGAGGCCGGCGCGGACGCCGCCACGGCGCCATCGCCGAGATCAACATGACGCCGTTCATCGACGTCATGCTGGTCTTGCTCATCATCTTCATGGTCGCCGCGCCGCTGATCGCGACCGGCGTCCCGCTCGACCTGCCGCAGACCGGCGCCAAGCCGATCAATGTCGACCAGAAGCCCCTGACCATCGCCATTGACAGCAAAGGTCAGATCTTCCTGCAGGATGAACCGACGCTCGAGCCCGACCTCGTCACCAAGCTCCAGAGCCTGGCGAAGCAGGGTTTTGACGAGCGCGTCTATGTTCGCGGCGACAAGCAGGTCGATTACGGCCGCGTCGCCTCGGTGATGTCGACCATCACTGCCGCCGGCTTCAAGCGGGTCGCGCTCGTCACCGAGCCGGCGAGCCGCTGAAAGTAGGGATGTTCAGGGCGTGAAGCTTTCGACCTCCGAACCTGGCATGCTGGTGTCGGCGCTCGGCCACGTGACGTTCCTTGTCGCGGGGCTGCTGGCGTTCTCGTCGCCCGCGCCTCTGCCGGAGAACGAGGAGGCGATCGCCGTCGAGCTCGTCGACCCCAGCGCTCTCAACCAGGTGACGCGCGGCGAGCGCAGCGCCGAGAAGGTCCAGGCCCAGCCGACCCCGCGCGCCGAGCGCCAGTCCGAAAAGGTCGAACGCAAGGAAGCCGGCGAGGCCAAGGCCGACACTCCGGCCCCGCCCTCGCGCCCGGTCGAGCTGAAGACGGCCGAGAACAACGCCACGACGCCCCCGCCGCCGGCCCGCCCGGTCGAGCAGCCCAAGCCCGAGGCCAAGCCGCCCGAACCCGCCAAGCAGCCGCCGCAGAAGAGCGAGGCCGCCGCCGCCCGCGAGGCCGAGCAGAAGCGCGAGGAATTGGCCAAGCTCGCCGAGGAGGCCGAGCTCGCCTCCAAGGCGAAGAAGGCCGAGGAGGACGCAAAGGCCGCCGCCAAGGCCAAGGCGGAAGCCGAGGCCCAGGCCGCCAAGCGCGCCGCCGAGGCGAAGGCCAAGGCCGAGGCGCTCGCCAAGGCGGAAGCTGAGAAGGCCGCGAAGGAAAAGGCGGAGGCTGCCGCCAAGGCGAAGGCCGAGGCCGATCAGAAGGCCAAGCTCGCCGCGGAGGCCAAGGCCAAGCAGGAAGCCGAGGCCAAGGCGAAGAAGGAGGCGGAGCTCGCCAAGAACTTCAATCTGACAGATATCGACAAGCTGTTGCGCTCGAAGGAACCGGCAAAGTCGTCGGGGTCCTCAGCGCCCCAGGTCAATCGCACAGCGTCTCTGGGCACGGAACGAGGCGCTGGCCAGAAGCTCAATCCCTCGATGCGGGCGCAACTCGTCGGCATCATCAGGGATCAGTTGATCAGTTGCTGGAACAAGCCGATCGCGCTCGCCAACACTGACAATCCGCCCGTTCCGCATGTGCGGATAAAACTGAACACTGACGGCTCGCTGGCCGCCCAGCCCGGCGTGATTAATTCGTCCTCGGATCCGCTCTTCCGGGTCGCCGCCGATTCGGCGCTGACCGCCACCCGCCGCTGCGCGCCGTTGCGTATCCCGGCTCAGTTCGCCTCCTATTACGACGACTGGCGTGATGTCGTCGTCAATTTCGACGCCAGGGACGTCATGTGACCCCGATGATCGACAGAAGCCCCCTCCCCTTCCTCGCGGCCGCGCCGACGCGCCGTCGCCTCCTCGCCACCGCTGGCGCGGCGCTCATGGTGCCTGCCGCGGCCAGAGCCGAGCTGGTCATCGACCTGCGTGGCGGCGCCTTCCAGCCGATGCCGATCGCCATCGCCGATTTCGGCGGCGAGGGCGGCGTGCTCGTTTCCGGCGTCATCACCAACAACCTGAAGCGCTGCGGCTATTTCACGCCCGTCGACAAGGGCCGCTTCCCCGAAGCGAACCCACCCTTCGATGCCGCGCCGCGCTTCGATGCCTGGAAGGCGGCGGGCGTGCAGGCCCTCGTTACCGGCCGCGTCGCGCGCGAGGCCGGCCGCATCCGCGCCGAGTTCCGGCTCTGGGACGTCGCCACCGGCACGCAGACCGACGGCCAGCAGTACTTCACCGACCCGAGCAATGCCCGCCGCGTCGGCCACATCATCTCGGATGCGATCTTCTCGAAGGTCACCGGACTCGGCGGCTTCTTCGACACCCGCGTCGTCTTCGTCGACGAATCCGGCCCGAAGGAGACGCGCCGCAAGCGCCTCGCCATCATGGATCAGGACGGCGCCAATGTGCGCTACCTCACCAATGGCGACACCTCCGTGGTGACGCCGCGCTACTCGCCGGTCTCGCAGGACGTCACCTTCATGACCCAGCGCCAGGGCGAGCAGCCGCGCGTGCAGGTTTTGAACATCGAGACCGGCCAGCGCCAGATCGTCGGCAACTTCCCCGACATGAGCTCGAGCCCGCGCTTCGCCCCGAACGGCCAGCGCGTCGTGCTCTCCCTCCAGCAGGGCGGCAACGCCAATCTCTACGCCATCGATATCGGCTCGCGCTCGACGACGCGCCTGACCTCGACGGCAGCGATCGACACCTCGCCCTCCTATGCGCCCGACGGCTCGCGCATCGTCTTCGAGAGCGATCGCGGCGGCCAGCAGCAGCTTTATGTGATGCCGGCCGCCGGCGGCGAGGGCCAGCGCATCTCCTTCGGCCAGGGCCGCTACTCGCAGCCCTCCTGGTCGCCGCGCGGCGACCTCATCGCCTTCACCCGCCAGGGCGGCGGTGGTTTCGCCATCGGCGTGATGCGGCCGGACGGTTCGGGCGAGCGCATCCTGACCGAAGGCTTCCATAACGAGGCCCCGAACTGGGCGCCGAACGGCCAGTACATCATGTTCTTCCGCGATCCGGGCGGACAATCCGGCGGCAAGCTCTACATGGTCGACATCACCGGCCGCGTCGAAGTGCCGGTGCCGACCCCGGCCTTCGCTTCCGACCCGACCTGGTCGCCCCTGCTCAGCGGCCAGCGCTGAGGCGAAACCCGTGCCGGTCTGACGGGAAGCTGCCCGGTCCCGCCGGGCGGCTTCGGAAGCAGGCCGTCATGACGTACCGAAAATGCAACTGCCCGTTGAAAAGCGGCAGACACGCGGCCTGTTACCTTGCGTCAGAGCCCCATCGATTTGTACCGTTCGAATCAAGAGTTTGATCGGGCGTGCAGGGGCAATCGATGGCAACGTCTTCAGGTGAGAGCCGCTCTCCACGCAGGCTGCGACAGCTGGGACGCCTTTTGGGGGCCGGCTCGGCCCTTGCAGCGATATTCCTCGCGGCCCCGGCGAGCGCCCAGAATATCGACACCACGCCCTTTTGGAACGGCACGTCGTTCATCTCGAGCTTCGGGCGCCCCAATACCGCGACCTACGGCCAGACGATCACGGCCGACAGCAGCAGCCGGCGCCTGACCAGCTTCACCTTCAATGTGTCGCGCCAAAGCGGTGCCGACATTCCCTTCCAAGCCTATGTCTATGCCTGGGATAGCGTGAACCGGCGCGCCACGGGATCCGCCTTGTTCGAATCGCCGGTGATGACGATCTCGGGAACCGGCTATGCGGCCTACAAGGTTTCGACGGGTCTGCTGTCGCTGACGCCGGGCCAGCAATACGTCCTGCTGTTCACGACGACGAACATTCCCGGAGCGAACGGAAACGCCCGCTACGGCGCACTGACCAACAATACACAATATGCGGGCGGGCAGTTCGTCTTCATCAACAATGGTTCGCTCGGGCTCGGCAGCCTCACGTCATCGATGTGGAGCTTCATCCCGGAAGACCTGGCGTTCGCCGCGACCTTCGGCCTGCCCTATTTCTCGCTGGCCGGGCTGACCATCAATCAGGCCTCGACCGCGACCGCGCTGAACAATCAGATCGACAGGACCGGCGACCTGCCGCCCGAATTCCTCAACCTGTTCCTGCAGAGCCAGGAGCAGCTGGCCGGCAGCCTCACCCAGCTCTCGGGCGACGGCTACGCCAACATAGCCAGCACGACCTTCGCCGACGCCTCGCTCGTGCGGAACTCGGTGCTGGGCTATCTGCGTTCCGGCCAGAATTTCGGCTTCGACGGGCCGGTCGGCTCCGTGCCGACGCAAACCGTCTATGCCATGCAATCCTCCGATCTGCCGGGCGGCAAGGCCCGCCCGGTCGCGATGCAGGTGCCGACGCAGTTCCGCGGCGCCAGCCGCTACTCCCTCTGGGGTGAGGCGCTCGGAGCCCGCGGCCGGACCGACGGCAACGCGAATACGGCGAAGACCGACCGCTCCACGGGCGGCTTCATCATCGGCGGCGATGTCGGCTTCGACTGGCTCGGCGGAGAAACGCGCCTCGGTGTCGCCGGCGGCTATACGCGCACGAATTTCGACATGGACTCGCGCCTTTCCTCCGGAAACGTCAACGGCGTCTTCGGCTCGCTCTACGGCGCCACCTCGTTCGGCAATATCAATCTCCGCCTTGGTGCCGCCTACACCAATAACGACATCGAGATGAGCCGTGCCGTTCTTGTTCCCGGCCTGAACAGCGCCTTCAAGACCAAGCTCGACGGCTACACCGCCCAGGCCTTCGGCGAAGCGGGTTACCGGCTGAACTACGGTGCGTTCCAGGTCGAGCCGTTCGCCGGGGTGGCGGTCGTCCGGCTCCACACCGACTCGTTCAACGAGATCGGTGGCCCGGCGGCGCTTTTCGGCGCGAGCCAGGATCAGACCATACCCACCTCGACGATCGGCGCCCATTTCGCGACCAAGCTGGGAACCTCGCTTCCGCTGACCGCCCGGGCGACGCTCGGCTGGCAGCACGCTTTTGGCGACGTCGACGGCAAGGCCCTTCTGGGCTTTCGCTCGATCGGGAGCGCCTTCGCCGTGCAAGGCGTTCCCATCGCGCGGGACAGCCTGATCGCCGAAGCGCGGCTCGATTGGCAGATCAGCAAGCAATTGGTCGCGAGCATCGCCTATACCGGCGCCATCGCGAAGGACAATCAGGACCACGCCCTGAAAGCCCGGATGGACGTCCGGTTCTGAGCTGCGGGCGACCGTGCCCCGCACGGTCGCCGGTTTCCTTCCGGTTCAATCACGATAGACCGGTTCCTCGGCGTCGAGCTGGCGGCGGATCGAGGCCAGGTGCAGGCGCGCCGATTCCGGATCGCCCTCGCGCATCTGGCGATAGGCCGCTTCGGCGATCTCGGGCCTCACCGGCTTGACCTCGCGCCCGGTCGAGAGCGCCAATGCCTGCACTTCGCAGGCGCGCTCCAGATAATAGAGGTCGTCCCAGGCCTCGGCGATGTTTGGCCCGAGCACCATCACGCCGTGATGCTTCATGAAGACGATATCGGCATCGCCAATCGCGGCGGCGATGCGGTCACCCTCGCGCTCGTCCAGCGCCAGCCCGTTATAGTCTCGGTCGACGGCGGTGCGGCCGTAGAACTTCAGTGCCGTCTGCCCGGCGAAGATCAGCGGATCCCCCTCGGTCATCGAAAGCGCCGTCGCGTATGGCATATGCGTATGGAACGCGACCTTGGCGCGCGGAACGTTCTTGTGGATCCGCGCGTGGATGTAGAAGGCGGTCGCCTCCGGCTGGCCCTCGCCCGAGACGACATTGCCGTGGAAGTCGCAGATCAGAAGCTTCGAGGCGGTCAGCTCCCGGAAGGCCCAGCCATAGGGATTGACGATGAACAGGTCGTCATGGCCCGGCACCAGCGCCGAGAAGTGATTGCAGATCCCCTCCTCGAAGCCATAGCGCGCCGCCATGCGGAAGGCCGCGGCAAGGTCGCGGCGCGCCTCCCAGACGAGATCGGAATCGAGATCGGGCTGGTTGGGACCACGAAGGGGCGCCACGCTCGCAGCGCCGGACTTGAGGGAATGAGCCATCGCGATCTCCGATCGAAGGGAAGGCGGGAACGAAGCAAGTACCGAGCCGATGTTCAGGCAACGATAGAGCCGTTCCGGCGAAACAGGCGCTGCAATTGTCCGGGTGATCTGCAAGCTTCTTTCACGGGTGAGTGCCGATGTGGCCGCCGCACCACAGCCCCTCCCGGAATCGCCTTTTGCCATAATTGGTTAACCATAAGCCGCAATGCCGCCACTTCGCCCTGATTTGGCAAGGTCTCGTTTAGGTTGACGGTTCATTGATGAGGCCTCGCGAAGCCTTCCTCGAAGTGCACCGCCACACAATTCGATTGCCCCGGAGTCCAGCCATGTTGTCCACTCTCATTCCCAGCGGCCGTGCCGTCCGCTTCGCTGCCGCCCTCGCCGCCACCCTCGCGCTCGGCGCTTGCGCCAAGGACCAGAACGCCGATGCCAACGGTTCGGGCTTCGGCGCCGGCGGCGCAGCAACGCCGGGCAGCGCGCAGGACTTCGTCGTCAATGTCGGCGACCGCGTCTTCTTCGAGACCGACTCGACCGACCTGACCTCGACCGCGACCGCCACCCTCGACAAGCAGGCCGGCTGGCTGCAGCGCTATCCGCGCTACACCTTCACCGTCGAAGGCCATGCCGACGAGCGCGGCACCCGCGAGTACAACTATTCGCTCGGCGCCCGCCGCGCCCAGACCGTGCGCGACTATCTCGCCTCGCGTGGCATCCCGGCCAACCGCATGCGCACCATCTCCTACGGCAAGGAGCGCCCGGTCGCGGTCTGCAACGACATCTCCTGCTGGTCGCAGAACCGCCGCTCCGTCACGGTGCTGGATGGCGCCGGCGGCGCCCCGGGCGTCTGATCCCGACGCAGAGACAAATGAAAAGGCCCCGGATGGAAACATCCGGGGCCTTTTCATTCTTGAACAGGGCGTCATTCTCGGGCGAAGCGAAGACCCGAGAATCTCCGGCAGGATGAAGCGCCTCTTCCTCACGAGATGCTCGGGTCAAGCCCGAGCATGACGCTTGTCTCTCTCACCCCACCGCCGTCGGAATCAAGCTCCGCGCCACGCCCTCGATCCGCTCGGCCGCCGCGACCAGCGCTTCCGCCGCCCGGTCCTCGACCTCGCTGAGGCGCTCGTCGGCGGCGCCGGCATTGCCCTGCGTTGCCGCGAGATCGGTTTCCAGCTTTGCCAGCCGCAGCTTCAGTTCATGGACCTCATCGGCCACCATCAGCGCCGCCATGACATGCAGGCGCATGTCGCCGATCTCGCCGAAGGCCTGCCGCATCTCGCCGATCTTCTCGTCATAGAACCGGGCAAGCCCTTCGAGATGAGCTTCCTCGCCCTCCCCGCAGGCCATGCGATAGGCCTTCCCGGAGATCATGACGTTGACTTGCGGCATTCGGTCTCCAGTTCCGTTTTAGCTTTGGCTAGAGCATCGACCCGAAAAGTGGAATGCGGTTTTCGGACAAAGCCGATGCGAAATCAAAGAGCTGGACTATCGGGCTCCGCCGGCTGCTGCGCCTCCACCCGCGCGATCACCGCACCGACGACATTCATCGCCCGCTCCAGCCGCTGATCGACATCGGCAGCCGCCGTCTCGACTTGGCCCAGACGCGACATCGCGCCGTCGAGCTCGGCCGCCAGCCGCGCCCGGTCGTCCTGCATCAGGGCGAGTTCGGTTTCGAGATTGCCACGTCCACGCTCAGCCTCGACCCGCCGCCGCGCCGCCGCCTCCAGCTGCCCCAGCGCCGTATCGAGGCGCGCCAGCGCATTGTCCAGCATCAGGCTCGCCACCGTCGCTCTCCTTTCAGATCGAAGCCGGCTCACACGATTCGTGCCTCAATTTACAGCAAAGCGCCGGAAAACAGGAATCGATCTCGCAGCCCGGAAGCGCGTCTCCACAACGTCTTGGCCGGCACGGCTGAGACGGCATCTGCGGAAAACCGAGCGAAAGCAGTGCCTGCGACCCCAAAAGCAGGGTTTCGCGAATTGACTCGCAGGGAGGGCCGGGCCTAATCCACCCCGTCCTTTCCCAGCCTGCCGAAAGCGGCTGCAAGACCGCCTTCCCCCTTTCGCCGGCCCGCTGTCGCGCAGGCCGGTCCGGCCCTCCCGCCCGTCCGACGGAGCCCTGTGAGATCATCATGACCACCATCGATCGCGCCCAGCACGACAAGCTCGCCAATGCCATCCGCGGCCTGGCGATGGACGGCGTCGAGAAGGCCAAGTCCGGCCATCCCGGCCTGCCGATGGGCGCCGCCGACGTCGCGACGGTGCTGTTCACCCGTGTGATGAAGTATGACGCCGCCGATCCGCGCTGGCCGGACCGCGACCGCTTCGTGCTCTCCGCTGGCCACGGCTCGATGCTGCTCTACGCCCTGCTCTACCTCACCGGCACGCCGGGCATGGAGCTCGCCGACCTCGAGAAGTTCCGCCAGCTCGGCTCCCGGACTCCGGGCCATCCCGAGAACTTCGAGACCGCCGGCGTCGAGACCACCACCGGCCCGCTCGGCCAGGGCCTCGCCACCGCCGTCGGCATGGCGATGGCCGAGCGCATGCTCGCCGCCGAGTTCGGCAAAAAGGTCGTCGACCACCACACCTATGTGCTCGCCTCCGACGGCGACCTGATGGAGGGCATCAGCCAGGAGGCGATCGCGCTGGCCGGCCATCAGAAACTCAACAAGCTGATCGTGCTCTGGGACGATAACGGCATCTCGATCGACGGTCCGCTGACCATCACCGACAATGTCGACCAGGTCGCGCGCTTCAAGGCCTGCGGCTGGCGCTCGGAGCGCGTCGACGGCCATGATCCCGAGGCGATCGAGGCCGCGATCCGCCGCGCCCAAAAGTCGAACAAGCCGACCATGATCGCCTGCAAGACCGTGATCGGCTTCGGCGCGCCGAAGAAGGCCGGCACCTCCAAGGCCCATGGCGAGCCGCTCGGCGCCGAGGAACTCGCCGCCGCCAAGAAGGCGCTCGGCATCACCGGCGGCGCCTTCGAGGTCGCGGCCGACGTGCTCAAGGCGTGGCGCGGCTTCGGCACTGCAGGCAACACCGCCCACAAAGACTGGAATGAGCGCTTCGCCACCCTCTCCGAGCGCAAGCGCGGCGAGTTCGACCGTCGCCTCGCCCACACGGTTCCTGCGAAACTCGACAAGGTCATCCTCGCCCACAAGAAGGCGCTGATCGCAGCGCCGCAGGCTGTGGCCACCCGCAAGGCCTCGGAGCTGGCGCTCGAAGCCATCACCCCGATCATGCCGGAGCTGGTGATGGGCTCGGCCGACCTGACCCCGTCGAACAACACCCGCACCAAGGCCGCCGAGGACTTCACCCCGAAGACCCCGAAGGGCCGCTATGTCCGCTACGGCATCCGCGAGCACGGCATGGCCGCCGCGATGAACGGCATCACGCTGCATGGCGGCTTCCGCACCGGCGGCGGCACCTTCCTGGTCTTCGCCGACTATGCCCGCCCCTCGATGCGTCTCGCCGCCCTGATGGGCCTGCCGGTCGTCTATGTCATGACCCATGACTCGATCGGCCTCGGCGAGGACGGCCCGACCCACCAGCCGATCGAACAGATCGCTTCGCTGCGCGCTATGCCGAACATGCGCGTCTTCCGCCCGGCCGACACGATCGAGACCGCGGAAGCCTGGCAGGCGGCGCTGGAACGCACCGACGGCCCGACGGTGCTGGCGCTCTCGCGCCAGAACCTGCCGCAGCTGCGCACCGACGCTTCGGCCAAGAACCGCTCGACCACCGGCGCCTATGAGTTGCTGGCGGCCGAGGGCGGCAAGGCCCAGGTCTCGCTCTTCGCATCGGGCTCCGAGGTCGAACTCGCCGTCACCGCTCGCAAGCTGCTGGCCGATAAGGGCATCCGCGCCCGCGTCGTCTCGGTGCCCTCGCTCGAGCTTCTGCTGCAGCAGGACGAGGCCACTCAGGCCGCGATCATCGGCTCGGCTCCGGTCAAGATCGCTGTCGAGGCCGGCGTGCGCTTCGGCTGGGATGCCGTGATCGGCCATGACGGCACCTTCATCGGCATGAACTCCTTCGGCGCCAGCGCCCCCTACAAGGAGGTCTACAAGCATTTCGGCATCACGGCGGAGGCGATCGCCGACGCCGCGATGAAGCAGCACAACGGCTGACAACCCGTCATTGCGAGCGGAGCGAAGCAATCCAGGGGCGGCAGCGCTCTAGATCCCCCCTGGATTGCTTCGTCGCTTCGCTCCTCGCAATGACGGTTTTTATCTTGCGTTCGGCCATGCTTTGGCCGAATTGCCCGCGTGGATAGCGACGGCTTACGCCGGACGCTCGGCGAAGGAGAGGAAGACATGACGGTCAAGGTGGCGATCAACGGCTTCGGCCGCATCGGGCGCAACGTTCTGCGCGCGATCATCGAGTCGAAGCGCAAGGACATCGAGGTCGTGGCGATCAACGATCTCGGCCCGGTCGAGACCAATGCCCATCTCTTCCGCTTCGACTCCGTCCATGGCCGCTTCCCCGGCACGGTGACCGTCTCCGGCGACACGATCGATGTCGGCCGCGGCCCGATCAAGGTCACCGCGATCCGCGACCCCAAGGACCTGCCGCACAAGGCGCTCGGCGTCGACATCGCCTTCGAGTGCACCGGCATCTTCACCACCCGCGACAAGGCCGCCGCCCATCTCGCGGCCGGCGCCAAGCGCGTGCTGGTCTCGGCTCCCTGCGACGGCGCCGACTTCACGGTCGTCTATGGTGTCAACCATCACGAGCTGACCAAGGATCACGTCGTCGTCTCGAACGCCTCCTGCACCACGAACTGCCTCGCGCCGGTCGTGCGCGTGCTCCATGACGCCGTCGGCATCGACAAGGGCTTCATGACCACGATCCATGCCTATACCGGCGACCAGCCGACGCTGGATACGATGCACAAGGATCTCTACCGCGGTCGCGCCGCGGCGATGTCGATGATCCCGACCTCGACCGGCGCCGCCAAGGCGATCGGCCTCGTCATCCCGGACCTGAAGGGCCGTCTCGACGGCACCTCGATCCGCGTCCCCACCCCGAACGTCTCGGTCGTCGACTTCAAGTTCATCTCGAAGCGCAAGACCACGGTCGAGAAGGTCAACGAGGCCATCATCAAGGCGTCGAAGCGCGGCCCGCTCAAGGGCATCCTCGCCGTCACCGACCAGCCGAACGTCTCGATCGACTTCAACCACGATCAGGCATCCTCGACCTTCGCCCTCGACCAGACCAAGGTCATGGACGACAAGTTCGTGCGCGTGCTGTCCTGGTACGACAACGAGTGGGGCTTCTCGAACCGCATGAGCGACACCGCCGTCGCCATGGGCGCCCTGCTCTGATCCATCACCTTTCTGCCCTTCTCTGAGGGCATGACACCTGAATGCGAGGCCGCGCTGCCAAGGCGCGGCTTCGCCCGATACGTCCCAGCTACGGAGCGCCTATGGCCAAGATCGAGCCGACTGTCGTGACCCCGGCGAATACCGAGCCGCCCGTCATGGCGCCCCCCGCATCCGGCCCGACCCTCGTGGCGACGACGCCCGCCGAGACCGCAGCGCCCGTCACCGAGCCGCGCAAGCTCGACCAGCTCTCCCGCATCGAGGAGAAGGCGGCGCGCATCGAGGAGAAATTCGCCCGCTACGAGGCCGTGCTGACCCGCGCGGAAGCCTCGCTGGAGCGCAGCGCCCATAAGGTCGATGCCGCCGCCGGAACCATGGATTTCGCTTCGATCCGCGGCGAGATCACCGCCCTGCGTAACCGCGTCGATGCGACCCCGCGCGCCGGCACGCTGTTCATGACCGCGATCGTCACGGCCGTGCTGACCGTGATCCTCACCATCCTCGTGCTGAAATTCGGCGTGCCCGGCCTGTTCGGAGGCCTGCTGCCGCGATGAGCTTTCGGGACGTCGCCCTCCTTGCCGTGCCGCGCAGCCTGCGCTGGCGGCCGGTCGAGGGTGTCGGACTGGAGCATTTCACGCTGCGCAGCGCGCCTGACGGCCTCCACGCCGAAGCTGTGGTCATCGGCGAGCGCGGCGGTGGCGAGCCCTACGGCGTGTCCTACGCCATCGACTGCGGCCAGGACTTTACCGTGACCGCCGTCACTATCGCCGCGACCGACGGCCGGCGCGTCTTCCTGGAAAGGCGCGATGGCGTCTGGCGCGACGTCTTCGGTGAGCACCTCGCCGGTTTCGACGACTGCATCGACATCGACCTGCAGGGCTCGCCCTTCACCAACACCCTGCCGATCCGGCGGGAGCCTTGGGAGATCGGCCAGAGCCGCGAGTTCGCGATGCTCTACATCCCCTTCGACGATTTCGTGCCGCGCCTCGACCGGCAGGTCTATACTTGCCTCGCGCCACGCCTGTTCCGCTACCAGGCAGCCGATGGCAGCTTCGAAGCCGAATTGCCTGTCGACGAGGACGGCCTCGTCGTCGATTATCCCAGCCTGTTCGAACGCATCCGATAAGAGAGCCCGATGACCGCCTTCCGCACCCTCGATGACGCCGATCTCTCGGCTAAGCGCGTGCTTGTCCGTGTCGACCTCAACGTTCCCATGGAGGATGGCAAGGTCAGCGACACCACCCGCATCGACCGCATCCTGCCGACGATCCGCGAGATCGCCGACAAGGGCGGCAAGGTCGTCCTGCTCGCCCATTTCGGCCGCCCGAAGGGCCGCGACGACAAGAACAGCCTGCGGCAGGTCGTGCCCGCGCTGACGCAGGCGCTCGGCCGCCCCGTCACCTTCGTCGACGACTGCATCGGCGACGATGTCGCCAAAGCCCTGACGGCTGCGAAGAACGGCGACGTGCTGCTGCTGGAGAACACCCGCTTCCACGCCGGCGACGAGAAGAACGATCCCGAGTTCGTCAGGGCGCTCGCCGCCAATGGCGATCTCTATGTCAACGACGCTTTCTCGGCCGCCCACCGGGCGCATGCCTCGACCGAAGGCCTCGCCCATGTCCTGCCGGCCTATGCCGGGCGCACCATGCAGGCGGAACTCGAAGCCCTGTCCGCCGGCCTCGACAATCCCGCCCGCCCGGTCATGGCGATCGTCGGCGGCGCCAAGGTCTCGACTAAGCTCGACCTGCTCGGCAATCTCGTCAGGAAGGTCGACGTGCTCGCCATCGGCGGCGGCATGGCCAATACCTTCCTCGCCGCGCGCGGCGTCGATGTCGGCAAGTCGCTCTGCGAGCATGACCTCGTCGGCACCGCCCGCGAGATCGAGGAGAAGGCCAAGGCGGCCGGCTGCGAGATCCTGCTGCCGATCGACGCGCTGGTCGCCCGCGAATTCAAGGCCCATCCCAGCTACCGCGTCGTGCCGGTCGGCGAGGTCGAAGCCGACGAGATGATCCTCGACGCCGGCCCGCTCTCGATCGCTGAAGTCGTGCTGCATCTTGAGAAGGTCAGGACGCTGGTCTGGAACGGTCCCTTCGGCGCCTTCGAGCTGCCGCCCTTCGATACCGCGACGGTCGCCGTCGCCAAGGCTGCGGCCAAGCGCGTCAAGGCCGGTGGGCTCGTCGCGGTCGCCGGCGGTGGCGACACCGTCGCGGCCATGAACCATGCCGGCGTCGCGGACGACCTGTCCTATGTCTCGACGGCAGGCGGCGCCTTCCTCGAATGGATGGAAGGCAAGGCCCTGCCCGGCGTCGAGGCGCTGCGGAAGCGCTGATCCAACCGACATGAGCTGCCCTTGCGGCAGTTCATGTTTATGCTATGTTCTCTTGATGAGCGAGAATGTGCAGAGCGCAATGTTCGAGATCCTGAAGAAGATTCAGGCGGACCTGTCTTCGTTCAGGGCAGAGGTGAATACGCGCTTCGAGCATCTGGAGCAGCGCTTCGACACTATGGGCGACCTCGTCCGCAAGCAGCGCCGTGACACCGCCGGCCTGCTCGTCATGGCGAAATCGGTCACCGGCAATTTCGCCGAGGAACTCGCCGCGATCGAGGAGCGCGTCGCCGCTCTCGAAGCGCGCGGACGCTGATCTTAAGCGCGAATTCCGCTTTCGCTTTACCTTCGTCGCTTTTCGCCGCTAAACCCGGCTCCAGTCTGTTTTTCCAAAGGGGAGTGCCATCGTGGCCCGTATCACGCTTCGCCAGTTGCTCGATCATGCCGCCGAGAACGACTACGGCGTGCCCGCCTTCAACATCAACAACATGGAGCAGGCGTTGGCGATCATGGCGGCGGCCGACGCGACCGACGCGCCCGTCATCATCCAGGCCTCGCGCGGCGCCCGGTCCTACGCCAACGACATCATGCTCAAGCACATGATGGACGCGGTCACCGAGATCTACCCGCATATCCCGGTCTGCGTGCATCTCGACCACGGCAACGAGCCGGCGACCTGCATGACCGCGATCCAGGCCGGCTTCACCTCCGTGATGATGGACGGCTCGCTCAAGGCCGACGGCAAGACCCCCGGCGACTGGGACTACAATGTCGGCGTGACCAAGACCGTCACCGACATGGCCCATCTCGGCGGCATCTCGGTCGAGGGCGAACTCGGCGTGCTCGGCTCGCTCGAGTCCGGCGAGGGCGAGAAGGAGGACGGCCACGGCTTCGAGGGCAAGCTCTCCCACGACCAGCTCCTGACCAACCCGGATGAGGCGGTGAAGTTCGTCGCCGAGACCAAGGTCGATGCGCTCGCCATCGCCATGGGCACCTCGCACGGCGCCTACAAGTTCACCCGCAAGCCCGACGGCGCGATCCTGGCGATGCATGTCATCGAGGCGATCCACAAGCTGCTGCCGAACACCCATCTCGTCATGCACGGCTCGTCCAGCGTTCCGCAGGACCTTCAGGATGTCATCAACCAGTATGGCGGTAAGATGCCCCAGACCTGGGGCGTGCCGGTCGAGGAGATCCAGCGCGGCATCAAGCACGGCGTGCGCAAGATCAACATCGACACCGACAACCGCATGGCGATGACCGGCCAGATCCGCAAGATCCTGTCCGAGAACCCCGGCGAGTTCGATCCGCGCAAGTACCTGAAGCCCGCCATGGAGGCGATGACCAAGCTCTGCAAGCAGCGCCTTGAGGAGTTCAACACCGCCGGCCAGGCCTCGAAGATCAAGCGCGTCATCACGCTGGCCGAGATGGCCAAGCGCTACGCCAAGGGCGAGCTCGACCCGACCTTCGGCGGCAAGAAGGCGGCCTGATCGTCAGGATCGGCTTGAATTCCAGACGCCCGGCCCCGTGCCGGGCGTTTTTCATTCGGCCAGCGCATCGCTCCGGTTGCAGCCGGCATGTATGCGGCGCTCTTTCCGCAGGCCGCGATTTCTGATTCAACAATCTGCCCCGCCGCCTGAGCCAGCCACGCTATGTCGATCGTCTTCTCCGCTCTGGTCGCGGTCTTCGTCGGCTTCACCGCTTCCGTCGCCGTCATCCTGCAGGCGGCGCAGGCCTTGGGCGCCACGCCCGGCCAGACCATTTCCTGGATCGCGGCGCTATGCCTCGCCACCGGCGCATCCAGCCTCTGGCTGTCCTGGCGCTATCGCATGCCGATGATCTGCGCCTGGTCGACACCGGGCGCGGCGCTGATCGCGGCCGTGACCGGCTTCGACATGGCATCCGCCGTCGGCGCCTTCCTGGCTGCGGCCATGCTGATCATGCTGACCGCCGCCTTCCGTCCCCTCGGCAAGCTGATCGAGCGCATCCCGATGCCGGTCGCGGCGGCGATGCTCGCCGGCGTCATTTTCCGCTTCGTCGTCGCGGTCTTCGACGAGATGCGGCTCTCGCCCGGCCTTGTCCTGCCGCTGCTCGCCGTCTTCCTCGTGGCGCGATTGCTCAATCCCTTTCTCGGCGTCATCGCGGCGCTCATCGCCGGCATCGCGATCAGCTTCCTCGGCGGGCTCGCCCATTGGCCTGCCGGCGCAATGACGCTGAGCGGCCTCGAATTCGTCACGCCGCGCTTCGATATTCCCGCCATGCTCGGTATCGGCGTCCCGCTCTATCTCGTCACCATGGCTGCCCAGAACCTGCCGGGTTTCGCCGTGCTGCGCGCCGCCGGCTATAATCCGCCGACCGCGCCCTCGCTGTTCGTTACGGGCCTGACCTCACTCCTGACCGCCCCCTTCGGCGCGCATATGACCAACATGGCCGCGATATCGGCGTCGATCTGCACCGGTGGCGACACCCATCCCGACCCGAAGCAGCGTTGGAAGGCGGGCGTGCTCTACGGCCTGGCCTATTTCGTCGTCGCCGCCTGCACCGGGCTGCTGATCGCGCTGCTGCTGGCCTTGCCCAAGGCCCTGATCGTGGCCGTAGCGGGCTTGGGCCTCGTCGGCTCGCTCACCGGCGCGCTCGCCCAGGCGATGTCTTCCGACAAGGAGCGCTTCGCCGCAGTCGTCACCTTCGCCATCGCGGCGTCCAGCCTCTCGCTTTTCGGCATCGGCTCGGCCTTCTGGAGTCTCGTTGCCGGGCTTGCGGTCTTGACATTGGACTTCGCTGCGGGCCGTTTGCGCAGCCGATCATGACCACACAACCTTTCTCCACTCGCCTGATGCTCGTCACCCCTCCCGTCGCCGACGCGGAGGCGATGGCCTTTCGCCTGATGCAGGCCATGGCCGGAGGCGATGTCGCCGCCATCCTGCTACGCCTCGCGCCCGGCGACGACCGCAGCCGGATCGAGCGCGTCAAGCGCCTCGCCGGCCCGGTCCAGGCCAACAATGTCGCGCTCGTCGTCGAGGACACGGCGCTCGTCGCCGCGCGCGGCGGCGCCGACGGCGTCCATCTCACCGGCGGCCCGGCCGCAGTCGCCGAGGCCCGTTCCAGCCTCAAGGGCGAGCGCATCATCGGCATCGGGGCCTTGCGCGCCCGCCATGACGCGATGGATGCCGGCGAGGCCGGCGTCGACTACGTGATGTTCGGCGAGCCGCGCCCGGACGGCTCGCTGCCGCCCCTGGCCGCCGTCGTCGAGCGCGCCGGCTGGTGGGCCGAGATCTTCGAGACGCCCTGCGTCGCCTATGCGCCCGATGCCGAATCCATCCCGGCGCTGGTCGAGACCGGCGCGGAATTCGTCGCGCTCGGCGCCTGGGCCTTCGAGGAAGGGCAGGATATCCGCGCCCTCGTCGAACAGGCCAATGCGGCGACGGCCGCCTGCGCGGCGCGGAAGGCGGCGCGATGAAGCGCCTTGCCGGGTTCGTTCTCGTCGCCGGCGCCCTGCTCGCGGGCGCAGCCGAGGCGGCGCCCGCGCCGGATGTCGCCTATAGCGCCTATCAGACCGGGCACTATCGGCTGGCACAAGCGGAAGCGCTGAAGCGCATCGAGGCCGACAGCAACGATGCCGCCGCGATGACCCTTGTCGGCGAGCTTTATCGCCAGGGCCTCGGCATCGCGCCCGATCAGAAGGCCGCCACGGAATGGTACGAACGCGCCAATGAGCGCGGCGACATCAATGCCACCTTCGCGCTGGCGACGCAGCTTCTCGACGAGAAGAGCGGCCAGCGCGATCCGGCCCGCGCTGGCGCCTTGCTGGAGAAGGCGGCCGCCGCCGGGCACCCCGCCGCGAACTACAATCTCGCCATCGCCCTGCTCGCAACGAACCGCGAGGCCGACGACAAACGCGCTGTCGCCTGCCTGGAGATCGCGGCGAAGGCCCAGGTCGGCGACGCCATGTATGCGTTGGGCATTCTGGCGAAGCAGGGACGCGGCATGCCGGCAAGTGAAGAGGTCGCAGCGCGCTGGATGAAGCAGGCCTCCGTGGCCGGAAATGTCCCGGGCGAGGTCGAATACGCGATCATGCTGTTCAACGGCACCGGCGTGGAGAAGGACGAGACGGCGGCCGCCAACCTGTTCCTGCGCGCCGCCTGGCAGGGCAACCCGATCGCCCAGAATCGCCTCGCCAAGCTCTACCAGTTCGGCCTTGGCATCGCGCCGGACACGATCGAGGCAGCCGCCTGGCATCTCGCCGCCCGCGCGCAAGGGCTCAAGGACCCGGCTCTGGACGAGCTGTTTGACCGTCTCAAGCCCGAGCAGCAGGCCCGCGCCGCCCGCATAGCCGGCGGCCGGATCAGCACCGCCGTCTTGACGGCGCCCTAAGACCCGCGCAAGTGACGGCTCATTAAATTCCTGCCGGGCGCAAGGCTTGCGCCGCTGGCTCATCGCGCCGCTCTGGCGCGCAAGAGGTTTCCGATGATCCGCTCTCCCCTCATGACCGTGATGACCGACGCCGTGATGAAGGCGTCCCGCTCGCTGAAGCGCGATTTCGGCGAGGTCGAGAACCTGCAGGTGCTCGCCAAGGGCCCGGGCGACTTCGTCTCCAAGGCCGATCACAAGGCCGAGGAGATCCTGCGCGAGGCGCTCGAGAAGGCCCGCCCCGGCTACGGTTTTGTCATGGAAGAGAGCGGCGTCGTCCACGGCACCGACGAGAGCAACCGCTGGCATATCGACCCGCTCGACGGCACCCACAACTTCCTGCGCGGCATCCCGCACTGGAACATCTCGGTCGCCCTGGAGCGCGACAACCAGTTCATCGCCGGCGTGATCTACGACGCCGCCAAGGACGAGATGTTCATGGCCGAGAAGGGCAAGGGCGCCTTCGTCAACAACCGCCGCCTGCGCGTCTCCGGCCGCAACGAGCCGGCCGACATGCTGATCGGCACCGGCATCCCGCATATCGGCAAGGGCGGCCACGGCCAGTTCCTGCGCGAGCTTGCGGCCGTGATGCCGCGCTTCGCCAATGTCCGCCGCATGGGCTCGGCCGCGCTCGACATCGCCTATGTCGCCGCCGGCCGCATGGACGCCTATTGGGAACGCGGCCTCAACACCTGGGATTTCGCGGCCGGCGCCGTGCTGATCCGCGAGGCTGGCGGCACATTCGGCACGCTCGACGGCAAGCCGATGACCAGCGCGAAGGACATCATCTGCGGCAACGAGGCCGGCGAGCGCGCGCTGAGCGCCGCGCTGAAAACCGCGACGGCCTGAGACCGACAGCCACTAAACTGTTGCTCTTTCGTGCTTGATCCCGGCGGCGTGGGAGGCGACAGTCCTCCCCGCACTCCGAGGCGAACGGAAGACGACGCATGGCGATTGAGGATTTCGCGGCCGAGCCGGCAACGGCCGCAACCGTGCGGCCGCAGGTCCGCTTCTCCAGGCCGCTTCGCTACGTCGTCCGCGCGGTCGTCTTCCTTGCCCTGATCGGCTTCCTCGGCTTCATCCTGCAGGATGGGCTGCGCCAGGCCTTCATGACCAATCCCGGTCTGAACGGCCTCATTGTCGGCGCGCTCTTCGTCGGCTGCCTGATCGCGCTGCGCGAGCTCTGGCGCCTCCATAGCGAGGCGCGCGCCGCCACCAGCCTCGCAGCCAGTCCGGCATCGGCGGACGTCCGCCGCGGTCAGGTCATCGCCCCTCTGGGCTCCGTGCTACCCGCGCTGGAACAGGGCACGCTCGCCCCGGCGCAAGCCGCCTCGACGCTCGAATCGATCGCCGTCAGGCTGGATGACGGGCGCGAGGTGCTGCGCTATCTCAGCGGCCTGCTCGTCTTTCTCGGCCTGCTCGGCACCTTCTGGGGCCTGCTCGACACGGTCGGCTCGGTCGGCACGGTCATCAAGTCGCTGCGCACCGGCGCCGAGGCCGGCGTGCTCTTCGACGAGCTCAAGGCCGGCCTCTCCGCGCCGCTCGCCGGCATGGGCCTGTCCTTCTCATCCTCGCTCTTCGGCATCGCCGGCTCGCTGATCCTCGGCTTCCTCGACCTCCAGGTCGGGCAGGCACAGCGCCGCTTCCGCAACGAAGTCGAGAACTGGCTCGGCAGCCGCACCGGCACCCCCGAGGCTCCCGCCGCCCTGCTTGGCGCCGGCAATCCGCTCGCAGACCGCTTCGAGCAGCTCAGCGCCGCCATGGCCGATGGCGCCTCCAACAACCGCGCCGCGACCCAGGCCCTCTCCAATCTGGCCGAGGGCATCCAGGGCCTCGTCCAGCACATGCGCTCCGAGCAGCAGATGATCCGCGACTGGGTCGAGGCGCAGGCCGCACGCGAGAAGGACCTGAAGCGCCTGATCGACCGCCTCACCGCCGACCAGGTCACCGAGCCATGATGCCTTCAGGCACAACAGGAACCTGACCGATGGCCCTCTCCCGCGCCCATCGCCGCGAGGAACCGAATTTCTGGCCCGGCTTCGTCGACGCTCTCTCGACGATGCTGATCGGCATCGTCTTCCTGCTCACCGTCTTCGTGCTCGGCCAGTTCTTCCTCTCGCAGGAACTGACCGGCAAGGACACCGCGCTGGAGCGTCTGAACAAGCAGATCTCGGAACTCACCGATCTGCTCGCACTGGAGCGCTCATCCAACCGGCAGGCGCAGGAGAACCTCCAGCTCATGCAGTCGACGCTCGCCCAGACGCAAGGCGAGCGCACCCGCCTGCAAGGCCTGATCGACACGCAAGCCGGCAGCAACGCCAATGCCCAGCTCGCCGAGTCGCAGAAGGCGCTCGACGCCGAGAAGCAGCTTTCCGCCCGCGCCCAGGCGACGATCGATCTCGTCAACCAGCAGATCCAGGCCATGCGCCGCCAGCTCGCGGCGCTGGAGGAAGCTCTGGTCGCCTCCGAGGCCAAGGACAAGGATTCGCAGGCCCGCATCTCCGAGCTCGGCTCGCGACTCAACGTCGCGCTGGCCCAGCGCGTGCAGGAACTGGCGCGCTACCGCTCGGACTTCTTCGGGCGCCTGCGACAGGTGCTCGGCACGCGGCCGGATATCCGCGTCGTCGGCGACCGCTTCGTCTTCCAGTCCGAGGTCTTCTTCGATGCCGGCCAGGCCGTGCTGAAGCCCGAGGGCAAGGGCGAACTCGACAAGCTCGCCGCGATCCTGCTCGATCTCGGCAACGAGATGCCGCCCGACCTGCCCTGGATCCTGCGCGTCGACGGGCATACCGACAACCGGCCGATCCGGTCGGCCCAGTTCCCCTCGAACTGGTATCTCTCCTCGGCCCGGGCCATCGCGGTCGTCGAGTACCTGATCTCGCGCGGCCTGCCGACCGACCGCGTCGCCGCCACCGGCTTCGGCGAATACCAGCCCCTCGACGTCGCCAATACCGACGAGGCCCATCGCCGCAACCGTCGCATCGAATTCAAGATCACGGAGCGCTGAGGCGATGCCGCGGCTCGGTCGGACGCTCATCTCCTTTGCCATGGCCTTGCTGGCCCTGCAGACATTGCCGCTACAAGCGGAGCCGCGGACGTCCTCGATCGAGGAATGCGCCGCCTGCCATGGGCTCGACGGCATCGCCCGCGACAGCGAGGTGCCCCACCTGGCCGGCCAGAACGAGCGCTATCTCTACAACCAGATGATGGCTTTCCGCGCCGGCAAGCGCGCCCACAAGGAAATGCGCTACATGGCGCGCTCGATGTCGGTTGCCGAGATCGCAGCGCTTTCGGCCTATTACGCGGCGCTGCCGCCGCGGTGAGGCGTCCCTAAGCCGCTTCCAGCCCGAACTGGAGCGCCGCGAGCCGCGCATAAAGCCCGCCGCGCGCCTTGAGCTCGACATGGCTGCCCTCCTCGACGATCCGCCCGTCCTCCATCACGAGGATGCGGTCGGCCGAAAGGATGGTCGCGAGGCGATGCGCCACCACCAATGTGGTGCGGCCCAGCATCAGGTGGTCGAGCGCATCCTGCACCGCCCGCTCGCTTTCGGAATCGAGCGCCGAGGTGGCTTCGTCGAGCAGCAGGATCGGCGCGTCCTTGAGGATCGCCCGCGCGATGGCGAGGCGCTGGCGCTGCCCGCCCGACAACGTCACGCCGCGTTCGCCCACCACCGTCTCATAGCCGTCAGGCAGGGCGCGGATGAACTCGTCGGCCGCCGCGAGCCGGGCTGCCTCTTCGACCTCTTCCTGTGAGGCTCCGGGACGGCCATAAGCGATGTTGTCACGCACCGAGACGCCGAACACCGTCGGCTCCTGCGGTACCAGCGCGAAACGCTCGCGCCAGACCTCCGGATCGGCCTCCGGTCCCGCGACGCCGTCGACGACGACGCGCCCGTCCTGCGGATCGTAGAAGCGCAATGCCAGTTGCAGCACCGTGCTCTTGCCGGCGCCGGAAGGTCCTACCAGCGCGATCCGTTCGCCCGGCCGGACCGAGAAGCTGAGATCCGACAGCGCAGGTCCCACGCGGCCGGGATAGCTGAACGAGACGTTCTCGAAGGCCAGTTCGCCGAGCGAAGGCTTCGGCATCGGCTTGGGATGCGGCGGCGCGGCGATGGCCGGCTTCAGCGCCAGGATCTCGCCGAGCCGGCTGGAGGCGCCGGCGGCGGCGCTGATATCGCCATAGACCTCGGAGAGCTGGCCGAGCGAGCTCGCCGCCAGCACCGCATAGAGAATGAACTGCGAGAGCCGCCCGCCGCTCATCCGCCCGTCGAAGACCTCGGTCGCTCCAACCCAGAGCACGCAGACCACGCTGGCACTGACCAGGAAGATCGCGACGCCGGAGAGCAGCGCGCGCGAGGCCGTCGCCTCCCGCGAGGCACCGTAAGCGTCATCGGAGGCCGCCTCGAACCGCGCCGAGGTCTGGCGCGCGGCGCCGAAGGATTGCATCGTGCGGATCGCGCCGACTGCCTCGGCCGCGAAGGCGGAGGCGTCGGCGAGCCGGTCCTGCGCCGCCCGCGAGCGCCGCCTGACCGAGCGGCCGGACAGGACGAGCGGAACCACGATCAGCGGGATGACGCCGATGACGATCGCGGAAAGCCGCGGGCTCGTTGCCACCATCATCCCGAGCGCGCCCAGCGCCATAATGGCATTGCGCAACGCGATCGAGGCGGTCGAGGCGAAGGTCGACTTGATCTGCGTGGTGTCGGCGGTGAGTCGCGAGACGAGATCGCCGGCGCGGCTCGAATCGAAGAAGGCCGGCTCCAGCCGCGTCAGGTGGCGGAAGACGTCGGCGCGCAGCGACGCGACGATGCGCTCGCCCACCGTCATCACCAGATAGAAGCGCGCCGAGCTTGCCAGCGCCAGCACGCCGACCACGCCGATCAGCAGGATGAAATAGCTGTTGGCGAGTTGTCGCTCGCCACCCGCGAAGCCGACGTCGATGACGCGGCGGACCGCCAGCGGCAGCGCCAGCGTCGCCAGCGAGGCGACGACCAGGGCGACGAGCGCGAGCGTGATCCGGCGCTTCTGCGCCCGGGCGTAAGGCCAGAAGGTCGCAAGCGAGCGGAAATCGGGCCGGGGCTTCCTGTCGTTATTCTGAGCTTCGGCCACGCACTGGGACTCCTGCATCTCGCGCCCGCGCCGCGCGCGCGCTTTCAACCAATCTCGATCTCGCTTCCGTGAACCCCATCGGGAGGGGCTTGGCAAACGACGCAACGCCGCAGGGGAGCTCTCCGGGAACGCGTTGTGCTTGCGCTGAGGCGCTGGCTGCGATATGTGCACGCGACTTCACGACAGGCTCATCCGAATTCTTTCGACGGGCCGGGCAGGCTCGCCTGCTTGTCGATGCGCCCGTTTTTGTAGCTCCGAGGACTTCGTCATGGCCAAGGCCGGCATCCACCCCGATTATCACACCATCAAGGTCGTCATGACCGATGGCACCGAATATGCCACCCGTTCGACCTACGGCAAGGAAGGCGACACGCTCAACCTTGACATCGACCCCAAGACCCACCCGGCCTGGACCGGCGGCACGCAGCATATGCTGGACCGCGGTGGTCGCGTCTCGCGCTTCAACTCGCGCTTCAGCGGCATCGGCGCCATCGGCAAGAAGTGATGCTGCGGCGCTCCGGCGCCGCCGTCATTGATCTCAGACAAAAACCCGGCCTCGCGGCCGGGTTTTTCGTTTTGGCACTCACCATGCCCATCGCTCGCAGCGCTCCCGCAAAAACCTCCGTCGTCATTCCGGACAAGCCGCGAAGCGGCGCCGATCCGGAATCCATCGAAGGGCTCCGCGCTCTACGATGATTTCCGGGTCAAGCCTGGAATGACGGTGTGGTTCGACAGAAAATCAGCGCCCGAACCCCAGCCGCGCCTCCAGGCTCGCAAGCTGATTCAGCACGGGATTCACGCTCTCGCAGATGGTCGTTGCGCCGGACATCTGGCCCTCGAGATGGCGGATGCGCTCCTGCAGCCTGAACGCATGCGCCATCAGATCGCGCAGCCGCTCCGGCAGTCGCGCCACGACATGCACGGCCGGCGGCGCAATCGGATCGCTGATCTTGACCTTGTTGTGCTCGGTGCGGGCCTGTTCGGCGGTGAGTTCGCCTTCCGCCACCGCCCGCTGCACCAGGAGCCAGGAAGCGATCTGCATCAATCGCGTCGTCAGGCGCATGCTTTCGGTGGCATAGGTCAGCGAGGCCTCGCGCGGCAGGGCAGCCGCGTCCTTGCGCCCGTCCCCATCGAGATAGCCGGCGGTGTCCTCGACCAGTCCCATCCCCTCGCGAAACAGCAGCATGAAGGCTTCGGAGCGCACGAAACCCCGTGCGAAGGAAATCGCGCCCTCTTCCGTCTGCGGCTCGAGCAACTGGGCGTCGTTCATTGATGTCTCCCATCGGCACAAACCCGTGCGCCTCTGGAACGCGTCACGGATATGATAGCCGACGTCGCAAGGATAACGCCGATCACGATGTCCGGCGCAGGTAAGGCGTCGTTAACCTTAACGAGGCTAAACCGCTGTGGCGACAACAAGGCAGGCGGTTCCACAGGGACATCGCGACCTGTCGGACGCCAGATCATCGCGCGTCCGATCGGACGCGATAACGATGATCTGCCTTAAGGGTATCGCATCGGAATGATCCGAAAAGTGGTTTTCACTTTTCGGTCCGATGCGAGGGGAACGCGCACACAAAAAAAGAGCCGCCAAGGGCGGCTCGAAGGTCAACAGGGAGGCGTCAAACAGAGTGGGCAGGAGCCACTCGACATCCAGACAAACTGGATGATGCCATTCATACTTTGGAATCATTAACGCGCCCTTAACGGGCGTTTCTTTTTGACCCTTTTTCAGGCGGGCTTCCGGAAGAACGCGTCCGCCGCGGAGCGCGAGGCGTCCTTGCGCGCCCGCGTCTCGATCAGCCGATCGATCTCGTCCTTGAGCGCGGCGATGCGCTCGTCGATCTCCGCCAGCGACAGCATCGACAGGTCCTGCCCGATCTCATGCACGCTCTTCGGCTTGGGGCGATCATCCTCCGGGAATATCGACATGGCGGCCTCGCATCTGCTCAAACTGCGCGCGGCAAGCTAGCTGACTTTGCATCGCAGTCACGCTGCGACGCACCACGAAAGGACACTCCGCCATGACGAGCATTCCCGAGACGATGACGGCGATCGGCATGGCGGCACCCGGCGGCCCCGAAGTGCTGCAGCCGGAAACGCGCCCGGTGCCGAAGCCCGGCCCCGGCCAGATCCTCGTCGCCATCGCTGCTGCCGGCGTCAACCGCCCGGATGTCCTGCAGCGCCAGGGCGGCTACAACCCGCCGCCCGGCGCCTCCGACATCCCCGGCCTCGAATTCGCCGGAACGGTGGTGGCACAGGGCGAAGGCGCCCGCCGCTTTCCGGTCGGCGTGACCGTCTGCGCCCTCGTTGCCGGCGGCGGCTATGCTGAATATGCCGTGGTCGACGAGAGCAACGCCCTGCCTGCGCCCAAGGGCCTGACGCTCACCGAAGCCGGCGCGATCCCCGAGACCTTCTTCACCGTCTGGACCAACGTTTTCCAGCGCGGCCGCCTGCAAGCCGGCGAGAGCTTCCTCGTCCATGGCGGCTCGTCGGGCATCGGCACCACCGCGATCCAGCTCGCCAAGGCTTTTGGCGCGACCGTCATCGCGACAGCCGGCTCCGACGACAAATGCGCCGCCTGCCGCGAGCTCGGCGCCGACCACGCCATCAACTACCGGACCGAGGATTTCGTCGCCGCAGCGAAGGCCATGACCGGCGGGCGCGGCACCGACCTGATCCTCGACATGGTCGGCGGCGACTATATCGACCGCAATTACGAACTGGCCGCCGATCAGGGCCGCATCGTCCAGATCGCCTTCCTCAACGGGCCGAAGGCCACCGTCAATTTCAGCCGCCTGATGCTGAAGCGCCTGACCCATACCGGCTCGACGCTGCGCCCGCGCACCGTGCCCGAGAAGGCCGCGATCGCCGCGGAGCTACATGCCAAGGTCTGGCCGCTGCTCGAGGCCGGGCGCTGCAAGCCGCTGGTCCACTCGACCTTCCCGCTGGCGCAGGCGGCGGAGGCGCACCGACTGATGGAGTCGAGCGCCCATATCGGCAAGATCGTGCTGACGGTGTGAGGGGCTGTCATTGCGAGGAGCGAAGCGACGAAGCAATCCAGGGGCCGCCGGGTGGACCGGTTCAGCCCGGTCCCCTGGATTGCTTCGCTGCGCTCGCAATGACGATCTACGCCACCGCAATCACACGCTTTTCATGGACACTTGCCCCGCCCTCGCCTATAAGGCGCGCCATCCTGCTCATCGTCGATGATTTGGATGGCCGGCCGGGGAGGCCGGTCGGCGCATGAGAGCTATTGTCCGCGACCCTGCCTTTACGAGCCCCTCCAAATGGCGGCGCGAAGGCGAAGAGGAGACCGTCCCGTGTCACAAACCCCGCTGATGCCCAAGGCCACCGCGGTCTGGCTGGTCGAGAACACCTCGCTGACCTTCGAGCAGATCGCCGAGTTCTGCAAGCTCCACCCGCTCGAGGTGCGCGGCATCGCGGACGGCGAAGTCGCCGCCGGCATCAAGGGCCTCGACCCGATCACCTCCGGCCAGCTCACCCGCGAGGAGCTGGAGCGCGCCGCCAAGAACCCGAACCATCACCTCAAGCTCGCCGAGCGCAAAGTGAAGGTGCCGGAGATCAAGCGCACCAAGGGCCCGCGCTACACCCCGGTCTCGAAGCGCCAGGACCGTCCGAACGCCATCCTCTGGCTGCTGCGCAACCATCCCGAGCTCAAGGACGCGCAGATCATCCGCCTGATCGGCACGACCAAGTCGACCATCGCGCAGATCCGCGACCGCACCCACTGGAACGCCCAGTCGCTGACCCCGATCGACCCGGTCAGCCTCGGCCTGTGCTCGCAGATCGATCTCGATTTCGAAGTCGGCCGCGCCGCCAAGGACCGCCCGGCCGCGCTGGCCGAGGCCGGCTCGACCCTGCTCACGGTGGAAGAGGCGACCGCTCCGGAGCCCGCGCGCAATGAGAGCCAGCCCTTCGCCGACATGAGCCGGCCGAAGCGCGAGGAGGAAGCCGCGATCGACGTCGAATCCGTCTTCGCCAAGCTGAAGCAGCTCAAGCGCCCGGCCGAAGACGAGGACGACGAGGGCTGAGGCTCTCTAGCCTCTATCCCCACAACGCCGTCATCCCGGACAAGCGGCGTCAGCCGCGCCGATCCGGGATCCATGCCTGAACCGTTCTGGAATGGATCCCTGGTCTGCCCTTCGCTCCGCCCGGGATGACCTCGCGGGAGTGACGGGAGGCGATATCGCCTACCCGATCCCCCTGCCCTTCAGCGCCGTGCCGATCTCGCCGAGCACCGCGATATCCTCGATCGTCGCCGGCACGGCGTAATCCTCGCCATCGGCGATCTTCTTCATCGTTGCCCGCAGAATCTTGCCGGAGCGCGTCTTCGGCAATCGGTTGACCGTCAAGGCCAGCTTGAACGCCGCGACCGGCCCGATGCGCTCGCGCACCAGCGCGACGAGTTCCTTCTCGACCTGCTCGGGCGTCACGGTCGCGCCGGCCTTGAGCACGACGAAGCCACAGGGTTGCTCGCCCTTGAGCGCATCACGAATGCCGACGACCGCGCATTCCGCCACCGCCGGATGCGCCGCCAGCACCTCTTCCATGCCGCCGGTCGAGAGGCGATGGCCTGCGACATTGATGATGTCGTCGGTGCGGCCCATGATGAAGACATAGCCGTCCTCATCGATGAAGCCGGCATCCGAAGTGTTGTAATAGCCCGGATAGGTCGCGAGATACGCCTCCCTGAAGCGCGCATCGTCGTTCCAGAGCGTCGGCAATGCGCCGGGCGGCAATGGCAGCTTCAGCACGATCGCGCCCATCTTGCCGGCCTCGACCCGCCGCCCGCCTTCGTCCAGGCACTGCACATCCCAGCCCGGCAACGGCACCGTCGGCGAACCATGCTTCACCGGCAGGAGGCCCAGCCCCAGGGGATCGCCGACGATCGGCGAGCCGCTCTCGGTCTGCCACCAATGGTCGATCACCGGCACCTTGAGCATCTCCTCGGCCCATTTCAGCGTCTCGGGATCAGCCCGCTCGCCGGCGAGGAACAGTGCCCTGAAGCTCGAGAGGTCGTGCCCGGCGAGGTATTTGCCCTCGGGATCCTCCTTGCGGATGGCGCGGAAGGCGGTCGGCGCCGTGAACAGCACCTTGGCGCCATGCTCGGCGATCACCCGCCAGAAGGCGCCGGGATCGGGCGTACCGACCGGCTTGCCCTCGTAGAGCACGCTGGTCGCGCCCTGGATCAGCGGCGCATAGACGATATAGCCATGGCCGACGACCCAGCCGACATCGGAGGCGCAGAACATCACCTCGCCCGGCCCGACATCGAAGAGCTGGTCCATCGTCGCCTTGAGCACGACCATGTGCCCGCCATTGTCGCGCACCACGCCCTTCGGCCGCCCCGTCGTGCCGGAGGTGTAGAGGATGTAGAGCGGGTCGGTCGCCGCGACCTCGACGCACTGCGCCTTGCGCCCCGCAGCCTTGGCGGCAGCCACCAGCGTGCGCCAGTTCTTGTCGCGGGTCACATGCATCGAGGCGTCGGCCTGCGGGCGTTGCAGCACGACGCAGGTCTGCGGCTTGTGCCGGGCCATCTCGATCGCGCCGTCGAGCAAGGGCTTGTACTCGACCACCCGCGTCGGCTCGATGCCGCAGGTCGCGGTCAGGATGACCTTGGGCTCGGCATCGTCGATGCGCGTCGCCAGTTCCTTGGCCGCGAAGCCGCCGAACACCACCGAATGCACGGCGCCGATCCGGGCGCAGGCGAGCATGGCGAAGGCCGCTTCCGGCACCATCGGCATGTAGATGATGACGCGGTCGCCCTTGCCGACGCCGAGATCCTCGAGCACGGCGGCGAGCGTCGCCACCTCCTCCAGCATCTGCGCGTAGGTGTAGCTCGTCTTCGTCCCTGTAACCGGGCTGTCATGGATCAGCGCGACCTGTTGCCCACGCCCGTCACGAACATGCCGGTCGAGCGCGTTGAAGCAGGTGTTGCAGGTCGCATCCGGGAACCAACGGCCATAGATGCCGGCAGTCGGATCGAAAGCCTTCTCGGGCGGCTTGATCCAGTCGATGCCTTTTGCGATCTCCAGCCAATAGGCATCCGGATCGGCCCGCCAGCTTGCATAGGTTTCGGCATAGCCTTGCGCCGGGCGGGCGGGCGCCGCATGGGGGCCATTCATCGTAAGCGTTCCTCTGTGCCGGGTTTAAGAGTCTCTAACAAAACCCGAAGGGGTCTCGACGTCGGCAATTCGTCCGCTCCGCCAGGAGCGGAGCGAAGCCGATACCAACGGTATCGGCAAGCGCCGCGACGCCGCGGGCGGTCGAATTCCCGGCGCCGAAGGTGGGCTTTGGAGGGCCGCCTGCGGCGTCGGACCGACTTGCCGATATCTAGGGATATCGGCTGCGCGCTCCTCCTGGCATGCGTCCCTCCAAAGCCCATCGAGACCCCTTCGGGTTTTGTTAGAGACTCTAAGCCTAAAGCCCCGTAGCGAGCCGGCGATGGCGGGGCTGATTTTGCGCGAACCCTGCGCTCTTCCCCGCGCCCAGCGCAAGCGCGCCGCCTTAAGACTTTCGCCGATCCCGCCCTGCATTTCCCGGCCCTGCGACGCAGTACCACATGCCATTCGACCTGCTCTTCTTCGCCGCCATGGTCCCGGCCGTCGTCATGACCGGCCTGGCCAAGGGCGGCTTTTCCGGGCTCGGCCTGCTCTCCCTGCCCTTGATGGCGCTCGTCGTCTCGCCGGTGACCGCGGCCGCGATCATGCTACCGCTGCTGATCGCGCAGGATGTCGTCTCGGTCTGGTCCTACCGCCGCGATTTCGACCGCCGCAACCTGGCGACGCTGGCGCCCGGCGCCCTGCTCGGCATCCTCGTCGGCTATCTGCTGGCGGCCAAGGTCTCGGACGCCGCCGTCGTGCTCGCGGTAGGACTGATCTCGGTCGGCTTCGCTTTGCGCCGGATGCTGAGCGACGGCAGGAAGCCTGCCGCGGCCACCCAGGCGAACTGGAGCGCCGGCAGCCTCTGGGGTTTCCTCTGCGGCTTCACCAGCATGGTCGCCCATGCCGGCGGCCCACCCTTCCAGATCTATGTCATGCCGCAGAGGCTGAAGCCCGCGATCTTCGTCGGCACCGGCGCGATCTTCTTCGCCGCGATGAATCTGGTGAAGCTCATCCCCTATCTCGCGCTCGGCCAGCTCAACGGCCAGAACCTGCTGGCCTCCGCCGCGCTGCTGCCTTTCGCGATCGCCGCGACCTTCGCCGGCGTCTGGCTGGTCCGGAGGGTTCCTGCCGAACGCTTCTACGGCATCGTCTACTGGCTCCTGCTGCTGGTCGGTGCCAAGCTCGTCTTCGACGGCGTGCGCGACCTGCATCTTCTGGGGTGATGCCTTCCAGCGCGGTTGCAGCCTGCCCCGTCATTGCTTCGCTCCTCGCAATGACGGCCAAGTGGCTCGGTCGGATCGAAACGACTCCAAAGCAGCGCGCGATTGCGCCGCATCGGAAAAAGGGATGGATTACGCGGGAGCGCGCCAGCCGCTAAGGCTTTGCGAGCTTGCGAGGAAGGCTCCCGATGACCCGTTCGGCTTACGATACCGATCTCGACCGCAATCCGGCGAACTACCAGCCGCTGACGCCGCTCGCCTTCCTGGAGCGCGCGGCCTCGGTCTTCCCTGACCGCACGGCGATCATCCACGGCCCGCTGCACCGCTCCTATGCCGAGTTCTATGCCCGCTCGCGGCGCCTCGCCTCGGCGCTGGCGAAGCACGGCATCGGCAAGAACGATACGGTCGCCGCGATGCTGCCGAACACGCCGGCGATGCTCGAATGCCATTACGGGGTGCCGATGACCGGCGCCGTGCTCAACACGCTGAACACCAGGCTCGACGCGGCGATCATCGCCTTCTCCCTCGACCATGGCGGCGCGAAAGTGCTGATCACCGACCGCGAGTTCTCCAAGACGATCAAGGAAGCGCTCGCGCTCTGCAAGGCAAAACCGATCGTCATCGACTATGACGACCCCGTCTATGACGGCCCCGGCGAGCGGCTGGGCAGCGTCGAATACGAAGATTTCGTCGCCTCGGGCGATCCCGATTTCGACTGGCTGATGCCAGCGGACGAATGGGACGCCATCGCGCTCAATTACACCTCCGGCACCACCGGCGACCCCAAGGGCGTGGTCTATCACCACCGCGGCGCGAACCTGCTGGCGACGTCCAACGTCATCACCGGCAATATGGGCCGGCATCCGGTCTATCTCTGGACGCTGCCGATGTTCCACTGCAACGGCTGGTGCTTCCCCTGGACGATCTCGATCGTCGCCGGCACCCATGTCTGCCTGCGACAGGTCCGCGCCAAGGCGATGTACGACGCTCTCGCCGACCATGGCGTGACCCATCTCTGCGGCGCGCCGATCGTGATGTCGACGCTGCTCAACGCCACGCCTGACGAGCGCCGTGATTTCCCGCAGACGGTCTCCTTCTTCACCGCCGCTGCACCACCGCCCGAGGCGGTGCTCGCCGGCATGAAGCAGGCCGGTTTCGAGGTGACGCATCTCTATGGGCTGACCGAGTGCTATGGTCCCTCCGTCGTCAATGACTGGAACGACGACTGGAACACCCTCTCCCCGGCCGAGCAGGCCGCCAAGAAGGCCCGCCAGGGCGTGCGCTATCCCGCGCTGGAAGGCCTCGACGTGCTCGATCCCGAAACGATGCAGCCCGTCCCGCGCGACGGCCAGACGCTCGGCGAGGTGATGATGCGCGGCAATGTCGTGATGAAGGGCTATCTCGGCAACCGGAAATCGACCGAGGCCGCCTTCGCCGGCGGCTGGTTCCATACCGGCGATCTCGGCGTGCGCTACCCGGACGGCTATATCCAGCTCAAGGACCGCTCGAAGGACATCATCATCTCCGGCGGCGAGAACATCTCCTCGATCGAGGTCGAGGATGCGCTCTACAAGCATCCGGCCGTGCAGGCCGCTGCCGTCGTCGCCCGCCCCGACGAGAAATGGGGCGAGAGCCCTTGCGCCTTCATCGAACTGAAGCCGGGCAAGACCGCGACCGAGGCCGAGATCATCGCCTGGTGCCGCGAGCATCTCGCCTCGTTCAAATGCCCGCGCACCATCGTCTTCGCCGAGGTGCCGAAGACCTCGACCGGCAAGATCCAGAAATTCCGCCTGCGCGAGATGGCACGGGCGCTGTAGCGCGCCGGTCTGGAAGGCCAATAAGCCGTCATTCCGGGGCTTCGCATCGCGAAGAGCCCGGAATCCAGAACCGATACCGCACCCACGAGGGCGCAGTTAGGCCAGCGATCAAAGGAGCAACGGCATCGGTTCTGGATTCCGGGCTCGGGCCTGCGGCCCGCCCCGGAATGACACCGCTGGTTTTGACCTCACGCCCCGGCGCGATCGATCCGCCCGTTCGGCGTGAAGCGGTCGACGGCTTCCGGCAGAACCTGCGACAGCCGGTCCAGCAATTCGTCCCGCGACAGGCCGGTGCGGCGGGCAATCGCGTCGATGACCTGCGGGCCGAGCGCCTGTTCGAGGTCATCGGGCGCGACGTTCTGGTTGGGGCCGTTCTGCACCCAGGAATCGACCTTGTCGCCCTGGCCCGCCTGCCTGAAGCGGTCGGAGAGTTCGCCGAGCCCGCCATTCAGCACGCTGCCGATGCCGCCGGCACCGAGCAGCCCGCCAAGGCCGCCGAGAAGCCCACCGCCGTCGCCCTGCGGCGCAGCGCCCGCCTGGCCCGGTTGCGGAGCAGGCACCTGCCCGGGCTGAGGCTGGCTATGCCCGCCGAGCCATTCCGCAATCTTGTCGCGGTTCTGATAGCCTGCGACCGCGACGAGCCCGAGAAGGGCGGTCAGGGACGGAAAGCCGCTGCTGCTATTGTCGTCACTCACGGCAGTCACTCCATCTGGGAAGAAATACCGGCCCGAGACACGAGATGAGTTCGGACCGGTGCGGGAAAGCTCAGGGCTCAGACCGCGCGGTTGCGGCCGTTGATCGCGCCCCAGACGACCAGCACGACAATGGCGCCGACAACCGCGCCGATCAGCCCGGCGCCCTGGCCCGGCGCGTACCAGCCGAGCGACTGGCCGAGATAGGTCGCGACGAAGGCCCCGATGATGCCGAGGATCGTCGTCAACACGAAGCCGGCGGGCTCGTTGGAACCCGGCATGATGAACTTGGCGACGACGCCGGCGATGAAACCGATGATGATGGTCCAGACGATGCCCATGGCTGCTTTCCCTCGCGATGCACGCCCGGCCTCAACCGGCCATCGCGACAGAAGTTCCCGTCAGCTTGCATCGGCCCGAAAGGCGGAATGCGGTTTTCGGAGAATGCCGATGCAACATCGAGGCCCATTGTGTCATTCCGTTGACGACACTCGTTGTGGCCGGTCGCCAACGAAAAACCGGCCCTCTCGGGCCGGTTCATCCGCATCGTCATGGCATTCGACAGGCCGCTAAGGCCCGCAGGCTCAATGCAAGGTTCGCTCCGGCATGGTCATCCGTACGCGTTCGATCTCATCCTTCAGTTGCAACTTCTTCCGCTTCAGCTCCGCGAGGCTGAGGTCGCTCGAAGACGGGCTCGCCACCGCCTGGGCGATGGCATCCTCAAGCTGACGGTGCTTGCGCTCGAGTTCCGCAAGACGGGTCTGCAACGACATCTGGATCCTCCTGATGAGCAGTTGACGTTCCAATCTGGCATAGAGCCGGCTTCACGTCTTCCCTGTGCCGTCACACGGCATTCATGAGATTCTGTGATCATCGCCGGTCCGTTCCCGGAAAGCCGTGAATAGATGGGCTTCCCGATGCCTGTGCCGCCGCGCCCACACTTGCAGGACAACGGGCGGCACGCGCATAGTCGCCCCCGATCAAGGCGATGATGAGATGCCCATGGGATTCGAGCTCAGCCCGGAAGAGGTCGAGACCTTCACCTCGGAGCTCGCGCGGCTGCGCGAGGAGCATCGCGATCTCGACAGCGCCATCGACGCGCTGGAGCGTGTGGGCTCGATCAATCAGGTCCAGGTCCAGCGCCTGAAGAAGCGCAAACTCTACCTCAAGGACCGCATCGCCCAGATCGAGGACGCCCTGACGCCCGACATCATCGCCTGACACAGGCGTTTTCCGGCTGCACTGCGGCGATTCTCCCTTGCTTCCCCGGCATCTACCAGTCTAGATCGCGCGCTTCCGGAGCCGAGCCCGAGCGCATTCCATGGCAGCCAGCAGCCCCCCCGTCGCCATCATCATGGGCAGCCAGTCCGATTGGGCGACGATGCGTCATGCGGCAGAGGCGCTCGACGCCCTCGCCATTCCCTATGATGCCCGCATCGTCTCGGCCCATCGCACGCCCGAACGCCTCTTCGACTTCGCCAAGGGCGCCAAGGCGGAAGGTTTCAAGGTGGTCATCGCCGGCGCCGGCGGCGCCGCTCATCTGCCGGGCATGACGGCCTCGCTGACGCCCCTGCCCGTATTCGGCGTACCCGTCGAATCCAAGGCCCTCTCAGGCCAGGACAGCCTGCTCTCGATCGTGCAGATGCCGGCCGGCATCCCGGTCGGCACGCTTGCCATCGGCCGGGCCGGCGCCGTCAACGCCGCCCTGCTCGCCGCCGCGGTGCTCGCTCTCTCCGACACCGCGCTGGCCGGCCGGCTCGACGCTTATCGCGCCCGCCAGAGCGCCGGTATCGCCGAGCGCCCCAACCGGGACGACACATGAGCGCGCCCGTCCCGACCGGCCTCGCGCCCGGCGCCATGCTCGGCATCCTCGGCGGCGGCCAGCTCGCCCGGATGATGGCGCTCGCCGCCGCCGATCTCGGCATCCGCTGCCATATCTTCGCGCCCGAGACCGATAGCCCGGCCTTCGATGTCGCGGCACGCCACACCGTCGCGGAGTACGAGGACGAGGAAGCGCTCGCCCGCTTCGCCGATGCCGTCGACGTCGTGACCTACGAGTTCGAGAACGTTCCGGCGGCGACCGCCGCCTTCCTCGCCGCGCGCGTGCCGCTCCATCCCGGCGCCCGCGCCCTGGCGGTGACGCAGGACCGGCTCAGCGAAAAGCGCTTCGTCTCCGAGCTTGGCCTTGCCGTCGCCCCCTTCCGCGCCGTCGACACGCTGGCCGATCTCGAATCGGCTGCGGCCGCGCTCGGCCGGCCCTCGGTCCTGAAGACCCGCCGCTTCGGCTATGACGGCAAGGGCCAGGTCAAGATCGCGCCGGGCAGCGACCTCGCCGAGGCCCATGAGGCGATCGGGCGCTTTCCGGCGATCCTCGAAGGTTTCGTCTCCTTCGTCCGTGAGGTCTCGGTCGTCGCGGCGCGCGGGCTCGATGGCTCCTTCGCCGCCTTCGACGTCTGCGAGAACGAGCACCGCGATCACATCCTCGCCTATACGCGCATCCCGGCGAATCTCTCGGAGGGCGCGTCGCTGCAGGCGATCGACGCGGCCCGGCGCATCGGTGAGGCGCTCGGCTATGTCGGCGTCTTTGCCGTGGAGCTGTTCGTACTCGAAGCCGAGGGCGACCTCGCCGAGCGCGTCGTCGTCAACGAGATCGCCCCGCGCGTCCATAATTCCGGGCATTGGACCAGCGAGGGCGCGCAGACCTCGCAGTTCCACCAGCATGTCCGCGCCGTCTGCGGCTTCCCGCTCGGCTCGACCGCCCGGCGCGGCCGTGTCGAGATGGAGAATCTGATCGGCGCGAGTGCGCTCCGCTGGCGCGAATTGCTGGCCGAACCCGGCGCGCATCTGCATCTCTACGGCAAGCGCGACGCTCGTCCCGGCCGCAAAATGGGCCATGTCACCCGGATTCTCGGCGAGGCCGGCTAAGCGCTGGATACAAGGCCGGTCTGAAACGTGCTCAGACCCGATTTTCACGGGTTTGTGGCGTGGACAGGCGAAATGAATTCTGCTATCCGCACCCATCTTCGCGCGGAGGGCCTGCCCCGCCGCCGGCCCCAATTCTTGGATCAACCGCTTAAGGACGGACGTTTCACGTGCAGGTTCTCGTTCGCGACAACAATGTCGATCAGGCTCTCCGCGCCCTCAAGAAGAAGATGCAGCGCGAAGGCATCTTCCGTGAGATGAAGCTCCGTGGTCACTACGAGAAGCCGTCCGAGAAGCGCGCTCGCGAGTCGGCCGAGGCCGTGCGCCGCGCCCGCAAGCTCCAGCGCAAGAAGCTCCAGCGCGAAGGCCTCCTGCCCGCGCCGGTGAAGCCCAAGCGCCCCTGAGACCCTCATGGCGATCCCCATGGGGTCGTCACGACAGGGCCGATAGCGATTCGCGCCTGGAGCCCGCTCCGGGCGCGTTGTCATTTCAGCGACGTTAACCAAGTTTTGGCGGGTTTCGGGCGTTGTCTCCGGCAGTGCGCTGTCGGCGGGGAGCGCGATCACGCCGCGGCGGCCACAAGGCCGATCATCTCCGGGGATCGGGGGCATCGCGGCAGGCGAAGCACGAGACCGATGAGGCAGAGCATGATCCGAGGCAGTAACTGGTTGGCCGCAGCCGGCATGGCGCTGGCGCTTGCGGGTTGCGACACCGTCTCCAATCTCGGTTCCCAGCCCGCCGTCGCCGAACTCGACACCCGCGACACCGCCGATGCCAGCGTCAATATCGGCTCGCTGAGCGACGTCATCTCGCGCAATCCGAACGATCCGGGCGCCTACAACACCCGCGGCGCCGCCTATGCCCGCGTCGGCCGCTTCTCGGATGCGATCGGGGATTTCACCAAGGCGATCCAGCTCGATCCGAATCTGGCCTCGGCTTACACGAATCGCGGCCTCGCGCTGCGCCAGAGCGGCCGCGCCGATTCGGCCCTCGCCGATTTCAACCGCGCCACCACCGCCAATCCGAACTATGCGCCGGCCTATATCGCCCGCGCCAACCTGCTGCGCCAGCAGGGCAACAGCCAGCAGGCGCTGGCCGACCTCAACACTGCGATCCGGCTCAACCCCGAATCGGCGGAAGCCTTCCATGCCCGCGGCCTCGTCTATCAGAAGGAAGGCCAGCACCAGCATGCGGTCACCGATTTCGACTCGGTGATCGACCGCAATCCCTATACCGCGCCGCCCTATATCGCGCGCGGCCAGAGCCTGAACGCGCTCGGCAAATACGACGCGGCGCAGGAGGATTTCACCGCCGCGCTGAACGTCGACAACCGCAATGCCGATGCCTGGGCCGGCCGCGGCTTCGCCTTCGAGAAGCTCGGCAAGAAGGCGGAAGCCTCGGAAGCCTATCAGCGCGCGCTCGCGCTCGACGGCAACAATGCCATTGCCCGCGCCGGTTCCTCCCGCATCGGCGGCGGTGGCGGCGGCTTCTTCCGGAGCTGATCCGACGCCGGGCGCGCCTGTCAGGGACGCGTGCCGGCAATCTCCCCGACCGTCCGGGTCTCCACGCCCGCGATGCCGCCCGAGGCGGCATCCGCCAGGAAGCGCCGGACCTCCTCGATCGATCCGTATCGCGGCAGGTCCGTATACCGGCCCGCCGGAAAGCGCAGGAAGCGCTTGGGCGGGCTCGCGAGCGCGTAGAGCTCTTCTCCCTGCGCGAAGGGAATGACCTGGTCACGCTCGCCATGGAGCACCAGCAGCGGCACCTTGATCCGGCCGATGATCTCGTCCGAGCGGAACTGGTCCTTCATCGCCAGGCTGAGCGGCAGATAGGGATAGAGGCCCTGCGCCACGGCGAGCGTCGAGCGATAGGGCGCCTCCAGCACCACCGCCTGAAGCGGCACCTCGGCCGCCAGCTTCAGCACCACACCGGTGCCGAGCGACTCGCCATAGCCCACAAGCCTGCCGGCGCCGAAGCGCGCGGCAGCGGCGCCATAGGCCGCCCGCGCGTCCTGCAGCAGCCCCTCCTCGCTCGGCAGGCCGGTGGAGCCGCCATAGCCGCGATAACTGATCGCAAAGAGCCCGGTGCCGTCCTCCGTAAGCGCCCGGAAGCGGTTGACTCGTCCGGCCCGCCCGAGATTGCCGGCATTGCCATGGAAATAGAGCAGGACCGGCTTGCCGGCGCGGGGCGGCACGACCCAGGCGACCAGCCGCTCACCATCTGCTGTGGCCACGCTGACCTCCTCGGCGGCCGCAAGGCCGGCAGAGGCGATGTCGGCCCGCCCGGAATCGCGCGGATACATGATCTCGCGCTGGCGCATGTAGAGCAGGCCGAGACCAGCTGCATAGACCGCAAGCCCGAGCAGCAGCACCGGTTTGAGCAGACGCCTGATCATCACGCGATGCAGGTCCCGGAAACGAAAGGGCCGGCGATCAAGCCGGCCCTTTGCAGCGATCCGATGACGGCGAGGCCCCTCAGTGCGCCATCGCCTTGACGATCTCGTCGGTGACCTTCTTGGCGTCGCCGAAGAGCATCATCGTGTTGGGCCGGAAGAACAGCTCGTTCTCGACGCCGGCATAGCCCGCCGCCATGCCACGCTTGATGAAGAGCACGGTCTTGGCCTTCTCGACGTCGAGGATCGGCATGCCGTAGATCGGCGAGGACTTGTCGGTCTTGGCGGCTGGGTTGGTGACGTCGTTGGCGCCGATGACGAAGGCGACGTCGGCCTGGCCGAATTCCGAGTTGATGTCCTCGAGCTCGAAGACCTCGTCATAGGGCACGTTGGCTTCCGCCAGCAGCACGTTCATATGGCCGGGCATGCGGCCCGCCACCGGGTGGATGGCGTATTTGACCTCGACGCCTTCCTTCTTGAGCAGGTCCGCCATCTCGCGCAGCGTGTGCTGCGCCTGCGCCACCGCCATGCCGTAGCCCGGCACGATGATGACCTTGGCGGCATTCTTCATGATGTAGGCCGCGTCATCGGGCGAGCCCTGCTTGACCGGGCGCGCCTCGACGGCACCACCGGCCGCGGCGGCGGCATCGTCGCCGCCAAAGCCGCCGAGGATGACCGAGACGAAGCTCCGGTTCATCGCCTTGCACATGATGTAGGACAGGATCGCGCCGGACGAGCCGACCAGCGCGCCGGTGATGATCAGCGCCATGTTGCCGAGCGTGAAGCCGATGCCGGCGGCAGCCCAGCCGGAATAGGAGTTCAGCATCGAGACGACGACCGGCATGTCGGCGCCACCGATCGGGATGATCAGCAGCACGCCGAGCGCCAGCGAGACCGCGACGATCAGCCAGAAGACGGCGTGGCTCTCGCTCTTGATGAAGATCGCGAGCAGCACGACCAGCGCGATGCCGAGCCCGATATTGATGCCGTGGCGCTGCGGCAGCATGATCGGCTTGCCGCTCATCCGCCCGTCGAGCTTGAGGAAGGCGATGATCGAGCCGGTGAAAGTGATCGCGCCGATGGCGACGCCGAGCGCCATCTCGAACAGGCTCGCGCCCTTGATCGAGCCGGTATGGCCGATGCCGAAGGCCTCGGGCGCATAGAGCGCCGCCGCCGCCACCAGCACGGCAGCGAGGCCGACCAGCGAGTGGAAGAAGGCGACGAGCTGCGGCATCTGCGTCATCTGCACGCGCTTCGCCATATAGGCGCCGATGCCGCCGCCGATGGCGATGCCAAGGATCACGAGCAGCCAGCCGGAGAAGCCGGAGGGCGGGTAGAACACCACGGTCGTGGCGATGGCGATCGCCATGCCGATCATGCCGTAGCGGTTGCCCTGTCGCGAGGTCGTCGGATGCGACAGGCCGCGCAGGGCCATGATGAAGAGGACGCCGGAGACGACGTAGAGCAGGGCTGAGAGATTCGCGGCCATGGCGATCAACCCTTCTTCTTGTACATCGCGAGCATGCGCTCTGTGACGAGGAAGCCGCCGAAGATGTTCACCGAGGCGAGGATCAGCGCGAGGAAGCCGAAGACCTTGGCCCAGATCGGCCCGTCACCGAGTGCGGGCAGTGTCTCGACGCCGACCGCCAGCAAGGCGCCGACGACGATGACGGAGGAGATCGCGTTGGTGACCGACATCAGCGGCGTATGCAGCGCCGGCGTCACCGACCAGACGACATAGTAGCCGACGAAGACGGCGAGCACGAAGATCGCGAGGCGATAGACCGTCGGGTCGACGCCGCCGGTCGCGATGCTGGCCGCGGCCGCGGCCTGATCGGCATAGCGCTCGGCAAGCTCGGCTGCCTGTTTGGCGAGGGCGGCCGCGTTGCGGGCCTGTTCGAGAGCCTGTTCGGTGGAGGGAGTTGCCATGGTCGGAATTCCTTACGCTCAGGCCTTCGGCGCGAAATTCGGATGGATGACGGCGCCGTCCTTCGTCAGGGCGGTCGCCTTGACCAGCTCGTCGTCCCAGTTCACCGCGAGCTTCTTCTCGGCCTTGTCGATCAGCGTCTCGACGAAGGCGAGGAGGTTCTTGGCGTAGAGCGAGGAGGATGTCGCTGGCAGACGGCCCGGCACGTTGAGATGGCCGACGATCTTGACGCCGTTAGCGGTGGTCACGACCTCGCCCGCCTTGGCCAGCTCACAATTGCCGCCACGCTCGACCGCGAGATCGACGATGACGGAGCCGGGCTTCATGCTCTCGACCATCGCCGCCGAGATCAGCTTCGGCGCCGGGCGACCCGGGATCAGCGCGGTGGTGATGACGATATCCTGCTTGGCGATGTGGCTGGCCGTCAGTTCGGCCTGCTTCGCCTGGTATTCCTTCGACATCTCCTTGGCGTAGCCGCCGGCGGTCTGCGCCTGCTTGAACTCCTCGTCCTCGACGGCGAGGAATTTTGCGCCGAGTGATTCGACCTGCTCCTTGGTGGCGGGGCGCACGTCGGTGGCGGTGACGATGGCGCCGAGACGGCGCGCGGTCGCGATCGCCTGCAGGCCGGCTACGCCGACGCCCATGATGAAGATCTTCGCAGCCGGCACCGTGCCCGCCGCCGTCATCATCATCGGCAGCGCCCGGCCGTATTCGGCGGCGCCGTCGATCACGGCGCGATAGCCGGCGAGATTGGCCTGCGAGGACAGCACGTCCATCACCTGCGCGCGGGTGATGCGCGGCATGAACTCCATGGCGAAGGCGGTGACATTGGCCTTGGCCAGCGCCTCGACCTGCGCCTCATTGCCGTAGGGATCCATCGTCGCGACGACGAGCGCGCCGGCCGGCAGGCCGGCGATCTCGCCCTCGGACGGACGGCGCACCTTCAGCACGATGGCGGCGCCCTTCAGCGCCTCCTTGGCCGTCTTGGCGATCGTCGCCCCTGCCGCCTCATAATCCGCGTCGAGAATACCGGAAGCTTTGCCCGCCCCCGTCTCGACCACGACCTCGGCACCGAGGCCCTTGAACTTGCGGACGGTCTCCGGCGTCGCTGCGACGCGGGTTTCCGCCCCTTGCGTTTCGGCTGGGACAGCAATGCGCATGGCGGGGGCAGGCCTTTCCGGCGTTATGGGGAGACGGTCAGAGCAGAAGCAGCGCGAGGAGCATCAGGACGAGCGAGACGACAGGCGCGCGCCAGCCGATCGAGGGAGCTGCGATGCCGACGCCGGTGCCGAGCACAGCAAGAAGCGTGCCGATCAGCGCCGTGCCCCAGGCATGCTTGGCGCCGCCAACGGCGAGCGCGGCGACGATGGCGAGCGCGGCAACAGTGCCGACCTCGGCGAAATGCACGAACCCGGTATAGGTCCGCTCGTGCTCGGCATAATCCATCGCGGGAGCGTCGGCGGAGTGGGCGTGGTCGGCCATGGTCTCGATCCTGAAAAAGACACAGTCTCTTTAAGCCTGTAGCGCACCCGCGACGCACGAGCAACGCGGCAGCGCGCAGCAGCCGTGGAGCGTGGCGCTGACACACCGCACCCCTCTTCTCTAACGGCGGAATCAGAGGAATTCAATCGATTTAAATAGAAAGATATTCTCTCGTTTCTCCTGTTTTTGAAGCAATTAACGCCAACGCAAGCCCAGGGAAGCGCCGCTCGGCAGATTCGCTTATGCTTGGATCACCGAATGGAGACGCCGGTGGACGATCGGACCAAGCAAACGACGAAGGACCGCCTCCTGGATCTCGACCCTGCTCTGCGCGAGAAGGCAAAGCGCTGGTTCGCCGAGGCACGCGAGCAGACGAAGCGCGACGATGAAGAAATCGCCCGATGGCGCCGCACGTCCGGCGGCGGAGATGGAGGAAGCGGGGGCTTCGGCGATGACGGCGGCGGGGATTGCGGCGGCGGGGGCGACTGAGCGACGCGAGGCCAGGGAAATTTTCGCCCTGATTGAACCGTCAGGCCGTCATTGCGAGCGCAGCGAAGCAATCCGGGGGGACTGGATTGAACGCTCCAGCACAGTCCCCCCTGGATTGCTTCGTCGCTTCGCTCCTCGCAATGACGGTTCAGTCAGGGCAAAGCCGGTCTAGGGCGTCAAACCAGCAGCGACCAGCGCCGCGCCCTGCCGCTCGGCAACCCGCTCCACCGAAAATCCGTCGATCTCCGCCTCGAACAATCGGTGGAAATTCAGCTCCGCATCGAGATGCAGGAAGACGCCGCCGAGCCCGATCGCGGCGCGGTCCATGAAGACGAATTCGCGCGGCACAGTCACCGGCCCGCGCGCCTTCAGGGCCTGATGCACCTGGAAAGCCTGCTTGCGGCCGTATTCGGCCGGGCTGACGCCCTCGGCGATGCGCCTCACCCGGTCCTCCAGCAGCGGCCCGTAGATGAAGCGCGCCCAGATATTCAGAGTGTCGACGAGGTCCTTGGTCAGCCCCTTGAAGCCCCAGGTCTCGTAGGCGTGGACGACGCGGGCTTCCTCGCCATCGCGCAGCCCCTTGTAGAGATCGACCACCCCGCCGACGAAGCTCTCCGGGAAGATGCGGATGCAGCCATAGTCGAGCAGGTTGATACCCTGCGGCTCGCCGCCCTCCGCAAACACCGTGTAGTTCCCGAGATGTGGATCGCCATGGATGACGCCGTGATGGCTGAATGGACGCCACCAGGCCTTGAACATCGCGGTCGAGATCCGGTCGCGCACCGCCTGCCCGTCCTGCTTGTGCGAGAGGATCGGGCTGCCTTCGAGCCAGTGCATCGTGAGCAGCCGCCGGGTCGATAGTGCCGGCTCCAGCGCCGGCACGCGCACCTCCGGCGTATCGGACAGGATCGCCTGATAGAGCGCGGCATGCTTGGCCTCGCGCCGGTAGTCGAGCTCCTCGCGGACGCGGGCGCCGATCTCCTTGGCGATCTCGGTGGTGTCGATCACCGCGCCCATGCGCCGGTGTAGCGAGAACAGCACCTCGAGCTGTGCGATATCGGCCTCGACGGCCGATTCCATGTCGGGATATTGCAGCTTGCAGGCGAGCGCCGCTCCATCGAGCGTCGTCGCGCGATGCACCTGCCCCAACGAGGCCGCCGCTGCGGGCTTCAGGTCGAACTCGCCGAAGCGCTCGCGCCAGTTGGCGCCGAGCTCGGCCATCATCCGCCGCTTGACGAAGGCGGCGCCCATCGGGGGCGCCTGCGATTGCAGCTTCTGCAACTCGGCAGCGTATTCCGGCGGCACGACATCGGGGATGGTGGCGACGAGCTGCGCCACCTTCATGATCGGACCCTTCAGCCCGCCCAGCGCCTTGGCCAGCGCCTCGGCATTGGTGGCGTCGCGCCCCTCGACGCCGAACAGCCGGGCGCCCGCGATCCGGGCCGCAACCCCGCCGACATTGGCGCCGACGCGGGCATAGCGCGCTGCGCGGGCGGAGAATCGGTTGGCTTCGGCGTCGCGTTCGGACATGCGTATGGCGCTTTCGCTGATCCTGCCCACCTCATGTAGGCGGCGTCAGGCCGCACGCCAATGCGACAAGCCGCGCGAAGCATCGCGTCCGAGCCGGAACCACCTCCGTCATTCCGGGGCATTGCGCAGCAATGAGCCCGGAATCCAGAACCGATGCCGCCTCTTGAAGAAGCACGCGGGAATGGCTCGCCTGGCGATGAACGGCATCGGTTCTGGGTTCCGGGCTCGGCCCAATGGGCCGCCCCGGAATGACGGCGAATTCGTACGAAGCGAAACGCCTACGCAGCGCCCTGCCCCGCCAGCAGGCAGATCCGCCGCGCCACCTCGTAGGAGGTCTCAAAGGCCGGCAGCGGCAGGAACTCGAAGCGCGAGTGGAAATTATGCGCGCCGGTGAAGAAATTCGGCGTTGGCAGCCCGCGTGCCGAAAGCGCCGCGCCGTCCGTGCCGCCGCGCATCGGAATCAGCTTCGGCGCGATCTGCAATTCGGCCAGCGCCGCCATCAAGAGATCGACCGAACGCCGGTCCTCGCCCAGACTGTCGGCGATGTTGCCGTAAACGTCGCTCACCTCCGAGGTGACGCGCCCGGTCGGATAGCGCCGGACGATATCCGCCGCGACCTCGCCGATCCGGCGCTTGCGCGCCGCGAACGACATCTTGTCGAAATCGCGGATATTGGCCCGGAGCACCGCTTCGGCCGGCGTGGCGACGAGTTCAAGGAACCAAGTGTAGCCCTCGCGGCCCTCGGTATGTTCCGGCGTCTGCGCCCGGTCGAAGGCGGCCATGAAATCCTGCGCCATCATCAGCGGGTTCACCAGCACGCCCTTCGCGGACATCGGATGGGCAGTGACGCCGGTGAAGACGATCTCGGCCATGGCTGCGTTGAAATTCTCCCAGACGACCTCGCCGACCTCGCAGCTGTCGATCGTGTAGGCGAAGTCGCAGTCGAACCGAGCAAGATCGAGCGCCTTGGCACCGCGCAGCCCGATCTCCTCGTCCGGCACGAAGGCGACGAGGACGTCGCCATGCTGGTCCTCGGGGCGCAGTTCGGCAAGCAGCGTCATGACGATCGCGACGGCCGCCTTGTTGTCGGCGCCGAGCACGCTGGTGCCGTCGCTGAAGACGATCTCACTGCCCCTGTAGCCAACGATCTCAGGATGCTCGGCGACGCGCAGCCAGATGTCCTTCTCCGCATTAAGGCAGAGATCCTCGCCCTCGAAGCGCAACACCTGTGGCTTGATCACCGGCGACAGGCCGACATCGACCGTATCGACATGGGCGATGAAGCCGATGCGCGGCGCGCCCGCCTTCGTGCCGCGCTTGAGCGCCGTCACCGTGGCGTGGTCGTCGATGACGACATTCTCCAGCCCGAGCACGCGCAATTCCTCGGCGAGCAATTCCGCCAGAGCCTGCTGGCCGGGCGTGCTCGGCAGGCTCGTCGCCTTCATGTCGCTCTGGCTCTCGATCGCGACATAGCGCAGGAACCGTTCGAGCAGTTTGTCGCGCAAACTCACTGCGCCTCTCCCTTCGCCTGTCGCGACAGCCAGTCCCGCACCTCGGCCGCGCTTGCAGGCTGTCCGCCCGCCGCCTCGACCAGCCGGACGGTGTCCGCGATCAATTCACGATTCGTCTTGTCGCAGCCGAAGGGCGCATCCTCCAGCCCGCCGCGGACATGGACGCCCCGCCCTACCGCCGGGCCGATGAGATCGCCGAGATCGACACCGAGCCCGGCGATCATCACCGGCGCCTCGGGCGCATCCTCGGCGAGCAGCTTGAGATGGGCTTCCAGAGCCCATTCGCGCGGCGGAAAGCCCCAGGCGAAGGCATCCGAGAACATCAACCGGTAGATCGGCATCGGCATACCCGGATAGGCCTTGGCCAAGGCCGCGCCCAATCGCGTGAAGCCCGGCTCATAGATCGCATAGCTCGGGTGGACCTTGTGGCGCTCGGCCACCTCCATCCCCTCGCGGATATGCTCGCCGGGGTTCTGGTAGATGAAACCGGCCTCGCCCTGCGGAATGCCGGAGAAGGTCGTCCAGTTGCAGGAGCCGGGATCGAGCACACCCCATTCGGCAAGCCCGCGCTTCGCCAGCTCCTCGAGATGGGTGTAGCGGCCGGAGCCGATCATGTCGCCGGCATAGCCCGAGCCGAGGATCGGAATGGTCGGATAGACGATGGCATCGACCTTGGCGCGGATACCCTCGATCGCCTGCGCATAGAGCTCCCAGTCGTCGCGCTGGCGTCCGGTCGCCATGTCGTAGACATGCAGATGCACGATCGCCGCGCCCGCCTCCACGGCGGCGATGCCATCCGCGACGATATCGGGAATGCTGATCGGAATGCCGGGCTGGCGCTCCTTGCCCCAGGGGCCGTTGATCGCGGCCTCGACCCAGATCGGCTTGCTCATGCCGGCATATCCTTCGGCCAGTTGTCGCGAATCCAGCGCGTCAGCCCGTCCTCATCGACCTCGCCGGCCGCAAGCGCGAGGATCGCGGCAGCGGCACCGGCTTCAGGCACGATGAAATCGACGCCGTTGATGTAGAGAAAGGTGTAGAGCGCGAGCAGCGCGGTTCGCTTGTTGCCGTCGACGAAGGGATGATTCTTTGCCAGCCCGAACGCATAGGCCGCGGCAAGCTCGGGCAGCCCGGCGTTCTCATAGGACCATTTGTTGACCGGTCGTTCGAGCGCGGAAGCCAACATCCCTTCATCGCGCAATCCGACCCCTCCGCCATGAATGGCGAGCTGTTCGTCATGAATCGCGATGATGATCTCGTCCGACAGCCAGTTCGGCTCGCTCACTTCGCGAGTTCCGCCAGTGCGTTATGATAGATCTTCATCCCGCGCCGCGCGGCTTCCATCGCCTTGTCGAAATCCGGCTTCTGCTTGACGAAGCGAAAGCCGCCGCCGGCCTGCTCGACCAGATGGACCTTGTCGCCCTCGGAGAGCTTCAGCTGCGCGAGAACATCCCGCGGCAGGATCACCCCAAGCGAATTGCCGATCTTGCGGATCTGCAGCACGTTGGCATTCTCGCTGCCACGCTCGGTCGCAGGAGGGTTCTGCTTGTTCATTGCGGAATCCTTTCTGAGGCAATCGCGTTATATCACATGTATAACATACGCATTGTTATAACAAAAGTTATGCCGCGCTGAGGTCCTCGCCGCCTTGTCAGGCCCCCCGATGGCGAGTCTAGTGTCGCAGATTCAGCAGACGGATGACGACATGCTCGAACGCCGCGCGACCTATCGTGACACGCTGGACGCCTTCGCCTGGCGCATCCCGGAGCGCTTCAATATCGGCACGGCCTGCTCGGACGCCCATGCCGACGGCAGCGGCAAACCGGCGCTGATCTTCGAGGAGGACGGAGGCAAGGTCGCAACACTCTCCTTCGATGAGCTATCGCGCGCCTCGAACCGCTTCGCCAATCTGCTCCGCGCCCACGGCATCGGTCCGGGCGAGCGCGTCGGCATCCTGCTGCCGCAATCGCCGCAGACCGCGATCGCCCATCTCGGCGCCTATAAGCTCGGCGCCATCGCGCTGCCGCTCTTCATCCTGTTCGGCCCCGAGGCGCTTGAGCACCGCCTCGGCCATAGCGGCGCCAGCGTGCTGGTCACTGACGCCGAGAATATCGGCAAGGTCGAGGCGATCCGCGACGCCCTGCCGAACCTGCGCAAGATCTTCGTCGTCGGCGGCACCGGCCATCTCGATTTCGAGGCGGAGATGGCGAAAGCCTCCGACCGCTTTACCCCTGCCGACACGCGCGCCGACGATCCGGCCGTGATCATCTATACCTCCGGCACAACGGGGAAACCGAAGGGCGCCTTGCATGCCCACCGCGTGCTGCTCGGCCATCTGCCCGGCGTGCAGCTGCCGCAGGAGTTCTTCCCGCAGGCCCATGACCTGTTCTGGACACCCGCCGACTGGGCCTGGATCGGCGGCCTGCTCGACGTGCTCCTGCCCAGCCTCTATTGCGGCGTGCCGGTGCTGGCCTCCCGTGCCCGCAAGTTCGATCCCGAGGCCGCCTTCGCGCTGATGGCACGGCACAAGGTGCGTAACGCCTTCCTGCCGCCAACCGCGCTCAAGTTGATGCGGCAGGTCGGCAATCCCAGGCGCTTCGGCTACGCCATGCGCTCGATCGGCACCGGCGGCGAGACGCTCGGCGCCGACATGCTCGACTGGAGCCGCGAGACCTTCGGCTTCCCGGTCAACGAGTTCTACGGCCAGACCGAGGCCAATCTGCTCGTCTCCAATTGCGCGAGCCTCTTTTCCGTGAAGCCCGGTTCGATGGGCCGCGCCGTGCCCGGCCATCGCGTCGCGGTGATCTCGCCGGAAGGGCGCGAACTGCCTGATGGCGAGCAAGGGCTGATCGCGGTCGCACGCCCCGATCCGGTGATGATGCTGGAATACTGGAACCAGCCCGAGGCGACCGCGGCCAAGTTCATCGGCGACTGGCTCGTCACCGGCGACAGCGGCGCGCGCGACGAGGAGGGCTATTTCTGGTTCCAGGGCCGCGACGACGACATCATCTCCTCGGGCTCCTACCGCATCGGGCCGGGCGATATCGAGGATTGCATCATCCGCCACCCGGCCGTGCTGATGGTCGCGGTGGTCGGCGTGCCCGATCCCGTCCGCACCGAGATCGTCAAGGCCTTCGTGCTGCCGAAGCCGGATGTGACGCCGACAGCGGAACTGGCAGCCGAAATCCAGGCTTTCGTGCGCGACCGGCTCGCGGCCTATCAGTATCCGCGCGAGGTCGAGTTCGTGACCGAGCTGCCGCTGACCGCAACCGGCAAGATCATGCGCAAGGATTTGCGCAACCGGGAGATCGAGAAGCAGCGGGGCGGTTGAACCCCGCCGTCATGCTCGGGCTTGACCCGAGCATCTCAGGACCAGAAGGCGCCTCTTCTGGAAGAGATTCTCGGGTCTGCGCTTCGCTCCGCCCGAGAATGACACGGCGGCTCAGATCGCCTCCAGCACCAGCTCGAAGGTCATCAGCACCGGATTGTCGCCGCGCTTCAACCGCCCGCTGGCCAGTGCACCGCTGTAGTCGACCAAGGCGACATCGATCGCCGCCTCAAAGCCGCCGGCGGCGGGAGCGATCCGCCCCGCCGTAATCGCAACCTCGGTGGCGAAATTCTCGACCACGCCGCCACCCGTGAACCGCGCCCCGATGGTCGAGCCGACGCCGCCATGGATCACCGCTTCGCGGATGCCACGCTCGGCGCAGAACGCTTCCAGCGCTCCGCAAAAATCGACATTCGGCTTCACGCGAAGCGCGAAGAACCGCCCTTCGCCAGCGCCACCCGACGCCACCACCGGCCCGAACAGCTTGAAATGCGTCTCGCTATCCGGCTCCGCCGCGAAAACAGCACCGTCCAGCCCGACAGCCTGCAGCGTGATCGTCTCGGCCACGGTGGTTTCATCCGGCAGGATATGCCCGCCGCTGTGCTTGCCGTCCCCTTCCACCCATAGCGCATGGGCATGGAAGAACGGCGCCCCGTCGCGCCGGCCGAAAGTCATGGCGCCGACCTCGATCCGCGCCCCGCCCTCCGGCCGATAGGTATCGCTGTAGAAGGCCGCATGCTCAGGCGTCTTCGACAGCGCAGGCATCACATAGGCGAAGGGCGAGAGCCTGAGCCCATCGAGCTTGACCACCCCCGAGGCGAAACCCTCGGCCGCGAAACCGCTCCTCACCGCCTCCAGCAGCGGCACACCCGCCTGCAGCGTCAGCGAAAAACCCCGCCCGCGGCATTCGACCCACTGGATGCGCTCGGGCGTACCGGTGCCGGGCTGCTGGATGCGCCTCACGACGCCTTCCCCTTCAGGAAATCGAGTTCGCCGCGCTTCTCCAGCTCGTCCTTGACGAGGCGTTTCGGCACCTTGCCGTAACCGGATTTCGGCAGCGACTCCCAGAACAGGAAGCGCTTCGGCATCTTGTAGCGGGCGATCTTCGGCCCGAGGAAATCGGCGATCTCGGCTTCCGTCGCATTCTGGCCGGCCCGGTTGACGCAGACCGCGATGCCGATCTCGCCCCAGACCGGATCAGGCACGCCGAGCACCGCGACCTCCGCGATCGCGGGATGTGTCAGGATCTTCTCCTCGATCTCGCGCGGATAGATATTGGAGCCGCCGGAAATGTACATGTCCGAGGCCCGGCCGGTGATGTAGACGAAGCCCTGTTCGTCCATATGGCCGAGATCGCCGGTGCGGAACCAGCCGTTGCGGAAGGATTTCGCGTTGGCTTCCGGGTTGTCGTAATAGCCGGCGAAGACGGCCGGCCCGATCACGCAGATCTCACCCTGAACGCCGGGCTCGACCTCCTTGCCGTCCTCATCCTGGATCTGCACCTGCATGCCGGTGCGCTCGAAGCCGCAGGTGCCGATGCGGGCATTCGGCCCGTCCTCGGCCTCATGCAGGGCTGGCGGCAGCACGGTGATGTTGCCGGTCACCTCGCCCAGCCCGAAATACTGCACGATCACCTTGCCAAGTTTCTTCAGCGCCGCCTTCTGGTCCTCGCGATACATCGGCGCGCCCGCATAGATGATGTAGCGCAGGCTGGAATGATCATGGCTGTCGACGGCGGGATGCTCGACCAGCATCTTCAGGATCGTCGGCACGGTGAAGATGTTGCTGATCCGGTGCTTTGCGATCAGGCGATAGGCCTCGTCGATATCGAAGCGCTCGGTCGGCAGCAGGATCGAGGTCGCACCGCGCGCCGAGATCACGAGCTGGTGCACACCCGCGCCATGCGAAAGCGGCGCCACCACCAGCGATGCATCCTTCTCGGTCGAGCCGGGCACGAGGTCGCAGAGATGGTTGGTGATGACGAAGCCCATCTGGCCATGTGTCAGCACCGCAGCCTTCGAGCGCCCGGTCGTGCCGGAGGTGAAGAAGAACCAGCAGGGATCGTCATGCTCGACCGCCGCATTCTCGACCTTTTCGCCGCGATGACGGGCGATGACGGCACCGACCTCGTCCTCGCCGAAGGCCCCCTCGCCGATCCGCCAGATGAACTCCGGTGCCGGATGGGCTGCCGCGACCGTCGCTGCATGCTCCGGGAAATCGCCATGGCAGAGGAAGCCCTTGGCGCCGGAAGCGGTCGCGAGATAGGCGACCTCGTCCGGCAGCAGGCGGAAATTCGTCGGCACCCAGACGGCGCCGAGCCGGAAGGTCGCGAACATCGAGACGAACATCGCGTCGCAATTCTTGGAATGGACGAGCAGGCGGTCGCCCTTGCCGATGCCGCGCGCCCGCAAGCCCGCCGCCAACGCCGAAACCTGCGCATCGATCTCGGCCCAGTCGAGCGTCTTCTCGCCCCAGATAAAGGCGGGATGCTCCGCCAGGCGCCGCGCATTCTGCGTCGCGATATGGGCGAGGTTCATCACGCGCCGCGTCATCGGCACGACGCCCCCGGTGGGGGCTCCTTTTGCAGAGCTCATCTTGCGGCTCTCCCTGTCTCGATGGATCGCGGCGCGGCGGCGGCCGTCGGCCGCGCTGCCCGCTTGGATACGAACATCTCGGCCAAGAGCGTTTCCATGCGCTCAGCCTCGCGTGCCAGCGGCACCGCCAACTCCGCCTGCCGGCTCGGCGTCATGCGGCTGTCGATCGCTGCGATAGAGAGGGCCCCAGCGACCCGCCCGTCCGGATAGCGGAAGGCACGGCCGATGCCCCAGGAGCTGGCGACGAGCCGGCCGGGATTGAGCGAGAAGCCGCGCTCCCGCGTCTTGGCGAGATCGGCACGCAAGGCCTCCGGCGCGAAGCCCGGATAGCGCGCCAATAGCGCGGCTTCATTGGCCGCGATCACCCGGTCCACATCGTCGTCAGGCAGCGCCGCCAGCATGGCGAGCGAGCCGGCGCCGACGCCGAGCGGATGCTGGTCACCGGCCTGCAAGGCATGGGTCCGCACCGGATAAGTCCCCTCCTCCCGATGCAGGCAGATCGCATAGTTCTCGCGCCGAACGGTCAGGAAGCTCGTGTCCTGCGTCTCCGCTGACAGCCGGCGCAGGCCGTCCATCGCCAGCTCGAGCAGGCCGTGACGGCGCGCCGCCAGCACGCCGAGCACGAAGGCTTCCTCGCCGAGGCAATAGCGCCGCGTCTGCGGCTCCTGCTCGACAAGCCCGGCCCGCATCAGCGCCAGCAGCAGGCGCCGCGTCGTCGGCTTGTTGAGCCCGCTGCCGGAAACGATCTCGCCGAGCGGCATGCCGTCGGCCGGCTCCCGCCCGATCAGCGAGAGCAGCCCGAGCGCGCGGTCGACGCTCTGCGAGCCGGACAGGCCGGCTTCGGGCGCGGAATTCTGCGGCAAGCGCTCCTCCAGACAGTCCATGATATGGACCTTATTCTTGTGCCCCAACCGTAGATCGGCGCTTTGCGGATTGCAATGCCGCCTCCCTCGTGTAATCTGCCCGCCGTCCCGCTGCCTGGCTATTCACAGTGTGGACCGCAATCGACGCCGGCGACTTCACAAGATCGGCGCGAAGGGAGGAACGGAACGATGGCCCCAAGGGCATTCTGCATCACGGGCGTAATGCGCCCGGCGACCGGCATCTGAGGCCGCCGCATGAGTGATATCGCCGATACGCTGACGATCCCCGAGAACCTGAGCGAGAACGCGGATGCGCGTCCGGGCTCGGCCATCATGCGGCCAGTCGAAATCGTCGCCGCCGCGCTGGTCGCCTTCATCATCGGCGTACTGCTGCTCGGCGTCGTCTCGCGCTATGTCTTCGCGCTGCCCTTCGTCTGGGTCGACGAGGTCGCCTCGATCGCCTTCATCTGGCTCGCCATGCTCGGCGCCGCCATTGCCGTGGACCGCAACGAGCACCTGCGCCTGACGCTCTTCGTCGGCATGATGCCGCAGCGGCTGCGCGAATTCGCCGAGACCCTGGCGCTGACCGCCGTCGCCGCCTTCCTCGCCGCGATGGTCGATCCGGCCATCGAATATGCGGTGGAGGAGAGTTACGTCACCTCGGCCGCACTCAACATCCCCGTGAGCTGGCGGGTCTCGGCCATCGCCGTCGGCATCGTGCTGATGGGGCTGCTGACCCTGCGCTATCTCTTCAAGACCGCGCGCCTCGTCGACATCGCCGCTGCGGCTGCAATCGTCGGCGGACTCGGCCTCGCCTTCTGGCTGCTCGGACCGACCTTGAAGGGGCTCGGCTACTACAACATCCTGATCTTCCTGATCGGCGTTGTCGCCGCCTGCCTCGTCGCGGGCGTTCCGATCGCCTTCTGCTTCGGGCTGGGCACGCTCGCCTTCCTCGCCTTCTCGACCAATGTCCCGATGATCGTGATGATCGGGCGCATGGACGAGGGCATGTCGAGCCTCATCCTGCTCTCGGTGCCGATCTTCGTGCTGCTCGGCTGCATCCTCGATGCCACCGGCATGGGCAAGGCGATCGTCGATTTCCTGGCCTCGCTGCTCGGCCATGTCCGCGCCGGCATGTCCTATGTCCTGCTCGGCTCGCTTTATCTCGTCTCAGGGATTTCGGGCTCCAAGGTCTCTGACATGGCGACCGTGGCGCCTGCGCTGTTCCCGGAGATGAAGCGGCGCGGCTACAAGCCCAAGGACCTGATCGCGCTGCTTTCGACCGGCGCCGCCATGGCCGACACCGTGCCGCCCTCGATCGTGCTGATCGTGCTCGGCTCCGTCGCCGGCGTCTCGATCGCGGGTTTGTTCAACGCCGGCTTCGTCATCGCTGGCGTCTTGCTCGTCGCGCTCGCGGGCCTCGCCCGCTGGAAGGCGGCGGCGGAGGACATGAAAGGCGTGCGCCGCGCCCCGCTCGCGGTGATCGGCAAGGTCGCGCTCGTCGCGGCACCGGCGCTGGTCCTGCCCTTCATCATCCGCGCCGCGGTCGGCGGCGGCGTCGCCACCGCGACCGAGGTCTCGACCATCGCGGTGCTCTACGCGCTCATCATCGGCATCGTGCTCTATGGCGGCATCAGCCCGCGCAAGTTCTACGCGATGCTGGTCGAGACGGCGGCGCTCTCCGGCGCGATCCTGATGATCCTCGGCACCGCGCTCGCCATGGCCTGGGCGCTGACCCAGACCGGCTTCGCGCGCGACCTCGCCAGCTTCATGGCGCATCTGCCCGGCGGCTGGCTCAGCTTCATGGCGGTGTCGATCGTCGTCTTCATGATCCTCGGCTGCGTGCTGGAGGGCCTGCCTGCGATCGTGCTGCTGGCGCCCCTGATGTTCCCGATCGCCAAGAGCCTCGGCATCAACGACGTGCACTATGCGATGGTCGTGGTCACCGCGATGAATATCGGCCTGATGGCGCCGCCGATCGGCATCGGCTTCTACATCGCCTGCAAGATCGGCAACGTCTCGCCGGACGAGGCGATGGGTGCGATCTGGCCCTATCTCATCGCCCTGCTCGTCGGCCTCGTCGTCATCGCCCTCGTCCCCGGCCTCTCGACCTGGGTGCTGTGAAGCTCATGCCGGAACGAACAGGCTCCATGTCATCCCGGACAAGCGGCGCTAGCCGCGCAGATCCGGGATCCATCGTAGAGCACGCAGCCCTACGATGGATCCCGGCGCTCCGCTTCGCTGCGGCCGGGATGACGCGCCTCTGAGATCAACTGCAGAAACAAGCAAAAGCACCAAGGAGAAAACGCCCATGACCATCTCGCGCCGCACCCTGCTCCAGGCGACAGCCGCCGCCTCTGCCATCGGCACCTTCCATATCGGCCGCGCCAACGCCCAGGCCGCCGAGTTCACCTATAAATACGCCAACAACCTGCCCGTCGCGCACCCGATGAACGCGCGCGCCAACGAGGCCGTGGCGAAGATCAAGGAAGAGACCAAGGGCCGGGTCGACATCCAGATCTTCCCGAACAACCAGCTCGGCTCCGACACCGACATGCTGAGCCAGGTGCGCTCGGGCGGCGTCGAGTTCTTCACGCTCTCGCCGCTGATCCTGTCGACGCTCGTCGCCAACGCCTCGCTCTCCGGCATCGGCTTCGCCTTCCCGAACTACGATGCCGTCTGGAAAGCGATGGACGGCGAGCTCGGCGCCTATGTCCGCGGCCAGATCAACAAGGCCAATCTCGTCGTCATGGACAAGATCTGGGACAACGGCTTCCGCCAGATCACCTCGTCGAAGGGCCCGGTCAATTCGCCTGACGATCTCAAGGGCTTCAAGATCCGCGTGCCGGTCTCGCCGCTCTGGACCTCGATGTTCACCGCCTTCCAGTCGGCCCCGGCATCGATCAACTTCGCCGAGGTCTACACCGCGCTGCAGACCAAGATCGTCGACGGCCAGGAGAACCCGCTCGCGATCATCGCAACCGCAAAGCTCTTCGAGGTGCAGAAGTACCTCTCGCTGACCAACCACATGTGGGACGGCTTCTGGTTCCTGGCCAACCGCCGCGCCTGGGAGAAGCTGCCGGAAGACCTGCGCGCCATCGTCGCCAAGAACATCAACGCCGCCGCGCTGCTGGAGCGTGACGACGTCGCAAAGCTCAATGCCGGCCTGCAGGGCGAGCTCGCCTCGAAGGGCATGACCATCAACGAGACCAAGGCCGACCCCTTCCGCGATGCGCTGCGCAAGGCCGGCTTCTACGCCGAGTGGAAGAAGAAGTACGGCGACGAGGCCTGGGGCATCCTGGAGAAGGCCGTCGGCAGCTCGCTGAGCTGATCGGCTACTAGCTCGTCATTCTCGGGCGAAGCATGGCTTCGACCCGAGAATCTCACGACCAGTTCGCTCTGGTTTCAGAGATGCTTGGGTCAAGACCGAGCATGACGGCGCTGCATTGGCGCGCCTTACCCCATCCAATAGAAAGAACTCTCACATGGCCGACCGGCTGAAGGGCAAGATCGCCATCGTTTTCGGCGCGGGCTCCTCCGGGCCCGGCTGGGGCAACGGCAAGGCCGCGGCAGTCGCCTATGCGCGCGAAGGCGCCAGCGTCGCCTGCATCGACCTGAATCTGGCCGCCGCCGAGGAAACCGCCGCGATCATTACTCGCGAAGGTGGCAAGGCGCTGGCGTTCGCCGCGAATGTCACCGATCTCGCCTCGGTCGAGGCTTGCGTCGCCGCGACCGCCCGGCATTTCGGCCGCATCGACATCCTCCACAACAATGTCGGCGTCACCCATATGGGCGGCCCGGTCGAGCTGTCGGAAGAGCAGTTCAACGCCTCGCTCCAGCTCAATCTCGGCTCGGTCTATCGCTGCGCCAAGGCCGTCATCCCGGAGATGCTGAAGGGCGGGGGCGGCGCCATCGTCAACATCTCCTCGCTTGCCGCCATCCGCTGGACCGGCTACCCGTACTTTGCCTATTACGCGACGAAGGCGGCGGTGAACCAGGCGACGGTCGCGCTCGCGATGCAATACGCAAAGCGGGGCATCCGGGCGAACTGCATCATGCCCGGCCTGATCGACACACCGCTGATCTACAAGCAGATCTCCTCGCAATACGCCTCCGTCGAGGAGATGGTGGCCGCCCGCGACGCGCAGGTGCCGATGGGCAAGATGGGTACCGCCTGGGATATCGCCAACGCCGCGATCTTCCTCGCCTCAGACGAAGCGAAGTTCATTACCGGCGTCTGCCTGCCGGTCGATGGCGGCCAGAGCTGCACCGCCGGCCTGCCGGGCTGAGCGCACCGCGTCATTCTCGGGCGGAGCAAGGCGAAGACCCGAGAATCTCCGGACAAGAGGGCACTGGAGCCTCCACCGGCACGAGATGCCCGGGTCAAGCCCGGGCATGACGGTCCTCTCCCCCCATCGACCGTCCATTCCTCCATTGGAACGCTTGCTCCATTTCAGCTTCGCTGCCAGAACTGTCGCAACAGGGACGGCAACGAGAATCCTTCAATGAGCGAAACCGCCGTTGCGGAGCTGCCGCGCGACTTCGACGAGTTGCGCACATCGATCCTCGCCCAGCGCGAGAGCCTGCCCAAGCGTATCGCCCAGATCGCGGCCTATGCTCTCGACAATCCCGACGAGATCGCCTTCGGCACCGCTGCCAGCATCGCGATCTCGGCCGGTGTCCAGCCCTCCACCCTGATCCGCTTCGCCCAGCATCTCGGTTTCGACGGCTTCACCAGCCTGCAAAGCGTCTTCCGCGAACGGCTGCGCGAGCGCAATTCCAGCTATGAGGAGCGCCTCAATACGCTGCGGGGCGGTGACGACGCAGCTGCCGGCAACCATCGCATCCTCGACGGCTTCCTCACCGCCTCGCGTAAGTCGCTCGACGTGATGAGCCGCACGCTGGATGAGGCGACGCTCGACCGCGCGATCGATGTGCTCGCGCGCGCCGAGACGATCTACATCCTCGCCCGCCGCCGCTCTTATCCGGTGGCGAGCTATCTCGCCTATGCGCTCGGCAAGCTCGAAGTCCGCAACCAGCTCGTCGAGTCGGCCGCCGGCCTCGATCCGGAGATCATCGCCTTCGCCACGCCGAAGGATGCGGTCCTGGTCATCAGCTTCTCGCCCTATGCGCCTGCGACGATCGAGGACGCGCGCGGCCTCGCCGAACGCGGCGTGCCGCTGGTCGCCATCACCGACAGCGCCTTCTCTCCGCTCGCCAGCATCGCCAAGCTCTGGTTCGAAGTCGCCGAGGCGGATTTCGGCGGATTCCGCACCCTGGCCTCGACCATGGCGCTGTCGATGGCGCTCGCCGTCGGCGTTGGTGAGGCACGCCGGACCGGGCGCGGCAAGGGCCGGCGCATCGGAGGCGTTTAAGGTTCTAGGGAATGTACATTCCGCATTGACGAAAAGCTGGAATTATTATTTCATTCCGGCAACGGGAGCCCTTCGGCTCCGATGACCAGCGCAGCCGGGAGAGAGACATGACGGGACCGCTCGGCGGATCGGCGCAGGCGCTCGACGTCATCACCATCGGCCGCGCCTCGGTCGATCTCTACGGCCAGCAGATCGGCTCGCGGCTGGAAGATGTCACCTCCTTCGCCAAATCGGTCGGCGGCTGCCCGGCCAATATCGCGATCGGCACGGCCCGGCTCGGCCTGCACTCTGCCCTGCTCACCCGCGTCGGCAACGAGCAGTTCGGCCGCTTCCTGCGCGAGCAACTTGCCCGCGAGGGCGTGAATCTCGACGGCCTCAAGACCGATCCGGAGCGCCTGACCGCGCTCGCCATCCTCTCGGTCGAGAGCGACAAGTCCTTCCCGCTGCTGTTCTATCGCGAGAACTGCGCCGACATGGCGCTGGAGGAAGGCGATATCGACCCCGCCTTCATCGCCAAGGCCCGCGCCGTCGTCGTCACCGGCACGCATTTCGCCCGTCCCGGCCCCGAAGCCGCCCAGCGCAAGGCGATGAAGCTGATGCGCGGGAACGGCGGCAAGGTCGTGCTCGACATCGATTACCGCCCCAATCTCTGGGGCCTCGCCGGGCATGATGCCGGCGACAACCGCTATATCGCCTCGCAGGCCGTCTCCGAGCGGATGAAGACGGTCCTGCCCGGCTGCGACCTCATCATCGGTACGGAAGAGGAAGTCCTGATCGCCTCGGGCGAGAACGAACTCCTGCCGGCGTTGAAGACGATCCGCTCGCTGACGCCTGCGACCATCGTGCTCAAGCGCGGCCCGATGGGTTGCATCGTCTATGAGGGCGCCATTCCCAACGACCTTGAGGACGGCATCGTCGGCAAGGGCTTCCCGATCGAGGTCTACAACGTCTTAGGCGCCGGCGACGCCTTCATGTCCGGCTTCCTGCGCGGCTGGCTCGGCGGCGAAAGCCTCGCCACCGCCGCGACCTGGGCCAATGCCTGCGGCGCCTTCGCCGTCTCGCGCCTGCTCTGCTCGCCGGAAAGCCCGACTTTCGAGGAGTTGCAGTACTTCCTCAAGAACGGCAGCCCGCATCGAGCGCTGCGCAAGGACGCCGACATCAACCACATCCACTGGGCGACGACGCGCCGCCGCGACATCCCCTCCCTGATGACGCTGGCCTGCGATCATCGCTCGCAATTGGAAGAACTCGCCGCGAAGCTCGGCGCCGAGCCCGCCCGCATCCGCGATTTCAAGGTGCTGGCGGTGAAGGCCGCCGCCCGCGTCGCCGATGGCCGCCCCGGCTACGGCATGTTGCTCGACGAGAAGCATGGCCGCGAGGCGATGTTCGAATTCGCCCGTCATCCCTTCGCCTGGCTCGGCCGCCCGGTCGAATTGCCGGGCTCGCGCCCGCTGCGCTTCGAGGTGAGCCAGGATATCGGTTCGCTCCTGCCGGAATGGCCGGTCGACCACTGCATCAAGGCGCTCTGCTTCTACCACCCGGACGATCCGGAAGAACTGAAGCACGAGCAGCAGGAGAAGCTGCGCGGCCTGTTCGAAGCGGCCCGCAAGGTCGGCCGCGAACTGCTGATCGAGATCATCGCCAGCAAGAACGGCCCGCTTGGCCCCGATACGATCGCCCGCGTGCTCGAAGAGATCTACGCGCTCGGCATCAAGCCCGACTGGTGGAAGCTGGAGCCGCAATCCTCTCCCGCCGCCTGGGCCGCGATCGAGAAGACTATCGCGAAGCATGATCCCTGGTGCCGCGGCGTGCTGCTGCTCGGGCTCGATGCCCCTGCCGAGGAGCTGGAGGCCGGCTTCGCCGCCACGGCCTCGGCGCCCATCGTCAAGGGCTTCGCCGTCGGCCGCACCATCTTCATGAATGCTGCCGAAGGCTGGCTCTCGGGCAAGCTCGACGACGAGGCAGCGATCGCCGACATGGCAGAGCGATTCGAGGCGCTGACCGGCCTCTGGCTTGCCACGCGCGGCCGCAAGGCGGCATAGCTTTCCGGCCTGGAGACCATCATGACCCGCACCGTCCGCCTCACCATGGCGCAGGCGCTGACGCGCTATCTCGCCGCGCAGATGACCGAGATCGACGGAGAGCGCCTCCCGATCTTCGGCGGCGTCTGGGCGATCTTCGGCCATGGCAATGTCGCCGGCCTCGGCGAGGCGCTCTGGCACGAGCGCGAGCGCCTGCCGACCTTCCGCGCCCATAATGAGCAGGCCATGGCCCATGCCGCCATCGCTTACGCCAAGGCCAATATGCGCCGCCGCTTCATGGCCGCGACCACCTCGATCGGCCCCGGCGCGACCAATCTCGTCACCGCCGCGGCACTCGCCCATGTCAACCGCCTGCCCGTGCTGCTGCTGCCGGGCGACGTCTTCGCCAACCGCATCCCTGACCCTGTGCTCCAACAGGTCGAGGATTTCGGCGACGGCACGGTCTCGGCCAATGACTGTTTCCGACCGGTCTCGCGCTATTTCGACCGCATCACCCGGCCGGAGCAGATCATCCCGGCGCTGACCCGCGCCATGCAGGTCCTGACCGACCCGGCCGAATGCGGCCCCGTCACGCTGGCGCTCTGCCAGGACGTGCAGGCCGAAGCTTACGACTATCCCGAGAGCTTCTTCGCCGAGCGCCTCTGGACGCCGCGCCGTCCCCGCTCCGACCGCGACGAACTGAAGGCAGCAGCCGACGCTCTGAAAGCCGCGAAGAAGCCGCTCATCGTCGCCGGTGGCGGCGTGCTCTATTCCGGCGCCAGCGATGAGCTCGCCCGTTTCTCGGCCGCGACCGGCATTCCGGTCTGCGAGACGCAAGGCGGCAAATCCGCCCTGCCCGACGACAATCCGCTCAACATGGCCGCCGTCGGCGTCACCGGCACCGAAGCCGCCAACCGGCTCGCGGCCGAGGCCGATCTCGTCCTGGCTGTCGGCACGCGCCTGCAGGACTTCACGACCGGTTCCTGGGCGCTGTTCGGCGCCTCCACAAAGACGATCGTCGGGCTCAACGTGCAGCCCTTCGACGCCGGCAAGCACCACGCCCTGCCCCTTGTCGCCGATGCCCGCGAGGGGCTTACCGAGCTGGCCGAGGCCATCGGCAGCTGGAAGGCGCCTGAGAGCTGGACCGCTAATGCCAAGGCCGGCAAGGCCGACTGGCAGAAGGAAGCCGGCAAGGCGACCGCCGCCAGCAATGCCGCCCTGCCCTCGGATGCGCAGGTCATCGGCGCGGTCCAGCGCACGCTGGGCTCCGACGTCATCCTGCTTCATGCGGCGGGCGGCCTGCCCGGCGAATTGCACAAGCTCTGGCAGGCCGGCGCGCCCGGCTCCTACCATGCCGAATACGGCTTCTCCTGCATGGGCTACGAGATCGCCGGCGGGCTCGGCGCCAAGATGGCGCGGCCCGACAAGGAGGTCGTCGTCATGGTCGGCGACGGCTCCTACCTGATGCTCAATTCCGAGATCGCGACCTCGGTGATGCTGGGCCTCAAGCTCACCATCGTCCTGCTCGACAATCGCGGCTACGGCTGCATCAACCGCCTCCAGAACGCGACTGGCGGCCAGAGCTTCAACAACCTGCTTAGGGACGCCCGGTACGAGACGCTGCCGGAGATCGACTTCGTCCAGCACGCCGCCAGCATGGGCGCGATCGCGACGAAGGCAGCCTCGATCGCCGAGCTCGAAAGCGCGCTGGCGCAAGCGAAGAGCAACACTCGCACGACCGTCGTCGTCATCGACACCGACCCGCTGATCTCGACGGGAGCCGGCGGCGCCTGGTGGGATGTCGCGGTGCCAGAGGTCAGCGAGCGTGCCGAAGTTCGCACGGCGCGGGCGAATTACGACAAGAAGCGCAAAGGGCAGCGCGTCGGTGAGTGAACCATGGCCGTCATTGCGAGCGTAGCGAAGCAATCCAGGGGCGGAAGAGCTCTACGTCCCCCTGGATTGCTTCGTCGCTGCGCTCCTCGCAATGACGGCAGAGCCAGCCATCAGGAAAGACTTGAAACATGATCCGCATCGGCGCGAACCCCATCGGCTGGTCGAATGACGACATGCTGGAGATCGGCGGCGACATCCCGCTCGAAACCTGCCTGAGCGAGGCTCACGAAGCCGGCTTCACCGGCATGGAGCTCGGCAACAAGTTTCCGCGCGAGGCCAGCAAGCTGAAACCGATCCTCGACGCCCATGGCCACGCGCTGGTCTCCGGCTGGTACTCGACCGAACTGCTCGTCCGCGACGTCGCCGCCGAGATGGTCGCCGTGAAGGCCCATGCGACGCTGCTGCGCGACATGGGCTGCTCGGTCCTGATCGCGGCCGAGACCTCGAACGCGATCCATTCCGACATCGCCAAGCCGCTCTCGGCCCGGCCCGTGCTGCCGAAGAACCGCTGGGACGATTTCGGCGCGCGCTACACCAACTTCGCCGAAGCGGTGAAGGCCGAGTACGGCCTGCAACTCGTCTACCACCATCACATGGGCACGGTGGTGCAGACCGAAGCCGAGATCGACCGGTTCATGGGTGTCACCAGCCCGGCCGTGGGCCTCTTGCTCGATACCGGCCATGCCACCTGGGGCGGCGGCGACCCCGCCCGCATCGCCCGCCACTGGAAGGCCCGCATCCACCATGTCCATTGCAAGGATATCCGCGAGGCCGTGATGTGGCGCTCCAACCGCGAGGACTGGTCCTTCCTCGAATCCGTGCTCGCCGGCGTCTACACGGTGCCGGGCGACGGCCTGATCGACTATGTCCGCGTGCTCAAGGAATTGCAGGGCTATTCCGGCTGGATCGTGGTCGAGGCCGAGCAGGACCCTAAGAAGGCGGAGCCGGCGACCTATGCCAAGCTCGGCCACGCCAATCTCGCCCGCTTCATCAAGGAAGCCGGGCTGGCTTGAGTTTAACTGACAAGCCCTCATCCTGAGGAGCCGCCGAAGGCGGCGTCTCGAAGGATGCTCCAGATGGTTCCGGAGCCTCCTGGATCATCCTTTGAGACGGCCCTCCGGGCCTCCTCAGGATGAGGGCTATGCTGATTTCCGGCCCGAGGAGCATTCCATGTCCCATCTCAAGGTCAAGCCGCAGGGCACGTACGGCCACGTCACCCATGTCACGCCGGAAAGCGCCGGCTGGACCTATGTCGGTTTCGACCTGCATCGCCTGAAGCCGGGCGAGACCGTCTCCGCCAGGACCGGCAACCGCGAGGCCTGCCTGGTCTTCGTCACCGGCAAGGGCAAGGCCGCCGCCGGCGGCAAGGAATTGGGCGAACTGGGCCAGCGCATGAGCCCCTTCGAGGGCAAGCCCTGGTCGGTCTATCTCCCGGAAGGATCGGACTGGTCGGTCACCGCCACCACCGATCTCGAACTCGCCGTCTGCACGGCGCCCGGCCTCAAGGGCGGCCTGCCCATCCGCGTCATCAGCCCGAACGATCTCGGCCAGGAGATCCGCGGCAAGGGTTCCAACACCCGCCACGTCACCAATATCCTGCCTGAGAACGAGCCGGCGGATTCGTTGCTCGTCGTCGAGGTCATCACCCCCGCCGGCAACACCTCCAGCTATCCGCCGCACAAGCACGACCGGGACGACCTGCCGCGCGAATCCCATCTGGAAGAGACCTACTACCACCGTCTCAACCCGCCGCAGGGTTTTGGCTTCCAGCGTGTCTACACCGACGATCGCAGCCTCGACGAGGCCATGGCGATCGAGAACGGCGACGTCGTGCTGGTGCCGAAGGGCTATCATCCCTGCGCCACCTGCCACGGCTACGATCTCTATTATCTCAACGTCATGGCCGGCCCGAAGCGGACCTGGAAGTTCCACAACGCCGCCGAGCACGAATGGCTGCTGAAGAGCTGAACTCTCCTCGCCAGTCAGCTGCACCACGGCAAAGTCAGCCATCATTCCGGACGAGCTGCAAAGCAGCGCAAACCCGGAAGCCAGCATAAAGCTCGACGCTCAGCGATGGATCCCGGGTCAAGCCCGGGATGACGATCCACTCTGGTCGTCGCGTAGCCTAACTCTCAAGGGTTGCATTTGTAGACGGTACCCTTGGTATCGGGCCCCTTCCACTTGATGTCGGCGGCAGTGGCGAAGACATGGGTTCCGTCCATCTCTGCCGCGCGAATCTTCAGGCGCGTGATCACCGAATCGCGCGTCTTGTCGATCGTCATGATCGACTGGACGCTGTCCTGCCCGTCGATCTCGCCGAGCTTCGTGCAATTCTCCACAACGCTCTTTGCGTCGGTCACCACGACGATGCTGCTGCGTGAGGTGTGATAGGCGCAGGCGCCGAGCAGCAGGGCGGGCAGGAGGATGAGAAAGCGGGGCATCGTCACGTCCGGGCTGTCCTGATCGGGTCTCCGCCCATGTTCCGCCGCTTTGGCGCAAATGCAAGCCTGAGCCCGCGTAAAACCGCTCCTACGCTCCTGCCGCTCCCTGGGGAACAGCGATATCGTCACGATTGCAGCGGAATTGTCGCGATTTGACGCTGCGAACTTTAACGCAAAGCCCGCGTTATTCTTGACCTTCCTACGTCGCTGCTCTTAACTCCCTCCAGGCCAATGGGAGGCTGAAAAGGATAAAATATGCGTAGCATTCTGATTGTTGGCGCCATGGCCGCTCTTCTCGCCGGTTGCCAGACCGCGCAGGAGTCGATGGCCGACGCCGAAGTGACCTGCGAGTCCCAGGGCTTCCGCCCGGGCACCCGCGCTTATCAGCAGTGCCGCTCGGCCAACTATGTCGAGAACCGTCGCGCCTCGAACGAAGCCGGCTCGGCTGTCGCCGCCGGCGTGGCCGCCGGTGTCGTCGGTGGCGCGCTCATCGCCGCTGACAACCGCTCCTATTACCGCGGTGGCTGGTACGGTCGTCGCGGCGGCTATTGGTGGTAAGATAGCGGACGCCTTCCCTTCGGAAGGCACCCTTTCAACATATTCGAGCCCTGCGGCGTTTCGCGCCGCAGGGCTTTTTCATTGAAGGGCTGAAGCCCGAAAGCGTCAGCGGCGGGCGCTCCGCTTGCGCGCCGGAGCCGCGGCCGGCACGCTGGCCGAAGACGAACTCAACAGCGAACCGATCACATAGGCCGCGAGCCCCAGCCCGACGACGAGTGCCACCGGTTCGCGCTCGGCGCGCTTCGCCAGCATGCGCCCGCCTCTGTCGGCGTAGCTGCGGGCCGTCGCCGCATAGTCGCTTGCGCGGTCGGCATAATCGTCAGCGACATCGCGCTGCGAACGCAACCAGCCAGCGCCCGATTTCAGGGCCCGGTTGCCGGCATCGGCTGCCTCGGAGCCGTAATCCTGGAGCCAGCCGCGCCAGCGCCCGTCATCCGGCTGGTAGCGTTCCCAGCCCGATGACGGCCGGCTGCGCAGCGCCGCCCAGGCGACGAGGCCGGCGCCGATCACCCCGAGCCCGAGCACCGTGAGCGGATGGCGCTCGACTGTCCGTGCCACCGCCTCCCCGCCGCCGCGGACGGTCTCGAACGGCTCGGCCTCGCCCCAGGCTTCCTTCGCCCGGTCGTAATGCTCCTTGATGGTCTCCTGAGCCTTGCCGGCGAATTCCGCCGCCTTGCCGCGCAGGCTGCTCACGCTGGCGCCCATCGCCTCATCGGCCCCATCGCCGGCCTTCGGAACATCGGGCGGGAAGCTGTTGCTGATCGCCATGGCGGTCTCTCCGTTGTTGAAGGGGGTGATGGCCAGAGAACGAAGCGGGCGCGGCCGAGTTCCCCGCCGCGACAAAACAACCGGGCCTCGATTCTTCGCGGCTTCGGCCATGACCGCGTCATGATTGGATGCGACGTCTTCGGGAACAGGGGCATTCAACGAGAAGGAGACGCGCATGCATGTTCAGCACCTCCAGATCGCTCACCCGTTCGTTCTCTCCGATCCCGAATGGATCGCGCTCGAGAGCATCGAGGAGGAAACCCGCCACTTCATCTTCGACGAAACGATGTTGCATTCCCTGAAGGATCGCGGTCTCGTCGAGTCGGACGGCACCATCTGGCGGGTCACCCAGTCCGGCCAGAAGCGTCTGAACGAACGTGACTGAAGCGGACGAAAACCGGAGTTTCCGGTTCAAGCGATGGACAATCAGGCCCGCCCGTTCGGCGGGCTTTTCCATGCGCGGGTATCGATAGTCAGAACAGTGCGCCCGGCCATAGCCACCAGAGCAGCGCAACTGCGCCCCCGATCCAGATCGCCAGGATCGCGATCATCCCGCCATAGCTCGTCTGCTTCGCCTGATTTGCCGCGATGGTGCGGTACTCGGCCATCAACGGTCCCGGGATGAGCTTGACCACCAGAAGGATGCCGAGCGGCACGATGATCAGGTCGTCGAGATAACCGAGGATCGGGATGAAATCCGGAATGAGATCGATCGGGCTGAGGGCATAGGCCGCGACCGCGCCCGCCGCGAGCTTCGCATGCCACGGCGTCCGGCTGTCGCGAGCCGCGATCCACAGAGCGAGCGCGTCCCGCTTGAGCAGGCGTGCCCATTGCTTCATTCGTTCCAGCAACACGGACCCTTCCGGACTTCGATCTCGCGCCCGCCCCGGTTAGCAGATAACTCTTGCCAGGTTCCACTGTCCGGCAGCGCTGGAAAAGCGCCTGCCTCATGGCCATATAGCGGCCCCCTTCCCGTTCCGATGAGCTGACATGGGCAAACCCGTTTCCATCACCATCTCGCATGACCTCGGCCGGGACGCCGCGCTCGCGCGCCTGCGCGGCGGCGTCGACAAGATCCGCGACCGGCTCGGCATGGTCAGGATGCAATTGGTCGAGGAGCGCTGGGAGGGCGACGCCCTGCATTTCGGCGTCGGTGCGCTCGGCCACACCGTCCATGGCCGCGTCGAAGTCGAGGAGCGGCTGATCCGCGTCGAGGTGACCTTGCCCTGGATGCTCGCGGTCTTCGCCGAGAAGCTCAAGATCGGCGTCGAGAAACAGGGCCAGATCCTGCTCGAGAAGCCGAAGGCCTGACCGTATCGTCCGCCATTCCCGGCGGCCGGAATTTTCGGCACCAAAGCCTGAAAAGTCGTACGCCTTTCGGTTGAAATCACCATCCCGAAACCCCATGCTCGGATCGTTCAAACAATCTTGATTTCTTGACCTTTCGGATTCGGGAGACCCATGCATCACGGCCCGCTGATCGCCATTATCGTCGCGGGCCTAGGCCTGGCTTTCGTCTTCGGGGCTCTCGCCCAAAAGCTGCGGATCTCCCCCCTCGTCGGCTACCTTCTCGCCGGCGTCGCCGCTGGCCCGTTCACGCCGGGCTTCGTCGGCGACCAGAACCTCGCCAACGAGCTGGCAGAGATCGGCGTCATCCTGCTGATGTTCGGCGTCGGCCTGCATTTCTCCCTGAAGGACCTGCTCTCGGTGCGGGCGATCGCCGTGCCCGGCGCCATCGTTCAGATCGGCATCGCCACGCTGCTCGGCCTCGGACTCGGCAGGCTGCTCGGCTGGAGCTGGTTTTCAGGCGTGGTCTTCGGCCTGGCGCTCTCCACCGCTTCGACCGTCGTGTTGCTGCGTTCGCTGCAGGAGCGGCGGCTGGTCCAGACCGAGCGCGGCCGCATCGCAGTCGGCTGGCTGATCGTCGAGGACATCGCGATGGTTCTGGCGCTGGTGCTGCTGCCGGTTCTGGCCGAGATCATCAACGGCACGCCCTCCGGCGGCAGCGCGCCGCTCGCCACCCGCTTCGACCTCGGCGTCTGGGGTGTCCTTGGCCTGACCTTCGCCAAGCTCATCGGCTTCCTCGCCTTCATGCTGCTGATCGGCCGGCGCGTCATCCCCTGGGTGCTGCACTGGGTCGCTCATACCGGCTCGCGGGAGCTGTTCCGGCTGGCGGTTCTCGCTGTCGCGCTCGGCGTCGCCTATGCGGCGGCGACCCTGTTCGGCGTCTCCTTCGCGCTCGGCGCCTTCTTCGCCGGCATGATCCTGTCGGAATCGCCGCTCTCGCAGCGCGCAGCCGAAGAGACGCTGCCGCTGCGCGACGCCTTCGCGGTGCTGTTCTTCGTCTCGGTCGGCATGCTGTTCGACCCCGGCATCCTCCTGCGCGCGCCGGGCCCGCTGATCGGCACGCTCGCCATCATCCTGATCGGCAAATCCGTCGCGGCCTGGTTGATCATGCGTGCCTTCGGCCGCTCGCAGACCGCGGCCCTGACGATCTCGGCCTCGCTCGCCCAGATCGGCGAGTTCTCCTTCATCCTTGCCGGCCTCGGCACAGCTTTGGGCATCCTGCCGGCGCAGGGGCGCGACCTGATCCTCGCCGGCGCGATCCTGTCGATCCTGCTCAACCCCGTAATCTTCGCCCTGGCCGAGCGCCTGGCGCCGGAAGCCCCGGCCGCCAAGCCGAAACCGGCGGCAGCTTCCGAAGCCGGCGAACCAGAGGCTGCCGCGCCCGAGCCGCAGCCGGAGCCTACGCCGGAACGCGACATCACCCCGACCAGCCTTGCCGATCACATCGTCGTCGTCGGCTATGGCCGCGTCGGCAGCCTGCTCGGCGCCGGCCTGCTCTCTCAAGGCGCCAAGCTCCTGGTCATCGAGGACAATCCCGACGCGGTCGAGACGGCAAAGCGCGACGGCGCCGAGCTCCTCGTCGGCAACGCCGCCGACCCCGAGGTGCTCTCCGCCGCCGCGGTCGGCCGGGCGGTGCGCCTCTTTGTCGCCATTCCCGGCAGCTTCGAGGCCGGCCAGGTCTGCGAACAGGCCCGCGCCGAGAACCCGGCCTTGCCGATCGTCGCCCGCGCGCATTCCGATGCCGAAGTCGCGCATCTCACCAAATGCGGGGCGACGCTGACGATCATGGGCGAGGCCGAGATCGCCCGCGCCATGCTTTCGCTCTGCCAGAACCTCAGCGGCACCGCACCGGTCGAGCCTGCCGCTCCCGCCAAGCCGGCGAAGCCCGAGAGCATTGCTGAGTTGTCGGCTCCCAGGCCACCAGCGGCCAAGCCGGCGGAAGACCCGCCGGCCGATCCTCCGGCTGCAGCATAAGCAAAGGGCGGGACGCAAGGCGCCCCGCCCTTTCCGCATTCAAGCGCTGTTCGAGTTCAGTCGACGAGGTCGAAGCGCACGTCCTGAACGCCTTCGTAGAGCGTCTTGCGGCCGAGCGTGTAGAGGTTCTCCAGCCCCGAGGTCAGGGTGATGAAGTGGTTGCCGGAGAGCACGCCGGCCTTGCTGGCAAACTGCACGCCGCCATAGGCGAGCAGGATCTCGGTCTCGCTGACGCCGCCCGGATACAGGATGATGTGGCCGGGAGCCGGATAGGCGGTGTTGTTCTCGTAGCCGACGCCGAAATCGAGATCGCCTAGCGGCATCCAGACGCCCTCGCCGCTCCAGCGCACATGCACCATCTTGCTGATGAACGGCATCTGCTTCTTGAAGGCGGCGCAGGTCTTCGGCGCGGCTTCCAACTCGAACTTGGCGTCGAACTTGAACGGCCCGGCGGTGACGATCAGCTTGCTCATGAAATCCCCGTCTTCTTGGAAACGTTTCGGACCCGCTGAATGACATCACGTCCGCGGCCCGCGCAAGAGCGCTGCCGGAACAACTGCGACGCCGGAACGTGAAGGATACCGGCGGCGTCAGGGTCCCTTGCACCGCCTTTTCCCAAAGCGCGCCGTCATCCCGGGCGGAGCGCAGCGGAGATCCGGGATCCATCGTAGAGCGCAGCGCCCTTCGATGGATCCCGGGTCAAGCCCGGGATGACGGAGAGGCTCGGTGCAAGATTGGCAGGCCGGCAGCCGCTCAGCCGATCGCGTCCCTGAGGTCGAGCGTGCCGGTCTTGCCGATCGCCTCGTAGTTGCGCTTCAGCCAGCGCCGCCCGGCGTTGCGGCCCATGTCGCGCAGCTTGAGCAGGAACGACCATTCCGCATTCATGCGCGACGACGAAGCGAGCTCCGCCAGCGGCGGGCCGCCGTCGATCCGATGCATCAGCACGCGCTTGTACTCCTCGCGCGGCAGCTTGCCGGAATCGACGAGGCGATTGACGAAATCGATCGCGCGGAGCTCGCGCAGCAGCGAGGCGTTGAAGGTGATCTCGTTCAGCCGATCCTGGATCTCGCGCGCCTTGGTCGGCAGTTCCCGCCGCTGGATCGGATTGATCTGGACGAGCAGAATGTCGTCGCAATGCGCCTGGTAGAACAACGGATACAGGGCCGGGTTGCCCATATAGCCGCCATCCCAATAGGCCTCGCCGTCGATCTCCACCGCCTGGAACACCATCGGCAGGCAGGCCGAGGCCATGACGTGGTCGGCGGTCAGGTCCTTGCGCTCGAACACGGCGATCTTGCCGGTGCGGACATTGGTCGCCGCGATGAACAGCTTCACCACATCGCAGGCCCTGACCTTCTCGAAATCGATGAGATCGGCGACAACCCCGCGTAGCGGGTTGATGTTGAGCGGATTGACGTCATAGGGGCTCGCCACCTTCGCGAACATCTCGAAGAACAGCATGCCGGGCGGCGTGCCGTTATTGTTGCCCCAGGCGCCAAGCATGGTGTCGAGCAGCGAACGCTCCGAGCCGCCATATTTCCCGTCGACGCTGATCGCCCGCCAGAAGGCTTCGAGCTTGGCGCGCGCGCCATCGATGCCGCCATCGATCCAGCCCTCGGCCAGCACGACGGCGTTCATCGCGCCGGCACTGGTGCCCGTCAGCGCCTCGATGCCGAGGCGCCCGTCTTCCAGGATGGCGTCGAGCACGCCCCAGGTGAAGGCGCCATGCGCGCCTCCGCCCTGCAGCGCGAGCGAAACCGTCTTCTCCGCCTTCGGACCGACCAGTCCTTTGACCGGTTCGGCCTTGCGGGACGGGCGGCCGCTCACGCAGCGGTCCAGCCGCCATCCATCGGCAGCGTCGTCCCGGTGATCGACTTGGCCGAGTCCGTGCACAGGAACACCGCCAGCGCCGCGACCTGCTCGACCGTGACGAACTGCTTGGTCGGCTGGGCATCGAGCAGCACGTCGTTGATCACCTGCTCCTTGGTGAGCCCGCGCGCCTTCATCGTGTCCGGGATCTGCTTCTCGACCAGCGGCGTCCAGACGTAGCCCGGCGCGATCGCATTGACCGTGATGCCCTTGGTCGCGACTTCCAGCGCCACAGTCTTGGTCAGGCCGGCAACGCCATGCTTGGCCGCGACATAGGCCGACTTGAAGGGCGAGGCGACGAAGGCATGCGCCGAGGCGGTGTTGATGATGCGGCCCCAGCCCTTCTCCTTCATTTTCGGCAGAACGGCGCGGATCGTATGGAAGGCCGAGGACAGGTTGATCGCGATGATCTGGTCCCATTTCTCGATCGGGAACTCGTCGATCGGCGAGACGAACTGGATGCCGGCATTGTTGACCAGGATGTCGATGGCGCCGAAGACCTTCTCGCCCTCGGCGATGAAGCCGGCGATCTCGGCGGGCTTGGTCATGTCGGCGGGCGAAAACACCACCTTGATACCAAATTCCGCCTCCAGATCGGTGCGCAGCTTCTCGGCATCAGCCGGCGCCATGATGCCGTTGATGACGAGGTTGGCGCCCTCGGCGGCAAGCGCGCGAGCATAGGCCAGTCCGATGCCGGAGGTCGAGCCGGTGATCGCAGCGGTACGGTCTTTGAGGAACATGAGCGTCAAGGCTCCTGACAATCGGGAAGAAAATGCTTAGGTTCGGGCCAGACAGGGCAATGGAACGGCCGGATATCGCCGCACGTTGCCCGATGACCCTTCGCAACGCAACATGACGAAAATGCAGTCAGACGCGCATATGCATGACGACCATGTGCACCACACACATGACGGGCAGGCCTGCCGCCATGCCGAGGATCACCGCCGCCACGCGGCGGATGCCCTCGCGCGCGCCGAGCGCATCTGCCGCGAACGGGGTCTGCGCCTGACGCCGATCCGGCGGCAGGCGCTGGAAGCCCTCCATGCCGACCATCGCCCCGTCGGCGCCTATGATCTGGCCGACCGCATCTCGCCGGCCGGCGGCCGGCGGCTCGCGCCGATCTCGATCTATCGCGCCCTCGATTTTCTGGTCGAGCAGGGCTTCGTCCACCGCCTCTCGTCGAAGAACGCCTATATCGCCTGCCTGCACGGCCATGGCGCGAACGAGGTCGTCGCCTTCCTGATCTGCGAGGCCTGCGGCGGGGTCGACGAGGATTCCTCGCCCGCCATGAAGAAAGCGGTGGCGGCGATCGCGGAAAACCGGCAATTCTCTCCCTCGCACCAGATGGTCGAGATCGTCGGGCTCTGCGAGCATTGCCGGAATGCCGGATCATGATAGAGAGCCCGCATGAATGAGCGCGCCTTTTCCTATCTGACGCCGGAACGCGCCGGCCCGCTGGGCCGCCAGCTCACCGTCCCCGTCAAGGTCGGCCATGTCACGGTCGGCGGCGGCGCGCCCATCGTCGTGCAGTCGATGACCAATACCGACACCGCCGATATCGCGGCGACGGTGGCGCAGGTCGCGGCGCTCGCCCGGCAGGGTTCCGAACTCGTCCGCATCACCGTCGACCGCGACGAGGCGGCAGCCGCCGTGCCGAAGATCCGCGAGCGGCTCGACCGCATCGGCGTCGACGTGCCGCTGGTCGGCGACTTCCACTATATCGGCCACAAGCTGCTGAGCGACCATCCGGCCTGCGCCGAGGCGCTGGCGAAATACCGGATCAATCCCGGCAATGTCGGCTTCAAGGACAAGAAGGACAAGCAGTTCAGCCAGATCATCGAGCTTGCGATCAAGCACAGCAAGCCGGTGCGCATCGGCGCCAACTGGGGCTCGCTCGACCAGGAACTCCTGACCGCGTTGATGGACGAGAACGCGCGCGCCCTGCGCCCGCTCGACGCCCGCGCCATCATGCGCGAGGCGATGGTGCAATCGGCCCTGCTCTCGGCCGAACGCGCCGAGGAGCTCGGCCTTGGCCGCGAATACATCATCCTCTCCGCCAAGGTCTCAGGCGTGCAGGACCTGATCACGGTCTACCGCATGCTGGCGAGCCGCGCGGACTACGCCATCCATCTCGGCCTGACCGAGGCCGGCATGGGCTCGAAGGGCATCGTCGCCTCCTCGGCCGCGCTCGGCATCCTTCTGCAGGAAGGCATCGGCGACACCATCCGCTATTCGCTGACGCCCGAGCCCGGCGGCGACCGCACGCTCGAGGTCAGGACGGCGCAGGAACTGCTCCAGACCATGGGCTTCCGCGCCTTCGTGCCGCTGGTAGCCGCCTGCCCCGGCTGCGGCCGCACCACCTCGACCGTCTTCCAGGAGCTGGCGCGGGATATCCAGAACTGGATTTCCACCTCCATGCCCGAATGGAAGACACGCTATCCCGGCGTCGAGAACCTCAACGTCGCGGTCATGGGCTGCATCGTCAACGGCCCCGGCGAGTCCAAGCATGCCGATATCGGCATCTCGCTGCCCGGCACCGGCGAGGCGCCGACGGCCCCGGTCTTCGTCGACGGCAAGAAGGTCGCGACGCTCCGCGGCGCCGGCATCGCCGCCGAATTCAAGAGCATGGTCGCGACCTATGTCGAGCGGCGCTTCGGCGTCGGTCTCGGTACCAGCGGCTGATCCCGCCTTTGCGTGCCGCCCGCAACGTGTTAGAGGCCCCGGCCTTTCGCTGCGCCGCAGCATGTGCGGAGATCCCTGATGGGGCATGAGAACCCGAATCCTGCGACCGTTCGGCCGGAGGATTCACGCTTCGGGCTTGACGCCAGCCATGACCAGAATGGCGGCCACGGCAAGCATGGCTTCGCCGCGCTGGCGCTGGGTGCACTCGGCGTCGTCTACGGCGATATCGGCACGAGCCCGCTCTACGCGCTGCGCGAAACGATTCTCGCCGCGACCGGCGGTGCCGAAAATGCTGCGGTTCCCCCGAGCGTGGTCATCGGCGTGCTCTCGCTGATCCTCTGGTCGCTCGTCATCGTCGTGACCCTGAAATATGTCGTGCTGCTGATGCGCGCCGACAATAACGGCGAAGGTGGCATCCTCACCCTCGTCGCGCTGGCCCAGCGCAGCCTCGGCCGCGCCCGCAGCCATGTCGTCCTGCTGCTCGGCATGATCGGCGCCGGCCTGTTCTACGGCGACACCGTGATCACCCCGGCAATCTCGGTCCTCTCGGCGATCGAGGGCGTGAAGCTGATCACGCCGGCGCTCGACGACTACATCCTCTGGATCGCCTCGGTGATTCTGATCGGCCTGTTCGTCATGCAGAGCCACGGCACCCACCGCGTCGCGACCCTGTTCGGGCCGATCATGCTGGTCTGGTTCCTCACGCTCGCGGGGCTCGGCATCTATCATATCGCTGACGATCTCAGCGTCTTCCGCTCGATCAACCCCTGGTACGCGCTGCTCTTCTTCCGCGATCATGCCGGCGTGTCGCTCGCCGTGCTCGGCTCGGTCTGCCTGGCGGTGACGGGCGCCGAGGCGCTCTATGGCGACATGGGCCATTTCGGCCGCGGCCCGATCCGCGGCGCCTGGCTCTATGTCGTCTTCCCGGCCTTGTGGCTCAACTATCTCGGCCAGGGCGCGCTGATCCTCTCCGACCCGACCGCGATTGACAATCCGTTCTACCGCCTCGCGCCGCAGGGCCTGCTGCTGCCCTTCGTGATCATGGCGACGGTCGCGACGATCATCGCCAGCCAGTCGGTCATCACCGGCGCCTTCTCGCTGACCCGGCAGGCGATCCAGCTCGGCCTGCTGCCGCGCATGGAGATCCGCCACACCTCCGAGCAGACCTCCGGCCAGATCTACGTGCCGCGCGTCAACCTGCTGCTGCTCGTCGTGGTGCTGATCCTGGTCTGGTCGTTCCGGACGTCGTCGAGCCTGTCGCATGCCTATGGCATCTCGGTCTTCGGTACGATGGTGGTCTCGTCGATGCTCGCGGCCATCGTCATCCGCCGCCACTGGGGCTGGAGCCCGCTGGCGACCGGCGCGCTCATCCTGCCCTTCCTGCTCGTCGACGTTTCCTTCTTCTCGGCCAACATGCTGAAGCTGCTCCATGGCGGTTATGTGCCGGTGCTGCTCGCCATGGGCCTGACGCTGGTGATGTGGACCTGGATGCGCGGCACCAAGATCCTGTTCGACAAGACCCGCAAGACCGATGTGCCGCTGCTCGAACTCGTCACCATGCTCTCGAAGAGCCCGCCCGCGCGCGTGAAGGGCATGGCCGTCTTCCTGACCAGCGACCCGGAGACCGCGCCGGCCTCGTTGCTGCACAACCTCAAGCACAACAAGGTGCTGCACGAGCGTAACGTCGTCCTGACCGTGCGCTCGGCCGACACACCCCGCGTCGTCGACGAGGAACGCGTGCGCCTCGCCCGCATCACCGACGATTTCTGGCGGGTCGACATGGTCTATGGCTATATGGAAAGCCCGAACGTACCGAAGGGCCTGGCCATGCTGCGCAAGCAGGGCTTCAAGTTCGACATCATGTCGACCTCGTTCTTCCTGTCGCGCCGCTCGATCAAGGCCTCGCCGCAATCGGGCATGCCGATCTGGCAGGACAATCTCTTCATCGGCCTGACCAAGAGCGCGACCGACGCGACGGACTTCTTCCAGATCCCGACCGGCCGCGTCGTCGAGGTCGGCACGCAGGTCACGGTCTGACGGCGTTCAAGCCGTCATTCGGGGGCATTGCCAAGAAAATCAGTCCGGAAAAAGCAAATAGCGCGCCGCAGAGACTGCTTGGCAAGTCGCTGCGGGGAGTCGAATGGCGGTGCTTTCGAGAACCGGAGCGGAGCGTACTACAGTACGTGAGCACCGGAAGCGCAGAAAACGCCGTCAGTCGACCGCCGCAGTAGAGTTGCCGAGTGGTCTCTCAGTCCAGTCGTGCCGAAGCCGCTTCCTGCGGCACACGCCGCACCCGCTCCCGATAGAGCAGGTAGAGACCCGACGCGATCACGATGCCGGCACCGACGAAGGTCCAGAGGTCCGGCAACTGGTCGAAGACCAGCCAGCCGAGCAGCAGCATCCAGACGATCTGCGAATAGATGAAAGGCGCCAGCACGGTAGCCGGCGCCAACCGATGCGCCAGGATCAGGAGCCAGTGACCGAAGCCGCCGAGCGCGCCGACGGCGATCATCAGGAACCAGGGCAACAGCGTCTGCGGCGTTTCCCAGATCCAGGGCAGGAGCGGAATGGTCGCCAATGTCCCCGCCGCGCCGGAATAGATCATCGTCGTTTCCGATGAATCATGGCCGGAGAGCATGCGGGTCGACAGGGAATAGAAGGCGTAGCACAGGCAGCCCATGACGCTGAGCAGCGCCGCCGGATGCATGCCGCCAATCCCCGGTCGCGTCACCACCAGCACGCCGATGAAGCCGACGCCGATCGCGGCCAACCGCCGAGGCCCGGGCCATTCCCCGAGCAACGGTCCGGAGGCCAATGCCACCAGCAACGGTGTCGCGAACATGATCGAGATCGTCTCGGCCAGCTGAAGATAGCGCAGCGCGATGAAGTTCAGCGCCGTCGAGCCGAGCAGGAGCAGCGATCGGCCCCACTGCAGCCAGGGCCGCTTGGTGCGCAGCACGCCGGGATGCGTCCAGGGGTTGATCAGGGCAAACACCATGATCATGCTGCCGGCATAGCGCGCGAACACCACTTGCAGCGGGTTCATCGACTGGCCTAGCCATTTCGCGCTGGTATCCAGCATCGAGAACAGCAGGACGGCCGCGCACATCAGGCCGATCGCAGCCATGCGCGCGCGGCCCGTCTCGGAAGGCGCCACTGAAGGGGAGGACACGGAGTCTCGCCATGCTCTGGAGGAATGACGAGAGCAGATTGAACCGATTTAGCTCGCGTTGCCACTACACCGGAGCATGCACTCCATGCAGAAATCAGGCGTCGCTATCGGCCTCGTCGAGCTCGGGATCGTCATGGTCGGCACCGGCCTTGGAAAGACCCTTGGCCGCCTTACGCAGGAGCTTGCGCAATTGCTTGCGCTCCTTGCCGTCGAGCTTGTCAAGGAGCTCTTCCTCAACCTCGTTCCAGACTGCGTCGAGCTCGGCCGCCGTGTTCTGACCGGCTTCGGTCAGCGCGACCTGTACCAAACGGCCGTCGCGATTGCCGCCCTCGCGCGTCACAAGCCCTTGCAGCGAAAGCCGCCCGATCGTCTTCGACACGGTCGGCGGCTTGACGCGCAGCAGTGCCGCGAGCTCGCCCATCGTCATCGCAGCCGGCTGCAGGGCCTTCAGCGCCTGCTCCTGCCCGGGAAACAAACCCAGCCCGTTCAGCCTCTCGCCCATCCGCGAGCGATGCAGCCGCGCGGTGACGAGCAGGGCACGGCCGACACTCTTCTCGATTGCCTTGGTCATGGGGTCGATCCTTCGGGCCGATCCTTGGACGGGTAAGCAGACGCTTCGCCGGCTGCGTATTCGCGCGCGAACATGACAGACGGATGACAATCGAATGTCAGAGCTAAGAGAGCGCGAGTTTCGCCGCAACTTTCTTCAGGAAAGCCGCCCGGCTGGTCGGTGTCGAGAGATTCATCTCATGATGGGCGAGATAGGTCGTACGCGCCAGCGGGTGGCAGACGGCGCGCAGCGCCCGGCAGACCGCCTTGCGCGGCGGGTCGCCCATCAGGAAGGCGCGCCAGCGCGAGCCGCCATAGCTCGTCACCGCGACGAGCCGGCGGATGTTATGCAAAGCTGGCTGTGCCTTGCCATCGACCATCTTGAACGAGACGCCAGGCAGGAAGACGCGGTCGAGAAATCCCTTCAGAATCGCAGGATAGCCGAAATTCCAGACCGGGAAACACAGCACCAGCGCCTCGGCCCGCTTCACCCGCTCGACATAGCCGGCAACAGGCAGCGTGTTGCTGTCCGTGTCGTGATAGCCGCGCCGCTCCTCCCGGCTCAGCACCGGGTCGAACCCCTCCGCATAGAGATCGCAATCGTCGACCTCGTGCCCCGCCGCCCTCAGGCTGGCGACGACCGTCTCATGGATGGCGGCGCCGAAGCTCTCCGGCACAGGATGGGCATAGAGGACGAGGACGCGCATGGCGGTGTCTCCAAGAGCGGATTGCGTTCCGAAGGAACCACGACGTCATCCCGGACAAGCCGCGAAGCGGCGTCGATCCGGGATCCATCGTAGAGCGCCGGCGCCCTTCGATGGATCCCGGGGCAAGCCCGGGATGACGCCGTATTTCCCTGCGAAGCCAGTAAGGTCCTTAGCCGACCCCGGCTTCGGCAAGGCTGCGGAACAGGAAGGTCTTGCCCGAGCGATAATCGTAGCTCGGGTCCTCCCAGGCGATCATCTTGCCGGGGTTGAGCAGGCCCTGCGGATCGGCCTCGCGCTTGAAGGCGAGTTGCGTCTCGTCGGTCTGCTTCATGCCGCCCTCCTCCAGCGTGTAGCGATGCGGATTGAAGATCGGCGCGCCCATCTCTTCGTGGATCGCCATGATCTCCTCCAGCCGCTCTTCGCTGGTGAAGCGCACCAGCGGCAGGCCGAAGCAGGTGATCTTGCCGTCGAAGCGCACGAATTCGAGATGACAGGTCACCTCGTCGCCGAGGCGGGCATGGATCTTGTCCACGAGATCGACCTGGTTCGGGAAGGGATAGAGTACCTGCAGATAGGTGATCGCCGGATCGACGCGCAAAGCCCGCAGCGTCGTGTGGTTCCAGCCGAGCTCATAGGCCGGCGGCAGGCCCTTGGCATCCTCGGGCGCGAGTTTGTCGGTGCGCAGCAGCAGCTCCGCGCCCTTGAAGCGCCGCGCATAGGCGCAAAGCGCATCCACCGCGAAATCGGCGGCCATGACGATGACGAGATGGCTGTCGCGGGGCAGGAACTTGCGATGGCGCAGGAAGTAGTCGTGCGGCGCGGGCGCCGCGACAACGCTGAGGTTCTTCAGCGCGAGCCCGTCCTGCTCGCCGACCGCATTGGCGAATTCGGTCGCGGTGCGCAGGTCCTCGAAGCCGACGATGACATCGACCCAGTTGTAGGCCGGGCCGAGCGGCATCTCGACCTCGGTGATGATGCCGTTGGTGCCATAGGCATGGGCGACCTTGTGCAGATCCTCACCGGAGAACTCGAGGATGCGCGGGCTTGCCTCCATCGTCGCGACCCTGAGCCGGATGATGTTGCCCCAGTCGCGCAGGCCGCCCCATTTGATCGAGCCGACGCCGCCCGAACCGCCGGCGATGAAGCCACCGATCGAGGCGGTCTGGTAGGTCGAGGGATGCAGCCGCAGTTCCTGCCGCGAAGCGCTGCGCGTCTCGTCGTCGATCCGCGCCATGATCGCGCCGGGCTCGGCGACATAGCGGCCGGCGGCGATCTCCTTGACCTTGTTGAAACCGGAGAGGTCGAGCAGCACGCCGCCCGAGAGCGGCATCGCCTGCCCGTAATTACCGGTGCCGGTGCCGCGCGGCGTCACGGGAATGCCCAGCTCGTGGCAAGCCGACAGCACTTGCACGACCTCGGCCTCGCTCGTCGGCGAGACGACGATGTCGGCCACGACATGATCGAGCTGACGCTTCAGGATCGGCGAGTACCAGAAGAAGTCGCGGCTCTTCTGCTTCACCAGCGCCGGGTTCTCCTCGGTGCGAATGCTGCCGAGGCGCGCCTTCAGCGTGGCGATGTCGTAGCGTGCAGTCATGATGCTCTGCCCATCAGATGGTCGAGTTCGCGGTAGTCCGGCAACGTCCGGTTGATCGCCTTGCCGGAAACCAGCACGGTGCGATCGGCCTGCGGCCGGGAGAAGAGTTCGGTCCAGTCGCGCGCCCGCGTCAGGATGAGATCAGCCGGGGCGCCGACCGCGATGACGCCGGCTTCGATGCCCATCGTCTGGGCAGGGGTCCGTGCCACGGCATCGGCCCAGTCCGGTCCGGAATGATCGAGTTGGAGGATGCGGGTGCCCTCGCGCAGCACCTCGACGAGATCGAGATCGCCATAGGCGTAGAACGGGTCGCGCGTATTGTCGGAGGCGATCATCACCGGCACGCCGGCCGCCTTCAGCTCGTGCAGCGCCGTGACGCCGCGCCAGCGCGGCGTGCGGCTCTGTTGGCGATCCTGCAGATACATGTTGCACAGCGGCAGCGAGACCACGTCGATGCCGGCCTCGCGAACCTTGGCGATGATCCGCGCCTCGTCCTCCGGCGCCTGAAGGGCGAGCGAGCAGCAATGCCCGCAGAGGATGCGGCCGGTGAAGCGATGGCGCAGGGCCGCCTCCGCAATATGCTCCAGCGAGCGTGCCGCCGGATCTTGGGTCTCATCGACATGGAAGTCGAGATCGAAGCCGTTCTCGATCGCTGCCCGGAACAGGATGTCGAGCGCCCGGTCAAGCTCGGGGATCATGTAGGTGACGCAGCCGAGCAGCCTGTCGCCATGCGCCTTCACGGCAGCGACGATCGCCTGCATATGCGCGGGATCGAGCGCAGCATCCGCTCCGAACAGCGGCGAAGCCTGAAGCGCGATACGCCCTGCCCATTCCGCCCGCAATTCCGCATAGACCGGCCAGGAGATGCCGATCTGCTTGCCCAGCGAATCGAGATGCGTCCGCATCGCCGCCGTGCCGTGGGCGAAGGCGCCGCGCAGCGAGAAATCCATCCGCGCCCGCACGTCCTCAGCCGACCAGTTCGCCTCGCGATCGGCGCCGACCGTGTTCAGCGCCCCGGGAAAGGTGCCGTCCGGATTGGGGCTGCGCGGCCAGATATGCCCCTTGTCGAGATGGACATGCGCATCGACGAGCCGAGGCAGCGCAATGCCGCCGTCGAGGCTCAAAGCAGTTCTCGACCCAGCGCTTGCCGTCCCGGCAGGCTCGATCGCCGCGATGCGGCCATCAGCGATCGCAAGATCGACGCGCGCTAGCCCGTTGCGATCGACCTGGATAGCAGCGCCCTCGATCAGGCAGGCAGGCACGCGCAAGTCGGTCAGGCGGAAAGCGGAGGCATCGGGTAGGCGGGCGAAACCGGTCGTCACGTTGTCTCGCCTCTCCTGCCTCTCAAGCTCCGGTTCGGAGATACCGGGCCGATGGAACAGTCGCAAGCCGCGCCGGCCCCTCCTCCCCCGCTGATGACGTCGCAGCCGGGGAAGCCACGCATTCGGGCTTGTCCGGACCGGCGCGATCGCGCATGAGGGCGGCGTCATCAGCCAACACGAGGTCGGACCCATGACCGGCGAAGCCCGCATCATCGACGGCAAGGCCACTGCCGCTGCGCTCAGGGCCGAGATCGGCCGTGAGGTCGCAGCGATCAAGGCGGCGCGCGGGATCGTTCCCGGTCTCCATGTCGTCCTCGTCGGCGAGGACCCGGCCAGCAAGGTCTATGTCGCCTCGAAGGAGAAGCTCGCGGTCGAGGTCGGCATGAATTCGGTCGCACACCGGTTGCCGGCCGATACGACGGAAGCACAGCTCCTCGCCAAGCTCGCCGAGCTCAATGCCGACGATAACGTCGACGGCATCCTCGTCCAGCTGCCGCTGCCGAAGCATATCGACACCGGCCGGATCATCGATGCCATCGACCCGGCCAAGGATGTCGACGGCCTGCACCCGATCAATGCCGGCCTGCTCGCCGGCGGCAAGAACGGCCTCGTGCCGTGCACGCCGCTCGGCAGCATGCTTCTGCTGAAGCAGGCCCTGCCCTCGCTGTCGGGGCTCGACGCCGTGGTGATCGGCCGCTCCGAGCTGGTCGGTCGCCCGGTCGCGCAGCTCCTGCTCCAGGCCGACTGCACCGTCACCATCGCCCATTCGCGCACGCGCGACCTGTCGGCGGTGGTGAAGCGCGCCGATATCGTCATCGCCGCGGTCGGCCGTCCGCGCATGGTCAAGGGCGACTGGATCAAGCCCGGCGCGACCGTGATCGATGTCGGCATCAACCGCCTGCCCGACGGCAAGCTCACCGGCGACGTCGATTTCGCGGAAGCCGTGAAGGTCGCGGGCGCGATCACCCCGGTCCCGGGCGGCGTCGGCCCGATGACCATCGCCTGCCTGCTCAAGAACACGCTGACAGCGTTCCACGCGCGGCGGGGATAGGGCGCAAACGAGCGATCGCGTTAAGCATATCTTAACCAAGAATTTGTTTGGCGGCGCGCGCGGGGGCACCTTGCAGTCCTTCGCAAGACCCGGAGGCGCGCCATGCACGGCACAACCATCGACATCGCGCGCCACAATGCCGGCCTGTTCGACCGGAGCGACATCGCCGAGTGGTATGGCGGGCAGAGCCTCTTCGCCGCCGAGCGCGTGATCTTCGAGCACTTCCGCGAGGATTATGCCGGCAAGCGCCTGCTCGACCTCGGTGTCGGCTCCGGGCGCACGACACATGCCTTGCTGCCGCACGTCGCCGACTATGTCGGGATCGACAAGGCCCAGGCGATGCTCAGCGTCGCCCGGCGCAATTTCCCGAGCGCCACCTTCCTCGATCTCGATGTCCGGTCACTCAGCGAGTTCGGGCCCGGCCGCTTCGATTTCGTGCTCGGCGCACTGGCCATCCTCAGCGCCTTCGACCATGCCGAGCGCCTTGCCGTGATCGAATCCGTGCATGACGTGCTGGTGCCGGGCGGGGTCTTCGCCTTCTCCTTCCATAATCGCGGCTGGCACCGCGCCGGCGGCATGCCGCTACACGCGCGCTCCTGGCACCCGCGGGAGATCGTGAATTCGGTGCATCCGCAGAGCTGGCTCAACTATCTGCGGCTGCGGCCCTTCGCGCATGAGGAAGCGGATTACGCCATCCATGTCGATCCCGCCCATCGCTGGAGCGGACTGTTCTACTTCATCGACCTGGCGACGCAGGAGCGCCAGCTCGCGGCGGCGGGCTTCGAGACCCTCGCCCGCTTCGGCGAGGACGGCCGCCCCATCGGCGCAGGCGACGACACCACGCGCGACGGGCTCCTCCACCTCGTCTGCCAGAGGAGCGGCACGCCGCATTAGTGAGGGCTCGGGGCCGACCGGAACGCCGCGCTGCCGTCATGGTCGGGCTTGTCCCGACCATCCACGTTTTGCTTCGGACAACGCGGTGTTCAAGACGTGGATGCTCGCCACAAGGGCGAGCATGACGACAAGTGGAATAGCGTCGGATCGAAAGCTTCCAGGTTCTGGCTTTTGGCCTGCATCGGAATGGCGAGACAGAACCCGTGAAGACGAGTCTATAACCCGAAACGCAAAACAGCCCGCGCTCCGGAGAACGCGGGCTGCTTGAGACAGGCCGCCGTAGCGGCCCCGATCACATATGGATCTGGCGCTTCTCCACCGCCATCGCGGCTTCCTTGACCGCCTCGGCCAGCGTCGGATGGGCGTGACAGGTGCGGGCGAGGTCTTCCGACGAGCCGCCGAACTCCATCAGCACCGTCACTTCCGCGATCAGGTCGCCGGCATGCGGGCCAATGATATGGCAGCCGAGCACTCGGTCCGTCGCGGCATCGGCCAGCACCTTCACGAAACCTTCGGTATGGCGCATGGCGCGGGCGCGGCCATTCGCCGTGAACGGGAACTTGCCGACCTTGTAGGCGACGCCGGCCGCCTTCAGCTCTTCCTCGGTCTTGCCGATCGCGGCGACTTCCGGCGCGGTGTAGACGATACCGGGAATGGCGTCGTAGTTCACATGGCCGTGCTTGCCGGCGATGATCTCGGCCACCGCGACACCCTCATCCTCGGCCTTGTGCGCCAGCATCGGCCCGCGCACGACGTCGCCGATCGCGTAGATGCCGGCGACATTGGTCTTGAAATGGTCGTCGATGACGACGCGGCCACGCTCGGTCGCGACGCCGGCCTTGTCGAGGCCGAGGCCATCGGTGTTCGGACGGCGGCCGATCGCGACCAGCACGATATCGGCATTGAGCGTCTTTGCCTCTCCGCCGGCCGCCGGCTCGACGGTGACGGTCGCGCCCTTCTTGCCCGTCTCGACTTTGGTGACTTTGGAGCCGAGCTGGAAGCTGAAGCCCTGCTTCTCCAGGATGCGCTGGAACTGCTTGGCGACCTCGCCATCCATGCCGGGCAGGATGCGGTCCAGGAACTCGACGACGGTGACCTTGGCGCCGAGACGGCTCCAGACCGAGCCGATCTCGAGGCCGATCACGCCGGCGCCTACCACGACGAGCTCCTTCGGCACGGAGCCGATCTCGAGCGCACCGGTCGAGGTCACGACGGTCTTCTCGTCGATGGTCACGCCCGGCAGCGGGGCCGATTCCGACCCCGTCGCGATGACGATGTTCTTGGTCTCGATCTCCTGCGTCTTGCCGTCCTCGGCGGTGACGACGACCTTGCCGGCGGCGGGGATCGAGGCGGTACCGTGGAAGGCGTCGATCTTGTTCTTCTTCAGGAGGAAGCCGACGCCGGTGACGTTGGCGTCGATCGTCTCCTGCTTGTGGGCCATCATCGCCTTGAGGTCGAGCTTCGGCTTGCCGACGACGATGCCGAGCTTCTCGAAGGTGTGGCCGGCTTCCTCGAACATCTCGGAAGCGTGCAGCAGCGCCTTGGAGGGGATGCAGCCGACATTCAGGCAGGTACCGCCATGGGTCTTGCGCTTCTCGACCACCGCGACCTTGAGGCCGAGCTGGGCGGCGCGGATGGCGCAGACATAGCCGCCGGGGCCGGTTCCGATGACGACGAGATCGTAGGCCGCAGCCATGGTGACTTCCTTTCCTGTGTTCAAATGCGGCGGCGCTTCAGCGCCCGCCGGTCACGTTCAAGACGGTTCCGTTGGTGTAGGAGGCCTCATCCGAGAGCAGCCAGGCGATCGCCTGCGCCACCTCGCGCGCCGTGCCCTCGCGCTTCATCGGAAGCTGGTCGCGAAGTAGCGCGACGCGATCAGGCATGCCGCCGCTGGCATGGATCTCGGTATCGATGATCCCGGGCCTGACGGCATTGACCCGGATGCCCTCGGCCGCGACCTCGCGAGCGAGGCCGAGCGTGAAGATGTCGATGCCGGCTTTTGCTGCGGCATAGTCGAGATATTGCCCGGCGCCGGCCAGCACCGCCGCGGCGGAGGACAGGTTGACGATGCCGCCACCCTGCCCGCCATGGCGGGTCGACATCCGCTTCACCGCCTCGCGGGCGCAGAGGAAGCTGCCGGTCAGGTTGATCCGGAACATTCGCTCCAGCCGGGCGAGGTCCATCTCGTCGAGGCGCTGCGGGGCATCGATGACGCCGGCATTGTTGACCAGCGCCGTCAGGCGCCCGAGCCCGTCAGCGGCGGCGAAGATCGCGGCGACATCGGCCTCATCGCCGACATCGCCCTTGACCGCCACGGCCTGCCTGCCCTGCCGGAGAATAGCCGCGACCGTATCAGTCGCGGCGTCGGCATTGGACTGGTAGTTGACGACGAGATCGTAGCCACGCTCCGCGAGCAGGATCGCGGTCGCCCGGCCGATTCCCCGGCTTCCGCCGGTGACGATCGCAACGCCCGACACGTCCTGCTCCGCGCGATCAGAGATCGAGCACGAGGCGCGCCGGATCCTCCAGGCCTTCCTTGATGCGGACGAGGAAGGTCACGGCTTCCTTGCCGTCGATGATGCGGTGGTCGTAGCTGACCGCGAGATACATCATCGGGCGGATCTCGATCTTGCCGCCGACCACGACCGGGCGCTCCTGGATCTTGTGCATGCCCAGGATCGCCGATTGCGGCGCGTTCAGGATCGGGGTCGACATCAGCGAGCCGTAGACGCCGCCGTTCGAGATGGTGAAGGTGCCGCCCTGCATCTCCTCGATCGAGAGCTTGCCGTCGCGGGCCTTGCGGCCGAACTCGCCGATCTTCTTCTCGACGCCGGCGATCGAAAGCTCGTCCGCATCGCGCACGACCGGAACCACCAGGCCCTTCTCGGTGCCGACGGCGACGCCGATATGGTAGTAGTTCTTGTAGATGATGTCGGTGCCGTCGATCTCGGCATTGACCGCCGGGATTTCCTTCAGCGCCTGCACGCAGGCCTTCACGAAGAAGCCCATGAAGCCGAGCTTCACGCCGTGCTTCTTCTCGAAGACGTCCTTGTACTGATTGCGCAGCGCCATCACGCCGGACATGTCGACCTCGTTGAAGGTCGTCAGCATCGCGGCGTTGGACTGGGCTTCCTTGAGCCGGCGCGCGATGGTCTGGCGCAGCTTGGTCATCTTGACGCGCTCTTCGCGGGCGCCGTCATCCGGCGCCGACGGGGCGCGGACGGCGATCGGCGCAGGCGCGGCGGCCGGGGCGGCAGCGCCGCCGGTCGCGATCGCGGCGAGCATATCGCCCTTGGTCACGCGGCCATCCTTGCCTGAGGCAGAGACATTCGCCGGATCGACGCCGCTCTCGGCAGCCAGACGCGAGACGGCCGGGCCGGAATCGGCGGCCTTGGTCGCGGCAGCCTTGGGGGCCTCGGCGGCCGGCGCAGCGGCGGCGGGCTTGACCTCGGCCTTCGGAGCAGGAGCGGCGGCAGCACCACCTTCGGCGATCGAGCCGAGCAGCGCGTTGACGCCGACCGTCTCGCCTTCCTTGGCGACGATCTCGCCGAGCACGCCGGCGGCCGGCGCGTTGACTTCCAGCGTCACCTTGTCGGTCTCGAGCTCGACCAGGGGCTCGTCGGCCTTCACCGCCTCGCCCGGCTTCTTGAACCACTTGCCGATGGTGGCCTCGGAAACGGATTCGCCGAGGGTGGGTACGCGGATTTCGGTCGCCATGTCAGGCCTCTGTTGTCTCGTTCTCTGGCGGTCGGGTCGGCACCGGCACAAGCGTCGGTGCGGCAATGGAATCCGGCAGCACGCTCAGGTGCTGCCGGGAAGGTCGTCAGGCCGCGAAGGCCTCGTCGAGGAAGGCGTTGAGCTGGGCGAGATGCTTGGACATCAGGCCGGTCGCGGTCGCGGCCGAGGCCGGGCGGCCGACATAGCGCGGGCGCTTCGACTTCGAGCCGGCATGGCCCAGAACCCATTCCAGATAGGGCTCGACGAAGGTCCAGGAGCCCATGTTCTTCGGCTCTTCCTGGCACCAGACCACGTCGGCGCCCTTGAAGCGCCCCAGCTCCTGCGCCAGCGTCTTCAGCGGGAACGGATAGAGCTGCTCGACGCGCATCAGATAGACATCGTCGACGCCGCGCTTCTCGCGCTCCTCCAGCAGGTCGAAATAGACCTTGCCCGAGCAGAGCACGACGCGGCGGATCTTCGAGTCCTTGACCAGCTTGGTGGTCGACTTGCCGCGCTCGGCATCGTCGGCCAGCACGCGGTGGAAGGTCGAGCCCTCGGCGAGGTCGGCGAGGTCGGAGATGCAGCGCTTGTGGCGCAGCAGCGACTTCGGCGTCATCAGGATCAGCGGCTTGCGGAAGTCGCGCTTCAGCTGGCGGCGCAGGATGTGGAAGTAGCTCGCAGGCGTCGAGCAGTTCGCCACCTGCATGTTGTCCTCGGCGCACATCTGCAGGAAGCGCTCCAGGCGGGCGGAGGAGTGCTCCGGCCCCTGGCCCTCGTAGCCATGCGGCAGCAGGCAGACGAGGCCGGACATGCGCAGCCACTTGCGCTCGCCGGACGAGATGAACTGGTCGAACACGACCTGCGCGCCGTTGGCGAAGTCGCCGAACTGCGCCTCCCACATCGTCAGAGCGTTCGGCTCCGACAGGGTATAGCCGTATTCGAAGCCGAGCACGGCCTCTTCCGAGAGCATCGAGTTGATGACCTCGTAGCGGGGCTGGTCCTCCCGGATATGGTTCAGCGAGGTGTGGCGGGCTTCGGTCTCCTGGTCGATCAGCACCGAATGGCGCTGCGAGAAGGTGCCGCGCTCGCAATCCTGGCCGGAGAGGCGGACCGGGTTGCCGTCGAGCAGCAGCGAGCCGAAGGCCAGCGCCTCAGCCGTCGCCCAGTCGATGCCCTCGCCGCTCTCGACCGCCTTCTTGCGGTTGTCGAGGAAGCGCTGGATCGTCTTGTGGACGTTGAAGCCGGCCGGAACGGCCGTGATCTTCTCGGTGATCTCCTTGAGCACGGCGGCGGGAACACCGGTGGCGCCGCGGCGCGGATCGTCCTCGTCGGCGCGGATCGCCTTCATGCCGGCCCAGCGGCCGTCGAGCCAGTCGGCCTTGTTCGGCTTGAAGGCCTGGCCGGCGTCGAACTCGACCTCGAGCTTGCCCTTCCAGCCGGCGCGCATCGCGTCAAGCTCGCCGGCGGCGATCACGCCCTCGGCTTCGAGCTTGGCGCCGTAGAGCTCCAATGTCGACTTGTGGCCGCGAATCTTGCGGTACATCAGCGGCTGGGTGAAGCCCGGTTCGTCGCCCTCGTTATGGCCGAAGCGGCGATAGCAGAACATGTCGATCACGACCGGCTTGTGGAACTTCTGCCGGAACTCGATCGCGACCTTGGCCGCGAAGACGACCGCTTCCGGATCGTCGCCGTTCACATGGAAGACCGGGGCCTCGACCATCTTCGCCACGTCGGACGGATAGGGCGAGGAGCGCGAATAGCGCGGATAGGTGGTAAAGCCGATCTGGTTGTTGATGATGAAATGCAGCGAGCCGCCGGTGCGGTGGCCCTTCAGCCCGGAGAGGCCGAGGCACTCCGCCACGACGCCCTGGCCGGCGAAGGCCGCGTCGCCATGGATCAGCAGCGGCAGCACCTTCGAGCGCTCGACGATGTCGCCGAACTGGTCCTGCTTGGCGCGCACCTTGCCGAGCACGACAGGGTCGACGATCTCGAGATGCGACGGGTTGGCGGTCAGCGAGATATGGACGTTGTTGCCGTCGAACTCGCGGTCCGACGAAGCACCGAGATGGTACTTCACGTCGCCCGAACCCTCGACGTCGTCGGGGGCGAAGGAGCCGCCCTTGAACTCGTGGAACAGCGCGCGATGCGGCTTGCCCAAGACCTGGGTCAGCACGTTGAGGCGGCCGCGATGGGCCATGCCGAAGACGATGTCGCGCACGCCGAGCGCGCCGCCGCGCTTGATGATCTGCTCCAGCGCCGGGACCAGCGCCTCGCCGCCATCCAGGCCGAAGCGCTTGGTGCCGGTGAACTTGAGGTCGAGGAACTTCTCGAAGCCTTCGGCTTCGACGAGCTTGTTCAGGATCGCCTTCTTGCCTTCCTTGGTGAAGGCGATCTCCTTGTCCGGCCCCTCGATGCGCTCCTGCAGCCAGGCCTTCTGCTCGGGGTCGGAGATGTGCATGAACTCGATGCCGACCGTGCCGCAATAGGTCCGCTGCAGCACCGCGACCATCTCGCGGATGGTTGCGAATTCCATGCCGAGCACGTTGTCGATGAAGATCTTGCGGTCGAGATCGGCGTCGGTGAAGCCGAAAGCGGCCGGCGACAATTCCTCATGGTCGGTGCGGCTCTCAATCCCGAGCGGGTCGAGCTTGGCATGGAGATGGCCGCGCATCCGGTAGGCGCGGATCAGCATGATCGCGCGCACGGAATCGCGGGTCGCCTGCTGCACGTCCGCCGCGGAGAGCGCGGTGCCGGCGGCCTTGGCCTTGGCTCCGAGCTTGTCGGAGATCACCTTCTCGACGACGGCCCAGTTGCCGTCCAGCGCCGAGACCAGCTCGCCATTGGCGACGACCGGCCAGTTCGGCTTCTTCCAGGACGCGCCCTTGGCGTTCTGCAGAACGGCTTCCTTGTCGTCCTTCAGCGCGCCGAAGAAGCTCTGCCACTGCTCGTCGACCGACTTGGGGTCGGCCTCGTAGCGGGCATAGAGATCCTCGATATAGGCGGCGTTGCCGCCATAGAGGAAGCCGGTCTGCGCGAGAGCCTCGTTGATGTCCTGGCGAGCCATGATGCTCCTGCCTTCCTTCGCCGCTTAAGCCATGTCCGAACCCTTGCCCGGACATCCTTTTAATTCGTTCGGCCGGGCCTCAAGCCCAACCTAATCGTTTCGTAACCAAAGACCGCACGGCGTGGCCGGGATCGCCCCGGCCGCGCCGCTTGCGCCTCAGCCCTTCAACACTTCGACCAAGGTCTTTCCAAGGCGCGCCGGCGAGGGCGAGACCCGGATGCCGGCCGCTTCCATCGCCGCGATCTTGTCCTCGGCGCCGCCCTTGCCGCCCGAGATGATCGCGCCCGCATGCCCCATGCGACGGCCGGGGGGAGCCGTGCGACCGGCGATGAAGCCGACCATCGGCTTCTTGCGGCCGCGCTTCGCCTCGTCCTTGATGAACTGCGCCGCGTCCTCTTCGGCCGAGCCGCCGATCTCGCCGATCATGACGATCGACTCGGTCTTCGGATCCGCCAGGAACATCTCGAGCATGTCGATGAACTCGGTGCCCTTGACCGGATCGCCGCCGATGCCGACGGCCGTGGTCTGGCCGAGGCCCTCGTTCGTGGTCTGGAACACCGCCTCATAGGTCAGTGTGCCCGAGCGCGAGACGATGCCGACATTGCCCGGCTTGAAGATGTTCGCCGGCATGATGCCGATCTTCGACTGGCCAGCGGTGACGACGCCGGGGCAGTTCGGGCCGATCAGGCGCGACTTCGAGCCCGAGAGCGAGCGCTTCACGCGCACCATGTCGAGCACCGGGATGCCCTCGGTGATGCAGATGATCAGCGGGATCTCGGCGTCGATCGCCTCGCAGATCGCGTCCGCTGCGCCCGGAGGCGGCACATAGACGACCGACGCATCGGCGCCGGTGGCGTCGCGGGCCTCTGCGACGGTGTCGAAGACGGGCAGGCCGAGATGGAGCGAACCGCCCTTGCCCGGCGAGGTGCCGCCGACCATCTGCGTGCCATAGGCGATCGCCTGCTCGGAGTGGAAGGTGCCGTTCTTGCCGGTGAAGCCCTGGCAGATGACCTTGGTGTTCTTGTCGATCAGGATGGACATGTCTGCTCCTCAGGCCTTCTTGACCGCGGCGACGATCTTCTGCGCGGCGTCGTCAAGGTCGTCGGCGGGGATGACGTTGAGGCCGGACTCGCGGATGATCTTCTTGCCTTCCTCGACATTCGTGCCTTCGAGGCGCACGACCAGCGGAACCTGCAAGCCGACGGCCTTCACCGCCGCGATCACGCCGCGCGCGATGACGTCGCACTTCATGATGCCGCCGAAGATGTTGACGAGGATGCCCTTCACCTTCGGATCGGCGGTGATGATCTTGAACGCCGCCGTCACCTTCTCTTCGCTGGCGCCACCGCCGACGTCGAGGAAGTTGGCGGGCGATTCCCCGTAGAGCTGGATGATGTCGAGCGTCGCCATGGCGAGGCCGGCGCCGTTGACCATGCAACCGATCGTGCCGTCGAGCGCGATATAGGCGAGGTCGTACTTGGAGGCCTCGATCTCCTTGGCGTCCTCCTCGGTCTCGTCGCGCAGCGCGACGACATCCGGGTGGCGATAGAGCGAATTGGAGTCGAAGTTCACCTTGGCGTCGAGGCACTTGATCTGACCCTGAGTGGTCACGATCAGCGGGTTGATCTCGAGCATCGCCATGTCCTTGGCGACGAAGGCGTTGTAGATCTGGGCCAGGACCGTGCCGGCCTGCTTGGCGAGGTCGCCGGTCAGGCCCAGCGTCTTGGCGACGGTGCGGCCGTGATGCGGCATGATGCCGGTCGCCGGATCCACCGAGAAGGTCTTGATCTTCTCGGGCGTGTCATGGGCGACGGCTTCGATGTCCATGCCACCTTCGGTCGAGACGACGAAGGCGATGCGCGAGGTCTCGCGGTCGACCAGCGCCGAGAGGTAGAACTCCTTCTCGATGTCCGAGCCGTCCTCGATATAGAGGCGGTTGACCTGCTTGCCGGCCGGGCCGGTCTGCACGGTCACCAGCGTGTTGCCGAGCATCTCCTTGGCGAAGGCCTCGACCTCCGCGACCGACTTGGCGAGGCGCACGCCGCCCTTGGCGTCGGCCGGCAGTTCCTTGAACTTGCCCTTGCCGCGCCCGCCGGCGTGGATCTGCGACTTTACGACATAGAGCGGGCCCGGCAGCTTCTTGGCGGCCTCGACCGCCTCAGCCACCGTCAGCGCCGGGAAACCGGCCGAAACGGGCGCGCCGAATTCCTTGAGAATGGCTTTGCCCTGGTATTCGTGGATGTTCATGTGCTCGGTTTCCCTGACAGCGACAAATGAAGACGAAAAGGCGGCGAAGCGGATCGACGCTCGCCGCCTTCAGTTAGATCACGCGAGTGACGGGTCGACGGTCTTGCAGGCGTCGATCAGGCCCTGGACCGAAGCCACCGACTTCGCCAGCATCTCCTTCTCTGCGCCGTTGAGGCGGATCTTGACGACGCGCTCGACGCCCTTGGCACCGATCACGACGGGAACGCCGACGAACATGTCCTTGACGCCGTACTGGCCCTTCAGCGCAGCCGCCGCCGGCAGGACGCGCTTCTGGTCCTTGAGATAGCTCTCGGCCATCGCGATCGCGGAGGCAGCCGGAGCATAGAAGGCCGAGCCGGTCTTGAGCAGGTTGACGATCTCGCCGCCGCCCTTGCGGGTGCGCTCGACGATGGCGTCCAGCTTCTCCTGCGTGGTCCACTTCATCTTGACGAGGTCCGGCAGCGGGATGCCGGCGACGCCCGAGTAACGGACCAGCGGCACCATGTCGTCGCCATGGCCGCCGAGCACGAAGGCCGAGACGTCCTTGACCGAGACGTTGAACTCCTCGGCGAGGAAGTAGCGGAAGCGGGCGCTATCGAGCACGCCGGCCATGCCGCAGATCATGTTGGGCTTCAGGCCCGAGAACTTCTGGAGAGCCCAGACCATCGCGTCGAGCGGGTTGGTAATGCAGATCACGAAGGCCTTCGGAGCGTACTGCTTGATGCCTTCGCCGACCGACTTCATCACCTTGAGGTTGATGCCGATCAGGTCGTCGCGGCTCATGCCGGGCTTGCGCGGCACGCCGGCGGTGACGATGATGACGTCGGCGCCCTTGATGTCCTCGTAGGAGTTCGTGCCCTTGTAGCCGGCGTCGAAGCCGTCGACCGGCGAGGACTCGGCGATGTCCAGGCCCTTGCCCTGCGGGATGCCCTCGGCGATGTCGAACAGGACGACGTCGCCCAGTTCCTTGAGGCCGGCGAGGTGGGCGAGCGTGCCGCCGATCTGGCCGGAGCCGATGAGGGCGATCTTCTTACGGGCCATTGCCTAGTCCTTTGTTTCTGGCGCTACCATCGATCCGGCTGCTGCCGGCTTCGACATTCAAAATGCCTTGGCGCTGCGACAGGCCGGGGACCCGGCCAAACCGTGCGTTCCTTTGGCCCAAACCGGCCTTTTGCCGCAACCCTTGCCGAAAAAGCGGCTTTTCTCGGGCAGCGGACGCCACGCGCGATACCGCGCGAGAGCGGCTTATATTTTTCAATAGCTTAGATGAGACTGGCAATCGCACTCGGTTCCAGCAGGAACGAAATCCAGCAATTACAATTTACAGATATTGTAATTCGTCACCAGATTATTCACACGATCCCGCTGCCGAGCACCCGCAGGATCACCCGGATAAGGGTCGAGAGCCGCGTATCGACGGATGCCTGCGGCACATCGGCCTCCAGCGCCAGCGAGGCGGGGTGGATGAAGCGATTGGTGGCGTCGATGACGAAGGCGATCGCCCGGTCGCGGTCGCGTGGCTCGAACACGCCGGTGGCCATGCCCTCGTCGACCACCCGCTCGAACAGGGCCCGCACGCGGGTGCGGTTGCGCCGGCTGATCGCGTGCCGCTTGGCAACGGCCAGCGACAGCGCCGCGAAGAGATGCGGTTCCTCGGTCAACAGGTCGCGATTGGCCTTGGCCAGCGCCAGGATCAGGCGCTCGAGCTTGTCGTCGGCCGGGTCGGGGCCATCAGCGACATCGGCCAGCCGCCGCTCGGTCGCCTTCAGCCAGACATCGACGACCGCGTCGATCAGCGCACCCTTGGACGGGAAGTAGCGGTAGACATTGGCATGGGTCATGCCCGCCTCTTCCGCCACGGCAACGACCGTGAAGCGCTTCAGCCCGAACTTGCGCAGATGTTCGCCGGCGACCGTGAGGATGCGGGTCTCGCTCGGCTCGCGCTGCGGCATGGCTCAGCGGCTCCCCGATCCTGGGTTCGCAAGGAACCACACCGTCATCCCGGGCTTGACCCGGGATCCATCCCGGAGCGCTGCCGAGCAAGGTTCAGGCATGGATCCCGGGTCGGCGCTGCTGCGCAGCTTGCCCGGGATGACTGCCTCCTTCTGATCGGCGGCGAAGCTCACGTCTCGACCAATCCTGTCGTGTCCCCGCTCGCCGTGGAATCCGGCCGGCCATGCGGCATCGCCAGATAGTCCTCGGAGCGCATCTCGATCAGGCGGGAGACGGTGCGGTCGAACTCGAAGGCCTCGCGCCCCTGCCTGGCGCGGTAGAGCTCATGCGGCTCGGCCGCCGCCGAGGCGACGAGCTTCACATGATGCTCGTAGAGCGTGTCGATCAGGATGATGAAGCGCTTGGCCTCGTTGCGACGGTCGTAGTCGAGGATCGGAATGTCATCGAGCATCAGCGTGTGGAAGCGCTGCGCCAGGGCGATGTAGTCCGAGGCACCATAGGCCTGGGCACAGAGATCGGCGAAACTCGCCCGCGCCACGCCGCCGGCCGCCTGCGGCAGGACGAGTTCGTGCCCCTGCACGCTCAGCACGGCCTTGTGCCCATGCGCCTTGCCCGACAGCGCCTTGAAGGCGGCATTGAGCGCGGCCTTCGCCTTCTCGTCGGCCGGGACATGATAGACCGGCGCGCCGCCCAGCTTCTCCAGCCGGAAATCGGTGCGCGCGTCGAGCTTGAGCACCTCAACCTTGGTCTGCAGCAATGCGATGAAGGGCAGGAACAGCGCCCGGTTGAGCCCGCCCTCATAGAGCCGCGACGGCTCGACATTTGAGGTCGCGACCACCACGACGCCGGCCACGAAGAGTGCCGTGAACAGCCGGCCGAGGATCATCGCATCGGCGATGTCGGTGACGGTGAACTCGTCGAAGCAGAGCAGATAGGCTTCTTCCGCGAGATCCGCCGCGACGGGCGCGATCGGATCGGAATCCTTGACCTCCCCGCTCTTGACCTTCTGACGGTAGGCATTGATGCGGCCATGAACGTCGGCGAGGAATTCGTGGAAATGCACGCGGCGCTTGCGCTTCACCGGCGCCGCCTCGAAAAACATGTCCATCAGCATGGTCTTGCCGCGGCCGACCGAGCCCCAGACATAGAGCCCCTTCGGCGCAGCCGCCGTGTCCGGCTTCTTGCCGAAGAGCCAGCCGAGCGCGCTGCCCTTGCGGGCCAGGCGCCGGGCGGCGAGCGTTTCGGTTAGCGCCTGGAGCTTCTTGACTACTGCGACCTGCGCGGGATCGCGCTCGATGGCGCCCGCCTCGACCAGGGCGGCATAACGGTCGGTGATCGAGGCTGACATGACGGCGGGCGCTGGCGATCCGGATAAGACCTGCCCGGGTTACGGCAGCGCAGCCGAGCCTGCAAGCCCGCGCTACGGGTTGCTTGATCGCGCAAACGCGGCAACGCGCAGCGAATCCCACGAAGAACGCCGTCATTCCGGACAAGCGGCGAAGCCGCGCCGATCCGGAATCCATCGAAGGGCGACGCGCTCTACGATGGATTCCGGGTCTCCGCTTCGCTCCGCCCGGAATGACGGCGTCGTTTCAAAGCGGCGGGGACAAATACCCCGCCGTCCAGAGACTCACTTGCCCTGATTGATGCTGACCGGCTTCACCGCGTTGTCGAGCAGGCCGTATTTCTTGATCAGCGCGTCATAGGTGCCGTTGGCCTGGAGCCGGTCGAGCGCGCCCTTGACCGCATCACGCAGCTGCGTGCCTTCCGCCGTCTTGGCGAAGGGGATGCCGGCCAGCGAATGGGTGAAGGGCTTGCCGAGCGGGATATAGGTGTTCGGCTCCAGCTTCTGGAAATGGCTCATCGTCTCGCTACCCTGGACGCCGCCCTGCAGACGCTGCGTCTTGAGCTGGGTGCGGGCATCGACCGAGCCCTCGGTGCCGACCACGTTGATCGCCGGCTTGCCCTTGGCGACGCAGTTCGCCTCGCTCCACTCACCGATCTGGCGCGGCCAGTTGGTCGAGCGGCTGGCGCCGACGCTCTTGCCGCAGAGATCCTCGGGGGTCTTGATCGTGTCCTTGAAGGCGGTGACCGTATAGAACTGCGCGCCGGAATCCATGTAGTCGATGAAATCGGCGGTCTCGCGCCGCGCCGGCAGATCGCTCATGCCCGCCATCACGGCGTCGACACGACCGGTCTGCAGTGAGGGCAGCATCTGGGCGAAGGCGGTCTCCTGCCACTCGACCTTGACACCGAGCTCCTTGGCGATCGCCTCGCCGAGCTCGATGTCGAAGCCCGAGAGCTGGTTGGTCGCGACATCCTTGAAGGTGATCGGCGGATAGTTCGGCTGGGTTGCGATCACGATCTTGCCGGCGGTCTTGATGCGGTCTGGCAGGGCCTGGGCCTGCGCGGCGAGCGTGGTGCCGGCGAGAAGCGCGGCGGCGATGGTCAAACGAAGCATGTGGTCTCTCCCTCTACTGAACGGATTCACCGTCGTCACTTCAGGACGGCGGCGATGAAATCGCGGGTGCGCGCCTGCCTGGGCGCGACGAGTACAGTCTGCGGCGGGCCCTGCTCGACGATCTCGCCCTTGTCCATGAAGACGACATCGCTCGCGACCTCGCGGGCGAAGCCGAGCTCGTGGGTGACCACGATCATGGTCATGCCGGAAGCCGCGAGGTCGCGCATGACGTTGAGCACCTCGCCGACGAGTTCGGGGTCGAGCGCCGAGGTCGGCTCGTCGAACAGCATCAGCTTGGGCTTCATCGCCAGCGCGCGGGCAATCGCGATACGCTGCTGCTGCCCGCCCGAAAGCTCGCTCGGATAGGAATCGCGCTTGTCGGCGAGGCCGACCCGCTCCAGCAGCGCCATCGCCTCGGCGACGATCTGCTTGCGCGGCTGCTTCAGCACGGTGAGCGGTCCCTCGATGATGTTCTGCAACGCCGTCATGTGGTTGAACAGGTTGAAGCGCTGGAAGACCATCCCGGTGACGAGGCGCTGGCGCGCGATCTCGACATCGGTCAATTCGTGCAATTCGTCACCGACGCGGCGATAGCCGATCAATTCGCCATCGACGCGGATCGCGCCCTGGTCGATCTTCTCGAGCTGGTTGATGCAGCGCAGCAGCGTCGACTTGCCCGAGCCCGACGGCCCGATGATGCACTGGACCGTGCCGGGCTCGATCGAAAGCGAGACGTTGTTCAGCGCCTTCAGGTCGCCGAAGAGCTTGCTGACATTGGCGATCGTGACGATCGCGCTATCGGCCTTCGCCTGGGTCTCAGCCGCGCTCATGCCGCGTCCTCCTGCACCGCCGCGCGCTTGACGCGCCGCCCTCCCCGGCCCTTCGCGAAATGGCGTTCGAGGAAATACTGTCCGACCTGCAAGATCGTCACCACGAGCAGGTACCAGCCGGCCGCCACGATCAGCAACTCGATGACGCGGGCATTGGCGTAATAGATCGTCTGCGCGTTGCGCAGGATCTCGGCATACTGGATCACGCTCGCGACCGAGGTCAGCTTGACCATGCTGATGACCTCGTTGCCGACCGGCGGGATGATGACCCGCATCGCCTGCGGCAGCACGATCCGGCGCAGAGTCGTGAGCCGCGTCATGCCGATCGCCTTGGCGGCCTCGGTCTGCCCGGTATCGACGGAGAGGATGCCGCCGCGCACCACCTCGGCGGTATAGGCGCCCTGGTTCATGCCGAGCCCGAGCAGCGTCGCCATGAACGGCCCGATGATGTCGATCGTGCGCCAGGAGAACAGGCCGGGAATGCCGATGGTCGGAAAGACCAGCGCCAGGTTGAACCAGATCAGGAGCTGGAGCAGCAGCGGCGTGCCCCGGAAGAACCAGATGTAGAACAGCGCGACGCTGCGCAGCACCGGGTTCGGCGACATGTACATGATGGCGAAGACGACGCCGAGCACGATGCCCAGCGCCATGGCGCAGGCCGTCATGACCAGCGTATTGCCGAGACCGGCAATGATCGCCGGCGCGGTGAAGAACTGCCGGACGACCGGCCAGGCGATGTCGCCCTCGACGAAGGCCATCACCACCCAGGCGAGGATGGCGAGGATGATTGCCGACGCAATCCAGCGCCCGTAGAAGCGCCGCGGCACGATCCGGAGATGCGAGACGGCGGCGAGGTCGCGGCTGCTGATCGGCGAGGTCGCGTCGCTCATCGCTGCGTCTCCCGGCTCCAGGCTTCGAGATCGGCGAGCTTGCCGCGGAAGCGCGCGATCTGCTCGCGCACCCTGTCCGGCGCCGTGCCGCCATGGCCGCTGCGCGCGGCGACTGCCGCATCCAATGTCAGATGATCGAGCACACCGGCATCGAGCCTCGGATCGACGGCGCGGAGATCGACGGCATCGAGCGTTTCCAGCTCACAGCCCATCTCCTCGCAATAGCGCACCAGCGCGCCGGTGATCTCATGCGCCTCGGCGAAGGGCACGCCCTGGCGCGCCAGATGGTCCGCCACCTCCGTCGCCAGCGCGAAGCCCGAACCGGCCTGCGCCCGCATCGTCGCGACATCGGCGCTCATGCTGGCGATCAGTCCGGCGAAGGCCGGCAGCACCTCTTCCAGCACGTCGACGGCATCGAAACCGGTGCGCTTATCCTCGGCGAGGTCGCGGTTATAGGACAGCGGCAGTCCTTTGAGCGCGCCGAGCATGGTGACGAGGTCGCCGGCGAGCCTTGCCGCCCGGCCGCGCGAGATCTCGGCGATATCCGGGTTCTTCTTCTGCGGCATGATCGAGGATCCCGTCGCGAAGGCGTCGTCCAGCGTCACCCAGGCGAATTGCCGGGAGGTCCACAGCGTCACCTCTTCGGCCAGCCGCGACAGATTGGTCGCCAGCATCGCCGCGACGAACAGGAATTCCGCGACATGGTCGCGCGCGCCGACCGCATCGACCGAATTCTCGAACGGGCCGTCATAGCCGAGCGCCTTGGCGCTGAGTTCCGGATTGAGCGTGATCGCCGAGCCCGCGAGCGCCGCCGCCCCGAGCGGGGATTGGCCCGAGCGCTTCTCCCAATCGGTCAGGCGCGAGGCATCGCGCATCAGCACCTGGCCATGCGCCATCAGCCAATGGCCGAAAGTGACGGGCTGCGCGCTCTGGAGATGGGTAAAGCCCGGGCAGACGGACGCCGCATGCTCCTCGGCCTGATCGGCGATCGCGGTCAGCAGTTCCGCCAGCATCCCGGCGAGCGAGCGCGACTTACTCCGCAGATAGAGCTTGAGATTGTTGGCGGCCTGATCGTTGCGCGAGCGCCCGGCGCGCAGTTTCGCCCCCGTCGTGCCGATGCGCTCGGTCAGGATGCGCTCGATGAAGGTATGGACATCCTCGTCCTGCGGTCCCGGCGCGATCCGCCCCGCGACCGTGTCGCGGGCGATCCCGTCGAGTGCAGCCAAGATGGTCTCAAGCTCCTGCGCCGTCAGCAGGCCGGCGCGCCCGAGCTCGGCCGCATGTGCCTTGCCGCCTGCGACGTCCTGCGGCACCAGCCGGGCATGCTCGCCGGCCGCGCTCGACAGCTTCATCAGGCGCGGGTCCGGCTGCTTGCGGAAGCGGCCGCCCCAGAGGCGGGTCGTCTGGTTCATGATGTCACTTCTCCCGCCCGGAAGAATGGCCTCTTGACCGCGAGCCCGGCAAACGAAACGATCTCCGCCGCTATAGTCCAAAAAGGAATACCCCATGGCGGCCGGCCGCCCCCCTCCCTCAGCCGCGGCGCTCAGGGCGTTCGCCACCGTTGCGAGGCTGGGCTCGACGGCCCGTGCCGCCCAGGCGGTCAACCTGACCCAGAGCGCGGTTTCCAAGCAGATCCTCTCGCTGGAACATCATCTCGGCGCCGTGCTGTTCGACCGCAGCCCGCTCGGCCTCAAGCTGACCGAGGCCGGCGCGATCTACCTGCCCTATGCCGAGGCGGCGCTGGAGCAGATGGAGCGCGGCGCAAGACGCCTTGCGGAACGCAACGCCATCGCCCGGCCGATCCGCCTGCACATGGTCGCGATCGCCGGCGAACGCTGGCTGATGGCGCGCTTTCCCGCCTTCGCCGAGGCCCATCCCGGCGTCGACGTGCAGTTCACCAACTATGTCAGCGAGAGCGAGACCGAGGAGCCGGATATCGAGATCGCCCACGGCGTCCCGCCCTGGCCCGGCAAGGAGGCGCATTTCCTGTTCGGCCGCGATGTCGCGCTCGTCGCGGCGCCGAGCCTGATCGAACGGATGGGCGGCTTCCGCCGTGCCGCCGACATCCAGAAGATGACCCTGCTGCAGCATTACCAGATGCCGACCTTCTGGGCCGAGTTTACCGAGGCGCATGACCTGCGCGGCGCGGTGCCCGAGCATACCGTGCGCTACGGCTATTATTCCGTCATCACCAGCGCCGCGGTCGCAGGCCTGGGTTTCGCGCTGGCGCCGCGCTGCTATGTCGCCGACGAACTGGCTTCCGGCGCGCTCGTCAATCCGCTGGGGCTCGGCTTCACCAGCGCCATCGGCTGCTGGCTGACGCGCCCGCTCGACCAGCCGCCGCGCCCGGGCCTGGATGCCTTCATCGCCTGGCTGCGCGCCGAGGCCGAAAGCTTCGATGCCGCCACGCGCGCGCCTGTCGCGTCAGCCTGATCGGTACGCGAAACTTCACCCTCGTCCGCGCGTTGTCTCGGAGAAGGAGGAGCCATGCTCACCATCCTGCCCGCGCCGGACCATGTCGCCGCCTACCGCCTGTCGCAGACGCTGACCGGCGAGGATCTCGACGCGATCATGGCCGATATCGGCGCCAGGCTCGCCCGCCACGAGAAGATCGGCATTCTCGCCGATATGACCGATTTCACCGACATGACGCTCGCCGCCGCCTGGAAGGATGCGCGCTACAGCATCGGCAAGCTGCGGGAGCTGCGCCGCTTCCCCAAGGAGGCCGTGATCACAGACAGGGGCTGGCTCGCCCGCCTGATCGACCTGCTCGATCCGGCGATCCCCTTCGTCAAGGTTCGCGCCTTCAAGCCGCAGGACTATGAGGAAGCACAGCGCTGGGTCGGCGATATCGAGGGCGGGCCGGACGCCTGAAGCTTACGCCGCGCCGCCCCGCGCAAAGGTCTCGTCGAAGGCATAGCCGGCGCCGCGCACGGTGCGCAGCGGGTCCTTGGCATCGCCCGGCGTGATCGCCTTGCGCAGGCGCCCGACATGGACGTCGACCGTGCGCTCGTCGATATAGACGTCGCGCCCCCAGACGGCGTCGAGCAACTGGGCGCGCGAATAGACCCGGCCCGGCGCCTGCATCAGGAACTCCAGCAGGCGGAACTCGGTCGGCCCGAGATGCAGTTCGCTGCCGGCGCGGCGGACGCGGCGCGTCGTGCGGTCGAGTTCGAGATCGCCGGCCGCGAGCAACCCCGCGACGTGACCCGGCTTCGCCCTGCGAAGAAGCGCCTGGATGCGCGCGATCAGCTCCGGCAGCGAGAACGGCTTCACGACATAGTCGTCGGCGCCGGTCGCAAGCCCGCGCACCCGCTCTGTCTCCTCGCCGCGGGCCGTGAGCATGATGATCGGCACGCGCTCCGTATCGCGACGCGAACGCAGCCGACGGCAAAGCTCGATGCCGGACAGACCCGGCAACATCCAGTCGAGCAGGACGAGATCAGGCGTGTGATCGCGCAGATGCAGCTCCGCATCGTCCCCGCGCGCGACGCTGTCGACCTCGAAGCCCTCGGCTTCGAGATTGTAGCGCAGCAGTAGGGTAAGCGGCTCCTCGTCCTCGACGATCAGGATACGTGCGGCCATGCTTCTTTTTCCGTCGGTCTTTCGAGCCCGCCGTCATGCTCGCCCTTGTGGCGAGCATCCATGTCTTGAGCGGCACTTGCCGGGACGAAGACGTGGATGGTCGGGACAAGCCCGACCATGACGGAAAGGCTACGGCACTTCGTGTTCGTTCAGTTTCCCGTCACCGCTTCGACC